>CAVXJY010000101.1:0-67831 GCA_963761855.1 Bryobacterales bacterium | reverse complement strand
CCCAAAAGTGAGACAGCGAGTTAAGGGAACAAATACATTGAATGGAGTGAGGAATGGATTTGTCCCGAGCTGTTTACAGTCGCGATCTGAAGATCGCTGCCATGCGCGCCTTGGACGCCGGCTCTGCCACCGGTGAAATTGCGCGGAAATATCAACTGAGCCCGAAGCTGCTGGAACGCTGGCGTGGAGAGTGGCGCGCCAAAGGGGAATCGGCCTTTCCCGGCGTTGGCCGGCGCGGCGCCGATCTGCCGGCGCTCGACGATGCCCGCCGCATTGCCGAGCTGGAGCGCAAAATCGGCCAACTCACCATGGAGAACGATTTTTTAAAAAAGGCCTTGCAGCATTTCAGGGATCATCACCCGCCGGCCGTCGTCAGTGGCGCGGATGCCTGTTTGAAGAAGTCCAGCAAGGCACCGCGAAAGGCCAGGCCGTGAGCGCGCTGTGTCACATGACCGGCCTGAGCCGGGCCGGTTTCTACCGCTGGCGCGTGCCACGCCAAGCCACACCCGTCGAGATGGAACTGCGCGATCAGATGCAGAAGGTCGCGCTGGAATCGCCGGCGTACGGTTACCGACGAATCACCTACGAGTTGCAGCGGCGCGGCTTCGAGGTCAACCACAAACGCGTGCTGCGGATGATGCGGGAAGACAATCTGCTGTGCGTGCGGCGGCGTGCGTTCGTAGTTACGACCGACTCGCGGCACAACCTGCCGGTCTACCCGAACCTGGCCCGGGGTATCCAGCTCGCGGCGATCAATCAGCTTTGGATCGCCGACATCACCTACATCCGACTGCGCACGGAGTTCGTGTATCTGGCGGTGGTACTGGACGCATTCTCGCGGCGCGTGATCGGCTGGGCGCTGGGCCGCACACTGGAGGCCGAACTGCCGGTTACGGCGTTGCGCATGGCGCTGGTCCAGCGCGCTCCATCGCCCGGCCTGGTGCATCACTCCGACCGCGGCGTGCAGTATGCTTCGCACGTCTACACGGAACTGCTGAAGCACCACCACGCCACCATCAGCATGAGCCGCAAGGGAAACCCGTACGACAACGCGGCGTGCGAGTCATTCATGAAAACCCTGAAACAGGAGGAGGTCTACCGCAACGAATACCGCGACTTCCACGACGCTCGCTCCAGCATTGGCGAATTCCTGGAGCGCGTCTATAATCGGAAACGGCTGCACTCGGCTCTCGGATATCTTCCGCCCGCCGAGTTCGAGAACGGCGCTTCGCAATGAGATGGGATTGTCATCACACGCCGCAGTACGGGGGCGCTGCCCCTGCGACCCCGGGATTTAACGCAGTTGCGCCGGAATGGCTGCTGAACTACGGGGCGGCTGACGCCGCCCCGGCCGTTCCGGCCGCTGAGTCGGCGCTCGGGGCGCATCCCTGCGTTGCCCTATCCTCCGCTCAGGTCCTTCCAGAGTGGACGACATCAACCCCGCCGTGCAATGATTTCTCATCGAACGGCGATGACCCCCTTAACTTCGTGTCTCACTCCAGGGGTTCACTTCATAAGTGATTGAGTTAGTGGGGACGAAAAGTGGTGATTGGGGTGGGACGCGGAAGAGCGGGCCGGGCATGCCCGACTCGTACGGACTGGCGGGTGGCAGCGCGCTCCCCACTAACCAGTCTCGGACTTACACTGAGGGCGAACAGCCGGTAACCGCGAGATGGTAACCCCGAGATTCGTACGTTGAGCCGATGCCGGCGCGCGACTGGGCGGCGGTGGTATGATGGCGCGCAATGGCTATGAAGTGTTTGCGCTGGACCTCATTACTGGTTTTGGCGATCGCCGGCCGGGCGGCATGGTGCCAGCCGGCGACTCACGCAACGGTGCTGCATGCGGCGCGGCTGCTGGATGTTGAGACCGGCAAGATGATCGCGCCGGGCGAACTGCTGGTGCGCGGGGACCGCATCGCCGAGGTTGGTGGAAAGGTCGCGCGGCCGGCGGATGCCGACGTGATCGACCTCGGTGCCCGAACGCTGCTGCCGGGACTGATTGACGCGCACGTGCATCTGTTCCTGCACCCCGGCGCCGAGGATCTGCAGACGGTGGAGGAATCGGTGCCGCAACGAACCATCGCCGCGGTGCTGGCGGCGCGCGACGATCTGATGGGCGGATTCACAGCGGAGCGCGACATGGGAACCGAGGGCGCCGGGTCGGCCGACACGGCAGTGCGCAACGCCATCAACGCGGGCTCGGTTCCGGGACCACGGCTGCGCATCAGCGGCAACGCCATCGACATTCTGGGCGGTCATGAAGACGCCATCGGCTTCAACCCGGCGCAGCATGTGCTGCCCAACGCCACCGAGGCCAACAATGCGCTCGAGTTGATCCACGTCATCCGCCAGCAGTTCAAAGAGGGGGCGGATTTTATCAAGATCTACGAGACAGGCCGCGACACCTTGACCGCGGGCAAATTCGCCACGCCCTACCAGTTCTCGGAGGCCGAGCTCACGGCCGCAGTTACCGAGGCTGCGCGGGTGGGCAAGCGGGTGGCGGTGCACGCCATGGGCGAACCCGGCACGCTATATGCGGCGCGCGCAGGCGTGGAATCGATCGATCATGCCTACCAGTTGAGCGCGGAAACCATGCGGCTGATGCGGGAGCGCGGCATCTTCGCCGTGCCAACCTTCGCCATTGCCGAATACTTCGCCGATCATGCGGCGTCGCCGGCCGCGGGTGCGCGGGAACGGGCGATGCTCGAATATCACGCCGCAGAATTCCGCAAGCAATTGGCGGCAGGCGTGCAATTCGCGATGGGCTCGGATGTGGGGCCGTTTCCGCATGGCACGCAGGCGCGCGAATTCGTGCTGATGGTGAAGTACGGGATGTCGCCATTGGCGGCGATTCAAGCCGGAACGCTGCACGGAGCGAAGCTGCTCGGGTGGGAAGGCCAGATCGGAGCGCTGAAGGCTGGCTACTTTGCCGATGTGATTGCAGTGGAGGGTAATCCGCTCGAAGACGTCGGCGCGCTTGAAAGAGTCAGCTTCGTGATGAAGGGTGGCGTGGTGTACCGTAAGTAGGCGAGCGAGCGCTTATTGAGCGAGGTCAGAGCTTCGTCCGATGCCGGCCACGAGTCCGCAGGGGCTGAAGCCCACATTTTTCTCCCGTCCTACGGCACGGCTAAAGCCGATGCCCTGATACAGAGCCTCCCGGGAGACCAACGCCTTGTGTACCCCTACTCTCAGATGCATGCGAATTCACTTCTGGGGCCGACATATTGCCCAGCGCTCCTGGATTTCCCGGCTTGCTTATGAAGCTGGGCTGGGACTGGAGAGTTTTGCCATTTTTGTGAAACGCTCAGGGCCGCCCGCGGTTCTTAGCCAGCGTCCGCGGCGCTCGGTGGTCAACGAAGTTGAATAGGCGGCGGCACATCCGCTCCCTCACGGTCGCGGCTCCGAAGCGATCACTCGAAGCGCTTGCGAAACTCGTCGAACGGCCTGTGTACTCCTACACTCAGATGCATGGTGCGTCCTGAAAGACGCGTTCTTCTAGCAAGTGAAAGTCTTGTCCGGGTAAGCGCCGGAGCGCCCGGTAGCAGGCCCCAGCCGAAGGCAGAGATGTCGCCGGCCACAGCGGGGCGTCAAAAGTCCATTTTGTGGAGAGCAAGGAAGCGGGCCGCAACATCAAGTGAACGCTGCAGCCACGTCATAGTATCAGCCGAAAGGTGTTTGAAAGGGCCGAGCCAGTCATGTCATGGCGAAGGCAACAGACAGCAGTCTGGACCGGAAGGACTGCTGGACCTTTCCGGGGTAAGGGGCGGTGGCACGTTTCCAAAGAAGAGCGTGGAACAGGAGAGACCCTACCTGGCAGCCCAGTCAGGCAAAGACCGAGCGTATAAAGCCGGACGGCTGAAATCGCGAGGAGCCAGGAGGGAGTCCGAGGGGTCCACAGTACCGGTGAAGGCGCGCAAGATAACGCGCTGGAGGGAAGGGGCCCTGCTTTGATCGAGCTGCCAGGAGGTAAGTGCGAGGGCATGCCGGAAACGGCCAAAATCCCCAATGATAAAGTACGACAACTCCAACGCAAGCTATGGGTGTGTGCCAAGCAGAGTAAGACACGGCGCTTCCATGCGTTGTACGACCGGATCTACAGGAGTGACGTTCTGTGGAGAGCGTGGATGCGGGTGCGCAGCAATGGAGGGGCGGCGGGCGTGGATCAAGCCACGTTGCGATCCATCGAGGAGCAAGGAGTGACGGAGTTTCTCGAAGGGATACAGGCCGACCTGAAAGCAGGCCGATATCGTCCATCCCCGGTGATGAGGCGATGGATACCGAAAGCTGATGGGAAGCAGCGGCCGCTGGGGATACCGACGGTGCGGGACCGGGTGGTGCAGATGGCGGCGAAGATAGTGGTGGAACCGATCTTTGAGGCGGATTTCCAAGAGTGCAGTTATGGATTTCGTCCGAAGAGAAGCGCTACCCAGGCTCTGGAAGCAATCCGCGAAGCGGGCAACCGGGGCTACAACTTCGTCATCGACGCAGACATCAAGGGCTACTTTGACAACATCCAGAGGGGAACCCTGATGGAGTTGGTGAAGGAGCGAATCTCGGATCGAAGGGTATTGAAGTTGATTCGGCAGTGGCTGGCAGCAGGAGTGATGGAAGACGGAACGGTGAGGGAAACGCTGGCGGGAACCCCGCAGGGCGGAGTGATCTCGCCGTTGCTGGCGAACATCTATCTGAATTACCTGGACCGGTTGTGGCAGACCCGATGCAGACAGTTGGGGTTGCTGGTGCGGTACTGCGACGACTTCGTAGTGATGTGTGGGAGGGAGTCGCAGGCCAGGGAAGCGCTGCGGCGGATCGGGCTGGTAATGCAACGGCTCGGACTGCAACTGCATCCCGAGAAGACGCGTATGGTGGATCTACGGAAAGGCAAGGAGGGATTCGTATTCTTGGGGTGTACGATCCGCAAGAAGCGAAGTATTCTGCGAAACCCGCGATGTCATTTCATGCATCGTTGGCCGTCGCCCAAGGCGATGAATCGATTCCGGGGCCGAGTCCGTGAGATCACGAGTGCGCGGAGCAGCGGGGAAGATGTGAAGCAGATTATCGCCAAGCTGAATCCCGTTCTTCGAGGCTGGGGAAATTACTTCCGAACGGGCACGAGCTCACGGGAGTTTCTAAAGATGGACCGGTTTGTGTACTCGCGGCTGGTGCGCTGGTTATATCGGCGAGGCGGGCAGCGGGCAACGCGGCGGGGCATCTGGACCGGCGAACAGTTTTGGAGTATGGGCCTGTACCGCCTGCGTGGGACCGTGCGCTACCCGGCGCAAGCCGCACCAGGAAGATCATCGTTAAGCCGTGTGCGGGAAAACCGCACGCACGGTTTGAAAGGGGTTTGTTGAAAACGGGCTGGCTATTATAGCCAGTACCGCGTCAAAATCTACCTATGCGAATCTACTTCTGGGGCCGACATATTGCCCAGCGCTCCCTGGATTTCCCGGCTTGCTTATGAAGCTGGGCTGGGACTGGAGAGTTTTGCCATTTTTGTGAAACGCTCAGGGCCGCCCGCGGTTCTTAGCCAGCGTCCGCGGCGCTCGGTGGTCAACGAAGTTGAATAGGCGGCGGCAGATCCGCTCCCTCACGGTCGCGGCTCCGAAGCGATCACTCGAAGCGCTTGCGAAACTCGTCGAACTCCCGGCGGAGAGCGGCGAGCTCCTGTTCGAGTGCGGCTATGCGCTCCGCGGCCGGCGGGTGTGGAGCAGGAGCGGCGGCGGGCTGGCTGTCTTCGACGCCTTCTTCCGGTTGGCCCGACAAGAGATGCACCCAGCGCGGCTCGCGCGATCCGGCGTAGCGGGTGAGGCGCATCACCATGCCCAGCTCCGAAAGATGATGGAGCGTGGTTTCCACGGCTTCCAGGCCGTCGAACTGAAAGAGGCGGTCGGAGCGGCCGCGCAACTCGCCCACGGTCTGCGGCCCGCGCAGCAGCAGCAGGCACAGCAGCGCAGCTTCGCGGCGGCCGAGATTGGACTGCTCGGTGAAACGCTGAGCGTGTTTGGGTACGCGGATATCGCGGCCGGTGAGGCGGCTGGCCAGGCTTTTGGCCCGCAAGCCCGCGAGCGCCTCTTCAACGGTGGATTCGTCGTAGGCCACCACCGGCTCACGGTTGGATTTTTGGTTGCAGGCGTTGAGCAGAGCGTTTAGCGAGAGCGGGTAATACTCGGGGGTGGCGATCTCTTTTTCGAGCAGGGCGCCCAGCACGCGCGCCTCGGCCGCATCCAGTTGCCAGTCCATTTGCTTATGCTACCGCGAGGGCGGAGGAGAGGATCATGCAGTAACGAACCGTCGGCAAAGACGGCCGGCGTTACAGCGCGTCTTTCGACAGATAGGGGCACCGACGCAGGCGTGCACTACAGCCTCACGAGTCTCAATGAACCTGATAGTCGCGGACCAGGACGTGTTCGGCGGTGTCCAGCCCGATGGTGAACCGGAAGGGAACGGCACTTTGGGGAGGGAGTTTCTCAACCCGCGTACTCACGGCGCCCAAGTGGGACCAGCGATTATCGGTGAGATCGAAGCTGATGTCGGCCGACTCAATCATATGGTCGGTGTTGTTCTTGACGCGCCCCACCACCTGTCTGGGCGAGCTGCGCTCCAGATGAACATCCTGCACGTCCAGGTCGTGATTGGTGGGTAGCTGAATTCTCGAGTCGAAGTTGGGAAGGACGCGCGCGGCTTTTTCCTCGAGTGTCAGCTCCCTTGGTTTGGGCGCTTCCTTTGCCTTGAATATGCCGCTCCAGGCGAAAGCCAGCACTGCCACCAAGAGCACGAGGGGAGTCACGACCATGGCCACGCCGCGTATTCGCTGCCCGACGCTGCGATTGGTCAGGTAAAGGGGGTCGGTGTGTGCCGGCCCGTTAATCAGCCGATCCAAAAGTCGCCGCCACGCGTTCCGCGATTTGGGCGGTTCGCCACCCGGCCGTTGTGTCGCCGTGCCCGCGGGAAGAGGCGATCCGGAGGGGCGTGGAGGCTTTGCCATGATTAGAATTGTACCCCCTGGTGCGTGTTTGGTTTTGGCACTGCGGCAGCGCTGCCTAATCCGCGCGCGGCGGGTTGTGTCCGGCAAGCAGCGTTTCGAGAGTCCGCAGGTTTTCCTGGCCCCCCATCACAATCAGGAAGTCACCTCCGTGAATGGCGGTATCGGCGGGCGGGTTGAACAACATGTGGCCGTCGCGCTTGCGAATAGCCATGACAATCACGCCCAGGTCGCGGCCGAGCTGCATGTCGCGGATGGTCTTGGATACCATCTCGCTGCCGGCATCCACGGAAACCTGTTCAATGGCGATGTCCTGTCCGATATCCTGGGTGGTGAAATCGAGGAACTGCACCACATGGGGCCGCAAGAGGGCTTGCGCCAGGCGGTGCCCGGTGAGGGCGTAGGGGGCGAAGACGGAATTGGCGCCGGCATGCCGCATCTTCTGTTCGGCGCCCTCCTCGGCCGCGCGCACGGCCACGTACAGCCCCGGATTCAAGCCCTTGGCCGAGAGTAGAACGAAGAGGTTGTCGGCGTCGGTGGCAAGCGCCGCGACCAGGCCGCGGGCGTGCTCGATGCCGGCCTGGCGTAGCGTATCGTCCTGCGTGGCGTCGGCCGCCACGGCCAGCATGCCTTCCCGCATGGCGCGCTCGGTGCGCTCCGCATTCTGGTCCACCACCACGAAGGGCGCTCCGGCGTGGAGCAGTTCGGCGGCCGCGCCGCGCCCTACGCGGCCGAATCCGCACACGATGAAATGGTTCTTGAGCTTGTCAATCATGCGTTTGTTCCGCCGTTGGTTGAGACGATCGCCTAACTCGAATTCGATGATGGTCTGCGTCATGGCGCCGATGGCGATCAGAATCGTGGTGACGCCAAAGATAATGAGGAACGAATTGAAAATGCGGCCCGCCTGCGAAAGGGGATGGATTTCGCTATAACCCACCGTGGTCATGGTGATCAGCGTCATGTAGAAGGCGTCGAAGGGCGGGTAATGGTCGATGACGGTGAAGCCAATGGTGCCGGTCGCCAGGGTGACGGCAATGGCGAAAATGGTCAACAGAAATCGGCGGGCTATGCGGTTCATGCGCATCGCAGCACCAAGTATAGCGGGCGGCGCGGCGCAGTGGCCGCTCGCCAGGCGCGCGCCGCGCGCGCCATCTTCTATAATGAGGTTTTCCAAATTGAAACCAATTCCTCTTTTAAGGAGCATTCATGCCCGCGAAGCGTATCGGTATCCTAACTGGCGGTGGCGACGTCCCCGGATTGAATTCGGTCATCAAATCGGTTGTCTACCGGTCCGGTGAAGCCGGATGGGAGGTTATCGGCATCCGGCGCGGCTGGGAAGGGCTGACGCACGTCGACTTACAGGACCCGGCCAGCCGCAGCCGTTACATACAGCCGTTGAACCGTGAAAACACACGTACCATCGACCGCACGGGCGGCACGTACCTGCACAGTTCGCGCACCAACCCGTCGAAGATGTCCAAGCTGCCGCCGACGCTCGAAGGCCGCAGTTTTCCCTCCCGGCAGGCCACCAAGAAGGGCGTGACGTCCACCGTATACGATGTGACGCCGGCGGTGCTCGAGAACCTGGAGGCGCTGGGGCTCGATTACCTGGTGGCGATTGGCGGGGACGACACGCTCAGCTACGCCGCCGAGCTGGATCGCCGCGGAGTCAAGGTAGTGGCGGTGCCGAAGACGATGGACAACGACGTGCAGAATACCGAATACTGCATCGGCTTTTCGACCGCCATCACGCGCGCCATGGATGCGATCGAGCGGCAGCGGACCACGGTGGGCTCGCACGAGCGGATCGGCATCTTCCGCGTGTTCGGCCGCGACGCAGGGTACACGGCGCTCTACACCGCTTATGTGACCTCAGTGCGCTGCTGCATCCCGGAATTCAAAGTGAATCTGCAGAAGCTGATCGAAGTGCTGGTGTACGACAAAAAACACAATCCCAGCAACTACGCGCTGGTGATTCTTTCCGAAGGCGCGGAGTGGGAAGGTTACATGGTGAAGGAGTACGGCGAGGCAGACGCCTTCGGGCATCGCAAGAAGATGAGCGTGGCCGAGGACCTTTCGAACGAAATCAAATCGGCCACAGGAGAGGAAACCATCGTCAGCGACCTGACGTACGACCTGCGCTCCGGCAGCCCGGACTTTGTCGACCGCATGGTGGCGAATACGTTCGCCGGAATGGCGATGGACGCGATTGAGGCGGGCAAAAGCGGCCTGATGACGGCCATCAGCAGCGGCTGTTACAGCATGGTGCCGATTCCCGATCCCAAACTGGGCCCGCGGCGCGTCGACATCGCCACCATGTACAACACGGAGCGGTACCGGCCGATGTACGATCACAAGCTGGGACTGCCCATCTTCCTCACGAAGGCCTGAGGTTTGAACTGGAGGCATCTGTTTTCGCGGCGAGGCGCGCGGCTTACCACCGAACTGCGCGCCCGCATCCGCGCTTCCTTCGACCGGGCGGCCGGCGATGAGGAGCACTTTCCCGCCACCATCGATCCGCGCATCTATCATGTGAAGCTGATCCGCCAGCACCTGGGCGAGCTTGCCGGGCGCAAGGTGCTCGATGTGGGCTGCGGCAAAGGCCGCTTCGCCCGCATTCTGCACGACGAGGAACCGGGAGCCGAGGTCTACGGGTTGGACCTTTCGCTCGAGATGCTGCGTTTCGCGCCGGAAGGCGTTCGCGTGTGCTCCGGCTCCATGACCGAGCTGCCATTCGGCGACGCCACGTTCGACGCGGCTTACGCCACGGAAAGCCTGGAGCATGCGGTCGAAATCGCCAGAGCCGTGGGTGAGATCTGCCGCGTGGTGAAGCCCGGCGGGCGCATCGCGGTGATCGACAAGAACGCACGCGCACGGGGACGACTGAAAACGCCGGAGTGGGAGCGCTGGTTCGGCCGCCGCGAACTTACGGGCCTGTTGAAACGCCACTGCGGCCAGGTGGAGAGCCGCGACATATCTTATTGGGAAGACGTGCCGCCGGACGGGCTGTTCCTGGCCTGGCTGGCGGTGAAGTAGGCCGCCAGCCTGTCGCACGTTTGGTCATGGAAACGGAACAACCCCAGGACCCCCTGTAGGCGCGTAGACCACGCCGTTACTGAGCGGGCTGGTTCTTCCGGATATCCGGGAAGAACATAAATCCACCAATGGAACGCTGAGTGGTGCGCCTGCCGTTGCTGGTTACCATGACGGGGAGCGGGTTCACGACCGCCGTCCGCACTTCGTTGCCGTTGTCGACCACCACGATGTGCAGGGTCAGAGTGGGCGATCCGGGACTGCTCAGTTGCATGGTGCCGGTGCAGTCGGCGTTGAGGTTATACGTTCCGGTACCGGGGCGATCCGGAGCCGTAAAGCCGGAAATCGATCCGTGGATGTTGTCCGTCTGGGTCAGGTTGCCATCGCCATCGAAGTGGGTCATGGCAACTCCCACGACCGTCTCGATGATGGCAGAGCCTGGGGCCGAGGGCCTCGTGCCGGTGAGCGTAAAGCCATAGTCGCCCTGGAGGGTGGCATTCGTACAAGTGACATTGTCTTGCCCCCAAAGGGCAGTTGCGGTGAGCAGTATTACCGTTAATGCGGTCTTCTTCTGTCTTCTCCTCCTCAAGTGAACTTTCTCTGAGTCGTCTTCCTTTCCGAACCTTGGTGGCAAGCATCCCCAATCGCTGGCGGCGGGGCCGCAGAATCGCGATTCGGCCAACCGGCGAACGTGGCGGGCCTTGACTCTCCGGGAACCTTACGCGACCGCCGCGCCTGGGTCGATGGCCCGCAGGTGTCATGTCGCGTGAATGTTTGTCCCCAGTTAATTGGCCAGGGGTCATTCACTTACGCTGAGTTATCTCCGGCTCCGGGGGGCCCGCAAGGCGCTCTGCCTCGCTGGGATTGGGTGCTATAGTGCATCTAAAGGACTCCGGATATGAGTGTCTCCGGCCACAGACCTCACCGACTGTGCTTCGCTACCTTCGAGGTCGATGCCGGCTCCCGCGAACTCTTCAAACAAGGCCGCAAAGTCAAGCTGCAAGAGCAGCCGTTCGCGCTTCTGCTTGCCCTCCTGGGACAGCCTGGCGAGGTCTTGACCCGGGAAGAGCTGAGGCAGCGGATCTGGCCGGATGACACGGTGGTGGATTTCGATCGCGGACTCAATCGTGCCGTCAATCGCGTCCGCGATGCGCTGGGCGACTCCGCCGAGAATCCACGCTTCGTCGAAACGCTCCCCCGCCTCGGCTACCGCTTTATCGCTCCGGTGCAGGAACTCGCTCTCGCGGACGCGACGCCCCCAATGAATGGCCGCGCGCAAGGCATGACCGAAGAGCCTCCGGCCGGCCTGGCGTCCCGAACGCGGTTCTTGGCCGACAAGCGCACCCTCCTCGCGGCTGCGGCCGGCATGGTTGTTGCAGCGGTCCTGCTCTGGAACCCGGGGAATTGGCGAGATCGCTTTGCCCCGACGGCGCCAGGGCGGCAAGTGCGTTCGATCGCCGTGTTACCGTTTGAGAACCTCTCGAACGACCCAAGCCAGGAGTACTTCGCGGACGGAATCACGGATGAGCTCATCACCGACCTCGCCACATTGGAAGGCGTCAGGGTGATTTCGCGCACCTCTGTGATGGTGTACAAAGGCAAGCGCCAGCCGCTTCCGGCGATCGCCAGCGCGCTGGGCGTGGATGCGGTGGTGGAAGGTTCTGTAGTACGTGCGAAGCAAAGAGTGCGGATTACGGCTCAATTGCTATTGGCGCGGGAGGACCGTCACCTTTGGGCCGGAAGCTTCGAGCGGGATACGGGGGACATACTCGGCGTGCAGCGGGAGATCGCCGCTGCAATTGCCGGGCAGATTCGGGCCTATATTTCATCGATGGCGGATTCGCACCGGAGGGCGGTGGATCCCGCCGCGTATGACGACTATCTGCAGGGGCGTTTCTTCTGGAACCGGAGAAGCACACCCGACACCGTCACCGCCATCGGTTATTTCGAACTGGCAGTCAAGGTAGACCCCAATGCGGCGATTGCCTGGGCCGGTCTGGCGGACTGCTACAACACACTGGCCGTCGAACAGGCGGCGCCGAACCAGGTGGAACTCTTCTCGAAGGCCAGCGCCGCGGCAGTGCGCGCCCTGGAGATCGATCCGAATCTCGGGGAAGCTCACGCTTCTCTCGGATACACCTACCTTTTTCACGCCTGGGACTGGGCCGGCGCCAAGCGCGAGCTCGATCGGGCCGTCGAGCTCAATCGCAATGACGCCAATGCCCACGATTGGCTGTCGCACTATTTCATTGCCATGGGGCAGTTTGACGCTTCACTTGCCCAGAGCAAAACCGCCTTGGAAATCGACCCTCTCAACCCATTGCGGCGGGCGCACATGGTGTGGCATTTGCTTTTGTCGCGCAGGTATGACGATGTGATCGGCCAGGGCCGGCGGCTTCTCCAGGAATCCCCGAACCTGATCGGCCTTCTCGCCTTTCTTGGCAGAGCATACGAGGCGAAGAAAATGCTGCCCGACGCGATCGCAGCGTTCCAGAAAGCCGTGGATGAGGAGCATGACAGCTCCGAAGCGTTGGGGAATCTCGGCCATGCATATGCCGTTGCCGGTCAACTCGACAAAGCAAGCGCAGTACTGGAACACCTTCTCGCCCGCTCGCAGCGAGAATTCGTTTCGCCAGAAATTCCTGCAGTAATCTATTGCGGCCTGAACGACCGGGAACGGGCAATGGACTGGCTGGAGAAAGCGTATGCAGCGCGGGCGCCGGCTCTGGTCTATCTCGGCGCTGACGCAGTGTACGATCCTCTGCGTTCGGAATCGCGATTCCAGGCGCTGCTGCACAAGATGCAACTTCCTGCCAACTGATACCAGCCGGAGCCCTGCGCGGGCTCGTCTTTTGCGTTCGCCGATCGGCGACGGAATCGCCCGATTCGGTTGCTTCGGGGAGGAGCATTTTCCAATCGAAAGATGAGCATGAAATGGGCTCTGTGCGGCCGGAGTCGAAGCGGTAGGAGAAGGACGAGGCCGCGCAGCGGCCGAGTTCCTTTCTTTGGTTTTGGATTTCGATGAGAAGCCGTCGTCGAGACGGTGGGAATGTGCGAATCCCGCCGGGGTTGCGGGATTTGCAAGGGGCGGTGGGAAGGGTGGAAAACCTGGTTTTGGTTTTCCATGCTTTCCACCGCCCCGGCATTTCCACCGGCTTCCGGCCTCGTTACCGGAACCGCGGTGGAACCGGCGGCTGCGCCTTGCACTGCCGCAGGAGTTTGGCCTTGGCGGCGCTCATCCGGCGCGCACACTCGGTGTCGCTCATCGCCGAGGCTCCCCGCTCCATGGCGGCCAGGCTGAGACCCGGCCTCAGGCATTTCTCCACCTTCGGCAGCGATGTCAGTTTCTCGAACGGTGTCCGGTAGTCTTCGCTCTTGTACTTCCGCTTCCGCTTGCCCCGCTCGTCCACGCTCACCGTCGCGAAGCCGCATGGCCGATGGTAGTTCAGATACGGGTTCAGGTAGTGCGCATAGAACTCCCCGATGGCTCCAGCGTGCTCGCCAGCGATGTAGCCGTAGCCCATCAGCTTGCGGATCACCGCCCCATTCTTGCCCTCCACCAGAGCATTGTCCTGACTGCGGCAGGCGCGGCTTTTGGTGAACTCCGCGCGCAGTTTCTCCAACAGTTCCGCCACCCGATGGTTGATGTACTCCGATCCGTTGTCGGCGTGAAACCCCAGCACCACGAACGGAAACTGCCGCAGCACGGCCTCCAGCACGGGCAGCAGATAGGCTTCGCTGATCTTGCTCGCGCAGCCCACCACCTGCCATTGCGTCACCGCGTCCACTGCGTTGATGTGATACACGCCTTTGTTGCCGTCCCAGTCGCCCTGATGGACTGTGTCCACCCGCAGAAATCCGGCTCGGCCCTGCGGCTCGGGCCGGCGCCGCTGGCCGATCGAGATCGCCGTGGGCCGCGTCGCCTCGAACACCGCGGCCTGATTGCGGTAGCGCGCGCTGGCTCGCAGGTTGTACAGATGCGACACGCTGATCTTCGCCAGCCGCCGGTACCGCAGGTCGCCGAACTGCTCGTACTCGCGTTCGAGAATCCGCCGCGTGGCCGGCCCGCTCAATCGCTCGTGCGCCCGGTCCACTTCCGCCAGCAGCGCGACGTCTTCGGCGGTGTACCGCGCGTTGAAACGATGCCTCCGGTAGGGCGCCGCCTTCACCGCGCCGTGATCCAGAAACGCCCGGATCAGTCGCGTCATCTGCGACGCGCTCATCCCCGTCACCTTTTCCATGTACGCGCGGACAACGCCGCGCTCCCGCTTGCTCAGCGCGCCATACCGCTGCGCCGCCAACACGCGCTCCACCCAGGCGTATTTTTCCGCCCGTCCGCACCCCGCAAACTCGATCGCTTCGCTCGAGGTCAGGAATTCGCGGATCTGCTCCCGGCTGAGGCTCTCGGCATTCCCCATGCGCACTTGCACCCGGCCGCGCCACGCCTACCCCATCCTCCTCTGTTTCATGCTCACCTTGCATTGGAAACCGCCCCAGCCTCTTTGCCCCTTTCATGCTCATCTTGCATTGGACAATTCTGAGGCGCAGAGGCGCAGCCGGTTATAGCCTCAGCCGAAGGTACAATAGAAGCTTCTATGCCATTCCAGGAAGTGGTCGAAGCGGAAGGCCACCTAATCGACTCCCATATCATGGAGAGCATCTTCGACACCGTGGTGGAACAGCACGGCCGTTTCGAAGTGGAGGAGTTCCGCATCGGCCGCACTAACAGCGAGCCGTCCTATCTACGGCTGCGAGTAACCACGGGTGACCAAAGCGCTCTCGACCGCTTGCTCGAGACGCTGCTGCTGCTCGGCTGCGCGCCGGTGGACGCGAGCGACGCGCTGCTCCGTGACGTGGAACGCGACCGGTGCGCGCCGGAGGACTTCTATTCCACCACCAACCACCGCACCTACGTGCGCCACGGCGAGCAATGGATCGAGGTGGAGAATCAACGGATGGACGCCATGGTGGTGGTGGCAGACGGCCGCGCGAGGTGCCGGCGTCTGCGCGACCTGCGCAGGGGCGACCGTATCGTGGCCGGGCTGCGCGGCATTCGTGTGGTTCCGGAATCGAAGGAGCGCGACCGACTGGCGTTTGCGTTCATGGCTAACGGCATTTCGTCGGAGCGCCAGGTGGAGACCGCCGTGCGCCAGACCGCAGAACTGGTGCGCCAGACGCTCTCGAGCGGACTCAAGGTCATAGTGGTGGCCGGACCGGTGGTGGTGCATACCGGCGGGGTGGAAGGATTGTCGTCGCTGATCCGGCAGGGCTCGGTGCAGGGTCTGCTCAGCGGCAATGCGCTGGGAGTGCACGATGTAGAAGCGGCTCTGTTCGGCACGTCGCTGGGGGTTCGCCTTTCCGACGGGCGGCTGGAGGAACACGGCCACCGCAACCACATGCGCGCCATCAACGCCATCTATCGCGCCGGCTCAATTTGCCTGGCGGTGGAAAGCGGCCGGCTCCGCTCGGGCATTCTGTATGAGTGTGTGAAGAAGGGTGTGCCTTTCGTGCTGGCCGGCAGCCTGCGCGACGATGGCCCGCTGCCCGACACGATCACCGATATGAACGCGGCGCAGGACGCATACGCGGCCGAGCTCAAGGGCGCAGGGCTGGTGCTCTGTCTCGGCTCGATGCTGCATTCGATCGCGACCGGTAACATGCTGCCGAGCTGGGTGAGAATCGTTTGCGTGGATATCAATCCTGCGGTCGCCACCAAGGTAAGCGATCGCGGCACCGGGCAAGCGGTGGGCGTGGTAGCCGATGTCGGCATGTTCCTCGACTTGCTCTCAAAGGCTCTCGCATGAAGCGCCAGTACACCGATGCGCACGCCGAATCCGGCACGCGCGCTCCGCTGCCGGAGATTGAGACCTGGCCCAACCAGTACCGGGAGCCGTACGAAATCGAAATCGTCATGCCGGAGTTCACTGCCGTGTGTCCCAAGACCGGGCTGCCCGACTTCGGCAAGATCGTGTTGCGGTATGTGCCGCTGCGGCGCTGCCTGGAACTGAAATCGTACAAAATGTACCTGTTGGCATATCGCGAGTTGGGGATCTTTCAGGAGAACGTGGTGAACCGGGTACTGCGCGACGTGGTGAGATTTGCGCAGCCGGTATCGGCAACGGTGATCGGCGATTTTGCCCCGCGCGGCGGCCTCGGCACCGTGGTTACGGCCGTCTGGAGTCGAAAACGTGGAAAGCGCTGAGCTGATCGCCATTTTGCGGGACGTGCGCGACCGGGTGCGCGCCAGCAATCCGGAAACTGCGGCTGGAGGCACGGATATCGCACTGCCCGACCTGAGCGGGCTGGTGCACGCGCGGGACGCGGCGTTGGGGAAAGTGGCGGCCATCGGCACCGTGAACCCGCGCGCCGGTGGGCCGCTCAACAGCCTGGTCCAGGCCTGGAAGCGTTTAGTAGCGCGGGTCCTCGACTGGCACGTGCGCGAGCAAGTGGAATTCAACCGCAAGGCAATCGCGTGCGTGGACGCGGTCATGGAGGCGCTGAATGAATCAAACCGCGCGCTGGTCGAGTTCGGCAACCGGCTGGCCGCCGAGCAGGCGCTCCGCGAGAAGTTGGAAAAACCCCTGCGCGAACAGAGCCAGGAGATGTCCGACATCCGTGAACACTGGGCCCAATGGCGCGCCGGCTGGGAGCAGAAGCTGACGACCAACGAGATGCAGTTTCTACGCAGCGTGGCCGACCTCGAAGGGGCGTTTCAATATCGCCTCACCTTGATGGACAGCAACTATCGCGAGGCCGTGCGCTCCCAGCATGACGACTTTACCGTCCGGCTGGACGAGCGCGGACTGGAGATCCAAAAGCGCCTCTGGGCCGACCTGGAACGCGTGCGCGCGGAATTCGACAAGCTGATCCACGTCGAGCTGCGTCTCATCCGCCAGCGAACCGGGTCGGCATTCCAGCCGCCGGCGGCGCCGGAGGTGAGCGCGGGCGCGCCACTCCCGACCGCCGCTCCGCTGGCCTTCGACTACGCGCGATTTGCCGAAGCATTTCGAGGCAGCGAAAAGCGCGTGAAAGCGGCCCAACAGATCTACGTAGCCGATTTCAAAGGCCGCGGCAACGTGCTCGACATCGGCTGCGGGCGCGGCGAGTTTCTGGAGCTGATGCGCGAGGCTGGTGTGCCGGCGCGCGGCATCGATTCGAGTGCGGAATCGGTCGCGCTCTGCCGCGATAAGGGGCTGGAAGCCGAAACCGCGGACCTGTTCGATTACCTGCGCGGCCTGGACGAAGGCGAACTCGATGGCATCTTCTGTGCGCAGGTGGTGGAGCACCTTCCGCCCGAGCGGCTGCCGGAGATGATCCGCCTCGCTGCCAGCCGGCTGGAACGCAAAGGCATCATCGCTATCGAGACACCCAACCCCGAGTGCCTGGCTATCTTCGCCACTTACTTTTACCTGGACCCGACCCATGCCCGCCCGGTGCCCGAGAAGTTACTGACTTTCTATCTGAGTGAGTTCGGCATCGGCGACATGGAGGTGCGGCGTCTGGAGCAAGCCGTGGATACGATGCCGTCATTGGCGGAACTGCCGAATGCCTTTCGCGAGGCTTTCTTTGGCGGCCTGGATTATGCCATCATCGGCAAGAAGATATAAGTACTGTGGCTGGCCTATAAGTCGGCGTGGCCAGATGGTAGCTGCCAGTTAAGTGCAAGATTAGGGTGTTCCACTGCGGCAAGCTGAGTAGCCCGGCGGTTGGCAGGCGAAAGCGCCTGCCCCACTCTATTGGACAGCTATGGTGACGATGTTCGAGGTTACTCCGCCGATGGAAATTGTAACCAGCACGGAGCTTCCGGCCACCACAGTGGCGGGCACTTGCGCGTTCACCTGATAAAGACCGGTGTAGCCGGGCGCGAGGCCGGAAAACGGCAGTACGTTAGCCGTCACACCGCCAATCGTCACTATGGGCGTGGTGGTTGTGCGAGACAGCGGCGGGGTAAGCGGAGCGGGTGAACCGGTCGCAGGCTGGTTGGTGACGGCGCCGAGGCCGGTGCAGTAGATCGCGATATAGGTGCTGCCGGGGATCGCCGGGTTAGTCGAATCTATCAGGCGATAAGATTGTGCGTCAATGATGGCTCCCGGGCCAAAGCCCCGAGCGTTCATGGCGAAAATTGCCGGTGCAAACGGGGCGAGGCTCACCGTCTGCGAAGCGCTGGTTTGAGCGCCGGTAAGAGAGGCAGCCAAGGTAGTCTGCGATTGTCCCGCCAATTCCCAAGGGACCTGGAAGTTGACCTGCGTGCCGGACGCGTAAAACAGCGGTGCCACCGTGTTCCCGGGGAACTCCAGGGAGAGGCCCGACAGCTCCGTGGGCAGCGACCCCGATGGCGCTGTGAACTGCGAGGTCAGCAGGAAATCTCCGAATGCCGCGGCAATACTGCCGGGCGCCACCGGCGCGGTGTAACTGGCGTCGTTCACGACACCGCCGGCGGTAATTGTCAATACCGGCATGGTACCTTGTTGAGTCACCAGGACGGACACGCCGGCAATAGAGACTACTCCGGTGCGTGACACGCCGGAATTGGCGGCGACGGTGAGAGTCACAGTGCCGGGCCCGGAGCTGACTGTGGTACTGGACAGAGTGATCCAGCTTGGCGGGCCTTGAGCCACCCAGGTGCAACCGGATGCGGTTTGGATGGTCGCAACCAGGCTGCCGCCGGAGGATGGCACGGACGGAAACGGGCTCACGGTGTAGGTGCAGGGGCTGCCGTATGGGAACAGAACGCGAATTCGATTGTTATCCGTATCGGCGAAGTAAATGTCGCCGGAAGAGTCAACGGCAATGCCGGATGGGTTGTCAATCTCGGCGTAAATCGACGAGCCGCCATCGCCGCTGAACGAGGCATTCCCATCGCCCGCGAGCGTGGTAATGATCCCACCCACGACCCGGCGGAGGCGTTCGTTGGCGGAGTCCGCGATGTACAGGTTGCCAGTGGCGTCCACGGCGACGCCGGCAGGCAGGCTGAGCTGGGCCTTGGTGGCCGGTCCGTTGTCGCCGAGCGAGAAGCTGCCGCCACCAGCCACCGTAGTAATCACGCCGCCCGAGACCTCGCGGATTCGGTTGTTCAGCGAGTCGGCGATGTAGAGGTTACCTGCGGCGTCCAGAGCGACGCTGTTGGGGCCGGACAATTGGGCGCCGATGGCCGGGCCGTTGTCGCCGCTGAAGCCCGGCGTCCCGTTACCCGCCACGGTGGTGATCACGCCGCCCGAGACCATGCGAACACGGGCATTGAAATCGTCCGCGATGTATACATTCCCTGTGGCGTCCACGGCGACGCCGGAGGGTCCGTGCAACTGGGCGGCGGCGGCGGGGCCGTTATCGCCGCTGAAACCCGGCGTCCCATTGCCGGCCAGCGTGGTGATAACGCCGTTAGAGACCTTGCGGATGCGATTGTTGCCGGAATCCGCGATATAAAGGTTGCCGGCCGAGTCCATGGCGACGCTCGCGGGACCCTGCAGTTGGGCGCTGATGGCGAGGCCGTTATCGCCGCCGAAGCCAATGGTCCCGGTTCCCGCAACCGTGGTGATCTCGGCGTTCGAGACTTTGCGGACGCGACCGTTGTCGACGTCGGCGATGAAGAGGTCGCCAGTAGAGTCGGGGGCGATGCCATTCGGAAAAAACAATTGGGCGTTGATGGCCAGGCCGTTGGTAGTCGAGCCTTTGTCGCCGACTGACGAGCCTCCGCCGGCCACTGTGGCAATGTCGCCCTGGTTGACTTCGCGTACTCTGCTGTTGCCAAAGTCCGCGATGAACAGGTTGCCGAGGGCGTTCACGGCGACGCCGAAGGGGCTACTCAACTGAGCGTCGATGGCCAGGCCGCCGTCGCCGCTAAGACCGAACGTCCCGTTCCCGGCGACAGTGGTGATCACGCCGTTAGAGACCTCGCGGACGCGGCTGTTCCCGGTGTCCGCGATGAGAAGATTGTCATTGGCGTCGATCGTGATGCCATTGGGGCCGTTCAACTGGGCGCTGGTGGCCAGTCCGTTGTCGCCGCCAGGGCCGATGAGTCCATTGCCCGCCACGGTGGTGATGATGCCTCCCGAGACCAGGCGGATACGACTGCCGTCCGCGATGTACAGGTCTCCGGCGGAATCCAAGGCGAGGCTTACGGGACTGGACAATTGGGCGTCAATGGCCAGGCCTTTGTCGCCGCTGAAACCTGGCGTCCCATTGCCGGCCACGGTGGTGATCACACCGTTAGAAACTTTGCGGACTCGATAGTTGCCAGTGTCCGCGATGTAGATGTTGCCGGCGAAGTCCACGACGAGGCCAAAGCCGTTTTCGGCGCCGTTGACGGGGTTCAACTGAGCGCTGGTGGCCGGACCGTTGTCGCCACTGGGGCCGATGGCCCCGGTCCCCGCCACTGTGGTGATGATACCGCCCGAAATCTTCCGGATGCGGGCGTTGCCAGAGTCCGCGACGTAGACGTTGCCGGCGAGGTCTACGGCGACGCCTGTAGGGCCGTTCAACTGGGCGCTGGTGGCCGCGGCATTGTCGCCGCTGAAACCGACAGTTCCGTTGCCCGCCACCACTGTCAGTATCCCCGTCTTGGCGTCGGTGCGCAGGACCACGTTGTAGTCGAAAAGGGTTATAAATACATCGCCGCTGGAATCGAGCGCAATCGCGCTCATCGGCCCAAGGCTGGCGGAGGTAGGCGCAATGTTGACTGGCAGGCCGCCTCCGGCAAATGTATTGATCGTGTATGTCTGCCCGGCGGCGGAAAACGCGACGGCCGAGATGAGCAGCAAAGAGCGCAGCACTCGCACGTCAACCTCCCAAGATAACGTCAAATAGTAGCACGGTTGCTAAATTCGAGGAATACCCGATAAGTCATACATGTTAACCTGCATAAGGTTGACAGTTCTTCCCGGCACGCCGATTGAGGTAGAGGCCGCGCAGGCCATTCGGGTGGGTGGAGTGGCATGGCCAAAATCGTTCGACCGGCCAGGTCTCACTGAAACTGAAACCAGTTGACATTGCCAGCGCCGCTGGAACTGCCGTTGCCGAACACGACGAAGAGATTTTGCACTCCCGAGACGCTGGAAACGGGAACTGGGGAAGTGGTAGTCCACGCCTGCCAACCGTTAGCCTGGGGAATCGTGACCTGCGCGAGCAGCGGACCGGTGGGGCTGCCGGAATGGAACTCGAGCGTTCCGGGGCCGCCGCTGCCATTGGCCGCACGCACCACGACAGACTTGACGCCCGATCCGAAATCGATATTCCGATACTCCGCCCAATCACCCGGAGCGGAATATCCTAAATCAAACCCGCCGGTAGACACGCCGTTGGAGTCTGTGTCGGAACAGGGTTCGGTCTGAAGCCCGCTAACCTGGTTATAACTGGAAGCCTGAATCTGCGTCGTTGCCGGAATTACCGCGGTCCAGCAGGACGGCCGGCAGGATTGCTCGAGGCCGCCGTCCCATTGAAAGGTGGCGCCGGCATAAGAGGGCAGGGAATACTGGAACGATCTCCCGTACCACACCACCTGGAAAGTCTGGGGCTCGGGTGACGTTGAGTCGTTATAGACTACCAACACGCGCGACCGGTCGCGGGCCTCGGAGCGATCAGTGCCAATAATGTGGCGAACCGGGTTAATAAACGCCGCGCTGATAAGGCCTGTCGCGTTGTTCGACCAAACACGCACCGCTCCGGGCAGCACAAACTTACTAAAATGCCCCAGGGTGTAATAGTCGATGTTGTAAGTGACCGCGCCCTTAGTGGCGCCCAGCACGTTATTGACCGTAATCAGCCCGGTGCAGTCGTTGCAGCCGCCTGGAATGAACGGTCCCCGGTTTTGGTCGAGCGCCAAGCTCCACTTGACGTAGGACCGGCTCCAGTTCCGCATCGAGTGGATGATCATCTCAAAATCCGTCTGCACTTCATCGGCGATCCACGTTCCGCCGGAGGCTTCGGTGACATATTGGTCGAACTGCGGGAAGAGGTTATGCAGGGTGGTCATGGCGCCGGGAGGGCCGCCGTACCAATGCCAGGCGACGCCGGCGATTTGTGGCGAGCCGGCCAGCGTTGCATCCCCAAAAACTGTCTCCGGGTACGCGGGCGTGTCCCAATTATGGTCGTAAACCAGGATCTTTGAGTTGATGTTTGCGGCGGCCAGCGCGGGAAGAACGTAGCTTTTCAAAATGGTGAGCTGGTTGGTGGCCGGCATGGATGAGCCCGGATAGCCCGTTGGATCGTTTAGCGGCTCATTCTGGATGGTGAGATAGTCGACTGTGACGCCGGCGGCCTGATAGGCCTGCACGTACTTAACCAGATAGTTGGCGAAGGCGGTGTATTGCGCCGGGAGCAACTGGGAGGATCCGGTGGCCGACGAACCACCGAACATGGAACCGCTCCCTTTCATCCAGCCCGGCGGGCTCCAGGGCGTACCCAACATTTTGATCTGCGGGTTGATGGCCTTCGCCTGGAGCAGCAACGGCAGGATGTCGGCCTGGTCGTGTTGCATGGTAAAGTGTGGCAGACTCGAGTCCGTGCTGTCGGCGGGATTGTCGTCGTACGAATAGATGGTCCGAGCGATGTCGGACGCACCCATGGGATTACGGAGGAAGCTGACGCCGATTCCCTGGGAGTGGCTGAAAATCGATTGCATGACGCCGCCTAGCGCGGCGGGCGGGACGACTTCGTTCAGCAGATAAGCCGCGGAATCGGTCATGGAAGCGCCGAATCCTTCGATGGTCTGTTCGGCTTGGGATTCGGAAATGTAGATGGATGGAAGGTTGCCCGATGTGCCGGGCGTGAACGAAACCGGCTGCTGCGGTGCCATCAGCGTTTGTTGATCGTCGGTGGTCAGCCAGACGTTGACCACCTGGGCGCTTGCCGCTGCACCGCCCGCGGCCCAGACGCACAGCGCCGCGAGAACTGGAGACACTCGTCGAGAAAGCATGGCCCGTCTCAACATTCATCCTAACGCACGTACCCAGACGCTGCGCCGATTGATTAGCGGCGCGCAGGTAACCACGCTGGTGCGGCAATGAAGCCTAGGTGGGCCGCCGCCGCTTCCACTCGAACAGCACGATGCCCGCCGCCACCGATACGTTGAGAGACGAAATCTTCCCGGTGAGGGGAATTCGCACCAGCGCATCGCAGTGCTTCTTCACCTGCTCATGGAGCCCCTTGCCTTCGCCGCCCAGGACGATTGCGGTGGGCAGGGAATATGCCACGGCATCATACGATTCCGTACCGCGCTCGTCCAGCCCGTAGATCGAGTAGCCGCGCTCCTTCAGATCTTCGAGCGTGCGATTGATGTTGGTGACGCGCGTCACCGGCAGGTGTTCGATCGCGCCGGCCGCGGCTTTGGCCGCCACATCCGTCAAGCTGGCTGCGCGGCGCTCGGGGATGATGACGCCGCCCGCGCCCGCTGCGTGTGCCGTGCGGATCACCGCGCCCAGGTTGTGCGGGTCCTCGACGCCATCCAGCACCACCAGCAACTCCGCCCGCGCCACCTGTTCGAGCTCGGCATATTGGCGGGCCGCGCCCATGGCGATCACGCCCTGGTGCGCCGTGCTGCCTGCCAGCCGGTCGAGCGCCGGCCGCGGCTCGAAACGCACGGGTACACCCGCGCGCCGGGCCATGTCAATCAGCTCCTGCAAACGCGGCCCACCCGCGCCTTGCGCCACCAGCAACCGCTCCAGCGGATGGCGGGCGCGCAGGGCTTCGGCCACTGGATGGATTCCGCTTAAGATCGGCATCACGCTTAGGGCAGAATCTGCAAACCGTTATTGAAACGGTTGGTGAAGTTGGCCATGGCGGCTACCAGCGTGATCTCGATAACCTGCTCCTGGTTGAAGTGCGCGAACAGCGTTTCGCGCGATTCTGTGGCTGTCGCCGTGCGTGTCAAGTCGCGTGCGTACGCAATCGCCGCGCGCTCGGCCGCGTCGAACGGCTTCTCATCACCGGCCTGGAGCGCCCGCATCTCGTCACCCGTGACACCGGCCCTGGGCGCGCTCGCTGTGTGCGCGGCGGTGCAGAAGGCGCACCGGTTGGCATAGGAGCAGGTCAGATACACCAGTTCTTTCACGCGCTGCCCTACCGAGCCGGGGCCCACGATGGCGCCGTACAACGGCACAAAAGTCTTGAGCACCTCCGGCCGGTGCGCCATGGCGCGGAAAAACGCGTTGGGCTTTTTCGATTTGGCTTCGAGATTGGCCAGAAATTCGTTTTGCGCGGGGTCCGCGCCCTGGATCTGAGTCGACATGGCAACCAGTATAATAGACCCGGGCTGGGAGCCAAGGCGGGCACGCAGGGGTCGCGGAGACGCAAGCCCCACTGATCTGACTTGAAAACAGGCGGGCTCAAGCCCAGCTATGGCGTTGGGCGCAGCCGGGCAGGGCTGCCTGCCCTGCGTAGCGACTAGAAAGGCCTGCGCGATCAGCGGCCGGAATCTCGACGATGGCCGGCCGCTGACCGGGTGTATTTACGAAGCTACAAAGAGCGCAGGAAGTTCAGCACATCCTGTTTCTGCGCTGGGCTATTCCTTTGGACCTATGCCGAGGGTTTTCATTTTGCGATAGAGGTTGCTGCGCTCGAGGCCGAGCAGTTCGGCGGTTCTTGTGACGTTGCCGCTGGTCTCTTCGAGCTTTCTGAGAATGTAGTCGCGCTCGGCGGCTTCGCGGACTTCCTGCAGGCTGCCGAAGCGGTCGAGGGGCCGGTCCTGCGGTTTGCGCGTGCCGGCGAGCGGAATGTGGCGGGCGTCGACGCGCACCTGCGGATTCAAGATGACGATGCGCTCGATGAGGTTTTTGAGCTCGCGCACGTTGCCGGGCCAGTGGTATTCACCGAGCACGCGGTAGGCCTCGGGGGTCAACTCCTTGGGCTTGCGGCCGTAAGCGGTGGTGAACTCGCGGAGGAAAAAGTCGGCCAGCAGCGGGATATCCTCACGGCGGTCGCGCAGCGGCGGCACGGAGAAGGGAATCACGTTGAGCCGGTAGAAGAGGTCCTCGCGGAAATTGCCGCGCTCGATTTCCTCTTCCAGGTTCTTGTTGGTGGCGGCGACCACGCGGACATCCACCTGGACGCTGCCGGGTCCGCCGACCGGTTCGAAGCGTTGCTCTTCGAGCGAGCGCAGCACCTTGGCCTGGGTGCGCAGGCTCATATCGCCGACTTCGTCGAGAAACAGGGTACCGCCGTCGGCCTTTTGGAACTTGCCGATCTTATCTTCATGAGCGCTGGTGAAGCTGCCCTTGGTGTGGCCAAACAGTTCGCTTTCAATCAACTCTTCCGGAATGGCGGCGCAGTTGACTTCCACGAACGGCTGGGCGGCGCGCGGGCTGAGGGCGTGGATGGCGTGAGCCACCAGCTCTTTGCCGGTACCGCTTTCGCCATAGATGAGCACGCGGCCGTTGGTGGCGGCCATGAGGGAGAGCTGCTGGCGCAGCGCTTTCATGGGGACGCTCTCGCCGATGATGCTGTGACGGCCGGTGGAGTCCTGCTTGAGCTGGCTGTTTTCGAGCGCCAGGGCGTGGTGGTCGAGGGCGTTCTTGACGACCACCGAGATTTTATCGATAGAGAGCGGTTTTTCGAGAAAATCGAAAGCGCCGAGCTTGGTGGCCTTGACCGCGGCTTCGATGCTGCCGTGGCCGGAAATCACGACGACCTGGGGCCGCTCGGCAAACGGGATTGCCTGGATGCGTTCGAGCACCTCCATGCCGTCGATGCCGGGCAACCAGATATCGAGCAGTACCAGCTCAAAGCCGGCGCCGGGCAGGGCAGCCAGGCAAGCCTCGCCGCTTTCCGCCGTTTCGGCGCGATAGCCTTCGTCTTCGAGCACACCGGCCAGCGAGCGGCGGATTTCCGGTTCGTCATCCACCACCAGAATGCGCCGCTGCTTCATGCCTTCACCGCGGCCGCGGGCGGCGCCTGGGGCAAGCCGGTCTCGATCGAATCCGCGTCGACAGCCAGTGGAATCTCGACGGTGAAGCGCGTACCGGCCGGCTGGTTGTCTTCGACGCGAATCTGCGCGTCGTGGTCGGCCACGATGCGGCTGACGATAGCGAGGCCAAGGCCGGTGCCGCGCCCCTTGGTGGAGAAATAGGGCAGGAAGAGTTTTTCTTTTTCGTCGGGGCTGACGCCGCAGCCGGAATCGGCCACCACCAGTTCGACGGTGTCGGCGGCGCCGGGCTGGGTGGCGACGTAGAGATTCTTGACGAGAGAATCCTGCATGGCCTCGGCGGCATTATCGACCAGGTTCACGACCACGCGCTGGAACTGCTCGCGGTCCAGGTTGACCGGCGGCAGGTCGGGGGCGAAGCTGGTGCGGAGGTCGATGCCGTCCAAGCGTCCGTGAAAGATGGCCAGCGCCGCCTGGGTAACCTGGTTGAGGTCGGAGCGCACTGGTTGCGCGGCGGGGAAACGGGCGAACTGGGAAAACTCGTCCACCAGAGTCTTGACCGATTCGACCGAGCGGCTGATCGTCTGCGCGCATTCATCGAGGATGTGCCGCGGCGCGGCGGCAAGCTCCAGGCGGTCGATTTGGCGCGCCATGCGTTCGGCGGAAAGCGCGATTGGCGTGAGCGGGTTTTTAATCTCATGCGCCACGCGGCGCGCCACTTCGTGCCAGGCAGCGGACTTTTGGGCGCGCAGCAGCTCGCTGGTATCCTCGATGACGATCACGAAGCCGGAGGTGAGCTTTTCCTCGAGCGCCGCCACTGTGACCGCCAGGTGGCGGTTGCGGCTTTCGGTGCGCAGCTCCAACTGGCGCGAGGCGGCGCCGGTGCGGCGGGCGCGCTTCATAAGGTACTTGATTTCGGCGGTGTCCTCGCGCGAGAACAGGTCCTCGAGGCAGCTGGCCTTTGCCACCGCGTCGCCGGGAAAGATCTGGGAGAGCGCGCGGTTGACGCGCTGGATGGCGCCGTCTGCGGAGATCGAGATGACGCCGGTGGGAATGCTTTCGAGGATCGCCTCAGTGAAGCGGCGGCGGCGGTCGAGTTCGCTGCTGTTGGCTTCCAGCTCCTGGGTCATCTGGTTGAAGCCGCGCACCAGCGACCCCAGCTCATCGGCGGCACGCACATTCACGCGGTGCGACAAGTTGCCCCTGCGGACCTGGCTGGCGGCTTCGGCCAGCGCGGTGATGGGGATGCTGATCTGCTTGGAGAGGAAAAGCGCGATCCAAGTGGCGACGAACAAAACGAACAGCGTGATCAAGGTCATCGAGCATGACACTGACGCGGCGCACGGAGCGCGCATTCTCGTAATTTTCGCGCCACTCTCGGGCCCATTTGCCGATGACGGCTTTAGTTTCGGCGAGGTCTCCGGGCACTGCAACGGTCACGGTGATGAATCCCAAGGTCCGGTCTCCCTGGAGCACGGGGTATGACGCCGAAACCAGGCGGTCCACCTGCGGCGGCTGGCGATAGTTTCCCCAGGAGTCGAGCGGAGGCCCTGCAGCGGGGCCATAAATCGCTGCCGAGGCTAGCTGGTAGCGAGTGCCGAAGCGAGCCAGGAAGCCGGACGTGCGCGTACCGCCTTCGATTAAATGGCGAACTTCGGGCTGTGCCGCCAGCAGCGCCGCTTCGGCATCGGTTTCATCCTGCATCTCCTTGCCGAGCTGACTGGCGATGCTTTCGGACGCGCTCAGCTCACTGGCGGTGGGCTGACGGAACCAGGTGGCAATGTTGCGATTCATAACCTCGTAACTGAACAGCACGAGGAAGAATACGGGCACGAAGCTGAGGGCAAGCGCGCCTACCACTAGTTTGGTCTTGATGCGCGAGCCTTCGCGCCGGCTCTGGCGCTCGACATAAAGCTTGACGAACTCGCGGGTCAGAATCCAGCCGAGCGTGACCATGAGGAGAAAAATGAGGCTGGAGACAGCCCAGAAAATCAGTGTTTGATTAGGATTGGCGGGGCGGAAGTTGCCCGGGTTGAACGAACCTTCCCAGACTACGAGGATGACGAAAATCGCCAGCAGGATAGAGAGAAACCCGTAAATCAGCCGCTTGCGCACGAGATAGCCTTAGCTCCGATTATACGTGGCGGGCGGGGTTTGGCGCTGCGCACAGGCAGGCTCAAGCGGACAGTCCGTTAGCGACGAGTTTGGATTCGATATCGCATCCGGCGCCAATGGCAGCCGGATGCCCGGTGCGGCGGCGGCGCTCCGGCAGGTTGTGCGGGAGCGCCTGAATTGCGCAGGGGCCGGCAGGCCGAAGCGCCTGCCCACTGAGCCTACTTCACGCTTTCGACTTTGATGGCGCCATCAGCCATCTCACCCGTGATGGTGACTTTCTTACCGGCGAATTCCTTCACTTTATCCTGGTCGGCGATTTTGTGGACCGTGCCATCGCCGGTGACCAGCACTGCGGGCGAACCGCGCTTAATGCAGTTCTGCGCGCAGGTCACGTTGCCCAGCATTGCTTTGTTGTGGGAGCACGCTTCGTCTATGATATAGCCGGTCCACTCTGCGGCCATCGCTGAACCAGCGGCCAGCGCGGCCAGGATCATCAACTTTCTCATGTCCTCTCCTCCTGTACCCAACAGTATACGAATTTCCGGCAGAAGGGCGCAGCTCTATACGGGCTTTACAGTTGTGAACTTAGCGGCTGGGTTGCGCACAGGCTTTCCTCCGGCGCGACACCGGGGCGTATCGAACCTTACGAAGCCGATGCCTTAGGATACGCCCTCGAGTTCGCAGCCGGCGGGCTAATAAAAAAGATACTTCCGCCACTGGGCGTCGCTTTTGCCCAGCATGCGCATCAGGTGGCGGCTGGTATGGAGGCTGAAAGGACGGGGTTGGCGCACGAGCCGCATGCCAGCCTCTTCCGGCGTGCGATTGCCCTTGCGGTTATTGCAGTGATGGCAACAGGCCACCAGATTCTCCCAAGCCGATTCGCCCGAGCGAGAGCGGGGGACCACGTGGTCCAGGGTGAGTTCGGCGGAAGGCAAGGTGCGATGGCAATACTGACAGGTGTAGCGATCGCGCATCAGGATATTCTTGCGCGAGAGGGCTCGCGTCTGGTGGGGAATCCTGCGGTACTCGAGCAAGCGGATCACCGACGGCAGACGCACCGCCGCCCGCGCGGAGTGAATCGCGCTAGCCGATTCCTCTTCCGCCGAGGCCACGCCTTTGAGGACCAGCACCAGGGCGCGGCGGGCCGCGCAAATGTTGATCGGCTCATAGCTGGCGTTGAGCACCAGCACGGGTTTCTGCAGTCGATCGCCGGCCATTCAGTAGGTTCCCCCAATCGCGGATGGAGTTGCCCGGACCGAAGATGCGAAACGGCGTTCGGCGCGCGCCACAGTCAGCAGCGCCACGCGGGCGGCGCCGGCACGCTTCAGGGACAGCGCGCAGGCAGCGCCGGTCGAGCCAGTGGTCATCACATCGTCGATCAGCAGGATCTTGCGGCCCGCCACCCGGTCCGGCCGGCGGCAGGCAAAAGCGGCGGTCACGTTGCGCCGGCGCGCGGTATTGCTCAAGCTCGCTTGCGAGGCGGTGAAGCGGAGGCGGCGCAGCAGGCGCGTCGCGGGGATGCCGGTGCGCGACGCGACGCGGTGCGACAGCAGACCCGCCTGGTTGAATCCGCGCTGCCAGCGTCTCCGCCAGTGGAGCGGAACCGGCGTGATGCAGTCGAACGACTCGTCGCGCGGCAGTGCCCGCAGCAAGAGGTCGCCCAACGGGCCGGCGAGCGTGCGCACCTTGCGGTACTTATAGAGATGAATCAACTGCCGCAGCATGCCATCGTAAAAACCGAACGAATAGGCTGCGTCAAAACCGCGAAGGCCGCCGCGGCACAGCGCACAACGGCCCTCTTCATCGAGCGGGAACCGGTTCCGAAACGGTGTGCGGCAGGAAACGCAGAAGAATTCGGCATCGAGCGGCGCCGGTTCGCGAAGGCAAGCGGCGCACACAGGAATACGGGAAATCTCATGCAATGGCTGGCCGCAAACGTGGCACTCATCGGGGAGTAGAAGGGAAAAAAAGGCGCGAGAAGTTGCTCGGACTATCCGGGGACCGAAGTTCGAGATCAGGGCTTGCCGACTACTCGAGAAGACCCACCTCCACCAAGACTTTCATTGTAGCCGAGTTGCGGGAGGGCGGGGGAAAGGTTGCCGTCGATGCGAAGCGCGTGAGGTAGAAACAGCACGTAGGGCAAGCTAAAATCATACTGAAAAACGCTAAGACATGATCAGCCGCAGATAAACGCTGATGAACGCAGATTGAAAGGAATCGGCTTATCCGCGTTCATCAGCGTTTATCTGCGGCCTCCAGGTATTCTTTCAGACTTTTTCAGCAAGCTAAAAGCATGCGCTACCAACGCAGCTTATTTCATGGATATGAGGCCCGTGGTTTCGTCGATCCGCACGCGCTGGTTGGCGGCGACGTTTTGGAACCGTTGCTGCGCGCCGCTGGGCCAGTCGATTTCCAGATTGGCGGCGGTGTCTTTGCCGAGGCCGAAGGTGAGGGCGAGGTCGCTTTGCGAGCAATAACTGGAGCCGCTGCGCACCATTTTCCATTGCTTGCCGCCGGCGCTTTGCAGGCGCACCACGGCGCCGATGCCGTCGCGGTTGGACTTCGTCCCTGCGAGGCGCACCGACAGCCAGTGGTTGCGATTGCCGCCATCGTTGCGCAGCAAGTGGGCGGGGCCGTTGTTGGTCGAGATGATCAAATCGAGATCGCCATCGTGGTCGTAGTCGGCGTACGCAGCGCCGCGCGCCACCATTGCCTGGGCGAAACCAGGGCCCGCCTGGTCACTCACGTTTTCGAACCTGTGGTTGCCAAGGTTGTGGAACAATAGCGGCGGCTCGCGATAGCTCACCTTGGGCTGCACGCGGCCGATTTCATCGTCGATGTGGCCGTTGGCGGCGAAAATATCGGGATAGCCATCCAGATCGTAGTCGAAGAAGAAGACGCCGAAGGTGAGCGAGAGCAAGCTGGCGCGGCCTACCGTGGAGGAGGGAGCTTCATCGACGAAGAGGCCGTTGCCTTCGTTGTGATAAAGGCCGAGCATCTGGTTGGAGAAGTTGCCGATGAGCAGGCCCGCGCGGCCGGAGCGATCGTAATCGGCCGCGTCAGCACCCATGGCGCCGCGGGCCACGCCATCCTCGCCGTAAGCCACTCCGGCAGTCATGCCCTCTTCCTTGAACGTTCCGTTGCCCAGGTTGCGATAGAGCTTGTTGGGCTGGGTGTCGTTGGCGACAAAGATATCGGGCCAGCCATCGCCGTTATAGTCGAGGACGGTGACGCCCAGCGACTTGCTGGTGGGATCGCCCACGCCGGCGCGCTCGGCCACGTCCTCGAAACGGCCGCCGCCCAGGTTATGGTAGAGGCGCGAGCTCGTGCCCTTATACGATTCCGGCGTGCAATACGATTTGGTGGCGCCATCGAGAGAGCAGCGCAGATCGCCCTTCTCGGTCCATTGCACGTAGTTGGCGACGAACAGATCGAGCTTGCCATCCCGATCGTAGTCCAGCCAGGCGGCGCTGGCACCGAAACTGGCGTTGTGAATGCCGGCTGCTTTGGTGACGTCGCGAAACTTGAAATTGCCTTCGTTATGGAAAAGGTGATCGCCGTCGAGCGCGGTGATGTAAACATCGTCGCGTCCGTCATTGTCGTAATCGCCGATGGCGACGCCCAGGCCGTAAATCTCGATGTCCAGACCGCTACCGGCGGTGACATCGGTAAACGTGCCATTGCGATTGTTGCGGTAAAGCGCGGCGGTGGTACGGCGGCCACGCGGGGTGAAGTCCTTGCCATTGATGAGCAGAATATCCGGCCAGCCGTCGCCATCGGCATCGAAGAAGGCGACGCCGGAGCCCATGGTCTCCGGCAGATACTTCTTGCCGGTGCGGCCGGCGTTGTGCATGAAGTGGATGCCGGCCTGGGCGGTGACGTCAGTGAACGCCACGGCCGGGGGAGTAGGCGCAGTGGCCGAGGCCATGACGCACGCGGCGGCCAGTGCGAGAAGGCTCAACGCAGCAAGGATGATAAGCCTCGGTTTCATGGCTGGACCTCGGTAGAAGACGCTTTGGGCAGCTTGACACGCTGCGTGCCGATTGATAATCGACACGAGAGGCGATTGGCAATTGCCTCGCAGGATGCCATCCTGCCCCACAGGAAAGCAGTCGGACTAGTCATTTCTTGACGGACCCCACGTCCGGTTTGACGGCGCTTTCGTGATCGTGGATCGGCTGGCGCTCGTTGTTGTCCTCGGGGCTTCGCATGCGAGCCTTTTCGGTGATGGCCTGCGCCGATTCGTCGGCTTTGAACCTGCGGAACAGCGCTTCTTCGCGCTCCGCTGCTGGCAGGTTGCCCAAGCCGCGGTCGCACAGCATCAGCGTGTAATGCATCTGCACGTCTTCGGGATCCACCGCGCAAACCTGCTTCAAGGTCTCGATGGCTGCGGCGTACTGGCGCTTGAGAAACTGGATGCGCGCAATCTGGTTCAGCACCACGCGGTCGCGGGGATACTTCGAGTGCACCACTTCGAGCGATTGGAGCGCGCCATCGTAATCGCCATCGGCGCGCTGGGTGGCGGCCTTGAAGAACCAGATGCGGCCGAGCTGGGGATTAATCGACATGGCTTTTTCGATATACGGCTTGGCGGCTTCGGTTTCACCTTCCTGTATCAGCGCGCGCGCCACGTTGAGCCAGCCATCGGCGTAAGCCGGTTCGGCTTCGGTCACCTTTTGAAACGCGTATTCGGCACCTTTCAAATCGCCCTGCAGCAACAAGCCGATGCCCCAATCGTTCCAGCGCTCGCGGTCCTGCTTGCGCACCACCGGCGGCCAGGTGGGGTGGCCGAGCGGCACGGTGGCGTGCGCTTCAGCCAGGGTGACGATGGGCAGATCGGGGATGCGGTTGCGAATTTGGCCGGAAACGTCGGCCGGGATCGAGGACGGCAGAAACTGGTATTCGAGACCGTTGCGATCGAGGCCGAGCAAGGCCGGATCCTGGCCCGGCTTGGGTTGGCCGGCGTAGGAGAACTGAGTGTAATACCAGGAGAACTTGCGGTAATTGAGGCGCGCCGTGAGACTGACGGGGCCGCGCGCCCCTTCGGGCACGGTGACGAGGAAGTGGACCGTATCGGCCGCGCCGGGCGGAATCAGGCGCACATAGAGCGTACTGCGCGCCTGCCAGGCATTGCGCTTGTTGATGGGGTTGGCGCCGGCATCGAGCTGATAAGACCGGTAGAAATGTGCGCCCGGGTCGACAGGGCCCCTGCCGCCGTCCGCCACGTTGCCGCTCCAGAAGATGATGCGGCCATCGGCGTCGCGGGCTTGGAGTTCCAGCCAGACGTCGAAGGCATCGACGGTGCCGGCGGGGAAGAAGTGACCGATCTTCCGGGTACGGACCACCACGTCCACGCGCGTTGTTTTGCCAGGCTCGAGCACAGCGCCCGGGACGTCGATGGGCGCCGCGATTTTGCCAACTTCGCGGATCAGGGCCGGGGCCGGACTGCTCGGCTTCCTCGCCCACAGCGAAACCGGTGTTGGCAGACACCGTGTTATCGGCGCGGCGCAGCATGGCGGGCTGGCCTTTTTCTTCCTCGGCCGGCGACACCGCGAATATATCAACGGTGATGAATCCCGATTGGAGAAACTTCTTTATGGCGTCTAACTGGGTTTCATCCCGGTTGACATAGGCGACGGCTGTGTTGGCGGCGGCGAAGCGGTGAGAATGCACCTTGCCATCGGTGTTGCCGGGATCGCGCGAGGCGACCAGCGGCATGTGGCAATCCGCGCAGACCATGGATTTGGCGGGATAGTAGAACGAGCGCGCGCCCTGGCCGGAAACGCCGCTGGCCTGCCAGTTGTCGTAATCGTTGAAGCCGCGGAACCAGCGGTATTTGTTCACCGGCACATCCAGATGCACTTTGTGGCAGGCGGAGCAGAATTCGGGCTCTCTCATGAATGGCTTAAGAAAAGTCTGCCGGTGCGGCTGGGGATTGAGGTACGTAAGGAAGGTGTCCATCGCCTGCAGGTAGCGGTTGTGGCTGGAAGCGATTTCGTGCAGTGGCGGATACTCCACGGTGAAGCCGTTGTTGCCCATGGTGCTGCCGACGTGGACGATGGCGTGGCATGACATGCAGCCCAGTCCGGCCTGCGCCTCCGGTGTATCGATCTGCTCCTTGATGGGCCGGTCGAAACGGCCATTAAAGAAGACTGCGTGATCGTGACAGCCGGCGCACCACTTACTGGGGCGCGTGCCGGCGACATCCTGGAAGTATTCGATGGATTTGCGGTAGAACTGATTGTTGAACGAAGCGAAGTGGTGCATGGAGCTCTTCCACTGCTCGTAAATGTCTTTGTGGCAGCGGCCGCAATCCTTCGAGTCCATGAAGAAATTGGAGGGGATGATGTGGCCGGTGTTAGTCTGTGCCGACGCAGGAGCGAAGGGCGAACCGGCACCGGCACCCTCCTGATCCATCGACAGGGGGGGCGACGAAGGATTTACGATATGAGCGTTCGCGTCGGGGAAAATGCGCGTCCAGGCCAACGAGACCAGCACCAGCAGGACGGCCACGGCGAACGCGGCGGGCAGCAAACGGCGGCTGCGGGTGAGCGCGGCGGCGATCAGAGGCAAAGCCACCAACGCCAGCGCGATGTGAAGCCATAGAACAAAGCGATGGTCGCGTGTGTTGCCGAAGAAGACCAGATACAGCGCGGGAAGGCCAGCCAGAAGAAATGCCCCGGCCGGGCGCGGATGACTTTTTACATAGCCGATGGCCACCGCCATCAAGGCCAGGCCCAGTGCGAGGTGCAGCACCGCGTTGGCCATGTAGAAAATGGTGGCGCGAGGGAATGCAACCAGGTAGCCGCTGTTGACAATCAGCAGAGCCAGTCCGGCGATAGCAGCGCGGAACAGGTTAGTCTTGCTCATGGGAAGTTCCTAAGTCCTCGACTTCGCAGATCTGTTCGTTGTAAGTGGGGTAGGCTGGTAGCTTGCGGAGGGTTGGCAACCCGCCTGGAGCGGCAATTGCCAACCGGCGCGCAAGCAAACACGCGATGGACGCGGTCCGGGCCGGGCGTGGCCCGGCTGCACCGACCGGCAATCGGTGCGCAGGTTATCAACCTGCCCCACAACAGCTCGCAGGGGTGAGTGGGGCACGGGCTCACGGGCGCGTCTCCGCCGATACGGGCGCCAAGGGACGGATCAGGCGCAGTGCGGGGCGCGTGAGGTATTCGCGCCGGTATTGGGCGTGCACCGCATCGGTGGGATAGTGCTCGCCCGCTGGGTACGGATAGCTGCTCATGGCATGGAAGGGCAGCGGCAACACGGATTGCGAGAAAGCGGTGTTGGCATCGCCGTCCTTGGCCCAGCCATCCACCAGCAAAAGGAAATCGCGCTTCCATCCGGAAGGCACCGGCGGCAGGCCGGAAGAGCGAAAGCGCATGCGGATCTCGTCACCCGAACCCATCACCACCATGCGGTCGTCCGGCTCATCCAACAGCGTTTCGACCGGGCCATAACGCGTGTACAGGCCGGGAGTGGGATTCCACATGGAAGTGAAGCTGACGGTCGAGTAATCGAACTGCTCCGGCTGCGTGCGTTGAGGATGAATCAACGGCCTGGAAAAGCCGCGGAAATGGAGATCGGCGGCGTCGATGGGCATTTTCGTCATGCGCACTTGAGGCGGTGCGTCATCGTCCACCAGATAAATCTCGTCCCAATAGACGCACAGGTTGGTGACGATGCGGACCTGGCGAGAGGCGGAGAGAAACTTGCCGGCCAGATCGACCGCCATGGGCTTCGGTTTGCCGGAGGGCATACCCATATCCCGGACCACGGTCTTCCAGTTGCCCGCGGCGTCCTTCACCTGAAGATAGGGGAAGACCAGATCGCGGTGAGCCTGGGCGGCGGAAAGGAACGTGCTGCCATCGGCCCAATCCACCCAACCGTAGAGGATGAGTGCGGCGTGGTTGGAGCGGGCGGCGTTGCCGAAATCGAGATCCAGATGATGCAGTTCGGCCACGCCGGCCAGGTCCCGGCGGAAGGAATCGGGGTAGACCCGGTCGCGCCGGAGCAGGGCAGCGCGCACATCGGCACCGTTAGAATCGTGTGCCGCCACCGGATAGATTTTGCGCGTGACCCCGAATAAGCGAAACTCCGGAAGAGGCGGCGACTTGAATTTCTCATTGGTGACGATCTCGGTATCCGCCGGGTGATCGAGCGCCATCAGCTTCATCTGGTCAATGTAGGAGACCTCGCGCAACTCTTCGGTGACGCGGACTTCGTACGTGCCATCGCGGGGCTGGAGCGATTCGGCCGGAATGGAAACGTATTCCTGGTGATCGACGGGGAAAAACTGGCCATCGCCCGAACTGGCGCCGAGCGGCGCCACGCCCAGCACGTCGGTGACGAACTGAAAGCGGCTGCCGTTCCAGGTGAAGATCATCGGGCAGGAGCCGGACAAGCGCGGGGCTTCCTTGATCGCATCCACCTTGTTTACCGGCTGGTTGGTTTCGTTCTGCACCAGGCCATTGGGCCAGGTGATGCGCACCGTATCCACCTTCTTGCGATCCCCCAGGCGAAAGACGGCGGGGACGCCGGCGTAAGTGATCTTTTCGTAGCTGGTGCCGGCCTTGACTTCCACCTTGGTGTTGACCGCCAGCTTGGCGTTCTTCTCACCGGTGAGGGCCACTTCAATCCAGTCGCCGTAGTTGGGCGTGACGTCATGGCCGACGATAAGGGCGCCGTCCTTATCGATGCGGGCGCGGTCGAGGCGGCCGTTGCCCTCAAAATCGGCGAGCGCCTCGCGCGGCGGAAACGCTTCATCCGGCGGCGCCGGTTGGGGCTCGAATTTGCCGGCGAGATTGAGCAGCAGCAGTCCGGGCGCGACAAGGTCGGTGCGGCCATCGCGATTCACGTCGCGCGCCACCAGGTGGCCGGCGCTGGCTGGCAAGGCGGCCAGTGGCACGGCCTCATAGTGGCCCACCAGGCGGTCGCGGTAGAGCACGCCGGGCCGGTCGTCATAACTTATCACCAGGTCGAAGCCGGGCGTGTCCGGATCAAGATCGAAGCGAACCGCGTCGCGGGCGTGGCCGCTGACAAACGGGAAGCGCGCGGTTTCATCGCTGAAACCGGCTTCGCCGTTGTTACGCATAAGCTTCGATTGCGGGCCGATGAGAAACAGGTCTTCGTCGTAATCGTGATCGTAATCGAGCCACAGAGCGGTGTGATAAACCCCGGCGGCGAGCTCGGCTTTTTTTTGGAAATGGCCGTTCACGTTGCGGTAAAGCACTGCGCCGGCGCGGGTGATGACGCAGAGATCCGGAAAGCCATCGTTATCGTAATCGCCGGGCACGATCGAGACCACATCGCGCAAGTCTTCGAGCCCCGAATCCGGCACCGGGGTTTTACCGTTGCGGAAGAGTTGCGCGCGCCCGCCGCCCCAGGCGATCAGGCTGGGCCGGGGGCCTCCATCCAGGTCGAGCACTGCCAGGCCGGCCTCACCGCCGGTGAACCCAGCGGCGATTTTCTCATCGCGATACACCGGCGCGGCCAACGGAGCCTGCGGCGGCTCATCGATAGGATCGTAGATCTCCGCGTACGAGCACCAGTCCATGTCCTCCGGAATGGTGGCGCCTTCCTGGCGCTGTTTGGCTTGCTGGAACACGCGCAACTCCGCGGCCGCATCGGCCATCCGGTTCGACTGCCGGAACAGGCCGTAGAGCTGGAAGTGCGGCGCAGCCAGCAGCGGGTTGATGTCGCGCGCGGTTTCGAACTGCTGAATGGCGGCGGCCATATCGCCCTTCATTTTGAGAAGCGTGCCGATTTGGTAGTGGGTGACCGGCTCAGCGGGAACCAGCCGCGCCATGCCCTCAAATTCCACAAGCGCCTTGTCGAATTCGCTCTCTCGTTTATACGCGACGCCCAGGTTGAACCAGGTGTGCGGCAGCTTGGGGTCCAGCTTCTGCACGGCTTCGAGTTCGGCGATGCCGCGCGGCAGTTCGCCGGCGCGCAACAGCGCCAGGCCGTAATTCAGCCGGTCGCGGACCGAGCCATGCGACATCTCGAGCGCAGTGTGAAACTCCGCGATCGCCTGGGTTTGCGTGGTCGGGTTCTCATAAAGCGCCTTGCCCAGGTTGCGGTGCTCCCAGAGTTGCGCCTCCTCGGCGCCGTTGAGCTGGGCGCGACTGGGCTGAGAGTGGATGAGCCACGCCAACCCACAGATTGCTATGATTACCAGGAAAACCTTGCCGCGCAATGGCATTGTCAAACTACTTCGTAATGGCAGACGCCCTCCTCAACGACACCCGGTGCCGTTCAAAATAACATGGTAGGCTCGGGCGCTACCATAATGGGAACATACTAGTGGAGCAAGGCCGATCCCCTACAATCCGCTTATTGGCCGGGCTGGCGGTAACGCTTTCGGCGGTGACCGTGTACTCGGCGTACACGATTGTGCAATTGCGCAGCCTGGAGCAGTTGCAGGCCTCCATCATTGACCGCAACCGCACCGACTCGCTCTTGCTGCTGCGCATTCAGAACAACCTGAACACGCTGGCGGTGACGATGCGCGACATGCTGGAAGGAAGCGAGCCGTATCCGCTGACCGCGTGGCAGGCGCCGTTTCACCGCATACGCACCGATCTGGACGATGCGCTGGAGCTGGAGAGCCGGTCTTCGCCACTCGACCGGGGCTCCGACCAGCGGGCCTATCTCGCGACCAGCGTGGCGCAATTCTGGGATGCGCTGGACCGCGTCTTCGCGCTGGCTGCGACCGAGCCCAACAAGGCGCGGGACCTGATCCGCATTTCGCTCGAAGCGCGGCAGGAGGCTTTGAGCACGGCCGTGGCGCGCTTGCTGGTATCCAACAACGAGAGTGAGCAGGAAGCCGCCGCACGCACGCAGGCCATTTACGCGCGCGCCAAGCGTAATGTGTACATTTTTCTGGCGGCGGTGCTGATTGTGGTGGTGCTCACCAGTATCTACCTGGTGGTTTATAACCGGCGGATGTTCCAGCACGTGGCCACGCTTTCCGAGCGCCGCAGCGAACTGGCGCGGCAGTTGATTTCGATGCAGGAAAACACATTCCGTTCCATCTCGCGCGAGCTGCACGACGAATTCGGCCAGATTCTGACCGCCGTCGGCGCCATGCTGCAGCGCGTGCAAAGACGTACGCCGCAGGAGGCCGGCGCGGATCGCACCGATCTGCGCGAGATCCACGAAACCGTGCAAACCACGCTCGAGAAAGTGCGCACGCTGTCGCAGGCGCTGCACCCGGTGGTTCTAGACGATGCCGGCTTCGAGGGCGCCATTGACGCTTATCTGCCGCGCTACGAAAAGCAGACCGGAATCGCCATTCACTACGAGAAGAGCGGCGCCGGCCGCGAACTGGACCGCTCCATCGCCATCCATCTGTATCGCGTGCTGCAAGAGGCGCTCAACAACGTGGCGCGGCATTCGAAGTCGAAAAGCGTTGCCGTGCGGCTGTGCTTTTTGCCCGGCTCGGTGGTGCTGGAGGTGGCGGACGAAGGCGTCGGTTTCGGCGCGCGTGACGGGCAGGGGATGGGCCTGGTTTCAATGCGCGAGCGCGCCGAGCTGGTTAACGGCCAGGTGGAGTTCATCGACCGCGAAGGCGGCGGAGCACTGGTACGATTGACGGTGCCGACGCCTGCGTGAGGGCGGAGGTGGGCTTATTCGATTCCCGCTTTGAGCGGACATTCGCGCTCGGGCGGCCGGCGCCGGTCACCCTCGGATGCCGCCGCCGCTCCGCAGGCGACTCTCTTCCTCCGACCATCTCTGTTCCTCGAGGCCGCCAGCACCAAACGCATTCATGAGGCGAGCCCAAACCTTCCCCATTCCGGTCCGCAACTGGTGGCTCCGCTGCGGCAGGATTTGGACGGGCGTGCGGCCCTGGCAGTTGCATTGCGCTTCGTATTGGAAGTCCTGGAGCGATTTGATGAGCAAGGCGCACTGCACCGGGGTTGGTTCGCTCTCGATGAGGGTATGCGCCACATCCGCCATCTGGGGCGATTGGTTGCACTGGCTGGCGGCGACGATGACGGCATCCACAAACGCCGGAACATAGTCTTGCAGTAAAGGGTCCACGTTGGAGGTCTCTGCAACAATGCCCGACAAGGTGGACTCCAACATAAATCGCAAGGTCCCGCCGTCGGTCAAGTCCGCTACACAGGCCACCCGGCCTCCTGATTCGTCGCACCGAGCTGAAACGCCGTTTGGTTGGAGTCGCTGAGCCATCGGAATCTCCTTTAGCCAGAATTTCGGTTTTGGCTTCCTTGCCAGTAGCGATTATACACTCAACCGCTTCTATCGGACCCGTTTCTCTCATTTCTTCTATCCCGAGCCGCTCCAGCAGCCCAGGAAGGGGCGGCTCGCCGTTGACCCCTTCTTCTGATTCTTCTGCTCTGGAAGTCGTCCGCGGAATCTGCCGGAGCGTCCGCCTGCATGATTGCCGCCGGGGGGAACGCTTTTCATGCTGAATTGTCCAAAAAAAGCAGGCGGGTTGGTTGTTTGGGCAGCCGAATCGCCGATTTTCTGATTGACGGCGGCAAGCATTCGAACATGGTTCGACAGTTCTTCGACGAGGCCGATCTGAAAGACGCAGCCCAGAAACTACCTCGCGGCGAAGTGCTTACCCCTACAAAACGAATCGAAACCAGAGGGTCCGCACGCTATACGCACACAAGCAACAGGCAAGCGGACTCGGACAAGGCGATACGTATCAATAAGTAGTTTATTTTGTTGGTGCTGGAGGAGGGGGTCGAACCCTCATGGCCAGTGAAGGCCGCGGGATTTTGAGTCCCGTGCGTCTGCCAGTTCCGCCACTCCAGCGTGTAGGTGCGCGGCGCTCTTTCGAGTATAACAACATCGTGCCGGAGGGCTTGTGCACGCGCCTGATAGAATCTCCCCATGGGCATCGAATGGGTGCGGCGCTATTGCCTGTCGCTGGGAGGGGTGGCGGAGGTGGTGCAGTTCGAGGAGCACCTGGCATTCCAGGTGGCGGGCAAGACATTCGCGGTGGTTCACCTGGAGCCGAGGGGCAACTTTCTTACGGTCAAGGCAACGCCGGAGGAGTACGCGGAGTTGATCGAGTTGCCGGGCGTGGTGCCGGCGCCATATGCGGCGCGCAACCATTGGGTGGGTGTCGAAACGGAAGATACGCTGCCGGCCCAGGAAATGAAACGCCTGATCGGCCGCTCTTACGAGATCATCATCGCCACGCTACCGAAAAAAACGCTGGCGAAGCTGGCCGCCGCCCACCAGCGCAAGCACTAGCGCAGCGTCCACCGCGTAGCGCAATGTCTCGGTGGGATGGAGCCAGCGCACCATCACCGGGTCGGCCAGCACCATATCGCCGGCCACCTTCCCCAGAATGGCTACGCCTACGTAGACCAGCAATGGGAAACGGTTCATCAGTTTCACCAGCAGGTTGCTGGCAAACACGACGAAGGGAATGCTGAGGCAGAGCCCAAAGATGAGCATCGGGAGATTGCCTTTGGAGACGCCGGCGATGGCCAGGATGTTGTCGACCGACATGGTGAGATCGGCCATGGTGACGTACCAGACGGCCTGCCACAAGAGCGTGGCGGCGGGAACGCGGTCGGGCGGATCGCTGGCATCGCCGAGCACCTTCCAGGCGATCCAGAGCACGAACAGGCCTCCCGCCAACTGTAGGTACTCGAGGCGGAGCACGCGCGCCGCCAGCGCGGTGAGCGCGACGCGCAGCACCACGGCCAGCGCCGCGCCGAGACCGAGGCCCCAGCGGCGTTGGCGCGGAGGCAGCGAGCGCACGGCCAGGGCAATGACCAGCGCATTGTCGCCGGCCAGCAGCAAGTCAATCAGGACGATGGACAGGCCGCCGAGCAGAAAGTGGACGGGATGCATTCTAACCCTGTGCCGGCACGGGTGGACGCGGGACCAAGGGACGCGTGCGCGCAAAGTAGCGCTGCGCCGCGGCGGCGTCGCGGAGGATGCGCGCTTTGAGCACCTCCGGGCTGGTGAACTTGCGCTCATCGCGCACGCGCCAGAGGAAATCGACGGCAATGCGCCGCGGAGTTTCGCCCGCCAACGGATCGAGCAGGAAGGTCTCAATCGACAATTGGGTACTTTGGCCAAACGTGGGCCGGTAGCCGACGTTGGTGACCGAATCCCAGGCGCGTGGGGCCTCCAGATCGCGCGTGCGGGTTACGTAGACGCCGGTTTTGGGAATCAGCTCGGCGGCGGTGGAAAGATTCAAGGTGGGTACTGTCTGGCGGGAGCCGATGCCACGGCCCTGGACGACTTCGCCTTCGAGTGTATAAGGCCGCTCCAGCCAGCGCGCGGCCAGCGCTACCCTACCCGATTCGAGCAGGGCGCGAATGGCGCTGCTGCTCACGGGCCGGCCGCGGCGGGTGACGGCGGGCACGATTTCGGTCTCGAATCCCAGAAGGTCGCCGAGCTCGCGCAATGTTTCGACGTTGCCCGCGTGGCGATGACCGAAGCGGAAGTTATCTCCCACCAGAACGGCGCGCGCTCCCAAACGGCCGGCCACGATCTGGCGCGCGAATTGTTCCGGCGTGAGCCTGGCGACGGCCGGAGTGAAGGGCAGAATCAGCGCCTGCTCGATGCCTTCGAGCGCCATCAGCGAGGCGCGACGCTCGGGAGTCGTCATCAGCCGCGGCGCCCGCTGCGGCGCCACCACTCGCGCCGGATGGGGATCGAACATGAGCACGGAAGGCTTCCAACCGCGCTCGATGGCGATCTGCTTCACGCGGCGCAGGATGAGCCGGTGGCCGATGTGCACGCCATCGAAATTGCCGATGGTGAGCGCACTGGGGCCGAAATCGGCGGGTACTTCATCGAGACTGCGATAGATCCTCATGGCGCGCCGCCATCGACGAGAATCTCCAGGCCATCATAGGCCAGCCGCACGTGCGGCGGCAGCATGCTTTCGGCCCGCTCATGGGCCAGGTCATGGCAGATATGGGTGAAGAAAGCGCGCCGCGGCGCGAGCCGTTCCACAGTTTCGAGCGACCGTGCCACGGTGGAGTGGGTGGGATGCGGCTTGTAGCGGAGCGCGTCCAGAAACAGCACGTCCAAGCCGCGCAGCAGCTCGAGGGACGACTCGGGAATGGCGCTGTGATCGGTGAGATAGGCGGCAGCGCCGAAGCGGAAACCGTAAATCGTCTGGCTGCCATGCTGGACCGGTACCGGCAGAAACTCGAGGCCAAACAATTCGAGAGGGCGGCCGTCGATCAGACGCGGCTCGAGCTGGGCCACATTCGACTCCTTTTTGACACCGTCGAAAATATACTGAAACACGCGTTGAATGGATGCCATGGTTTCCGGCGACGCGTAAATCGGGATCCGCTCCTTCTGCCGGAAATTGAAGGGCCGCACGTCGTCCAGGCCCATGATGTGATCGAAGTGCGCATGGGTAAATAGCACCGCGTCCACGCGATCGAGGTGCACGCGCAGAGCCTGGGAGCGGAAATCGGGAGTGGTGTCGATCAGCACGCGCCTATCCTGGTAGCTCACCAACACCGAGGGGCGCATCCGGTTGTCCCGCGGATCGGCGGAGGTGCAAACCGCGCAATGGCAACCGAGCGTGGGAACGCCCACGCTGGTGCCCGAACCCAGCACGGTGATTTTCAGCGGCGCCGCCATTCAAGCTTTCGCCTGGGCGGCCGCTTTGGCTACCTCCTCGGTAACCTGTACGAAACGGAAGCGCAGTTCGGTGAGGGAGTTTTCCAGCAGACGCTGCTCCTCCAGGCTGAGATTGCCCTTGGTTTTTTCCGAGACTACGGCCATCATATCGATGGTGTGGCGGGCCAGGTCGAGCTCCGGCTTGGGATGATCCTCCTCACCATACGGCATCAGTCCAAGCTGCATTTCCGCCTGCGTACGCAGGGAAAGCACGAGAAAGGAAAAGGAGGCGGGCGGCAGCGGGATGTGAAAATCCTCCTGCGGCTGCGCGATGTCTTCGGTGTCGCTCATCAAATGTATTTTACCCTGGGGCCGCTCCCCGATTCCCCAACCGCCGGCATTCAGCGCTGACTTAAACCGCCATCCACGGCGAGCAGTTGGCCGGTGACGAAGTTGGTGGCCTGGAGGAAATAGGCTACGGCGGAGGCAACTTCGTCGGGTGTTCCACCGCGGCCGGCGGGGGTGGCTGCGACCATGCGAAGGCCGCGCTCGTCTATGTCGTCGAAGGGAATCACGCCCGGAGCGACCGTGTTGACCGTAATCTGCGGAGCCCATGCTTTGGCCAGCGCGCGCGTGAGCATGATCACGCCGGCCTTGGAGGCGCAGTAATGGGCGTGCTCAGCCCAAGGCCGAATGCCGCCGAGAGAACTCAAATTCACGATGCGGCCGCCGCCGGTCCGCAGCATGATGCGCGCCGCCGCCTGGCAGCAAAAAAAGACCGCCTTGAGATTGACGGCGTGGATGAAGTCCCAATCGGCTTCCGAAATATCGAGCGGATCGAAGCGGGTGAAGCGGGCGGCATTGTTCACCAGGCCATCGATACGCCCGCACTGGCTCAGAGTTTCGGCGAACAGGCGCTCGATCTCGGCCACCGATTCCAGGTTGGCCTGGATCAGAGGTGCGCCGCCACACTCCGCCGCGGTCCGGCGGGCATCCGCCTCCGAGCCGTGGTAATGGATGACCACGCGCGCGCCCTGGTGCGCCAGCCGCAGCGCAATGGCGCGGCCGATGCGTTTGGCGGCGCCGGTCACCACCACGACTTTGTCCCGCAGATCGAACTCCGGGTTAGCTGTCAAGGTCCGAGTCTCCGAGTCCCAATGGCTCAGTATACGCGGGTTATGACTCGCCGGGCGACGACATTAGGTGCGGCCACAGGCGGGCGCGTCAGTCAAAGATCGATGAAACGCGTGCGCGCATCGGGGCACGGGCGCCAAATCCGGCGGCCCCTGCATCTCATTTTCTCGTCAATACCACCGGAGCCTCCTGGCTGCCGCCGATCTTGTCGAAGTATGCGCGCAGGTCCGCGTAATGCGCGGCCGGCACCAGCGCGTCGGGGATTTCGGTGGATTGCTCGAACACAAGGTCGCCGCCGTCGGATTTCCAACTCGCTTGATACGTCCCATAGGGGCCGGTTAGCTTCACCGGGTCGGGCATCTCGTCGATGGCGTAGCCCGGCGGCAGCTTGATGCGCACCGAATCCCGATACACATCGGCATCCAGTTTCACCGGCAGCTTGCGTTCGCCGGCCGCGAATGCGTAATCGGCGCCCAGAGCCAGAGAGCCCGGCTTGACGATAATCAATCCTTGCACGGTTTGCGAAAAATGGTCGGCGGCGAAATCGAGGCTGAGCTGCATCTGGCGCCGCACCGCGCTCGAAAAACATGGGCTGCAAGAGGATGCGCTTGGCAGTGCGCATGGCGTACGCGGGGACTTTGATGTGGTAGTTCACGATCAGCGGTTCGGCCGCGTTGTCCACGTTGCGGAAGGCGATTGCCGTGACCTCGGCTTCGGCGAAGACGGCGGTGACGAGTTCCTTGTAGATCTCGCGCTGGCGGGCTTCGCTCTCACCCTCCAACTTGGAGCGCTTCTCGGGCGCGGCGTGGCCGGCGAACGATTCCTCGATGTCCCCTTCCAGCGTGCCATTCTCGGAAAGGGTCATGCGGGCGGTGCGCTTTGTCAGGGAACTCTCCGGCGTCGCGATCGGGCTCCTCACAAAAACCGGCTTCTTGGGATCGCTCAACAACGAAGGAAGCCCTTCTTCGCTCCATACCAGCATCCCCGGCGGAAGGTGCGCGCTCACGTCGTAGAATTTCCAATCGTCGCCGATTTTGACGGCCATGTCGACGTTGTCGAGAAAGTAATCGTCCGTCATGCGTGGATCGAAAAGGATGTCAGTTTGGTTGGGCAACAATACGGGACGGGCTTCCAGGCCAACGCTCGAGGCCATCGCCGCGAATAGCAGATTCCGCTCGTCGGCAGTCCCGAGACCGCTCTTGAGCACTTCGGCGGCGGTTCGTTTGCGGTCTTTGGGCATTTTGGCCAGGACCTTATTGCGCTCCGCGTCGGTCACCCCCGTATCGTAGAGGCCGCGGGTGTTTTTCCAAAGGTAGCGGATGAGGGCCGTTACTTTCTCTTCGGGAGTGTTGGCGCCGGACACAACTTCGTTGGCTGCCCGCTTGATGTCGTTGTTTGCCTTCAGCGAGTCCTTTAGATCGCCGTAAATCTTGCGGCCGATGCCATCCCAATACTTATCCGGATCGCGCTTCCCGGCGGACCGATAGTACAGCAGAACCCAGGGGCGGACGTTAGCATCCGCGAGCATGTAGGGCTCTTCATGGAATGCCGGGACATTCTCCAGCGCGAATGAACTGTATCCGTTGTGCTCCAGCTTGAGAGGCGACGGCGTGCAATTGAAAGGCCATTCCACCATCCGAAAATCACCTGTATACTCCTGCGGCAACGGCTTCACATAGTACGTGACCTTGTGCACGGGATACTCCTTCTGTAATTGCAGTCGCATGTAGAGAATGTTCGTATCCCAGCGAATTTCCTTGTAGCGATATTCGACAATCGATCCCGGCTCGACCGCGGGCAGGGCGAACGATTTCACGTGTTTCTTCCGGCCGCTGGCTCGAACCAGGTCGCGTTCGTAGACGGTGTTACTCTTCATCTCCACGACGGTTCCATCGGGCTTGACGGTGCGCGCAGCGACATTGGCGATGCTGACCTTGGGGCCAGATTCAATGTCGATCGTCGAGACCTGCTCTTTGCCTTTCTGGTCAAACACCTTCAAACGGACGTAGTGGTACAACACCCGCTGCGGGTCCTGTCCCCCTTGGAAATCGTCCACGACATGAACGGTCCAGAATAGAGCTTCGGCACCCGCGTCCTTTTCAATCGTGGGAGCGCTCATTTGCAGCTCGGCGTCGGTTATCGGTTCCCAGGCGGTATTCACCCCAGGCAAGCTCTGTGCAGGCGCACGATAGGCTGCCAGCAGCAAAACAAGCAGGCAACTCCGAAGGATTGTAGGCATAATATTGGCGTAATTATACAGGATTACAAGTACTTTTTATCTGTTATATTCAGTCTGGGCAAAGAATTATGAAACGGACTATTTCATTCACGTTAAATGGCAAAACGGCGGCGGTGAAGGCCGACGATGAACGGATGCTGCTGTGGGTGTTACGCAGCGACATGGGCCTCACAGGCACCAAATTCGGGTGCGGCGAAGGGTTGTGCGGGGCCTGCACGGTAATCGTGGAAAACGAGGCAGTGCGGTCCTGCTCGACTCCGCTTAAGGCGGTGGCTGGCAAGCGGGTATTGACCATCGAGGGGATCGGGCAGAACGGGCTGCACGCCATCCAGCAGGCTTTTTTGGATCATAAGGCGTTTCAGTGCGGATACTGCACACCGGGAATGATTCTGAGCGCGTACGCGTTGCTGCTGAAGTCGCCCAATCCCACGCGTGAGCAGATGGCGCGGCACATGGAGGACAATCTGTGCCGCTGCGGCTCGCATCCTCGCATTCTGGATGCGATCGAGCAAGCCGCCGGGTCGGCGAAGGCGGGTGCGTGATGGCTGAGAGCGTTCGTGAAACCGATGGTCTGAAACGTCGCGACTTTATAGGAGTCGCGGGGGCTGGCCTGTTCGTCTTTTTCGACGCGGATGTGGCGGAAGCGCAGGAACCGGCGAGGCTGCCGGGGCGGCAACGCGGTCCGACGGATCTCAACGCGTATCTGAGAATTGGCGCGGATGGCCGGGTGACGTGCCTGGTCGGCAAAGTGGAACTGGGCCAGGGCGCGATGACCGAGCTGGCAATGGGGCTGGCGGAAGAACTCGATGTCGCGCTGGACACGGTGGACGTGGTGATGGGCGATACCGATCTGTGCCCGTACGATATGGGGACTTTCGGGTCGATGTGTACGCCGCTGCTCTGGCCGGTGGTGCGAAAAGCGGGGGCGGAGGCCAAAGCCGTATTGATGCAAATGGCAGCGGAGCGTTTGCACGTGCCGCCAGGCGAACTGCGGGTGGTATCCGGGAGCATACGCGAAACGGGCAAGCCGTCAAATACGGTGACGTATGCACAACTGGTGGAAGGAAAACGTATCGAGCGGCATTTGGAGGATGCGCCCGTGAAGGCGAGCGGGTTCGAAGTGATCGGCACGTCGCCACGGCGCAAGGACGGCCCGGACAAGGTCACGGGCCGGGCGAAATACGCCGGCGATATGATTCTGCCTGGAATGCTGCACGCGGCCATTCTGCGGCCGCCGGCGCATGGAGCGACGTTGAAATCGGCGGATACTTCGGCGGCGGAGAAGATGAGCGGCGTGCGGGTGGTGAAGGACGGCGGGATGATCGCGGTGCTCCATGAGCGGCCCGACATCGCGGTGGCGGCGCTAGGCAAGATGCAGGCGGAGTGGGAGAACGCGCCGGCCGGTCCCGACGACAAGACGATTTTCGACCACATTCAGACAACGGCGCCGCAGCCCCGCATGGTGGCCCAGAGTGGCGATCTGGCGGAAGGCGCAGGGATGGCGGGCCTGACGCTGGAGGCAACGTACTTGAATAGCTACGTTGCCCACGCGCCCATGGAGACGCACTCGGCGACCGCACAGATCGAAGACGGCAAGGTTACGGTATGGGCCAGCACGCAAGCTCCATTCATGGTGCAGCATGCCGTAGCAGCGGCGCTGGAGTTGCCGGCCGACAAGGTGCGGATCATCTCCCGGTACGTCGGCGGCGGGTTCGGCGGCAAGACGGAAGCGGACCAGGGAGTGGAAGCGGCGCGCCTGGCGAAAATCACAGGTAACCCGGTGCAGGTGGTCTACAGTCGCCAGGAGGAGTTTTTCTATGACCGGTTCCGGCCGGCGGCGGTGATGAAGATCCGGGCCGGAGTGGCGGCCGGCAGGATCGTCCTCTGGGACGGCCACGTGTTCGGGGCGGGGGATCGGGAAGCCGATCCGTTTTACGACATCCCGCACAAGCGGGTGACGTCGGCGGGCGGATGGATGGGCGGGAACCCCGCGGGAATGAACCCGTTCGCGGTCGGCGCGTGGCGCGCGCCATCGGTGAACAGCAACACGTTCGCGCGGGAATCGCATATTGACACGTTAGCGGCGGCGCTGCGGGTGGACCCGCTGGAGTTCCGGCTGAACAACCTGACAGACCCGCGGCTGCGGCGCGTGCTCGAAACCGCTGCTAAACAGTTCGGCTGGAAAGCGGGCCGCGCGCCCAGCGGACGCGGCGCCGGGATGGCGTGCGGCGTTTATTCCCATGCCTGCAACGCCACCATAGTGGAAGTGGCTGTGAACCGCGCCACGGGCCGCGCGGAGGTGAAGCGCGTGGTGATGGCGCTGGATGAGGGGTTCGTGGTCAACCCGGACGGAATGCGGCAGCAGGCCGAAGGCTGCGTGATGATGGGCCTGGGATATTCGCTGACTGAGGAAGTGCGGTTCCGCAACGGGGAGGTGCTCGACACCAATTTCGACAGCTACCAGATTCCGCGCTTCTCCTGGCTGCCAAAAATCGAGATTGTGCTGGTGGACAATCCGCAGACGCCGGCGCTGGGCGGTGGAGAGCCACCAATTATCGCCATGGGCGCGGCCCTGGCGAACGCCATCTTCGATGCTGTGGGCGCTCGCGTGCTGCAGTTGCCAATGACGCCGGAGCGCGTGAAATCGGCGCTCGGAAAGGCCTGAGGCGGCGAAGAGCTCCCGCGACTGAAGCGGAGAGAAACTGCCTTCACGGGCGGCCCTGTAACACTAGTTTCGGGACAGATGTTGCACCTGCGGATTGCCCACGGCTACAATCGCTGGGAATGAAGCTGACTGTGTTGCTGTTGGCGGGCGCAGCGTGGGCGCAATCCTGGGTTGGGCAAGTCAGCGGGACCAAAGCTTCTCTGCGCGGCATCAGCGTGGTGAACGCACGCGTGGCCTGGGCCTCCGGCACGGCTGGAACCTGGCTGATCACAACCGATGGCGGAGCTACCTGGCGCGCCGGCACGGTTCCCGGCGCCGAAAAACTGGATTTCCGCGGCGTGCGGGCGATTAACGAGCGAAGCGCCTGGCTGTTGAGCGTCGGCAGCGGCGCCGAATCGCGCGTCTACCATACCACCGATGGCGGCCGGCATTGGCGGCAGCAGCTCACGGCTCCCGCTCCCAAGGGCTTTTTCGACGCTATCGCGTTTTGGAATGCACGGCGCGGAATTGTGCTGGGCGATCCGGTGGATGACGAATTCGAAGTCTACACAACCGACGATGGCGGCCATCACTGGCGCCGCCAGCACACTCCGGCGGCGCTTCCCGACGAGGGCGCTTTCGCCGCCAGCAACAGTTGCCTGGTGTTGCGCGGCAATCGCGAAGCCTGGTTCGGCACCGGCGGGCCGGGAGGCTCTCGCGTATTTCATTCTATCGATGGAGGCGGAAATTGGACGGTGGCCCGTACGCCGGTTCGCGACGATGTTGCTCCCGCCGGCATTTTCTCGCTGGCCTTTGCCAATGGCCTGGCGGGTGTTGCAGTGGGCGGCGATTACAGTAAACCGGCGGAGACCATGCACAATATTGCCGTTACGACCGATGGCGGCCGCACCTGGAGCGCTCCGGCCGGCACGCCCGCCGGCTACCGCTCCGCAGTGCTGTATCTGGCCGACTACAAAGCTTGGATCGCCACCGGGACTACCGGCTCGGACGTGAGCTTCGACGCCGGCCAGACGTGGCGGACTTTCGACACCGTCGGCTACAACGCACTGGGCGCGGCGGATGGAACCGTGCTGGCGGTGGGTCCCAAGGGACGCATCGCGGCGTTGCGGATGCGGTAGCCAACTGGAGCAGGCGCTTTCGCCTGCCGATCTCTGCGGCAACTGGCTCCGTGGGTTGGAAACGAGCCATGCGCCGCGCTGAGAAGTGGGGAAGGTTTCTGCGCCAGGATATTCCGAGTTGGCAGGCGAAAGCGCCTGCCCCACCTCAGCGATCACTTCACGGCCACTGCATCCACCGCAAAACCGGCGTCCATGGAGGGCAGCCCTTCGAACAGCAGGAGCGTCCCAGCGGGCGGGCGCTCGGCATCGAAGACTTCCGCGCGCACCTGGCGCACCTGACTGGCGATATCGAGCGAGAGCGGATAATAACCGGCGAAGGCCACTTTGCCCGCCGACGTGCCTGCCTGCGTCAGCTCCTTTTGCAGGCGATCGAACGCCAGCCGCGTCTCGCGTAGCTGGTAGCCGAAGGAAACTTGCGCGCCCGTCAGCACCACTTCGGCAGAGTTCACCAGCGCGACCGACGCTTGTCCGGATTCCCGCGGCAATCCATCCGGGTCCAGGAATTGGAGGGGTGTCGAGGGATCGGAGGCCAACCGCGCCACGGCTTCGCAGGCGGCCACGGCGCTTCCCGGCGACCTCTGCGTCTGCACGTAGTCGAGCGCCGCGCGCGGGTACGCGGCAACCACCAGGCTGCGCGCCGTTGCCACGCCGGCCAGCGAGCTCACGAAGCAGGTGACCCGCAGCACGCTCAGAGGCGTGGTGCCGGCGGCGTTCACGGCCCGGCCCAGTTGCGTCAGCGCCTGGCGGACGAGCGGCGCCACCGGATCGAGCGGATTGTCGGATGTCGCGGCCTGGGCGGAGAAAAATGCCAGACCGTGCGGATTCACGTCCTTGTGCGCTTCCCCGACCGCTTCCAACACCACTTGCGCGCCTTCCATCGGCAAGCCGCCGGCGCGTACCAGGGTCAGCGCCGGTAACGGCCGGCGGCGTTCGGTGAACTCTTCGCTCACCAGGTCGTGAACCCGGCGCACATCGCCCGATCCCGCCACGAACGCGCGGATCTTGAGCACGGTCTCGCCCCCCGATTCACGCCCAAGGGCCTTCAGTGCCTCGCGCACCTGATGTGTCAGCAAACCCTTGCCGATCAGTGGCGTGACGCGGAAGCTGAGACGCCGCGGATTGCCCGTGGTAGTAGCCGGTAACTCGGCTGGAAGTTGCAGGACTTGCGTCCGCTCTTCTTTTTTCTTGGCCGTGGGCTGGTCTTCCGTGGGCGGAGAGGCAGCACCGGCGGATACCGCGGCCAGCATCAGCAACAGAGTCCACCGCGGCGGGCGGCGCGGTTCGCGCATAAACCTGGATTGTAGCAAACGGGTGAAGACGGGCCGGCGCAACGTGCTGGGCCAATATCGGGCAGCAGACCAGGACGCTCTCCTGCCCGTTGCCGGAGCCAGGGGGCCGGCGGTCTTCAGGCCTTCGTTTTGCTGCATGCTGTTCGGAGTGGCCCTAAGCCACAGTCCGGCAGTGAACAGGCTGATGAGTAGCACTACTCCGATGCATTACCGGGTGCGCCGCCGCCAAGCCAATCCGCTCCGCCTCCGGCGGGCGAAGCCAGACAACCCGGGAATGAAAGGGCAGCAGTAGAGCATCACGCGCTTTGAGCGTCGGCTCGGGATGCGCCCACCGGAGCAGCGATGATTAGCCTGCCCAACCGATGGCCCACCAATATGGTATGCTTTGGCTGGATGGAGTCTCTTCCGCATCTCGATCATGGCTCTGGTGTGCCGCTTTACCGCCAATTGTACGAACAGTTTGCGGGTCGAATCCGGTCCGGTGAGCTGGGGCAGGGAGAGCGGCTGCCAGCCACTCGCGAATTGGCTGGCTCACTTGGACTGAACAGGACTACCGTGGCGGCGGCTTACGAAATGCTCGAGGCCGAGGGCATGATCGCGGGTAGGGTAGGGAAAGGCAGTTTTGTCACTGCGGGGCCAGCCGCCGGTGCGCTGAACTGGGGAGCATTACTGGGGCGTGGCGAGTTGGCAGGCCGGGGACCTGCACCACGCGGCGAAGGCGCACCTGTGTCCGCGGCGCTGGGGCGCGACACCATCAGTTTTGCTACCTCGCGGCCTTCGCGCGAGCTGTTTCCGCTGGACGAATTTCGCGCTAGTTGCGCAGCCGTGCTGGCGCGGGCGGACCTGGCCGACATTTTGCAATTAGGGTCGCCCGCCGGTTATGAACCGCTGCGCCGGCATTTGCTCGAAGAAGCACACCGGCAAGGAGTGGCGGGCGCGGAGGACGACCTGCTGATCACCAACGGCTGCCAGCAGGGGCTCGACCTGGTGGGCCGCGTGCTGCTGCGCCCGGGTGACGCGGTGGCGGTCGAGGATCCCGTCTATCCAGGGCTCAAGAGCTTGCTCACGGGCATGGGCGCGCGCCTGGCGGCGGTTCCAGTCGGCGCCGACGGGATGGAGATTCCGCGCCTGGCCCGCGTGCTGGAACGCGAGCGGCCGCGGCTGATTGTGGTGACGCCGGACTTTCAGAATCCCACTGGCGCCACACTGCCGCTGGCGGCGCGCCGCGGGCTGCTTGAAGCGGCTGGCTCGGCCGGCGTTCCGGTGGTGGAGAACGATCCATATAGCGAGCTGAGATATGAGGGCCAGCCGGTGGCGGCGCTCAAGCAACTCGACGGGCGTGGCGGAACCGTGCTGCTGCGAAGTTTCTCGAAGGCCAGTTTTCCCGGCCTGCGGGTGGGCTGGGTGGTTGGCCCCAAGCCGCTTCTCGACCGGCTGCGCCACGCCAAGGAAGCGGCCGATCTACACAGCGATCAGCTTTCGCAGGCGGTTTTGCTCGAATTCGCCGAATCCGGCCGGCTGGAGGCGCATCGGCAGCGCGTCCTCGAAGCGGGCGGGGAACGCTTGCGCGCGACGCTGGAGGCGTGCCGCGAATTGCTGCCGCGTGGCACGCGCTGGACGCGGCCGGAAGGCGGCATGAACTTGTGGGTGAGCCTGCCCGAGCCGCTCGATGCCAGTGAGCTGCTGCCGCGCGCGCAGAAGCTGGGCGTGGCGTATTTGCCGGCGCGTTATTTTGCGGTATCGCGAATGGAGCCGGGCGGGCTGCGATTGAGTTTTGCAGGCCTCACGCCGCAGCAGATTCGCGACGGCCTGGCAATTATCGGTAAGTTGGCGGCGGCGGAATTGGCTAGCGCCCGTCCCAGCGATGAGCCGGTTTCGGCCATGGTGTGAAGACGGAAGAAGGCAGAAGTCGGGAGACAGAAGCGAGGAGACGGAAGTGAGAGCGCATCGCGGGATCCCAATACAATTTGCTGGGGCCGTTTTGTTGCGTGGACGCCCTGCAATCGTTCTCGAATCCGAACGCACTCGGAGCACGGCCCGGAACGCGGCATTCTGGCTTCTATCTCCTCACTTCCGACTTCCAGTTTCTTAAGGAGCACAGCGATGTTTGAATTCACAAGCGAAAGTTTTCGAGTCAAGGTCGGGTTGGCGGAGATGCTCAAGGGTGGCGTCATTATGGATGTCACCAACGCCCAACAAGCCAAGATTGCGGAGGATGCAGGGGCTTCGGCGGTGATGGCGCTGGAGCGCGTGCCGGCCGATATCCGCAAGGAAGGCGGAGTGGCGCGCATGGCGAATATCGCCATCATCGAGCAGATCATGCGCACGGTCAGCATCCCGGTGATGGCCAAGGCGCGCATCGGCCATTTCATGGAGGCGCGCATTCTGGAAGTGCTGGGCGTCGACTACATCGACGAAAGCGAAGTGCTGACGCCAGCCGATGAAGAGCACCATATCGCCAAGAGCGATTTCAAAGTGCCGTTCGTCTGCGGAGCGCGCAACCTGGGCGAAGCGCTGCGGCGCATCGCCGAAGGCGCCGCCATGATCCGCACCAAGGGCGAAGCCGGCAGCGGCAACATCGTCGAAGCGGTCCGCCACATTCGCACCATTGTCAAGGAGATGAAGCAGCTCACTGTCCTGGGCAAAGAGGAGCTGGTGCATCAGGCCAAGGAACTGCAGGCGCCGCTTGAACTGGTCGAGTGGGTGGCCGTGCATGGCAGGTTGCCGGTGCCGAACTTCTCGGCCGGCGGCATCGCCACACCGGCAGACGCGGCGCTGGTGATGCAACTGGGCGCGGAGGCGGTTTTCGTCGGCTCAGGCATTTTTAAGTCGTCCGATCCGGCGGCGCGCGCCGTCGCCATTGTGCAAGCGGCCAAGAATTTCGACAATCCGGAGAAGTTGCTCGAAGCCAGCCGCGCGCTGGGCGAAGCCATGCCGGGCCTCGACATCGCCAAGCTGCCGGAGGGCGAACTGCTGCAAACCAGGGGTTGGTAATGAAGCAGGTGGGCGTGCTTTCGCTGCAGGGGGATTTCGCCGCCCACGGCGCTGCCCTGCGACGCGCCGGCGCCGAGCCGGTGTACGTGCGCGAGGCCGCGCAGCTTGCCGGCCTCGACGGGCTGGTGATTCCCGGCGGCGAGAGCACCACCATGCTCAAACTGCTACACTACGGCGGCCTGATGGACCCGCTGGCCGAATTCGCGCGCCGCAAGCCGGTATTTGGCACCTGTGCGGGTGCCATCCTGATGGCGAGCCAGGTCACCGGTCCCGCGCAGGAGAGCTTCGGACTGATGGACCTGGCGGTAGAGCGTAACGGGTACGGCCGCCAGGTAGACAGTCGCGTCACCGCCATCGAACCCGACGCCGATTTCGAGCGCCGCACCGCGCCCGGCCCGCTGGAGGCCGTTTTCATCCGCGCCCCCATCATCCGCCGCGTCGGCGACCGCGCCAAAGTGCTGGCCCGCTACGCCGGCGATCCGGTACTGGTCGAGCAAGGCCCGCACCTGGCAGCCACCTTCCACCCGGAACTCACCGGCGACGCACGAGTGCATCGGCTGTTCCTGGAAAAACTGTGAGCGAACAGCGCAGCCGCGTATTGTTCGTTTGCTTCGGCAATTCCTGCCGCAGCCAGATGGCGGAGGCCTTCGCGCGCGCGCGCGGCGGCGACGTGATGATCCCGGCGAGCGCCGGCCTGGCGCCGGCTTGGGGCATCGCGTCCGATACGATTCGCGCCATGGAGGAGAAGAAAATCGTTTTGCGCGATCACTTCCCCAAGAGCCTCCAGAACCTGGCCCGCATCCGCTTTGACCTGGTCGTCAACATGTCCCAACGCCAGCTTCCAGGGAATTTGCCGGGGCGCCTGCTGGAATGGGAGATCCCCGATCCCATCGGCATGAGCTATGAGGAACATTGCCAGATCCGGGATGAAATTGAGCGCAAGGTTACAGAGTTGATCGACGAACTACGCCGCCAGCCGAAGCCGCCGCAGTTCCGCGGGCAAGGCTCGGGACGCGTGCCGCTGTGAGGCTCGCGGGCGCGAACTGCGGCGGATTGCGCCGCCGCGCGCCGACCCCCGTCCTTGACTTTCGCGACTCCGGTAATTTATTCTAGCCATTCGCTTTGGCCGCGCGGCCGCGATCACAATGGGGGACTTTTCGCGCCCAGGAACGGAATCCGTGGAAAGATCGCTCGATTCCACCTTGGAAAGCGTGGACCAGGCCGAAGACCTGGCGGTGGGCCTGGCGCGGCTGGCCGGGTTCGATGACGAAGATCTGATGAAGATCGGACTGGCTGTGCGGGAGAGCATGGTCAACGCCGTGGTACACGGCAACCGGTACAACACGAATAAGAAGGTGCGCTTTTCGGTGAGCATGAACGGCAACCGGTTCACGGTGCGGATCGCAGACGAGGGCGAAGGCTTCGACTATAACCACCTGCCGGACCCGTTGGCGCCGGAGAACCTGTTGCGCACTTCCGGCCGCGGGATTTTTCTGATCCGGTCGTTTATGGACGATTTTCATGCCCGGCGTTTGGAGCCGGCGGGAACCGAAGTAACTTTAGTAAAGTTCGCGGTGTCTAAGTAGATTCTTTTAGAATTCCATGGAGGATATTCAGTGAGCGTTAAGTTGAGTACTCGGCAAGTTGGCGACGTCTCCGTAATCGACGTAGCCGGGCGAATCACTCTCGGCGAAGGGTCCAGTGCGCTGCGCGAGACCCTGCGGGACATGGTGAGCAAGAATCAGAAGAAGATTCTGCTCAACCTGGGTGAAGTTTCCTACATTGACAGCTCCGGCATCGGCGAGCTGGTATCGGGTTTTACGACCGTGACCAACAGCGGCGGGCAATTGAAGCTGCTCAACCTCAACAAGCGGGTCAAGGACCTGCTGCAGATCACCAAGCTATATACCGTCTTCGACGTTCACGAAGACGAAGCTGGCGCCATTCGCAGCTTTGCGTGACGAGGACGGGTGGGACAGATACCGGTTTGCCAGTTGTCTGTCAAGGTGTCGTGCGTTGGCGATGACGGCAGACGATCAAAACCGATCGTCTGTCGTACCAGCCTAGCCGCCGCCTACGAACTGTACGATTTCGATCTGCGCGCCGGCAGCGACCACGGTGTCGCGCCACTGCGCTTGTTTGACGATGCGGCGGTCCAGCTCGACGGCCACGCGCGCGGGCTCGAGTCCCAGGCTCCGCAACAGCTCCAGCACCGTCTGTTGGGGGGCCACTGTGCGTTCGACACCATTGATGACAACGGTGATTTCCATGATCGGTTGACACCCTACTTTTGCACCCATTATAGTCAAACTTAGGCCTCAATATTCCGGATCACATGCCAGAATCCTACACTGAGGTGTATTTTCCTGTCCTGGTACAGGCCCTGCTGGCCATGGCTGTAGCGGGCGGCCTGATCACAGTTTCCTATCTGCTCGGCAAACGCGTGCGCAACCGCGTGAAGGACATGCCGTACGAATCGGGCATAGTTCCCACCGGCGACGCGCGGCACCGCTTCAGTGTGAAGTTTTACCTGGTGGCGATGCTGTTCATCCTGTTCGACATCGAGGCCATTTTTCTTTATCCCTGGGCCGTGGTGTACCGCGAGCTGAAAATGTTCGCGTTCGTCGAGATGCTGGTGTTCGTCGTCCTGATACTTTCCGGCTTCTTTTACATCTGGAAAAAGGGGGCGCTCGATTGGTCCCCCGATTCCAACACGGACCGAAAACGGTAACGACTGATATGCTGCCCGATCCCTTGCGCGAACACGCTCTTGCTCTTGCGGTCGAAAGCTTCGACGCCGATGCAATCACGGGCGGCAAGTTCGACCGCGGCGAGTTGACCCTGGAAATTGCCCCAGCCAAGATCGTGAGCATCTGCGGGTTTCTCAAATACGATCAAAAATTCGTGCGATTGAGCTCGGTCACCGCGGTGGACCGCTACCCGGCCGAGCCTCGCTTCGAGGTGGTCTATCACCTGCATTCGGTGGAGAAGAACGAGCGGGTCCGTTTAAAATGCCGCGTGAAAGGCTCGGATCCGGCCATCGAGAGCGTCACATCGGTGTGGCGTGGCGCGAACTGGTATGAGCGCGAAGTGTTCGACCTGTTCGGCATTCGCTTCCTCAATCACCCCGATCTGCGCCGCATTCTGATGCCGGACGATTGGGAAGGCTACCCGCTGCGCAAGGATTACCCCATTACCGGGTCGAGGATCTGACGATGAGCGAAACGGACACGCCCGGAGTCACCATCACGCAGGAGGGCGAAGAGCCCGCCGGCGGCAGGCGCAACCTGGTGCTCAACATGGGCCCGCAGCATCCCTCCACGCATGGCGTGCTGCGGCTGCTGCTGGAACTCGACGGGGAAACCATCGTGCGCTGCCAGCCCGACATCGGCTATCTGCACACCGGCATCGAGAAGGAATTCGAGGTCAAGCTCTACCAGCAGGCGGTGACGCTCACCGATCGCGTGGATTACCTGGCGCCGCTTTCGAACAATCTGGGGTGGTGCCTGGCGGTGGAGAAGCTGCTCGGCCTGGAGATTCCGCCGCAGGCGCAGTGGATGCGCGTGATGCTCACGGAACTGACGCGCCTCAACAGCCACCTGGTATGGCTGGGCACGCACGCCATCGACATCGGCGCTATGTCGGTGTTCCTTTACTGCTTCCGCGAGCGCGAAGACATCCTGCGTATCTTCGAGATGTTCTCCGGCCAGCGCATGATGACCAGCTACTTTCGCATCGGCGGGCTGGCGCTGGAGCCGCCGCGAGGCTGGCAGGAGCGGGTGAAGAAGTTCATCGACGTGTTTCCCAGCCGCGTGGATGAGTACGAGAATCTGCTCACCAACAACCGCATCTGGATCGGCCGCACGCGCGGCGTCGGCGCCATTCCGCTCGAAGACATGTTGGATCTGGGCGTCACCGGCCCCATGCTGCGCGCCGCCGGTTTGAAAATGGATGCACGCAAGGACGCGCCGTACTCCAGCTACGAGAAGTTCGATTTCGAAGTGCCGATTCGCACTGAAAACGATGTGTATGCGCGCTACCTGGTGCGCGTCGAAGAAATGCGGCAGAGCGCGCGCATCGTGCGGCAGGCGATGGAGGGGATGCCGGCGGGGCCGTGGAAGGCCGATTCGCCGCACGTGGTGCTGCCGGACCGCGACAAGATGAAGACTGAGATGGAGGCGCTCATCTATCATTTCAAGATTGTGACCGAGGGCTTCCGCGTACCCGAGGGCGAAGTTTACCAGGTGATTGAATCGCCGCGCGGCGAGCTTGCCTACTATGTGATCGGCGACGGCACCCCGCGGCCGTACCGCGTGCACATGCGCGTGCCCAGTTTCGGCAATATGCAGGCGGTGCCGCGCATGGTGGAAGGGACGCTGATCGCCGACGTCATCGCCGCCATCGGCAGCACGGATTTCATGTTAGGAGATGTTGACCGGTAAACTGCCCATGACATTTTCTCCCGAATTGGAAGCCAAGTTCGCCAAGTTGCTCGAAAGCTATCCCGCCGGGCGCCAGCGCGCGGCGATGATTCCGATGCTCCTCTATGCGCAGGATGAGATCGGGTCCGTCACCGACGAGTTGGTTGAAGAAGTGGCTCAACGGGTCGGCGTGACGCCGCTGCAGATCGATGAAGTGGTCTCGTATTACAGCATGTTGCACCGCCAGCCGCGCGGCAAATTTCACGTGCAGGTTTGCACCAACATCAGTTGCCTGCTGCACGATGCCGACCGCCTGCTCGAACACGCCTGCGAGAAACTGGGCATCGAAAATCACGGTGTGACCCCGGACGGGCAATTTTCCATCGAAGAAGTGGAGTGCATGGGCGCGTGCTCCTGGGCGCCTGCGATTCAAATCAACTACGAGTTTCATCACTTCGTGACCCCGGCGAGACTCGACCGGCTTCTGGACAGCCTGAGGAAGAAGCAATAGACCATGCTGTACAACGAACCCAGCCCGCTCGAAACCAGAGTGCTATCGCGCCGCTTCGGGATGCCGCACTCCGAGTCCATCGAGACCTACCTGGCGACCGACGGTTACAAGGCATTCCTCAAGGCCTCGAAGATGACGCCCGACGAGATCATCAGTGAGATGAAGGCGTCGAACCTGCGCGGCCGCGGCGGCGCCGGATTTCCCACCGGCATGAAGTGGAGTTTCGTGCCGCGCACTTCGCCCAAGCCGAAATACATCGTGGTCAACGCCGATGAGGGAGAGCCCGGCACGTGCAAGGATCGTGTGCTGATGGAAAACGATCCGCACCAGTTGATTGAGGGAGTTCTTATCGCGGGGCTCGCTGTGGATGCGCACGCCGGCTGGATTTACGTTCGCGGCGAGTACCGCTACCTGATCGACATCATGGACCGCGCCATTGCCGAAGCCTATCAGGGTGGGTGGCTGGGTAAGAACATTCAAGGCACGGGTTTCGATTTCGAGTTGTACACGCACACCGGCGCCGGCTCGTACGAATGCGGCGAAGAATCGGCGCTGCTGGAATCGCTCGAAGGCAAGCGTGGCATACCGCGCATCCGGCCGCCGTTTCCGGCCGTGGTGGGCGCGTTCCAGTGTCCCACGGTCTTGAACAACGTCGAGACATTTTGCGCCGCGCCCGCCATCCTTCTGAATGGCGGCGCGGCGTTCGCGGCACTGGGCGTGCCTAAGGCCGGCGGCACCAAGTTGACCTGCCTCACCGGCCACCTCAACAAACCGGGCGTTTATGAACTGCGGCTCGGTTTCCCGGTCAAACAGATGATCGAGGAAGTGGGCGGCGGCATCCCCAACGGGAAAAAGCTGAAGGCGTTCATCCCCGGCGGCTCGTCGTGCCCGGTGCTGACGGCTGAAGAGTGCGAAGGCGCCACCATGGATTACGATTCCATGGCGCAGCGCAAGAGCATGCTCGGCTCGGGCGGCGTGGTGATCATGGACGAGGACACCTGCATGGTGAAGGCGTGCCTGCGGCTGATGAAGTTTTATTCGCACGAAAGCTGCGGCTGGTGCATCCCTTGCCGTGAAGGCACGGACTGGCTCACCAAGATCATGACTCGCTTTCACTCAGGCGGCGGAACGCAACAGGATATCGGGCTGCTGGGCGACATCGCGAAGAACATGCTGGGGCGCACCTTCTGCCCGCTGGGCGACGCTGCCGCGCTGCCCATGATTTCCATCGTCGAAAAGTTTCGCCACGAATTCGAGGATCATCTGAACGGCAAGCCGTGCCCCTTCGAGCATTCCAACCGGATGGTGACGGTGTAATGGCCGACACGTTAAAACTCACGATCGATGGCCACGAAGTGCAGGCGCCGGCCGGAATGCTGGTTATCGACGCCGCTAAACTGGCCGGCATTGAGATACCGGCGTTCTGTTATTACGAAGGCCTGACCCTGCAGGCCGCCTGCCGCATGTGCCTGGTGGAAGTGGAGAAGATGCCCAAGCTGATGACCGCCTGCACGCTGCCGGTGGCCGAGGGCATGGTGGTGCGTACGGAAACGCCGCAGGTGGCCGCGGCGCGCAAATACATGCTCGAATTCCTGCTCGCCAATCATCCGTTGGATTGCCCGGTGTGCGACAAGGGCGGAGAGTGCGAGTTGCAGGACATGGTGTTCCGCTACGGCGCCGGCGTTAGCCGTTATACGGAGACCAAGGTTCATACGCCGGAAAAACAATATTCGCCGGTGGTGTTTTTCGATGCGCCGCGCTGTATCCTGTGCTACCGCTGCGTGCGCATCTGCAACGAGGGCATGGGCGTCAATGCGCTCGGCGTGGTCCAGCGCGGCGTGGTTTCGGAAATCGCGCCCAACCACGGCGACCATTTGGAATGCGACGAGTGCGGCGCCTGTATCGACATTTGTCCTGTCGGCGCGTTGACGAGCGGCATCTACCGCTATCAGACGCGGCCTTGGGAGATGACCCACGTCGGCACCATTTGCACGCATTGCTCGGATGGCTGCAAGACGACGCTGGGCACGCGCAACGATCGCATTATTCGCGGCAACAACCGCGACCGCTCGGGCATCAACGGCGAATTTCTCTGTATCAAAGGCCGCTACGGCTTCGATTTCTACGAGCATCCCGACCGCCTGCAGACGCCGCTGGTGCGCGTCAACGGCAAGCTGGAAGAGGTTTCGTGGTCGCAGGCGCTCGCCCGCGTGGCCGAGAAATTCAAGCAGACGGTTGGCACGGGCAGCTTCGGCATCATCGGCTCCAACCACACCACGAACGAAGAAAACTACTATTTACAGAAGTTCGCGCGGACCGTGCTCGGCACCAATAACATCGATCATCACCGCACCGGGGATGTGGTCACGCTGCTGGACGCGCTAAGCGGCAAAGCGGCCAAACTGGCCACCGTGGCGGACCTTTACGAGAGCAAGGCGTTCCTGGTGCTCGGGGCCGACCTGGCGCTGGAGCATCCGCTGCTTTCTTACCAGATCCGCGCCAACTGGCGGCACCACAAAGCGCATGTCTACGTGGTAACGCCCAAAGCAGTGCGGGAAGACAATTATGCCGCCGCCACCGTGCGGGGCCGCGACTATGAATCGCTGCGCGACAAGCTGAAAGCCGAGCCGGAGCTGGTGATCCTGTTCGACGATTCTTACCAGGGCGGGGAATTGCGCAAGCTGGTGGATTTCGGCGAATCGCTCGGCATTCCGGTGCGCTACGTCTGCCTGGTGGATTACGCCAATTCACGCGGCGCCATCGATATGGGACTGACGCCGGAACTGCTGCCGGGCTTCCAGCCCTCGGGCCGGCCCGGTTTGCACCTGGACGAAATGCTCGTCGCCGAGCTGAGCGTGCTGTGGGTCGTCGGCGCCAATCCGCTGGAGAACTTCGAGCGCAAGGCCGGCTTCCTGGTGGTGCAGGATTTGTTTCTCACTGAGACCGCGCGCCAGGCCGACGTCGTGCTGCCGGCAGCCTGTGCCTATGAGAAGAACGGCACCGTCACCAACGGCACCGGTGAAGTGCAGCGGCTCAAGCGCGCCATCGACACCATGGGCGCGAAGCCGGATTTGGAAATCATGGGATTCATTGCGCGCGAGATGGGAGTGGCGGCCGCCCTCGGACCCTGGACTTCGGAAGCCGTCTTCGAAGAAGTCCGCAGGAACGTTCGCGGTTACGACGTCGCCCTGCCGGTGCTCTCGACCGGCGGCGCGGCGCAAACCATGCCCCTCAATGGGCGCATTGCCGTCTCTGTCCCTTCCGGCCTGGCGCGGTCGGATCGCAACGGCCTGTTCGCGTCGGGCACACTGGGGCGTTATTCTAAGGTACTGAACTCCGTACTGGAAAGCCGCTTGAGCCGCTAATGGACTCGTTCATCGTCATCAGCCTCATCAAGATATTCGTGGTGTTCGGCGCGCTCATGACCATCCTGGCCTACCTGCAATGGGTGGAGCGGAAAGTGATCGCCCACATCCAGGTGCGGCCTGGTCCCTATCGCGTGGGCCCCCACGGCCTGCTGCAACCGCTGGCGGACGTGATCAAGCTGATCACCAAGGAAGACCTGGTGCCGCCCTACGTCAACAAGGCGCTTTACCTGGCGGCGCCGTTCCTGGCCATCACCATGGCGCTGCTTTCCATTTCCGTGATTCCCTTCGGCCCCGCCATCCAGGTGGCCGGCTACCGCACCTATATGCAGCTGGCCGATCTCAACTTCGGCGTGCTCTTCATCCTCGCGATTTCGTCGATGGGCGTGTACGGCATCGCGCTCGCCGGATGGAGCTCGAACAATAAATACGCGCTGCTGGGCGGCCTGCGCAGCTCGGCGCAGATGGTCAGCTATGAATTGCCGCTCTCGCTCGCCGTGGCCGCGCCGCTGCTGATCTCGAATACTTTGAGCCTGCGAAAACTGGTGGACACGCAGGATGGCTGGCTGTGGAACTGGAACCTGTTTCACGGCTTTCAATACGTGAGCTTCATCGTCTTTATCATCGCTGCATTTGCCGAAACCAACCGGGTGCCGTTCGATCTGCCGGAAGCCGAGAACGAGCTCGTGGCCGGCTTTCACACCGAGTACAGCAGCATGAAATTTGCGTCGTTCTTCATGGCGGAATACGCCAACATGATCACCGTGAGTTGCATGGCGACGCTGTTGTTTCTCGGCGGATGGGTGGCGCCGTGGCCGGCCGCGTACGGCTCAGGCTACGTGCCGGTTGCGGTTTTCGCCGGGGCCGGGCTGGTAGCCCTCTTCCACGGCTTGAACCCGGCGCGCAGGCGCGACCGCTATAGTTTTCCCGTGGTCGGCGTGGTCTTTCTCCTCGTCGCGGCGGTTTTCCTGGTGCCGCTCACCCAGAATATTCTGCTGCCGTTGTTCTGGTTCTGCGCCAAGACCGGTGCCATTCTGTTCCTGTATATTTGGGTTCGCGGCACGCTGCCGCGCTTCCGTTACGATCAACTGATGGGCTTCGCCTGGAAGGTTCTGTTCCCGGTGGCCATGCTCAACCTGCTGGCTACCGGCCTGGTGATCGCCGCGTTTTAGTGAGATTCGTGAAATGGATTTAATTCTCTTTCTCGTCTTCGCAGGGATCGCGGTGGTGGCCGCCATCAACGTGGTCGTGCAGCACCATCCCATTTCGAGCGCCATTTCGCTGATCGGCGTCATGGGATCGCTAGCCGTGCTGTACCTGCTGCTGGGCGCCGAATTCCTCGCCGCCGCGCAGGTCATCGTCTACGCCGGCGCCGTCATGGTGCTGTTCGTGTTCGTCATCATGTTGCTCAATGCGGGCGGCGAAACCAAGGCCGGCCGCTCCTTCACCGCCAGCCTGCTGGGCGTGCCCGTGCTCGTGGCGCTGCTGGCGCTGCTGGCGCTTTTCACCGCGCGCATTTACCCGCGCGACACTGAGGTGCACTTTGGCGGCTTCCGCGGTGGCACGGCGGCGGCGATTGGCCGCGCTCTGTTCACCACTTACCTATTGCCGTTTGAGATCACTTCGATTCTGATTCTGATCGCCATCGTCGGCGCCATCGTACTGGCGCGCAAGGAGCTCGAATGACGGGCCACGTCCCGCTGTCCTGGTTTCTGATCCTGAGCGCGGTGCTGTTCTCTCTCGGCGTCGCCGGCTTCATTTTCCGCCGCAATATCATCACCATGTTCATGTCGATCGAGCTGATTTTGAATGCCGTCAACCTGACCTTCATCACTTTCGCCTATCAGCGGCAGCAGGTGGCCGGCCACCTCTTTGCCTTCTTCGTGATGGTGGTGGCAGCGGCCGAAGCCGCCGTCGGTCTGGCGATCATTCTGACCGTTTTCAAGAACCGCGGCACCCTGAACATCGACGATCTGGACTCGATGAAGAACTGACACCCGACCGATGCGACTCTGGCTCATTCCGATACTTCCGCTGGCCGGCTTCCTGATCAATGGCCTGCTCGGCCGCCGCTTTTCCAAGGCGCTGGTCAACACGTTCGCCATCGGCAGCGTGGTCCTCGCCTTTCTGTGGGTGCTGAAAACCCTATGGGGCCTGGGCGCACTTCCGGGCGCTTACACCGAGCATTACTTTACCTGGATTCAGAGCGGGACGCTTTCGATCGGCGCCGATTTCTCGGTCGATCGCCTCACCGCCGTCATGCTGCTGGTGGTCACCGGCATCGGCTCGCTGATCCACATTTACGCCATAGGCTACATGGCTCATGAAGGCGGCTACTACCGCTTCTTCGCCTTCCTCAACCTCTTCATGTTTTTCATGCTGACGCTGGTGCTGGCCGCCAACTATATGGTTTTGTTCGTCGGCTGGGAGGGTGTCGGGCTGTGCAGTTACCTGCTAATCGGTTTCTATTTCGATAAGAAATTCGCTACCGATGCCGGCAACAAGGCGTTCATCGTGAACCGCATCGGCGATTTCGGTTTCTCGCTGGCGGTGTATTTGATCTTCCGCCAGTTCGGCACGTTCGACTTCGCGCACGTCTTCGGGCAGGTGCCGGGCGCGCCGGTCGGGTTGCTCACGCTCATTGGCATTCTGCTGATGGTGGGCGCGTGCGGCAAGTCCGCGCAGATCCCGCTCTACGTCTGGCTGCCGGATGCCATGGCCGGCCCCACACCCGTCTCCGCACTCATCCACGCTGCCACCATGGTCACCGCGGGCGTTTATATGACCGCGCGCTCGTGGATCATTTACACGCACGCTCCCATTGCCATGGACGTGATCGCCTACATCGGCATCGCTACCGCGTTCGTCGCCGCCACCATTGGCCTGGCGCAGAACGATATCAAAAAGGTCTTCGCCTATTCCACCGTTTCTCAGCTCGGCTACATGTTCTTGGGCGTCGGCTGCGGCGCATTTTCGGCCGGTATTTACCACCTGATGACGCACGCGTTTTTCAAGGCGCTGCTGTTCCTGGGCGCGGGCGCGGTGATCCACTCTCTGGCCGGCGAGCAGGACATGCGGAAAATGGGCGGACTCGCCAGCAAGATTCCGTGGACCTTCGGCGTGATGCTGTGCGCGTCACTTGCGATTTCCGGTTTCCCATTTACGTCCGGCTATTTTAGTAAAGATGCGATTCTGCTGGCGGCCGATCATCGCGCGCCGTGGCTCTACTGGGTCGGCACCTTCACCGCCGGCCTGACCGCGTTCTACGTTTTCCGAGCTTTCTTCATGACTTTCCTCGGGCGCTACCGCGGCCAGGAGCACCACCCGCACGAATCGCCGCCCGTGATGGTCATTCCCCTGGTGATTCTCGCTGCACTCTCGCTGGTTGGAGGCTATCTGTTCAAGATCCCCGACTTTCTGCGCAGCGTTTTTCCAGCGGTGGAAGCGCCGGAGGAATTCGGCCCCATGGCCATCGCTAGCGCTGCCGGCCTGCTTGGCATCGCGCTGGCTTACCTGATGTATGTGGTCAAACCGGAGATCCCCGATTCCATCGCCAGCGGCGCCAAAGGCCTGTACACCCTGGTCTACAACAAGTACTTCGTGGATGAGATCTACGATGCGGCCGTGGTCAGGCCCATCGTGGACGGCTCGCGCGTGGTGCTCTGGAAGGGCGCCGACGCAGGCTTGATCGATGGCATCGTCAACGGCATCGGCACGCGTGCCAAGGGTGTGGGAGGCGTGCTGCGGCTTGCCCAATCCGGCAACGCGCGCAGCTACGCCACCTGGGTGGCATTCGGCGGCGTGCTGGTGATGATCCTCATGATCGCGGGAGGCCTGCGATGAACCTGCTCTTGCTCGTTCTGTTGCTTCCGGCCGCGGGATTCCTGATCGCGCTGGCCCTGCCGCGATCTTCGCCGGCATCCAGCCGCTATTGGGCGCTGGCGATTTCGCTGGCCACGTTTCTCGCTTCGCTGGCTCTGCTCGGCTGGTTCGACCGAACGCTCGCCGGCGATCAATTCACCATCGATCTGCCCTGGATCTCTTCGCCGGAAATTCATTTCCACATCGCCGCCGATGGCGTGAGCCTCTGGCTGATGCTGCTTTCCACCTTCCTCACGCCCATCTGCTTGTTGATTAGCTGGAACTCCATTCAGAGCCGCGTCAAGGAGTTCTTCGCCTTCCTGCTGCTGCTGGAGTTCGGTCTGGTGGGTGTTTTCCTGGCCCAGGACCTGTTTCTGTTTTACGTGTTTTGGGAAATCAGCCTGGTGCCCATGTATTTCCTGATCGGCATCTGGGGCCACGAGCGCCGTATTTACGCCGCGGTAAAGTTCTTCCTCTACACCATGGCCGGGTCGATGCTGATGCTGGTGGCGATCATATATCTGTACAATCGCGCCGGCACGTTCAGCTACGCCGCCATCCTGGACCAGCTCTCGAGCGGCCGCCTCTCCTTCACCGCCTACGAGGAGATGCTGCTCTTCCTCGCTTTCTTCGTCGCCTTTGCCATCAAGGTGCCGCTGTT
>CAVXJY010000100.1:0-4634 GCA_963761855.1 Bryobacterales bacterium | reverse complement strand
ATTTTCCAATCGAAAGATGAGCATGAAATGGGCTCTGTGCGGCCGGAGTCGAAGCGGTAGGAGAAGGACGAGGCCGCGCAGCGGCCGAGTTCCTTTCTTTGGTTTTGGATTTCGATGAGAAGCCGTCGTCGAGACGGTGGGAATGTGCGAATCCCGCCGGGGTTGCGGGATTTGCAAGGGGCGGTGGGAAGGGTGGAAAACCTGGTTTTGGTTTTCCATGCTTTCCACCGCCCCGGCATTTCCACCGGCTTCCGGCCTCGTTACCGGAACCGCGGTGGAACCGGCGGCTGCGCCTTGCACTGCCGCAGGAGTTTGGCCTTGGCGGCGCTCATCCGGCGCGCACACTCGGTGTCGCTCATCGCCGAGGCTCCCCGCTCCATGGCGGCCAGGCTGAGACCCGGCCTCAGGCATTTCTCCACCTTCGGCAGCGATGTCAGTTTCTCGAACGGTGTCCGGTAGTCTTCGCTCTTGTACTTCCGCTTCCGCTTGCCCCGCTCGTCCACGCTCACCGTCGCGAAGCCGCATGGCCGATGGTAGTTCAGATACGGGTTCAGGTAGTGCGCATAGAACTCCCCGATGGCTCCAGCGTGCTCGCCAGCGATGTAGCCGTAGCCCATCAGCTTGCGGATCACCGCCCCATTCTTGCCCTCCACCAGAGCATTGTCCTGACTGCGGCAGGCGCGGCTTTTGGTGAACTCCGCGCGCAGTTTCTCCAACAGTTCCGCCACCCGATGGTTGATGTACTCCGATCCGTTGTCGGCGTGAAACCCCAGCACCACGAACGGAAACTGCCGCAGCACGGCCTCCAGCACGGGCAGCAGATAGGCTTCGCTGATCTTGCTCGCGCAGCCCACCACCTGCCATTGCGTCACCGCGTCCACTGCGTTGATGTGATACACGCCTTTGTTGCCGTCCCAGTCGCCCTGATGGACTGTGTCCACCCGCAGAAATCCGGCTCGGCCCTGCGGCTCGGGCCGGCGCCGCTGGCCGATCGAGATCGCCGTGGGCCGCGTCGCCTCGAACACCGCGGCCTGATTGCGGTAGCGCGCGCTGGCTCGCAGGTTGTACAGATGCGACACGCTGATCTTCGCCAGCCGCCGGTACCGCAGGTCGCCGAACTGCTCGTACTCGCGTTCGAGAATCCGCCGCGTGGCCGGCCCGCTCAATCGCTCGTGCGCCCGGTCCACTTCCGCCAGCAGCGCGACGTCTTCGGCGGTGTACCGCGCGTTGAAACGATGCCTCCGGTAGGGCGCCGCCTTCACCGCGCCGTGATCCAGAAACGCCCGGATCAGTCGCGTCATCTGCGACGCGCTCATCCCCGTCACCTTTTCCATGTACGCGCGGACAACGCCGCGCTCCCGCTTGCTCAGCGCGCCATACCGCTGCGCCGCCAACACGCGCTCCACCCAGGCGTATTTTTCCGCCCGTCCGCACCCCGCAAACTCGATCGCTTCGCTCGAGGTCAGGAATTCGCGGATCTGCTCCCGGCTGAGGCTCTCGGCATTCCCCATGCGCACTTGCACCCGGCCGCGCCACGCCTACCCCATCCTCCTCTGTTTCATGCTCACCTTGCATTGGAAACCGCCCCAGCCTCTTTGCCCCTTTCATGCTCATCTTGCATTGGACAATTCTCTATGGGCCGGGGCGTTCAACCTGGTTTCGAGCGTTGTGCTAGGCTACATAGCCGTCTGGCTCGGGGTCATGTTAGCCCGGCGTTAAGGGGAGCGGAAGGAGTCCGTATGCTGCAGAAGGGCACGGCCAAGAAGGTCACGATCTTCGTCAATGAGGATACGCAGCACCACTTCGGTTCCCTGTGCGACTCGATTCTGACCTTTCTGCTGCATAAGGGGGTTTCCGGAGCTACCGCGACGCGCGCGATGGCCGGTTTCGGCGCTCACCAGGTGATGCACACGACGAAAATCGAGGTGCTCGCCGAGCATCTGCCGATTCGCGTCGAGTTCATCGAAACGGCCGAGAAAGTCGAGGAGCTCATGCCGACCCTCTACGACATGGTGATCGACGGCGTGATCGAAGTCCAGGACACCCAGGTTGTCAAAGTCGCCAACAAGGAGCGCCCATCGCCGCCGAAGGAGCCGCACACGGAAATGCGAGGCACCGCCCGGCTGGTGCGGATCTACGTGGGCGAGTCGGACAAGTGGCATGGCGAACCTCTTTATGAGGCGATCGTCAAACGTTTGCGGCTGATGGATATTGCCGGCGCGACGGTGTACCGGGGCATTCTCGGTTACGGAACCAAGGGCCATACGCACAAGAGCGGGCGGTTGGGGTTCTCGCATGACCTGCCCGTGATGATCTCGGTGGTGGACTCGGAGGAAAAACTGGCCAGGGCGATCAACGAGATTGAATCCATGATCGGGGACGGTATCATTGTTCTTTCCGACGTGGATGTGATTCGCCTGGTGCGCAGCCGCCCGGCGGCGGAGTCTTCGCATGCGAACGATTAAGAAAGCCAAACTGCTGCGTCTCCATTTCGGCGAAAGCGACCGGTACCACGGGAAACCGTTGTACGAAGCCATCGTGAATCGCTGCCTGGAATTGAAAATCGCCGGCGCCACCGTGTTTCGCGGCCTGGAAGGGTACGGCGAGAAGGCGGAGATTCATCGCCATCATCTCATGCGGAAGGATCAGCCGATTGTGGTCACGATCGTAGATACCTGGGAAAACCTGGCGCGGCTGATTCCCGAGGTGGAGGCGATGATGGACACCGGCATGATCGCCACCTCGGACGTAGAATACATGCGCATCGAAAAGCCGCCCGTTGCCGGCACCTGACTCGAACCGGCATTCTGCAAGTAACGCACGCGTCAACACATAATAAGAACATGCCATCTCAACTAAATAAGTTCAGTTCCCGGATCACGCAGCCGCGATCGCAGGGCGCCTCGCAAGCCATGCTTTACGCCACCGGTCTTCGCGAGGAAGACATGAGCAAGCCCCAGGTGGGCATTGCCAGCGTCTGGTATGAAGGCAACCCGTGCAATATGCACCTTCTCCAGTTGGCCGAAAAGGTCAAAGAAGGGCTCGCCGCCGCTGGGCTGGTCGGCATGCGGTTCAATACCATCGGCGTCAGTGACGGCATCTCGATGGGCACGGAAGGCATGAGCTTCTCCCTTCAGTCGCGCGACCTGATCGCGGATTCCATCGAAACCGTGATGGCCGCCCAGTGGTACGACGCAAATATCTCGATCCCGGGCTGCGACAAGAATATGCCGGGCTGCATCATGGCGATGGGGCGGCTTAACCGTCCGTCGTTGATGATTTACGGTGGAACCATTCGCGCCGGGCACCGTGACGGGAAGAAGCTCGATATCATCTCAGCGTTTCAGAGTTACGGCGAGTACCTGGCCGGTAATATCGACGACACCGAGCGGCAGGAGATTGTGCGCCATTCGTGTCCCGGAGCCGGCGCGTGCGGCGGCATGTACACGGCCAATACCATGGCCTCGGCGATCGAGGCGCTCGGGATGTCTCTGCCGTACAGTTCCTCCACGCCTGCGGAGGAACCGCTGAAACTCGCCGAGTGCCTGGCTGCGGGAGCCGCCATCAAGAAGCTGCTGGAACTGGATATCAAGCCGCGCGACATCATGACCCGCGAGGCTTTCGAAAACGCCATGGTGCTGGTTTCTGCGCTCGGCGGATCGACCAACGCGGTGCTTCACCTTCTCGCCATCGCGCGGTCGGTGAACGTGCCGTTGTCGATTGACGACTTCCAGAAGGTGAGTGACCGCGTGCCGCTGCTCTCGGACTTCAAACCCAGCGGCAAATATGTAATGGAGGATCTGCACAGCGTCGGCGGACTTCCCGCGGTGATGAAGATGCTTCTGGCCGAAGGAGCATTGCAGGGCGACTGTTTGACAGTGACCGGCAAAACCGTTGCCGAGAATCTGAAAGGTGTGCCGGACCTCGCGGCCGGGCAGGAAATTGTGCACGCGTTTTCCAAACCAATTAAACCGGTCGGCCACATTCAGATTCTGCGGGGCAACCTTGCGCCGGACGGGGCCGTTGCCAAAATTACCGGCAAGGAGGGCCTTCTGTTCTCGGGTCCGGCGCGCGTCTACGACTCCGAGGAGCTGATGCTGGCCGCACTGGAGCGCAAGGAAATTCAAAAAGGCGACGTCATTGTGATTCGCTATGAAGGGCCAAAAGGCGGTCCGGGGATGCCCGAGATGCTTACGCCCACGTCGGCAATCATGGGCGCGGGTTTGGGCAAAGACGTCGCCTTGATAACGGACGGGCGCTTTTCAGGCGGGTCGCACGGCTTTATCGTTGGCCATGTCACACCCGAGGCCCAGGAGGGCGGCCCGATTGCGCTCGTCAGGGACAATGACCGCATCACCATCGACGCCTCAAAGAACGCGCTGACCGTCGGTCTTACCAGGAAGGAGCTGTCGGCCCGGCGCAAGAGCTGGACGATGCCCCCGTATAAGGCGGATCGCGGCACGCTGGCGAAGTACATTCGTCTCGTGAAAAGCGCCGCGCTCGGCTGCGTCACGGACGAATAATGTGGAAACAGTCCCAGCGCCCGACTGGACACGGGCAAGCTAAAGCGTGCCCCACCCGGCGGAACGCTGGCATTGGTGGGGCATGCTTTAGCTTGCCCGTGTGCCCCTAGC
>CAVXJY010000099.1:0-21218 GCA_963761855.1 Bryobacterales bacterium | reverse complement strand
CACCAATTGCCTGACTACGCCGCCTTTCTGAAAGCCATCGCCGATCTCAAGGAACGAAAGCCTTTCGATCTGTACGGCTATTGCCTGATGAGCAATCACATCCATCTGCTCATTCGCCCGCGGGAAGGCTCGATCAGCCGCATCGTGCAAAGCCTGCTGGTGTCGCACACGCAGCGCTACCACCGCTTTCATCGCAGCAGCGGGCACGTCTGGCAGGGACGATTCAAGAGCCCCGTGATCCAGGACGACGACCACCTCCTGGCGGTGTTGCGGTACATCGAAGCCAATCCCTTGCGGGCGAAGATGGTGGAGCGAGCGGGCGATTACCGTTGGAGCAGTTTCGCCTGCCATGGCGGGGGCGCAGCGACGCCCTGCTGGATCCGGTGCCGGCCTACGACGCCTTGGCGAGCTATCCGGCGGTGCGGCAGCGGCGTTGGTCGGCCTACGTCCAGCAGACGCCCGAGGAGGCGGAGTTGGCGGCCATTCGCCGCAGCAGCGAGACGGGCCTGCCCTACGGCGAGTGCCGCTCTGGCGCTGTTCGCCCCGTCGCTCGCCTTGATCGATTACGATATCGAGTTTCTGGCCCGCATTGACCAGAAAAGCCTGAGCTGGGTGTTTCGAGCCACCGACGAGCAGAACTATCATCTGGCGACGATATCCAATTCGCCGCAGGGACGCACCTTCACGCGGTCTTCGGTGATCGACGGCGCGCCGGGATTGAGCGTTACCACGCCGGTCCGCCAGGCGGGCAGTCTTAAAGCAGCCGTTACTATCCAAACGCGTGTCAGGGGTAATGATTTTACGGTCGCCATAGATGGCGAAACCATCGAGCGATGGAGCGACAACCGCCTCGCCATCGGCGGCGTGGGATTTTTGGGCGCCCCGGACAACCGGGCGCGCCTCTACTGGATACGTCTGGTGACGGGTGTATCCGACCGGTAAGGAGGACGAAGAGAGATGAGCACCAACCCAATTCGAACCAGCGCTAAGGTTCAGCCCCTGCGAGGCCCGGCGCCAGACATGACGGACAAAGAAGGGGCAGCCATGGGCGGGCCCGGCTTTTTAGCACGCGCAGTCGCGTTGCACCTGGCCGGCAAGCGAGATGAAGCCCTCAAGCAGTTGCAGCGCGCCATCGCCGCCAACGAAGCCTCGCCCGAAATCTACCGGGCGATGGGGCACATCCAGTTCGAGTTGGGCGATCACAAGGAAGCCGCCAAGAGCTACCGCGCCTTAACGCAGATCAAGCCGCAGTATGCGATGGGCTGGTTCAACCTGGCCGTCTGCCTGGAGCGCCTGGGCTCCTGGGAAGAAGCGGCGGAGGCGTTTGGAAAAGCCTCGACCCTCGAACCGGGCCATCTGGACGCCCACCTCGGGCTGGGCGTGTGCCACCTGCGCCTCGAAGATCCTAAGAGCGCCCTGTTCTCATTCGAGCACTGCCTGGCGGCGGCGCCCCAACATGAGGACGCTTTGTTCGGCAAGGCAGCCGCATTGCAATCGCTTGACCACGCCGACGAGGCCGCGGCCATCTACCAGAAGATCATTGAACGCAACCCGGATTCGGAAGAGTCGCTGGCGAACCTGGTGCTGATCGGCATGTCGAAGGAGGATTTCGACATGGTGCGCGAGTTCTCCGAGAGGCTGCTGGAACTCAAACCCGAGTCCACGGTGGCGCTGGAAGGACTGGCGGCCTGGGCGTCGGCGTCGGATGAGCATGCACTCACCGCCAAATTCTGCAACCTGTTGGTCAACGCCGTTCCCGGCCATTTCGAAGCCTGGTTCAACCTGGCGCTGGCGCACCAGAAATCGGGACGCTGGCAGCAGGCGGCGGAAGCTTACCAGGAGGCCATCAAGCTGCGCTCGCAATCTTCCGAAGCGCATACCAACCTGGGCGTCGTGCATGAACAACTAGGCGACATGGCCGCTGCCCGCGCGGATTACGATCGCGCCATGGCGGCTCAGCCCGAAGCCCTGGCTCCGATGTGGAACGTGGCCCTGCTGCTCGAACACGCCAGCCAGTACGATGAAGCCGAGCGCTGGTACCGGCAGGTCCTCGAGCGCGCTCCGAAGGAAGAGGAAGCCCGCTTCCGGATGGGTTACCTGCGGCTGAAGCGGGAGGACTTCCGCGGCGCCGTCGAGGCCTTCGAAGGCTGCCTGAAGTACCGCCCCTATTGGCCCGAGGCGCAAGCCAACCTGGCTTTGGCCTATTCCGGCATGGGAGACAAAGAACACGCCGAGCGGCTGTATGACAAGATGCTCGAAGCCGACCCCAAGAGCGTCGATGCGCTGCGCGGCATGGCGGCGCTGTCGATCCAGTCGGGCGACTTCAACACCGCGCTCGAACATCACGTGCGGCTGATCGACCTGGGCGAACGTTCCCCTGAAATCCTCTACAACGCCGGACTGATGTACGAGAAGGCCGACCAGCCGGAGAAGGCCGTCCGCCTTTACCGGGATGCGCTGGCGCTGCAGGCGGATATGCCGGAGGCGCTGCTCAACCTCGGCCGCATTTTGGAATCGACGGGCAAGAGCGAAGAAGCCCGCGCATGCTGGAGCAAGGCGCTCGATGCCGAACCGGCCCTGGCGCAAGGCTACTTCGGTCCCACCATCGAATAAGCACCGAACGCGCGATTTCTGTGAGGGCCGGGCGTGTCCCGGCCCGCGCCAATCTTGTGGATTAACGGCATGCTCGTAGCACCGGTTGTTTCGTAAACACCTTCTCCAGTTCCCGGCGGCGCATCGCTGTGCCGCAAAGCACGGCCGCAAGCAGGTTACACCTGTCACTTACATTCTCCGCGTGCCTTACCACTGCCCATGCCGCAGTCGGACGTGATAGAGTTATTGAAACGTCGTAAACGGAGGGACATCGATGAAGTTCCTATCGATTGCACTCGCGGCTGTTGGCTTGCTTCCGGTTTCTGTCCTGTCGGCCTGGCAGGACCCGGCGCGGATCCGCCAATTGGAAGCCGCCGGCGATGCCAACGAGGCTCGCGAGATCCTGGCCAGCGCGGTTCAGCACAATCCCGACGACCCCGCCGCCCTCAAATCCTACGCGGAGTTCCTGGAGCAGTACGGCCAGCCGGAAGCGCGGGCGATGTATTTGAGGCTGCTGACGCAGTTGCGCCGGACCGGCGGAGCGGCGGAAGAAGCCGAGATCGCGCGCCGGCTGGTGACGCTCGATTTGCTGGCCGGCGACCGCGAGGCGTCGGCTCGCGACCGCGAAGCGTATCGCGCCATCGCGGGCAAGCCGCTTCTCTCCGCCCCTCCGAGCGAGCCGGCCGTGGCGTGGCCCACTATTTCCATACCCGGACCGATGCGTCCGTTCGCGCGCATGGCGGCCATTCGGCCCGGCTCAGCGCCTGAGGAAGTGTTGCCCGCATTGGCGCGGAACATCGTCACCAACGGCTACCAGGCGGCGCGCAGCAACGAGATGCTGGAGCAGACCGAGTACCTGAAGCTGTTGCATCGTTACCTCGCGCAGGCGGTCGAGTTGCAGAAGTTGGCGGGACCGCAGTACGTCATCCAGGTGCCCAAGTGCGACTCGCCCAACGTCGCCGACCTCTTGCGCATCCTCGGCTTCCGCATGCGCGGTGGCTGCGGCTCGGAGGTGGTACTGGAGACGGTGAATGCGGGGCGCGCGTTCATAACCGCGGATTCCGGCTTTCCGGTCAACCGCCTGGAAGAGGCGCTGCGCACCAACAGCCCCTTTCGTTACGATTTTCATCCGACCAGCGTGCCGGTTCTGTTCGGCCCGGCTTACTGGAGCGCGGGGAGTAAGGAGCCGGATTTCCTCGAGGCGCTGATTGGCGATCCGTCGCTATGCCGTCTCTACCTGGGGCTGTCCAAGCTGGATCCTGTCACTGCCGCCGCCATGCGGAATGCGACCACGCTGACTCAACTGCGGGTCTATGCGCACGTGCTGGATTTCTTCGGCGGCCAGTTCGAGTTGCGCGACGGCAAGGCAGTCGTTCCCGGCGGCGCGCGTTCGGCTGCGGCTTGGGGCGAGCTGGTGGGCGTCTCACCGGATCGCGGAGCGGAATTTTTCATTAAGCTGCTGGCCAAGGACGACGGCTGGCTGGCCAGCCTCTTCGACGCTCTGGCGCGCATCAACACGCCGGTGCGGGACTATTTGACGGACCCGGCGCGTCTGAAGCGCTTCTACACCGCGGTGCGGGGAAGAATCACCAGTCCCGGCCCGGCGCGCCCGGTGTTTCGCTCCAACGCCGACATGATGCTGCTGACCACCCGGCTGCAGCTCGACGCCGACGGCAAACCGCACGTGCCCGGCGACTTGGGAGTGTGGAAGCGCCTGTTCTCCAACAACCCGCGCGTCCGTTACGACAGCAAGCTGACGCGGCTATCCGCTACCTGGAAAGAACCGGACGACCTGCTGGAGGCGCTGTTCGCGCTGTGCCGCAGGACGGTGGAAAACGAGCCGCTCAAACTCTTCATGGCGCTAACCGACATCGACCACGGCCGCGCCGCGCCGCTCGAATCGGCCACGGTGGAACGCCTGGCGCGCTCCTGGCGCATCTATGGCAGCCAGTTCCCCGCTTTCAGCGAGTCGCCCGCGTTGAGCGACAAATCCATCAACCAGTTTCTGGATACCGCCGAGGCGCTGTCGCGACTGCGCGAGGCGAGCCTGCGCGCCGACGCCGGCGGGACGTTCCAGGGGCTGATCTCGCTGTGGCAGATCCTGGTGCGCCAGCAGACGATCGCCGATAGCAAAGCCGACGCCGCCTTCTTCGGAATCGCTGCTGGATTCGCCAACGTGCGTGACGCCCGCGAGGCGTTCGATGCCGGTCATAACGGCTTCCGGTTATTGCTGGACGCGGCGGCGAAGCCGGCCGATTCCACGGCCGGACCCCAGGAACGGATTGCCGACCTGCTGGCCGGCGCCGCCCAATCGGACGATGTGGAGACCCGCCAGACGATCGAAGAGGAGATGCTGCGGATTCAGGATGCGCAGCGCTTGATTTCGCTCGACACGCTGTTCCAGATGGGCGATTTGCTCGAGAGCGGCCAGCGTCCGGACAAGGCCGCCACCGCGCAGTTGGTGAAGCTGGCTGGGCGCATCGCTGCGACGCCGCTGCCACGCGCGCCCCTCACCCTCAACGAACGCAGCGCCATGGGCTTCGGCTACTGGCCCGAAAAACACATCGATTTCGAGCGCAAGTTGAACCTGAGGCTGGCCATTGAAAAGACCAACGGCGATCCCGCGCGCCTCAGGCAACTAACGGAGCTGCTGGCGCCGCTGCTGCGCGATTCCGTGCTCGGCCTCAACTACGCGTACTACGTTCCGCCCGGGGCTCAGGTGCTTTTGACCAATCCGATGTTTGTCCGCAGCCACGATTTCGTCGGCAGCGAGAGCCAAACCTATTTGTGGAGGCCCACCGAACCCTACGGCTCGGGCTGGCCTTCCAACGGCGGCGGCCGCCTGGTGGGCTCCCTCTCCGCTTTGCCGTATGCCCTGGCGGAGGCCGAACAGAACTTTCTGGTGCCCGCGCAGACTCAGGCGTTGATCTGGGGCGATTTGGTTCCGCAGATGATTCTAAGCGCCAAGATCCCGCGTTGGTGGAACGTCACCCCGGCCCAGATGCATTGGGTGGAATTGAATTTACTTTATGGACGTGAACTGTTGGCGGACGCCGCGCTGGATGAGCCGGCGCGCGAAGCTGCGCTCGGGGAGCTGAGCCGGCTGGTGGCGCCCGTGCGCGCGGCTAGAGTGCGGCGTTTGCTTGAGCAGGGACAAGTGAAGGAAGCGATCGAGGAGGTGACTCCTTCCGAGTTATTCTGCCTCAGCCGGACGCTGGAGCCGTCGCGCAGTGGCGACCGATCCTCGCTGCGCGCCCGGATCGAGGTTCTGGCTGCCGATGTCCCCAGCCAGGTGAGCGTAGCGGCCATTTCGCGCGCCTTCGGAGCGCCCAAGCCGACATTGGCTACCTCCTACCGGCCTGAATTACTCAATGTGCGCACGTTCCCCACGCTGATGGGCTACTCCAGCCGCATCCTGGCGGAAAGCTGGGAATCCAACAACCTGTACTGGGCCGCGCTGGGTGACGAACTGAGCCTGCGGCCGGCGCAACTCAACGTGCGCATTCCGGAATGGACCGGGCAGTTGATCGAGCACATCTTCGCTTCCCACCTGGAGGATTGGCCCGCCGTGCTACGGTCGTTGCGTATGGTCGGCGACGGCGTCCGCGAGCAGTCGCGCGCCGTGGCCAGCGAGCAAAAAGCGGCCATCCAGGAATTCCCTAACGGTAGGCCACAATGAGACTCTCGAGACGAGGATTCCTGGCTGCCGCCGCCGGCGGCACATTACTGCGCGCGCAAGAATCGCAACGGCCCGTCTTCCGCGTCAAGGTGGACATGGTGGTGCACAGCTTCCAGGTCACCGACAGCAAGAACCACTACATCAACGGCCTTAAACCGTCCGACTTCCGCATCTTTGAAGACGGCATCCCGGAGAAGATCGCGACCTTCGCCGAAGGTGCCAATACCCCGGTGGCGATCAACCCGGACGGCACCGCGACGCCCTTGCTGGACGCCAATCGGCGCGGCATGGCGGGCATGGACCACCCCGACGCGTTCGTCGGCACCAACGTGTTCGTTTTGTTCGATACCAGCAATTTCATGTACCACGGCTTCGTTTACGCCGAAGACGCTATCGCCGATTTCGTGCGCGGCCTGGATCACGCCGATTCGGTGGCCGTCTACACCTTCAGCCGCGACCTGACGCGCGCGGCGGTGCTCACCCGCGAGCACGGCGAGGCGATCGCCGGCTTGCGCAACGCCGTCGCCGGCGATGACACGGCGCTCTACAACGCGCTGCTGCTGACCCTGCGAGACGCCGCCAGAGTGCCCGGCCGCAAGGTGGTGATCGTGTTTTCGAACGGCCCCGACAACGCCAGCATGATTGCCCCCGACGATGTGCGCGCAGTCGCGGAAGACGAGGGCATTCCGATTTATGTCATCTCCACCAGCGAAGTCAACAAGGACCCCATTTCGAGCGGCGTCTTCCGGCGCATCGCCCAGCACACCGGCGGAAAAGCATATTGGGCGCGCACCTGGCAGCGCCAGGTGGAAGCCTTCGACGACATCCGCGAGGATATGAGCAACTCATACACCATCGCTTACTACCCGGCGCCCAATCCGAATGAGGGATTCCGCAGGATCACCGTCGAAATCGTCAGCGACGTCGGCAGGAAATACCGCATCCGCTCCCGCCCCGGCTACCGCCCAAGCCGCTCATTTTGACGCGGCGGATGACTTAAGAGCATTCCCCGCACTGAGGCGCTGGTCTGAGCCACTGCTGTAACAGCGGCGCAAAAAGGCACACTTCCGCTTCCGGGCGGACAGGGCGCTCTGTGCCCTGCCCCGCGATTGAACTCAGACGGCGGCGATTTCCGACAACTGCGCGTCCAGATCCGCTAAAGCCTTTTCTAATAGAGCCCGGTAACGCGGGTTCTGTGACGATTCCAGTTCCCGCACGACTCGCGTGCGCGACAAGAGAATCGTTTCCTTTTTGCGGATAAGTTCCAGCCGATCTGGAGAAGGTATATTGTGCTTTGCGGCGCGGTGGCGATGGTTTTCAGCAGCGTCGATCTGCGCCGCGACCGACTTGCTTTCCCAACCTCGGGCCATGCTTCTATCTTACGCGCAGCGGACCCCAAGTTTCCACACCTTAACCCGACCGATTGAGAACATCAATCATTGCAACACTCATTGGAGCGCGTTTTTTCTGTTTGGCTGGCCCACGCTGGGCCACACATCGGCGCGCGGCGTTTGATATGCTCACCCGTATGCCGCGAAAACGTCTGCTTGCCATTTGGGCGCTGTTGGTTTCGATTCCGCTGCTGATCCTCGCGCAGCAGCAGGAACGGGTCGACCTGAACGCGATCCACAAGATCAAGACCGAAGAGTTTCAACACTCCAAGGTGATGGACATCCTCTACAACCTGACGGACCGGTACGGCCCGCGCCTGACCAATTCGCCGCAATTCCGCGCCGCCGGCGATTGGGGACTGAGCCAAGTCCATCTGGAGAAGTGGGGCCCATTCGGCAACGGCTGGGAATGCGCCTATTTCTCGGCCAATATGGTCGAGCCCAGTTACCAGCCGCTGATCGGCATGCCGGTGGCGTGGACCATGGGCACGGCCGGCCCGGTGACAGGCGAGGCCATGCTGGCGCCGATTTCGACGCCGGCCGATCTCGACAAGTTCCATGGCAAGCTGGAGGGAAAGATCGTGCTCGTTTCCGCGCCGCGCGAGCTGCCGTTCCCCACGACGCCGCTCGGCCGCCGGTACACAGCCGACGAACTGAACGACCTGGCGCTCGACGTAATCCCCGGTGGGCGCGGGGGCCGCGGCGGACGTGGCGGCTTTCCCGGCCAGCCCAGCATGACCTTCGCGGAGATGCGCGCCTTCCGTGAGCGCCAGCAAGCATTCTGGAGAGATGAAAAACCCGCGGTGGTAGTGGAGATTTCCAGATTCGGCGAAAGCGGCACGCTGTTCGGCGGTGGTGCCGACCGCGCGCACACCGACAACCCGCCGCAGGTCATTCTGGCCGCGGAGCATTACAACCGCATCGCCCGCCTGCTGCAGCACGACGTGCCGGTGAAACTTTCCTTCGACATCAAGAACCGCTTCTTTACCGACAACCCGGACTCGTTTAACGTGATCGCCGAGATTCCCGGCGGCGCGAAGGCCGATGAGCTGGTGATGGTAGGCGGCCATTTCGATTCCTGGCACTACGGCACCGGAGCCACCGATAACGGAGCCGGCGCCGCGCTGGCTATGGAGGTGATGCGCATTCTGAGATCGGCCAACCTCAAAATGGACCGCACGGTGCGGATGGCCCTGTGGGGTGGCGAAGAGGAAGGTCTGCTCGGTTCGGCTGCGTATGTGAAGGAGCATTTCGCCGATCCCACGGTGATGAAGCCTACTGCGGAGCACGAGAAGTTCTCCACTTACTTCAACATCGATAACGGCACCGGCCGCATACGCGGAATTTACCTGCAAGGCAACGAAATGGTGCGGCCCATTTTCGAAAGCTGGTTCGCCGCGCTGAAGGACCTCACGCCGGGCGTGGTCACCATCCGCAACACAGGCGGCACCGATCATCAGTCCTTCGACGCGGTCGGCTTGCCCGGTTTTCAGTTCATCCAGGACCCGATGGATTACGAAACGCGGACCCACCACTCCAACATGGACGTCTACGACCGCATCCAGCGCGAAGACATGGAACAGATGGCTGTGATTGAAGCCGACTTCGTCTACAACGCCGCCACGCGCGCCGAAAAACTGCCGCGCAAAGATTTGCCGGCCCCGCGGCCCGCGGGCGGCGGCCGCGGAAGCCGTTAACCGAACCTGGGAAAGCGAGGCCTTGGCAGGCTGCCGCCGCGCCGGACGGCGCGGCCTCCGCGGCCCGCTCGACAGAGCCAGGACAGCGTAAGCAAATGGATGATAAACGCGCGGTTTTCGATTTTGAAATTGAGTTCTCCAACGGCGGCGGGCTCCAGGGACAGGGTTTTCGGCTCGACATAGAAGGCGATGACATCGCCGACGATGCGCTGGCCAGATTCATCGTTTCCGACCTCCGTCTCTTAATGGTGGGTAGCGTCCGGATTCTCAACAAGCGAATTATCCAAGAGCGTCACAAACGTGCCGCCGTGTCCTTACCTGTATCGGCAGGCTCCGGCGCAAACTTCATCGATATCAGCCATGTTATCGAGAGTGGCATGGTGACTTACAAGGGGCTCCCCGCACCCTTGATCTGCGACTTCTTATCGCACGAGCAATCTCGCGCCGCGTACGAGCCGGGCACGGAGTTTCAGATTGGCCGGATCGACATGGTAGCCAACACCGGCACCTATCTGGATGCGCCGTATCACAGATACGCCGCGGGCCGTGACCTGGCTCAACTTCCGCTCGATAGCGTTTCCGACCTCCCCGGCGTGGTGGTGCGCGTGACGGGCCTGGCACAACCCTCGATTGATTGGACAAACTTCGCGGCCATCGATGTTCGGGGCCGTGCGGTCCTGATTCACTCCGGCTGGGACATCCATTGGCGCACGGATCAGTACTTTGAGGGCCACCCGTTTTTGACCGGGAAAGCAGCGGAGTATTTGCGCGATCAAGGGGCCGTGCTGGTTGGGATCGACTCGCTCAACATCGACGATACTTCGGGGAAAGGCCGGCCGGTGCACACTGTGCTTCTCGCGGCTGATATTCCGATCGCTGAGCATCTGACCAATCTGGCGGCGCTTCCAACCGAAGGATTTCGGTTCTTCGCGGTGCCACCTAAAGTGAGCCGGATGGGCAGCTTTCCGATTCGCGCTTACGCTAGAATCTGACCTCCGCCGGTAAGCGCCTCGTTGTGTCCTCGCGAGGCAGACCGTGGGCCTACGGCAGGCCGCCGCCTCGTCTCACAATACGCGCGAGGCCCTCTTGAAACTCTGCCGGCGCCGTGAGCAGGCTCGCCACAAGGAACGCTTCGGTTTCGAAATCGTAGAAATAGCCGGGCTGCACCAGGACGTGGTCGCGGTCCAGCAGATCGAGGCACCATTCTTCCTCGGTGCGGATGCGCGGCACGCGAATGGCGATCGACCAGCCGCCTTCGACCGCCAGGATCTCGAGCGCGGTCCCGGCGAGCGCCTGTCGCGCGAAGGCCAGGTTGGCCGCAGTGCGCTCGCGGATCTGGAGTTGCACGGGGGCGGCGTATGCGAGCAAGCGCGCCGCCGCGCACTGCACCGGCGTGCTGACGGAAAGATAGGTGTCGGCGATCCATTCGAGCTTCTCCATGGCTTCGGCGCGCCATGGGGCCGGGCCCGCCACCACGATCCAACCCAGCTTCATCTGGGGCAGACCGGCGATTTTCGATAGCCCGCTCATCGAAAACGCCGCGCAATCCTCCACACCGGCGAGCGACGCCACTCGATGGACATCCGGCGCGAAAGCATAATCGGCAAACACTTCATCGGAGATCAGCGCGATGCCGCGCCCGGCCGCCATTTTCGTCAGCACTTCCAACTCGCCCCGCTTGACGTAAGTGCCGGTGGGATTGTTGGGGTTCACCAGCACCACGGCGCGGGTGCGCGGGGTGATGGCTCGGGCAAGTGCATCGAGGTCGATCGCCCATGCGCCGTGATATTCGAGCGGGTACTGACGCACGTCGATCGATTCCATTTTCGCCAGGTACTCGAACAACGGATAAGACGGCCGCGGCACCAGCACCTGGTCGCCGGGATCCGCCAGCAGCTTGAACAGGTAGGAGTAGGCCTCGCTGGTGCTGGCGGTGAGCAGAATGCGGCCGGGATCGACGGCGTGCCCGCGCTGCCGATAGTAATCCGCCACAGCCTGGCGGGCTGCGAGCGATCCGGCCGGCAGCGGATCATAGCGCAGCACGCCGGGATCGTCGAAGACTCGGCGCAACTCCTCTGGGTATTCGATCCCAGCGCGCGTGGGATTCGACTGGGTGAGATCGAGGATCGGAATACCCTGAGCGCGCTTCGAGGCCACGAGTTCGGTAAGCCGGTTCGGGTTGTGATCCCATGCGAGCCGCGAAGAGAACATGGCGACTCACCAGGGTAGCGCGAGAGGCGGCTTGCTGGCAAGCTAAAGCATGCCCCACCTATGTGTTGCGCGGAATGCTTCAAGTTACCCGTTAATTTCGGGGACTCAATACCAGAACGGCGTCTCCTTCGTCCAGACGCTTTTCGGGTACCTCGAATGCAGCAATTGAAACGCGGTTTTCGAAAGGCCGGTGGGCATATCGGGGCCAGGGCCATAGTGGGTCGCGCGCACGGCCAGGTGCAACGCTTCCGGAACGCGCGGGTCTTGCGGATGCCGACGCGCCCAGCCGAGCGTCTGCTGACAGAGATATTGGGGCGCAATTTCGGCTGTGGCGAACAGGTCCGCCGCCTCCTTCTCACCCTGTGCGCGCTCAGCCGGCTGAAGGAAGGTAATGTGAGACTCGCGCTTAGGGAAATCCCGCCCTGGGAAGTCCGGGTTGGCGGGCTGCAAATTCCACCAGTTATCACGGAAGCTATCGATTTTATCGATCTTGGTCTGTCGCGGCCAGCCCTCCCGAACCCTAACGTCGAAGCCAGGATCGCGCAGCATTAGGAAAACCGCAGCGAAGTTTGCAGCCGCAGGACTGGTCTGGGCCAGGTACTCGCGGAGTCCCACCGCGAGTTCCGGTTTCAGCGCCGCCAGCCTGCCCGCGAGCGCGCGCGCCTCGGCCTGGCGCCCGAGCACGATGGCCCTCGCCCACCCGGCCTGCGCCACTTCGGTTTGCAGGTTGGGCGGCAACATCGGGCTGCGCGCTGCATCCACCCAGCGTGTCAGTGGAACGGTATGGTTGAACAGTTCGGCTGAGTCTGCCGCAAACTGCGCGCCTTTGGCAATCTCGAGTCCCCAGTCACTCAGCGGTGTATCGAACACAGCCACATTCGCCGCCGCCGGTTCACGCGGGGCGTAGCGTAAGAACTCACTCCAGTTGCGCGCCAGCGACTGCCGGCGGGCGAGGAAACTGTTGCGAGCGTCGGCAGGCTGGTGCGACGCCAGCGCAAGGTCGGCCCACTCACGCGCGGCATCGGCCGAGCGGTGACTCTCGATCTCCAAACCGAAGAACACGGCGCTAGCGTAAGCCGGCTGGTTGGGCTTGAGCGCGCGCGCGGCGGCGATCAATTCCTCCGCCGCGGCATTATTGACGGCAGTCGCCTCCAGCGCCGCCACCAGCCACGCAAGGTTCTTGGTCTGCCGCCACCGTTGGAGAGCGTGGCTGGAGGAGTCGGGCGATTGATAAGCCGTAATCCAGTCGGCCAGATCGCACCGGCTGGCGGGGCCGTGCCCCGACTTATCCCACAACATGGTGAAGTCGGTCACGTCATGATCGAAACGCGGGTCGCCTCCCGGTTTGACCAATGCCGCGCCCAACTCGGCCATGCGCCCTTCGGGGTCGAGACGTCCTTGAACAAACTCGAGCAGGCTGCGCGCCGGGTCGTGCAGGACTTTGCGGGCTGGGTCATTGAGGACAGCACCCAACTGCTGCGCGGCTGCCTGCATCGCCTGCGCGTCGCCGGCCAGCGTGGCCTTGCGAATTAGTGTGCGGGCAACCAGGTAGGGCGCTCGATCATGCCAGGGGGACGCGGCATCCTCACCCATCGCTTTGAAATCGCGCTCCGCGTCGTCGAATTTCTCGGCGTAGAACTCGGCTGCGGCAATCTGGTACCGGCGGTCGGCTGCCAGCAGCGGGTTCGAGGCTGGCTTCAAATCCATGGGAAGGTGAACGCCCTGGCTGCAGTTCTGAAATACCAGGTCCTGGCCTCGCACCCATTCGGCCACTTCGGCGCTGCCCGAACCCCATTTGGCCATGCGCTGCTGCAACGTTGCAGCGGCGGTGGTGAAGGCGTCGTCAAGGCAATCTTGGTAGGTCTGCCAGCCGTTGCCGCCGGGCACCTTGCGGTACGCAGCCGGTATCTTGACCGGTTGAATCCCCGGTACGGAGTTGCGCGCCACCAGCCAGGCGCCGGCCGTCGGCGACGTGTCGATGCCGTACCATTGCGTTTCGGCCTGGGGCGCCGGACCAGCCAGCGATGGCGCTATTTCTTCCTGGGTCAGCGGCACGCCGGAGAAATAGCGGTATGCCACGATCAGATTGCGGCGGCGGTAGGTCGGCTGTACGATCCCCAGCCTCCCGTGGTAATAAGGCAGCTCATCCACCGGCCCGAGTCGAAACACAAACTGGGCCTCGGGCAGAAACGGTCCGCAGCTCTCGCTTTCCGGAGGCACCAGGAGCAGAATAGCCGGCGCCGCGATCCAACACATTCGCACGAGTTTCATTGCCACCTCCTGGCCCGAGTCAAGACCGCGCGGTAAGTCTCCTCATCCCACGGGCGCGGATGAAAGACGAATAGTCGCCGGCCGCGCGGCACCTGGGCGGGCCATTCGTCGGTCGAGATGCCCAGGCTGGACTGGCACAACGCGGCGCGGAAGGTCACCTTGCCCCGAGGCTCGCCGGCTCCCATGCGAAACAGCATGGGCACGGCGTCGGCTACCGGAAGGCCGCGCATCCACGAATCATTGCCGCACCATGACGCCAATGCCGTGATGGTCAATGGCACACCGGCTGCCAAACCGGCGCGCAGACGATCGAGCAAGCCGCGATACCAGGCGCGCTCCGATTCACGGGCATCGAAATCAATCTGCAAGGCTTGAATGCCGGGCCGCGCAGCATCGTGCAATATCGGCTCCGCAACCACTTGCGCATCTGGCAGCACTCCCGTGCCTTCGAGCCGGATAACAGCCATCAGCGCCACCCCGGCGGGAACTTCAAGCGGCTGCAAACGCGGGCGCGATTCCACCTGGCCGCCGCGCCAGGAGATTGTGCGTGTCAGAAAGGCAACGCCGGTTGTGTGCGGATCGACAAACTGCAGCCGCTCCGGCCGCTCCCACGCCCAGAGGACGAGCCGCGGAAATTGCGGCAGCGGATCCGGCCGGGTGCTGCAGGCGCAGAGCAGCAACGCCGGAAGAGCCCACTGGAGCCTGCGCATCAGTTCATCGTAGCGCCGGGTCAGCTCGCGCCGCCGCGCTGCTCTGGGGTCCGCAGCAACCGGAAAACACTTTGCGCTGCCATTTCGGCAGTTTCCCACAACCCGACTTGAACGAAGCCCGACGGCGGACGCTTCGCGTGTGCCCTTCGGCAGCACGCGTCGGTAGCGTGTATGTCGGGTCACAAGGAGGTCATCCCTGTGACCCATCTACGCAAGTTGATGCTCGAAGAGCTCGAGCGGGCCCGCGTGGGCCTGCGCGCGGCCAAGAATAGAAACGCCGGTTTGTGATTTTACTCTCCGCTCGATGAATGGCGTGCCTAAAATGGCAGATCGTCGTCCGGTGGATAAGGTGCCGGTTGCGCTCCGTTCGGCTAGAGAAGATTGGTGTCGGCGAATAGGTTCAGGGTGTCATCGCGATCCATAACAAGATCTGGCTCCGCTTCGCCAAAGTAGATATTGATCATGCTCGTGCGCCTCGTCCGCAGAGCCTACTTTGTTGACACCTGAGTGACGACCCCGTGGATCGCTTGCGCACCGAAATGTCCGGTTGCAGGTCCGGTGTACACCAGAGTGACGTTCGAAAAATTGACCAGCGATCCTCCGGTGAGGCAGACCTGGAGTGTGGATGCGCCCTTAGACTCAAAAGGCGCGGTATTTCCATTCGCCGTTGTGGTGGCAGTATTAGTGATTACGACACCAGGGCCAGTGGTGGGAGGATTGTTGGCGGGGCAGACGGACGTGTCATAGCTGACCGTGGCGTTCGTCATGCTTATATGGTGTGTGTGGGGGCTCCGTGTGGCGGGGTTCGTGGGATCCACCTGAGTGGTATCCGTAATGCCGTAGTCGGACGTCTCCATCGTCAGGTCCGCCGAGAAATTGGCGCTGCCGGATCTTTCCACGTCCAGGGACCATACGCCGCGAATCTCCCACGGACCGCCGGATACGGTTGAGGGCGAGTAGTCGTTGATCACGCCCTTAAAATGCACCAGCCTCAGATCTTGAGCCGGCATCCGGCCGACCGCCAGAGTGAGAGCGATGCCGAAGAAAAGCCGCCTATATCGAATTCTCATATCTCCTCCTTAATGAATCTTTTTTTTGCGACCCAACAGGTTTCCACGATGCTCCGGGCGTAAAGAAAGAGCAAGTCCGGACATGTTGAAAGTGTGTTTCATACATTTGCACATCGCTGAAAACAAGATATATACTCGGAGCCGTGCCCATAGCGCCTACACATCCCGAGGGCGCGCGCCGGCAATTGGAACTGGTCCTGGCGAGCCCTGGGTTCGTTCGGAATGAACGGATGGCCAGATTCCTCAGGTTCCTGGCAGAACGGCATCTGGAAGGCAGCGATAACCAGCTCAAAGAGTCGGTAATTGCGGTCGAGGTGTTTGGGCGCAAACCGGACCATGATCCTTCGCAGGACTCCATAGTGCGGACTGAAGCCAGCCGGCTTCGCGCCCGGCTGGCAGAGTATTACGTGGGCGAAGGAAAAGACGATAGAGTCGTCATCGAGTTGCCGAAGGGCGGATACGTACCGGTCTTTCACCTACGGGAACCGGCGCCGCAACCGGCGCCTCCTGCGAAGAAGATACGCCACCGCGTCTGGCTCGTCCCGGCAGCGGTGACCATCGCGTTGGCGATCCCCGCAATCGTCTGGGTTCAAAGGACCGAACGCTTCTGGCGAAACCCCCTTGAGGGAGCGCGATTTCAGACCGTGGCAGATTTCGATGGAACCGAGCGGGAGGCTGCCGTGTCGCGCGACGGCAAGTTCGTGGCTTTCTTATCGGGCCGGGAGAGACATACCGATGTCTGGGTCACACAATCCGGTTCGGGACAGTTCCACAACCTGACGCGCGGAAGCGCTCCGGAACTCGGCAATCCTGCGGTCCGGGCTCTGGGATTCTCGCCCGATAGCTCACTGGTCACGTTTTGGCTTCGCAAGCCAGCCGGCCGAACCTGGCAGATCGGGATATGGGCCATACCAACGTTGGGCGGACAGGCGAACCTCTATCTGGAAGGCGTGGCGGAGTTCGATTGGTCGCTCGACGGTTCGCGGCTCGCCTACCATACGACAGCTGCCGGAGACCCGCTTTTCGTTTCCGACGGCATGCCGCATCCTAAGGGTCGACCAATCTTTACCGCGCCGGTGGGCCAGCATTCTCACTTTCCGTTGTGGGCGCCCGACAATGAGTTCATCTACTTCGTCTACGGCGCGCTTCCCGACAAACTGGACATCTGGCGCATCAAGCCAGCCGGCGGAATGCCGGAACGGATCACATCACACAATGGGCGCGTGGGCCATCCGGTCATGCTGAATCGCCGCACGTTGATGTACCTCGCCGGTGATCCCGACGGTTCAGGACCGTGGCTGTATAGCATGGACGTCGAGCGCCGCATTCCCCACCGGCTTACCTTTGGTCCGGACCGGTACACATCACTGGCTGCTGCAGCCGGTGGCAAGCGCCTGGTTGTCACGCGCGCAAGTCCGAGGAGAACTCTCTGGCGATTGGGGATCGGCGATTCACCCGCCGAGTTGTCGCCTCCAGAGCGCATCTCTCTGACGCCCGGAACTGCGTTCTCTCCACGGCTGGGGCCCGATTATCTTATATATGTCTCTTCGGCCGGCGGTAGCGAAAACATTTGGAAGCGGGCGAATGAAACGGACACGGAACTGTGGAGTGGCCGTGGAGCGCAAATCATTGGCGGCCCCGCCATCTCCCCCGATGGCGGGCGTATCGCATTTTCGGTCCGTCGACCCTCGGAGACCCTGTTGTATGTGATGCAGGCGGACGGGACCAATGCGCGGGTCGTTGCCGATTCACTCGAGCTGCAAGGCTCTCCAGCATGGACGCCGGATGGCCGATCGATCACCTCGGCCGCCGAGGATCACGGTGTGCCGCACCTGTTCCAAGTACCGGTCGATGGCGGTCCCGCAGCTGTCTTTCTCCGCGGTTACTCGGTAGATCCGGCGTGGCAGCCCTCTGGCCGCTTCGTTGTTTACTCGGGACCCGACATTGGCACTACGTTTTCAGTGAAAGCCGTGACGCCCGAAGGTGTCACGCATCCGTTTCCGGGTCTGACTAACTTGACGCGGGGCGCTCGGCGCCTTAAATTCCTCTCGGGTGGCCGTGGACTCGCTTTCTTGCGGGGAAGTATTGAACACAAAGATCTCTGGCTCACGGACCCGGACACTGGCGCCGAGCGGCAGTTGACCAACCTCCCTGACGATTTTGATATTCGGGACTTCGACATCTCCCCAAACGGCCGTGAGGTTGTCTTGGAACGGGTGCAGGAGCGTTCTGACGTTGTGCTCATCGACCTTGCTGGGCAGATGAGCGGCACCGGAACATCCCGCTGAGGTGTCCGCAGTCTCACTCCTCAGATACGTTGTGGGAAACGGGCAAGAGGGCAATACAGCGCTCACTTGGCGCCCCACCAAGCACGCGAATCAAAGTCACCTTTGGGTCGTGCGTCGCTGGCCGCGCCACCGCGCTCTGCCCTACTGCGCGGCTCCCGCTTCGGCCTCATCGGCGGTGAAATAGGCGCAATCGGGGTGATGAAAGACCAGCGCGCTCACGCTCGCCTCGGGCTCCATCATCATGCCTTCGGTCAGGTATACGCCGATGTCTTCGGGACGCAGCAGTTGGAACAGGCCCTGCTGATCGTCGAGGTTGGGGCACGCCGGATAGCCGAAGCTGTAGCGCTTGCCCTGGTACTTGGAGGTGAAGCGGTCGTGCATGGTCATAGTGGGCCGGTCTGGGAAGCCCCAGTCCTCGCGGATGCGGCGGTGCAACCACTCCGCGGTGCCTTCGGCGGTTTCAATCGCCAGCGCCTGTATGCCATGGGCCTTGAGAAACTCGCCCGCCTGCTTCCAAGTTTGCGATCGCTCGCGGACGCCCTCTCCCGCCGTCACCACGAACAGCGCCAGGTGATCGCGGTGCCCTTCCCCGGCCTCGAGGATATAGTCGCTGAGACACAGGCCGTCGGTCCGCCGCTGCCGGCCAAAGTGGAACGTGTGCAGCGGCGTCTGCTGTCCCGGCGCAAACAGGTGAATCGAGTTGCCGTCGCGCTCGGCCTCGAAGAACTGCCACACAGCCTTCACTTTCATGAAGCCCGCGGCTTCCTGCTTCAGCTCTTCCACCTCATGGAACAGTTCCAGCGCCTTGGATTCGCGCTCCGCCAGCGCCTGTTCGAAATTGCCCTTGTAGCCCAGGTGGCGCCCGTACAGCATGTACGGGTTGATGTAGCTCCACACCTCAGCCAGGTGCGGCACCTCGCGAACCCTGCGTTCCAGGTACGGCACGGGCGGGATGGGGAGATTTGTGCGCACCTTGGCGCTGCGCCGGTCGGTGGCGGGCGGCGCTTCCTCCTCGACGGGCGCGGGTGCGGGCGCTGCCGCCCCGCGATGCGCGGCCAGCACCTCGGCGCGCGCCGCCGGATCCATCAGCCGGTTCATCAGGCTCAGCCCGGTCATGGCGTCCTTGGCATAGCAGACACCGTTGCCATAGGCCGGCTGGATGCGCGTGCGCGTAAACTTGTCCGATAGCGCCGCGCCGCCCACCAGCAGCGGGACGCTAATGCCGGCGGATTGCAAATCGCCCGCTGTGATCACCATCTGTTGCGTGCTTTTCACCAGCAGGCCGGAAAGGCCGATGGCGTCGGGCTGATGCTCGTGGTACGCCTGCACCAACTGGTCGGGAGGCACCTTGATGCCCAGATTGATCACCTGGTAGCCGTTGTTCGCAAGGATGATCTCCACCAGGTTTTTGCCGATGTCGTGAACATCGCCCTTCACCGTAGCCAGGATCACCTTGCCGCGCGCTTGCGAATCGCTTCCTTCCATGAACTGTTCCAGGTAGCCTACGGCCGCCTTCATGGCTTCGGCGGATTGCAACACCTCCGCCACGATCAGCTCATTGTTGTTGAACAGGCGGCCGACTTCGGTCATGCCCGCCATCAATGGCCCGTTGATGATGTCTAGGGGGTCGGCGTCTTCAGCGCGCTTGCGGTCCAGGTCGGCAATCAGGCCATCCTTGCTGCCTTCGATGATGTAATTCGCCAGGCGCTGATCGAGGGGCAAATCCGCGGCACGGGCCTTCTGGCGCTTTCCGGCCTGGCGGAAATGCTCGGCAATGGCCGCGATGTGGAACTGGTTGAGCGCTGCTTTCTGCTCTGCGGTTTGCATGCGCCAATCCTCCGGCGCTGTGCGCAGCGATTCGTCATCCGCATCCACGGCGGGCGCGTTGAACAGCAGGTCTTCGGCCAGCCGCCGCTCCTTCTCCGGAAGCGAAGCGAAGCGCTCCAGCTTCTCCGCGTTGACGATGGCGAGGTCCAGGCCCGCCTTGGTGCAGTAATAGAGGAAAACCGAATTCACCACTTCGCGCGCTTCGGGCGGCAGGCCGAAGGAGACGTTGGAAATGCCGAGAATGGTCTTCGAGTACGGCAGGCGCTCCTTCACCAGGCGGATGCCTTCGATGGTTTCGACCGCGCCGCCGATGTAATTGACGTCGCCGGTGGCGCAGGGGAACACCAGCGGATCGAAGATGATGTCTTCCGGCGCCACCGAGTACTTGCCGGTCAGCAGCTCGTAGGAGCGCTCGGCAACGGCCAGCTTGCGTTCGCGCGTGAAGGCCTGCGCCTGCTCCTTGTCTTCGTCGATGGCGCCCACCACCAGCGCGGCGCCATAGCGGCGAGCGAGCGGGCAGACGCGCTTGAACTTCTCTTCGCCGTCTTCGAGGTTGATCGAATTGATGATGCTCTTGCCCTGGCAATAGCTGAGCGCCAGCTCGACCGCTTCCGGATCGGTGGTGTCGATCATGATGGGCGCTTTGATCTTCTTAACCAGCTTCTCGAAGAAAAGCGGAATATCCTGGAACTCGTCGCGATCCGTGCTCTGCAGGCAAACATCGACAATCTGGGCGCCGTTGTTTACCTGCCGGCGCGCAATATCGGTAGCCTCTTCCCACTTCTCTTCCGCTATCAGGTTTTTGAAGAGGCGCGAGCCGATCACGTTAGTCCGCTCACCTACGATCAGCGGCCGGTTGCTCTCCTCGGCTTCCACCAGCTCGACGCCGGAATAATACGCGCGGTGCTGCGCCGCGGGAGCGCGCCGCGGCCGCTTACCTTCGGTCATCTCGACGATGGCGCGGATGTGCTCCGGCGTGGTGCCGCAGCAGCCGCCCAGAATGTTCACCCAACCCAAGTCGACAAACTTTTCGAGCTGCGCCGCCAGCGATTGCGGCGTCTCCGCGAACTTTCCATCCGCGTCCGGCAGACCGGCGTTCGGATAACAGGAAACCGGAAAGCGGCTGATTGCGGCCAGGCTGCGGATATGATCCGTCATCAGGTCCGGCCCGGTGGCGCAGTTCATGCCTACCGCCAGCAGATCCTGATTCTCGATGGATGCGTAGAGGGCCTCGATCGCCTGGCCGGCCAGCATGGTGCCGGTTCGCTCGATGGTGACGGACGCCACCGCCGGGACTTCTATGCCGAGGTCGTGCCGTAGCTGAAGGATCGCCAGCAGCGCGGCTTTGAGGCTGCCGGTATCGAAGGCAGTTTCCACCAGCAGAAAGTCGGCGCCGCCTTCCACCAGCGCCCTGGCCTGCTTGTAGTAAGCGGCTTGCAAGACGGGAAAAGTCACCGTGCCCGTGATGTTGATGTCTTTATT
>CAVXJY010000098.1:0-39703 GCA_963761855.1 Bryobacterales bacterium | reverse complement strand
CATCGTCGGAAAGGCCTTCACGATCTACGCCGATCCCGACAACTCTGTGCTGGGGCGTAAAGTATTCTGAGGCGCCGGCCTGGGACAGCGAAGCCAGGCTAAAAAGAAGGAGTGCTGCGAATTTCATTGATTCCTCCAGTGTAGTCTGAGACGCCAAGCTTCGCGCCGGCGCGGAAAAGCTGACAGGCCGGCAGCAGCGAAGTGTGGGTACAATGAGGATTCGCCATGAAGCCATATCCGGTTCTGCTCCTGGCGGCGGGGTGCGCTCTGTTTCAGGTTGGGTGCAAACATGCGCCACCTGCCAATGTTGCCGCGGTGGTCAACGGTCACCCCATCACCTACATGGAGCTCGAAAAGACCTACCAGACGCAGTACCCGCAACAGCCGGAAGCCGCCAATCGAGACTTGGTGATGTCGCAGAAGCTCGACCTGCTGAGCAGCCTGATCACCAATGAGATCCTGCTGCAGCGCGCCGAGAAGCTGGGTCTCACGGCGGTGGATGCAGACGTGGATACCGAGATCAACAAGATGAAGGCCCCTTTCACCAAGGAGGGATTCGAGCGCCAGCTTGCCGACCGGCATATGACGATCGGCGATCTGCGGGCGCAAATTCGCCAGCGGCTCACAGTTGAGAAGCTGGTGAACAAGGAGATCACATCGCAGGTCAACATCACCGACGCCGATGTGGCCAACTTTTACAACGCCAACAAAGCCAGCTTCAATCTGGCTGAGCCGCAGGTCCACCTGGCGCAAATCCTGGTCACAGCAGATCCCAACACCCCGGTTCGCAACCTGCGGAACAGCAAGGCCCACAACGAGGCCGAAGCCAGGGCCAAAATCCAGAACCTGGAAGCGCAGCTCAAGCAGGGCGCCGATTTCGCCCAGTTGGCGCAAAACTACTCCGAAGACGCGGACTCGGCGCCGAACGGCGGCGACCGCGGATTCATCCCGGAATCGGCGCTGGCCAATTCTTCGCCCGAGCTGCGCAAGCTGATAATGTCGATGCAGCCCAACCAGATCTCGCCGATCATTCCCTCCCAGGACGGTTATCGCATTCTCAAAATGATTTCCAAGGAATCTGCCGGCCAGCGCGAGCTCAACGACCCGAACGTGCAGCAGAGCATTCGAGAGAACCTCCGCAACGCCAAGGACCAATTGTTGAAAGCCGCGTATTACGAAGTGGCGCGCAACGGCTCGAAGATCGAAAACTACCTGGCTCGCAGCATTGTGGCGAATACCGGAGAGAGCAAGTAGCGGAGCCGAGTCATGCGGGCGTTTGTTTTTGAGGACGGCTTTTCGCTCGACGCACTCAAGTTGGTCGAACGGCCGCAGCCCAAGCCCGGCGTCGGCCAGGCGCTGGTCCGCGTGCGGGCGAGCTCCCTGAATTACCGCGACCTGGTGGTGGCCAGCGGCGGGTATGGCCGCCACGTGAAGCTCCCGCTGATCCCGCTATCCGACGGCGCGGGCGAGGTGGTGGAAGTGGGTCCGCAGGTGACGCGGGTGAAGCCAGGCATGAGGGTGGCCGCAATCTTCATGCAGTCCTGGTTGGCGGGTGCGCTCACCGCAGACAAAGCCAACTCCGCGCTGGGCGGTGCCCTCGATGGGATGCTGGCGGAGTTTGTGGTACTGAACGAAGAGGGCCTGGTCCCGATTCCCGAGCATCTCTCTTACACCGAGGCCGCTGCCCTGCCCTGCGCGGCTGTAACTGCATGGCATGCGCTGGTCGACGAAGGAGGCATTCGGGCCGGCGACTCCGTGCTGGTGCTGGGCACCGGCGGCGTCTCCATATTTGCGCTGCAATTCGCGCGCCTGCACGGAGCCCGCGTCATAGCGACTTCGAGCAGCGATGACAAGCTCGCCCGGGCCATCGCGCTGGGCGCATCGGATGGCGTCAACTACCGTCAGACACCGGAGTGGGGCAAGCGCGCGATGGAGCTGACCGGCGGCGCCGGTGTGGATCACGTCGTCGAAGTCGGCGGCGCCGGAACCTTGCCGCAATCGTTCCGAGCGGTGCGTTTTGGAGGGCGCATCAGCCTCATCGGCGTGCTGGCAGAGCCGGGCGCCCAAGTGGATCCGCTGCCGCTCATGATGAAGGGGGCGCGCCTGCAAGGGATTTACGTGGGATCGCGCGAGATGTTCGAAACCATGAACCGGGCCATCGCTCTCCATCGGCTCCGTCCGGTCATCGACCGTATCTTTCCGTTTGCCGAGGCGCTCGAGGCATTTCGCTACATGAAAACGGCGGCACACCTCGGGAAAATTGTGATCAACCACGGCTGAGCGCGGCTGCTTGACCAATGGGATCTCGTGTTCCTGGAGGGAAAATGACTCTTCCAGGGCAGGCAGGAAACGGCCGGCGCAGGGAAGAATAGTTGAGTGGGGCCTAGCGCCACCAGGGACTGACAGGTTGGCCCGGCTCTGGCTTTCGGCGGGCCGGACCACTGCGCCGGGCCTCTGCCTTGCGCTCCGCGGCTTCCGCGCGATCCGTGGCGTAAGCCAGCAGGTCTTCGTTGGTCAATTCGTGCTCGCCTTGGCGATCGGCTTCCAGGTCGGCGGTTATTTTCTGCGCGCATAGCGCCGGGCCTTCCTGAATGCCTACCCGGTGCTTCAAGAACAACTCCATATCGACGGCCACAACATGCGGGATCGAGGACTTGGTCCCGGCATCGTTCATATCGAACCGGTACAGACGTCTGTTCTGCTTCTGCTGAAAACCCATGTATCGCAGTTCCACCGCTCGCTCCCCCGGCCGTGCCGCGCCGTGTCTTGATTCCGGACTCACTCGGCCGTCCTAGTGATTTCGTCCGTCGGCGCCATGACCTCGCTCATTTCGATGTCGGCGGAGGCGGGAGGCCCTTCCGGACGCTCCAACTTCCGTTGCATACGCTTCTCTGCCTTTTCCTTCTGTTTCTCCATCCGGGCGATCTCCTTCTGACGTTTCTTGAATGACGTGTGGGATCGAGTTGGGATGGCCAATTCCTCCACTGACCGGCTCGAAGCCAGCGCCGGACGCGGGCCGGCTTCGATCACGCGATTTTACCAGCGCGGTTCGCGCCGTTGCCGCGGCCCACCGCCGCCGCTGCCACCACGCGGGCCGCCGCGGAAGGAGCGCCCGCTGTCGGACTTCGGCCGCGCCTCGTTGACATTCAGAGCGCGCCCATTCATCTCAAACCCGTTCAGGGCGGCGATAGCCCGGTCGGCCTCGGCGCTGTCGGTCATCTCTACGAAGGCGAAGCCGCGCGAGCGGCCCGTATCGCGGTCGGTGACCAGGTTGACCCTCTCCACGTTCCCGTGGGGCTCAAAGAGCGCACGGATGGAAGATTCGGTTGCGGCAAAATCCAGATTGCCTACGAAAATGTTTTTCATCTTAGGTTCCTTCGTATTTGACGGTTCGGGCAAGAGACGAGGCAGATGGATTTCGGCCAAGGCTGTAGCGGGACGATCAAAGACAGATCCAGTGTAGCAGATCTCGCCGGCACGCGCTCGCCGCGGCGTGCGCAGTGTGCGAAACGGCACTTTGAGCCCAACAGGCCGCCCCTCCCTTCCCATACATTGTCACCGAAGCGAGGCGAAATGGAAAGCGTAGGTGGGAGCGCGGGCAGAGCCACTCGGATCGTCGGCTGCCGATCGACGCCGAGGAACGCGGACTTAGAACGTAACTACGTCTTCGCGGTCGGCGAGAGGAATGCTAATCGCGCGTCCGCACACTGTTCACGATGCGCCAGATCCCGGCTGGGTTGCCGGCGCGCAGTTCTTCGGGCAGCAGGGACGCGGGAGCGTCCTGGAAACAGACGGGCCGCGCGAAACGGTCAATGGCGCGCCCGCCCACCGAGGTGCTGCGGCCATCCGCGGTGGCTGGCCAGGCGCCGCCGTGCACCATCGCCTGGCACACTTCGACGCCGGTGGGATAGCCCTCAAATAGGATGCGGCCAACGCGCGTTTCAAGCGCCGCCACCAGGCGGGCTGCCGCTGCCTCATCGCCCGCGGCCATGTGGATAGTGGCAGTGAGGTTCCCCTCCATAGAGGCGGCGATCTCGAGCGCCTGATCCAGTGTCCGGTAGCGAACCACCAGCGAAGCCGGTCCGAACACCTCGGCGGCCAGTTCCGGGCTGTTCAGAAAGGTTTCGGCATCGGTTTCAAAGAGCGCGGCGGTGGCGCCCGCGCCGGCAGCTTGCGCCACGCGTCGCAGGCGGGCGTCGCGTGCGCGCTCCTCCACCAGGCGGCAGTAATTTTCCAGGATGCCGGAATTCAGCATCGGCGCCGCCGCGGTAGCCTCGACTTTCGCGCCCAGCGCGGACACCAACTCGTCGCCCGCCGTTCCCTCTTCGAGCAGCGCGACGCCAGGATTAGTGCAGAACTGGCCAACTCCCAGGGTCAGGGATGCGTGCAATCCGGCCGCGATAGCCGCGGCACGTTGAGCCAGTACATTAGGCAGCACGAACACTGGGTTCACGCTGCCCATTTCGGCGTAAAAGGGGATGGGTTCCGGCCGCAAGCGCGCGATTTCAGTCAGCGCCAGGCCGCCCTTGCGGGAGCCGGTGAACGCCGCCGCTTTGATAAGAGGATGTGCCGCCAGTGCCTGGCCGACATGATGCCCCTGGCTGAAGAGCAGCGAAAACACGCCATCCGGCATCAGTGTCCTGCGCGCCGCGGCTGCAATGGCGGTTCCGCACATCTCCGCAGTGCCCGGGTGAGAGAAGTGAGCGTTCACCACCACCGGATTGCCGGCGGCCAGCGCCGATGCCGTGTCGCCCCCTGCAACGGAGAATGCCAGGGGAAAATTACTGGCGCAGAAGACGGCCACCGGGCCCAAGGGGCGAAGCATGGAACGCAAATCGGGTTTGGGCGCCGGCTTGCGGTCGGAATCGCCGGTGTCGATGCGCGCATCCACCCATGAACCCTCATCGACAATTCCGGCAAAAAAGCGGAGTTGGTTGGCGGTGCGGCCAAGCTCGCCCCGCACGCGGGCTTCCGGCAGCGCCGTCTCCAACATCACGCGCTCGATGAGCGCGCCGCCGAGAGCCTCCAACTGCGCGGCGATCTCGCGCAGGAATTCCGCGCGGCGGCCGCGTGCCAGCGCGCGATATTCGCCAAAAGCCGTCGACGCCAGTCCAGCCGCTTCATCCAGATCGCGGTCGCCGGCGGTATAGAAAGCCGGCTCCAGCCGCTCGCCGGTGCGTGCGTTGACGGCGAAGAAAGCGCCGTCCGAACCTGTGGCGCGGCCGGAACCGACGATAGATTGTCCGGTTAGCTGCATGGCTGGCTCGTAGAACGAGTGTAGCGCAGGCTCACGAGTGCAGAGCGGCCATCAAAAACACCACCAGGCCGCCGATGCCCACCAGGAAACCCAGCAGGATTACCCAGGAAACGCGATGGCCGAAGTTGAACGTATACCCGAAGCCGATGCGTTTCTGAACGAAAAGAGCCGGGTCGCGAGGATTGCAATAGATGCCGCCCAGCGTCCAGCATTCGTCCGGCGTGGCCTCGGTGGGCATGGCTGGGTTAGTGGCGCATTTGAAGGAATAGACCAGCAGCCCGATCACGAAGATTGGCGCCGCCACGGCGAAAATCATCGGCGGGATGCTGAGAACCGGCATCAGGCCGATGCCTGTGAACAGGAGCCCGAGAAAATATGTCACGCCGATGAGGATCTTGAGCACGGCCAGCATTTGCGGGCTGTGCCGCGAGCCGTAATACATCGCCAGGCCGAGCAACAGCATCAGCAGCATCAGGCCGGAGGCGAACAGCAGCGGTCCGTAGACTCCGCCGGCGGTGCGGTTCGCCCAGCCGTTGGGCTGGCCGTTGGCTCCCCAATGAATGGGGAAGCGCTCGGGGATCTGATCCAAGTGCGCCTGAAGGTACAGAGCGGCTGCCAGCGGAAAGGCGAACGGCGGCAGCGCCCAACCCAGCCACGGCGGAAGGCGGTGTCCGCCGCCCGGCGGCGTTGGCGTAGCCGCCGGCGCAACTTCCACCGCGGCGCGGACGCGCTTTCGCTCACCGAGAAACGCAACCATCCCGGCTACGAATAGCAACAGGGGCGCGAACGCAACTGCCAAGGGCGGCAACTCGCCCATGAGGAAGAGCATGGCCAGCGCCACCACGCCGATCGACACCGATACAGACCAGTGGTAGCGATGGAGCGCGGCGCGGCCGGCATCGCTCGAACGGAATCCCGGTGGAACGGTGATGCCGAACCAGTATCCCCGCGCCGACAGGTGCGGCAGCAGGAGCATGACAGCTCCGATCAACGCCAACTCCAGAAGCGATATAAAAACCGGGTTGTTCATTCATCACCAGCCTAGCGCGGCTGGCGGGCAGCGCCAAGCTGCAAAGCGCGGACTGGCTTGAATTTCGCCGCTTTGGCGAAAGTTCGTGCCTCTATCCGGTTTGCCCTTTTGAAGATCCTGCTGCGCCCGATTTGCGACCCACCATACGCTACCTCAATTGACCATGCACGTTTGGCCCGCGGAATGCGTCATTGGGTAAACACCATGCGGAGACTCCTGCTGCTGGCGCTGGCGGCGAGCGCATTACACGCCGCGACGATTCGCGGGGTGGTGCTGGAGAACATGACCGGCAGACCGCTGGCGCGCACCCGCGTCGCCCTGGAGCCGGTACCTGGTTCGCATGGTCCAACGGTCACTACCCGCACCAGCATGAGTGGCAGCTTCGAGTTCTCCCCCGTGCCGGCGGGGACGTATCTGGTCACTGCCGCACGGACGGGCTTCGCGCCGGCCGAATACGGGCAGAAGGAATTTCGCTCCGCCGGGCGGCCGGTTGTAGTCGATGACTGCACGCCCGCGTTCCTCGAATTCCGCTTGAAGCGCTTCGGCGTGATCGCGGGCACGGTGCTGGACGAAAACGACGTCGGGATCCCCGACACCAACGTGGTGGCCTACCGGGATACCCGGCCGCCCCAGTTGGTCGGCCACGCCATCACTGACGACCGCGGCATGTACCGGATCTGGGGCCTGCCGCCCGGCCGCTACCTGGTGCGCAGCGCGGCCAAACAGTTCGAAGACGGCGGCTGTGCGCCGACGTTTTCCAAACAGTCTGCGGCCGTCGAAGATGCGCAGGCGGTGGACGCATGGCTGGATGAGCTGACCGACGACGCCACCATTCGGGTGATGCCAGGAGCGCTGCTCAGCTTATCGGGGTCGGTGGTCGTAGCATCCAGGCAGTCGGTGACGGTGACGCTGGTTTCCGACATGGGCCGCGAGACCTTTGCTACTTCGTCGGAATTCCATTTTGCCAATCTGGGGCCGGGCCAGTACGAACTGTTCGCCGAGACCGAGCCACGGAGCGGCATGCTGGGCGCCTATATGCAGCTCTCGCTTGACCGCGACCGAAGCGACATTCGGCTGGCGCTGTCTCCCATTGCAGACACGTTGCTTTACATTGGCGACGACGGCAACAGGCCTCTGAAGTCCGCCACTATGAAGGTGCTGGCGCGCCGCAAAGACCTGGCGGGCGAAGGACCGGTGCAGACGGTGCCCGCGAGCGACGGTGACGGCGGCACTCGGGTCTTTCTCGGGCCGGGGCACTGGGAATTGATGATGGTGCCCATGACGGATCGCTGCGTCGCGGCCTTCAGCGGCTCGGTCTACGAACGATCCGGGCGGGGGCGCCCCGACGGATGGAATGAGATCGCAGTGGGCGGCAACTTCACGGCGGCGGCTTTCAGGCTTAGTACCGATCCCGGCTCGCTGCAGGGCACGGTGACAACAGGCCAGGACCCGGTGGTGGGGGCAATGGTCTTCTTGGAGCCGTGGGATGTCGAACAGCACAAGCGCGACGGCGAGGTGCGGACCGTGCGCGCCGATATCCACGGGCATTACCGGTTTCAGGGGCTGGCGCCCGGCGATTATCGCGTGATGGCTACTTTCGAATACCAGATGCCCGACGAAGCCGAGATGGACTGCGCGGGAACGCGGGTGGTGAAGGCCGAAGCGGGAACCACTCTGACGCAGGATCTGGAACTGTTCATCATCCAGTAGCGGCTTGTCTCACCAGTCCGTAACATGATTCCGGAGCTTTGTATCAGGGGATGGCTTCAGCCGTGCCAGCGTGGGATCTACTAAGCACGGTCTTTAGGCCCTGTAATAGAGCAATAGCCTCGTAGATGTCGGCTCAGGGCAGTTTGGCGGCCGAATCGAGCAGGCCGCCGTTCAGACGGAGGACGTTCCAGCGGGCCTTTTCGAGTGCGTATTGGGCATCGTAAAAGGCGATCCACTTGTCGTTTTCCGCCAGCCGCGCCTCGTCCACCTGGCGCATGGTCTGGCGGCCTTCCTGAAACTGCGCCAGGTCGACGGAAAGTTGCTCGCGGGCGACTTCGAGGTCGAGTCGGGTCACGTCGGCCGCGGTTTGGGCCCGCTTGGCGGCGCGCAGAGAGTTCGGCCAGGTCGGAAACGATGCGGTTGCGCGTGTTGGCCAGCTCGATTCTCAAGCGGCTCAAATCGACTTGGCCCTGAGCGGTCGCCGATCCCACCCCCGGCACAAGACAGCGGCACCTGAAACGACACGCCGACTTCCCCGTTGTTGCGCTGGAAGTGATTGAAATACTCCGTGTAGTTATTGAACTTGGCCTGCATCGAGTATTGCGCCACCAGATCGGCGCGGGGCAGGCGAGCAGCCGCGGCGCCGCGCACCTCAAGCTGTTTCGCCGCGATCTGCGACTCCAGCCGGCGCAGCTCGCGGTTAGCGGCGAGCGCAGCTTCGGCCGCCTGCTCCTCGGAAGCCGGCAGCGGCAGAGCCGGCCGGTCCTGGGGCACGGCGCGAACGCGATCTTCGGCGGGAAAGCCGAGCGCCATGGCCAAATCGGTCTCGGCGGCGGCTTGCTCATCGTCCACGGTCTCGGCGGCCTGCCGGTCGCGCGCCAGCGCCAGTTCGGCCTCTTTTTGCGGTGATCGGCAGAGCGCGGCCCTCGGCGACCTGGCCTTGGATAGAATCGAGCACGGCCTGCTGGCGTTCGATGGCGGTGCGGGCCAGCGCTCCCAGGCGCGCGGCGCGCTCGGCATCCAGGTAGAGAGCCGCCACACGGTAAGCCACGTCGTCGCGTTTACTCACCACGGCGATCGCGGCGCCGCGCGCATTCTCCTTGGCGCGGGCCACCTCCAGGCTCTGCTGGCGGTTGAAGAGAAACTGCTCCGCGACCGCCTGCACCACGCTGGGGGCCGAGCCTTCGATGCTCGAAGGGAAGCCATAGGTGTATGCATCGCCGCTGCCGGCCGTGATGCGCGGCAGGAAAGGATCGTGTGCGACGCGAATCGCGGCGCGCGCCTTCTCTTCGTCCAGCCGCACCAGTGCCACATCCGGGTTTTGCCGAACCGCGAGTTCGATGGTCTGGCGCAGCGTAAGCGAATGAACCTCGGCGCGCGCCAATACTGCCAGCGCAAAAAGAGAAACCATGAGCTTCGACATGCACTTATTGTAGTGAGTTGGCGCGAGGCGAAGCGTGCCCGGCTCTTACTTGGCCTTGCTCAATTTGCGGAAGTAGTCGGCCACGGCATCCTGATAGCCTTGCGGAACGCGCTCGCCGCCGGGACTGCGAACGCTGCCGCCGCTCGATTCGTCCACTTTGCGGCGCAGCTCCATTTCCACCTGCTCGGCGCCGGCCAGCGCGGCCTGAATGCGCTGGTTCAGCAGGGGGTCATCGGTGAAATGAAGCGGATCGAAGTTGCGCAGGTCGCGCATCAGGCTCTCAACGTCGCGCGCGGTTTCCGGATCGTCGCGAAGTTGCTGCTGCAGACGGCCCAAGCTCTCGAAGGCGCTGCGATAGCTGTTGGCGAGATCCTCCGACCGCACCGGAGCCTCCATGCCTGCGCCGGGCTGCCAAGCCGGACTGGAATTGCGTCTGCCTCCGGCACCGTCGGCGTACCGGCCGTTGTTATTCAACTGACCGTTATCCACACCGCTGGGCGCGCCTTCGGACGAGGAGCCTTGTTGGCCTTGTTGACCTTGTTGCTGGCCTTGTTGCTGACCTTGTTTACCTTGTGCACCTGCTTGGCCGCTGGGCCGGCCTTCCGCCGCTGGCCGGCCGCGATTGGCTAATTGTGCTTGCAGTTGCTCCATCTGGCGGCGGAGTTGCTCCACGTTGCCGAGCGCCTTTTCGACGTCTTGATCATTCTGGCCCGGGCCGGCTTGATTGCTTTTGGCGAGATCCCGCTCGACGTCGTGCAGCCGGTCGCGAAGCTGATTCAAGCCATCGGTAGCTTGCGCCTCGGAGAGGGCGGCGTATTCACCCTGGCCGCGGCGGATCCATCCCGCGTTGCGCTCCATCTCGCGCGCCAGTTCCTGCTGCTCGGCCTCACCCAGCGCCTCGCGCAGCTTGGTAGCGGCCTCGCGCCGCGTACCCATCAAATCGCGGGTGCCATTCTGCATCTGTTGCTCCAGGCGCTTGAGATCGCTCAGCTCACTTTCCTTTCGCTGCGCCATCTGTTCGGCCTGGTCACGGTCCAGCCCCGTGCCTTGCGGACCGAAGGCGCGCCGCATCTGGCCTTCGAACTCCTGCTGCTGGCGGGCGAGCGAGTCCGCCTGACGCGCCATGTCACTGACTTGTCCGGAAGATTGTGCGCTGCGCAGCCCGGCCATCATCTGCTGGGCTTCGCGCAGGCGGTCGGCGGCGCGACGCGCTCCGGCTTCACCTTCAGGCGCGCCCGACTGCTGCGAGGATGCCGCCTGGCGCATATCCTGCAGCGCCTGTTGCAGGCGGTCGATGGTCTGGCGCAATTGGTCCGCCTGGGCATTGCGCAGACGCTGGTTGGCTTGCGCCTGCCCCATCTGTCCCTGGCTGTCGTTCCCCGGTTGCGGTTGCTGGCTGGATACATCCGCCTGGCCGGACGACGCTGCCTGCCCCGATTGCCCCTGCTGTCCTGGCTGGCTTTGTTGGCCCTCCCGGCTCAAAGGCGAGTTCTGCGCCAGTTGCTGCATCTGCTGCTGGAGCTTTTCGGCCTCGCGGCGCAGCATCTCCTGCTCCCAGCGCTGTTGCGGCGTTTGCGTACCCTGGCGCTGTTGCTCGGCCAATTCCTGCTGGCGTCTGGCGAGGTCCTCCAGCTTCTGAAGAACGTCATCCATCTGGCGCTGACGCGCATCCGCCGATTGGTTCTGGCGCACGCCTTCATACTGGTTCTTTTCGGTATCGAGTTCCAGGTCGAACAGGCCCTCCATGTCGCGGGTGGCCCCGCTGATTCCTCCACCCGCGCCGCCGGATTGGCCGAAGGCCACCTGGATATCGCGGAACACGGCTTCCGCGCGCAGCAGATATTGCAGTGCTTTCTGTTCCGGTTCGAGCGCGTCCTGCCACTTGGCGATCCGCAACTTGCCGGCGGCGGGACCCATAACACCGGCGGCCTGTTCCATGTCGGCGATGAAGCTCTTAAAGGAATCGCCGGCGTCCTCCATCTGCCGGGCCTTCATGCGCTGTGCCAGCGAATTCGCCTGGTCGCGCAACTTGGATTCGACCGAAGCCAGGAACGCCGCATTCTCCGCGTCCGTGCCTTTGGCGCCATTGCCCTTGATCTGATTCCAGGTAGCGGTGATGATTTCTTTCTGCCGTTCGGAGAGTTGGTTCTGTTGTTCGCTTTGGTCACCGGGCATGCCGCCACCGATCTCCTGCGACTGCGTATAGTTTTTCTCGAACGGCTGGGCCTCGATGAAAAACATGTCGGTGTTGGTTGTCTGCCGGGCGTCCCGCGCGGAGGCGTACAGGCTCACGAGGTCGCCGGGTTGCGCCTTGAAATCCTCGAGTGCGATCACGGTGGATCCGTTGACGGTCTTGGCGCCCTTGGCATCGAGCATACTCACGATCTTCGCCGCTCCGCCGTTGACGGAATAATGGAGGTCGACGCCGCGCAGGCCGAAATCGTCACTGGCGCTCACCGCCACGGTGACTTCCTCGATCGGGCTGGCCTTGAAATCGCGCCCGGGCCGGGTAATGGCGATTTGCGGCGGGTTGTCCTTCTGCGCCTCGATGAAATAGTCCTCGCTGAGCCGCACATCCTCGCCGCTTTCGATGGCGGCAATGTGATACATGCCGTCCTTCTGGATGGGTACGCTGGCGATCAGCGTGTTGTTGCCGCCGTCGCGCAGCCCGACTTTGCCGCCGTCGTCGAGCAGCAGCGCGCCGTTCGCCAGCGGCCGGTCCGTGCGGATGGCCACTTCGGCGTCCGTGCCCTCCACCGCGCGCAGATCGCCGCCGGGGTCTTCCACGAAATCCTTCATGCCGGTCCAGGCGGGGTAATGGTAAGTGACTCTGATGTTCTTGATGGAAGGCAGATCGACTACCTTGAGATGATAGGAAGCGGAGCGGACGCCGCCGGCTTCCACGTAGTAGTCAAGCGATTCCGGCACGCCGGCGATCAGAAACTGGTACGCCGAGCCGCCCGCCTCAGTGCTCATCTCAGCCTGTTCCCATTGGGGCGCACTCGCGTACTTCGCGAAAAAGCGGACTTTGGGCGCGGAAAAGCCGAGCAAGGTGGCGTGGATCACCTGGTCCGCGAGCTTGCGAATGGTGCGGTTACCCGGTTCCACCGCGATCGAATAAAACGGCTTGATTTCGCCCTTGGGCGGCCCAGCCCAGAGCAATGCGGTGCCGTAGCCGAGGAAGCCGGGCCCCGCTACTCCAAGCCAAATGAGAAGCAGTGCGGACACCACTGCGGCCGAGGCGAAGCCGGCAATCCACGCGGTCTTAGCAACCGTGGAAGGCTTGGCCCCCTCGGCTACGTGCAGTGTGTCGGCGGCCAGCAATTGCAGGAACGGGTCGCTATCGGCCGCGCCGGCACGCTCGCTCAAAGTGAGCAGGCGCTGTTCGAACTCCGGGTGTTTCTGTTCGGCGGCGCGGGCGGCACGACGGCGATTGAGGCGCACCAGTGGAATAATCAGTGCCGCGGCGATGGCGATGGCCAAACCGAGAAACAGCACCAGCCGAGCGCCGAGTATCGCGCCGTTCGAGAACGCGAAAGCATTAGCGCCCAGCACGGCAGCCACGGTAAGCACCAGCGCCGCAATGGCCGTAACCGCGCTGCCGCGCGAAAGGGCGAGCAGGCGCAAGCGGCGTTCCATGGCGCTCAAATAATGCGACAAAAGGTCCGAGGGATTCATAGGGCCTCTTTATCCACGGAAAGATGGCGATTCCCCAGCCAGGATTCGGCGATCGCACATGCCAGCACGGCCAGCATCACATACCACCACACAGACTCGCGACTCTGCTCGCCGGCTGCCTGGCCGCTCGCCGCTACACCACTGGCTGTATTCTGCCACAAACGCAGGGTTTCCGGCGCGGCGGGTGCCAGGTCGGATTCGCGGCGGTCGGCATTCACCGCCACCAGCTCGTTGCGGCCGTTAGGACGGCGAATGTCATAAAAGCCGTCCGTGGTGAACTGGATGTTCTGAGCCGTGGCCGCTTCGGCAAGCGAAAAAACGCGCTCGCCCTTGGGATCGAACACATCCACCGCGGCGGCTTTCTCTCCCGGATCGCGCAGTTCTTCGAAGCCACCCACGGTGACGGCGGGCGGCGCCGCATCCAGGTGCCCCAGGTAGTTGGCGGTCTGGCCGATGAAGGGCACGAACGAGGCGTGCACCGGAAAATCATTGGCGACGTTATCCAGGGTGGATGCAAAAACCAGGATATGGCCCGCGCCCAACTGCTCGTCCACCAGCAACGGGGTGTCGTCGGTGAGCCGCGCCACGACGTGCGCAGACCCGGGGTCCACGCGGATCGCCTGGAAGAACTTCACGTCGTCCCAACGGTTGTTCTGCTGAATGGACGGGTGCGACGGATCGAGCGCGGCCGCGCTTTGGAACAGGTCGCCCTCGCGGCCGGCGTAGCGGGTGCCTTGAATGGCTAGATCGGCTACCGGAACCCTGGCGCGGCCCATCGAGGAGCGTCCCAGCGCAATCAACACGGCGCCGCCGCCGCGCACGTAATCGCGCAGGCTCTTTTCGAACGACTCCGGCAGCGAGCTCACATCCGAAATCACGATGAAGGCGTACTTCGAGGGCGCCACATTGGCGGTTTGATCGGCGGCTGCCGGTTCCATGGAAAACGCCGATTGGCCGGTGGCTTCGAGCGCCGTTTTGAAGTACATCATGTCGCGCGCGTTGTCCGGGTCGTGCACGAACAGGGCATGGCGGGGGTCGGCCCGTTCGACGGAAAAGTAGAAGGTATCGTCGGCGGCCAGCGCATCGGCGGAATCGATTTTAACCTCGCCTCGATTGCGGCCGTAGGGCACTTCGAGCGAATTGAACTCTACCGCGGCGCGGCCGCTTTCCGGAACCGTCACCGTCTTCGACTCGATGACGCGGCCATTCAGCACCAGCGAAACGTTGCGCACGGCCTTGGCGGTGCCGAAGCCGGCTACGGTGGCCAGCACGCGCGTCTTCGCGCCGCTGTAGACACGGCCTGGAGCCACCACGCTTTCCACGGTGAAGTTGGGGGCCGGCTGCGAGACCAGTGGATGCGGCTCCAGCCGGATGTCGGCGTTCAAGCGGAGATCGTTGAAGTTGGCAGGCATGCCACTCTGCTGCATATCCGAATAAAGCAGCACGCGCAGCGGCAGGCGCAGCGATTGCGCGATGGAGCGGAGCGAACGGGAAAGCCCGGCGAATGAGGTGCGGCCATCGGATGGTTCGAGCGCATCGAGCGCAGCGTTGAGCGCGGCATGATCGCCGGTGACCTCGCTCAAGGCCTCCATCCGCGAGCTGAACGCGAGCACTTGCGCCCGCTGACCGGGGTGCAAGCCGGCCACCTCGCTCTTCGCCATCCGTTTGGCCTGGTCGAGAAGGCCGGCGGCCTGCATGCTCAGCGAGTTGTCGATGGCGATTACGGTTACCTCGCCGGACCGCGATCGAGACAGCAGTTTGCGCTGCAGATAGGGATGCGCGAACGCGAGCGCCAATAGGGCGAAGAGCAGCGTGCGCAGCGCGAACAGAATCAGGTAGCGCAGGCGGCGATGCTTGATGGAGCTTTGCGGGCTGCGCTCGAAAAACATCAGCGAACTGAAGGGCACGGGCGTGGCCTTGTGCTTGCGCAAGAGGTGCAGCCAGATGGGCAGGCCCACGGCGGCAAGGCCGGCCAGAAACCATGGAGAAAGAAAACCCATTTAGAGCATCCCCCGGCGCACGCTCAAATACTCGCGCAAGCCCTCATCCAGCGGCCGGCCCGTGTCGACCAAAAAGTAGTCCATGCCCGCGCCGCGCACGTGTGTGCGCAGCGCTTCGACGTGCGCATCGATCTTCGCCCGGTATTCGTGTCGCGCGTATTCGGGCGATACCTCGAGCGCCCTCCCGGCGTTTTCCATATCCACCAGCAGCACGGGCTCGCGAAACTTGGGCGCGATCTCCTGCGGGTCCAGCAGGTGAAACAGAATCACCTCATTGCCGCGGAAGCGCAACGGCTCGACGGTTTTGACGATGACAGCCGGATCTTCATAGAAATCCGAAAGCACCACCACGATGCCGCGGCGGCGCAAGAAATTCTGGAAGTGGACAAACGGCTTGGTGAAATCGGTGCGGGTACCGGTCTGGGCGTGTTCGATGGCATGCAGCAAGCGGAACAGCTGTCCCTGCCGCGTGGAGGGTCCTACGTAGTTGGTCACCTCCTCGTCGAAAACGATCAGGCCGGCCGCGTCGCGTTGCACATTGGCCAGGTAACAGAGCGAGGCGGCCAGGAAGCGGGCGTAGTCGAGCTTGTTGACGGCGTGGGACCCGTAGCCCATGGATGCCGACGTATCGAGCAACACCAGCAGTTGCGTGTTGGTCTCGCCCCGGTAGCGCTTGAGGTAACACCGGTCGGTGCGCGCGAAAACGTTCCAGTCCACATGGCGCAAATCGTCGCCCTGCGTGTAGGCGCGGTATTCGGCGAACTCCTGCGAGAACCCGAAATCCGGCGACCGGTGCAGCCCGGCTACGAACCCATCGACCACCGTCTTAGCGATCAGATCCAACCCGGCAATCGAGTTGAGTGTAGCCGGATCCAGAAAGCGCTGCAGCATTTTACTCCCGCGACTTTATTCTCGCGGCGCCCCTTTCCAATCCAGCAGGCGCTTCAAGATGTCGTCCTGCTTCAGCCGGTCGGATTCAGCGTGGAAGTTGAGCAGGATGCGGTGCCGCAGCACCGGAATGTAGAGCGCGCGGATATCTTCATAGGTCACGTGGTAGCGGCCCTTCATCAACGCCCGGGCTTTGGCAGCCAGCACCAGGAATTGTGCGGCGCGCACGCTGGCGCCATAGTTCACGTACTTTTGGACGAAGTCCGGCGCCGATTCGTCCCGGTTGCGGCTGGCGCGCACCATATCCACCGCATAACGCGCCACGCTTTCGCCGATCGGCACCATGCGCACCAGTTGCTGGAAATCGAGAATCTCTTCGGCATTGGTCACCGGATCGGCTTGCGGGATGGTGGTGACTGTAGTCAGGTCCACCACCTCCAGTTCCTCAGCGGCGCTCAGGTAGTCGAGCACGGTGTTGAACAGGAAGCGGTCGAGCTGCGCCTCCGGCAGCGGGTAGGTGCCTTCCAGCTCGATCGGGTTCTGCGTGGCCAGCACGAAGAACGGGTTCGGCAGAGCGTAGTTGTTGCCGCGCACCGTGCAGGCACGCTCCTGCATGGCCTCCAGCAGCGCGCTCTGCGTCTTCGGCGGCGTGCGGTTGATTTCATCGGCCAGCAGAATGTTGCCGAAAATCGGGCCCGGCACGAACGTCCAGGTGCGGCGGCCGGTGCCTGGGTCCTCTTCGATGATGTCTGTGCCGGTGATGTCGCTGGGCATCAGGTCCGGCGTGAACTGAATGCGTTTGAAAATCAGCCCCAGCGTCTGCGCCATGGTGCGCACCAGCAGCGTCTTGGCGGTGCCCGGCAGGCCTGTGATCAGGCAATGGCCTCCCACGAAAAGGGCAATCATCACCTGTTCGAGAACCTCTTGCTGGCCCACAATCACGCGGTGCACCTCGGTCACGATCTCCGCCTGCACCTGGCGGAAGCGCGCAATACGCGCTTTCAGAACGTCGGGTTCCATCTGTGAAGTAGCGGGTGTCGACATATTTTTTCCAATCCTAATTCTTGGCTGCGGCTGGTTCGTTCTGCCCCGTGCCGCTCAACTGCAAGAGCAACTTTTGCGCCGGCCGGAATCCGGGAGCTATTTCCATGGAGTCGATCAGCTCGTTCCTGGCTGCATCCGGTTGATGATTCAGGTTGAAAGCGCAGGCCAGGTCATAATGCGCTTGAGCCATATCGATTGGCTTGGCCGCCAACAGCGCCTGGAACTCGCGTATGGCGCCGCCGGCATTGTCCATCTGCAGCCAGAGCTCGCCCAGGAGCTGATGTTGGTCGCTGCGCATCGGGTATATGTAGTTCAGACGATCCAGAATCGCGGCGGCTTCTTTTCGATTGCCGGCGGCGGTCAGTTCCTTCGCCAGCAGCATGAGGGTGTCCGGGCTGCGCCCGCCTTGGTGGACGTACCGCTCCAACTGATCGACAGCCGCGGCATGGTTCCCTTTGGCCAGGTAAGCGCTCGCGAGCGATTCGTAGATGCTGTGATGCTCGACGTAGTCCGGATAAAGGTCGCGGGCGTCGGTGCCCAGGCGAATCACGTCGTCGTAGTTGCGGGCGACGGCAGCAGCGTCGATGCGCTTGAGGGCGTCCTTCCAGCGATCGAAATTCTCCACCGGCCGCTTCGTTTCGCCTTCCAAAGCAGCGACAAATTGCCGGTCAAATTCGGCCGGCTCCAGCTTCAGCTCTTTGCGAATCACGGTAGCGGTATCGTCGCTGGCGCCGAAATCGCGCAACATGGCGAGCACCGTGTCCCAGCCCCATTTCTCCGTGATGTAATCGCAAATCTTGCCGGCCTCAAAATAGCTGACCACTACCTGCTGCGGAGTCACGGGATGCACGAAACCGCGGTCCAGTTCGGCGACCGGCAGGAGTTGATGTTTCTGGATGGCGGCGATTTCGTCCGGCCCCAGGCGGTCTCCCCACTCCGGCGACGCGGCCGTTTCCTCATGCACCGCGACGCCTTCCGTAAACCAGCGCGGCACGTGGTAGTTGGTGATCGATAGCGTGAACACGTGGCTCATCTCGTGCCGCAGCACGCTGGCCCAGTGGAAAGTGCCCGGCGGGCGCCCGGAGGGGCTGTCCATGGCGATCACGTTACCGAAGGTCACGCCCAGAGCTCCCAGGCCCGGCATGCCGAGCGCGCGAACGGCGAAATCTTCGTGATCGGGGTACACTTCCACCTGCACCGGCTGGGTGAGTTTCCAGCGATACTTCTTCTCGTAGATTGCGATAACGCGCCGCATTTCGGCTTCGAAGTACGGGCGCAGCAAATCAGCTTCCTTCTTGTTCAGCTTGAGAATCGTGCGGTCGGTCCTGAACGTCACGAAGTTTTTCTCGCTGTCCATCAGGGTCAACGAGTTCTTTGTGGCACTGTCTTGAAATCCGTGGTCCCAGCAGGTCTTGAGCTGCTGGTAGGCCTCTTGGTCGCGGCCGAGGCGCATCAGGTTCACGCCCAGTTGCGAGCGCGCGGAGTCAAGCTGCGGATCGAGGCCGATGGCTTTGCGGTAGTACGCGACTGATTCTTCATACCGCCGGTTGAGCATGAAGAAATGGCCGGCGGTTTCATAGCCTTTGGCTGCGTGGGGGTCCCAGGGGCTCTCCTTCTTGTCCGCCAGCCAATCCAGCGTGGCCAGGATGGCTTTGGCCTGGACAGAATTGGCATCGAGCGCCAGCGCCCGTTTGGCCTCGGCTTCCGCCTTCGCTTTGTTGTCGTCTTCCAGAGCCAGCCGAGCCAGCAGTTCCTGGGCCTCCACCAATTTCGGATCGCTCCGCAACGCCCGTTGCGCCAGGTCGGCGGCGTTGCCGGCATAGACCTCCGCCGCCACCAGCGCCTTGCCCAGCAGCGCACCGGCGTCGTTGGGTTTCAACTCGAGCGCTTCGTTGAAAAGCTGATCGGCATCGTCCGCCTGCCAGTGCTCCAGGTACATGCGGCCCCAGCGGACGCGGATCTCGGCATTGCGCGGGTCGTGCGCCGCCAGGTCGCGAAACACCGCGTTGGCATCCTGGTAGCGCCGCGCCTTCCAGAGATCCTCCGCCTGCTGCAAGGTCTGCGCCGGAAGCAGGAACGCGGCCAGCGCCAACGCAAGAATGACTTGATGTGGCACACGCACTCGCGCGTGCCGCGCCGGTCCTCGTGCCGGCGCAGGGCGAGCTACGCCGAAGAAAAGCCGGGACGACTCTCGGCTCAGCAGGCCTGACAGCCGGCGCCACGGCGCTTCACTTCTGCGGGGCATCGATGGCCTCCTGCGTTTTGGCAAGCTCGAGCAGAAGCTGAGTCAACTGCTGGCGGTAATCGGCGGCCTCCATTCCGGCTTTCTCATATTTCAATTGATCGATGGCCTGCTCCAATTGCTCCTTCTTGGCGAGCAGCGCGCGTTTCGCGGGATCGCGCGCCGCATCGGCATTGGCTCCCAACCGCACCAGGGTGAACGCCGCCGCCAGCCGGCCTTCGCCGTTCTCGGGCGATGGATTGCGTTCTCCGTCGCCCTTCCCGGTATCTTCGAGCAGCGAATGCTCTGTGGCCAGGCGCTTGGCGGAATCGAAAGACTCGGTCACCTTGCGCTGGGCGTAACGATAAGCTTCGAGCGCGGAGACGGCGTCGTTCTTGTCCGTGTCCGCCGCCGGGTCGCCCAGGGCTTCTGCCCAATAGCGCGCAAATACGGTGGCGTTCTTTTCCGTGCCGGTCTTGGTGGCCGTGATCACGATTCGGTTGGGCCGCCGCAAAAACGGAATCGATCCGCCGCTCGAGCTGGTCATAATCGCCACGCATTGACGCGCGGCGGGAATGCGGTCGAGCAGCGCTGCCAATTCAGCGGCCGTTATGTCGGGGCCGGGAATGTTGAACTTGTAATCCACTCCGTCATAGCTGCCGTGCCCGATCAACATCACCACCAGCGCGTCATCGGGCTTCGCCGTCCCCGCGAGCGACTGAAACCGCGCACGGATCTGCTCGCGGGTCGGCGCAATCAGCGTCATCGCGTTGCCGGTGTCCGCCTTTTTCAGGCTGGAATCGATATCGAGCGCCCACATCTTGAACCGCTGGTCGTAATCGGGCTCGCCGCCGAGGCCGGAAATCGTCAGGTAATAAGTGGCCGCGGGCGCCGCCAGAGCGCACGCCAGAAGCAGCGCGCAGAGTCTCATACCACGCCCCACTTGCGGCGCAGAAGCCACTCACCGGAGCGGAGGACGAGCGCCAGCAGGAAAATGGCCGGCATATCCCAAAGGTCGCGCGTTTCGCGCGCCGTGATGCCGGCTTCGGAATACGAAATCTCACTCGCCAGTTTGGACGCCTGATCCGGTGTGTAATAGCGGCCGCCGGTCTCCTCGGCGAGTTTCTCCAGCAATTGGCGGTTCTGCGATGTGCGGAAGTTCTCCGCCACGCCATCCTCGCGGAAAAAGGCCAGCACATCCCGGCCCAGTTCCTCCTGTTCACGCCCGGCGATGATCTCCGCCACGTATGAGCCGGGCGCTTCGGCCGAAAAGTCACCCGTGTAGATGCCTTCCTCGAGCGGCTGCGGAGCCAGTTCAATGGTAGCGCTGGTTCCGTCGGGCTGCAGGATCCGCGCCTGCACCTTGGCGTCGGCCACCGGTTTGTATTCCTTGTCCCGCACCTCGACGCGCAGCGGCACGCGGGTTTCGTCGGAGAGCACCTGCCTGGGCGTAGTCACGGTGACCGGCCCGGGCGTATCCGTCACCAGGTAGCGCAGCAGTTGTTGCCAGAAGGTCTCCTGCGTGCGATCTTCGTGCGGCAGCCACATTCTCCAGCGCCAGCTCCCTCCAGTGGCGAACAAAACGGTGCGCCCGCGGCCGTAGTTTTCCGTGACCAGGAGCGGCAGCTTGCGTTTTCCCGACGGGGTGGAAACCAGCAGCACCGTGGCGCCGGGTTTTTCGTCGCCGGCTTCCTGGTAGTTGGCCATCATCGGCATGTTCTTCCAGCGTTCCGCGCTGCGCGCGGCGTCGTCATCCAACCGGCAGATGCTGCTTTCGGCGCCGGCGGGCGTCAGCTCCTGGCCGGTGAAATCGCGGTGAAACGTGCCTCTCGTTTCCGGCAGCCTGGTCGGAACCAGATCCGCCAGTCCGCTGCCCGCCCAGCCGCCATCGGAAAGGGCAGCGCGCCCGCCCAGCAGCAGCAATCCGCCGCCGCGGCGATCGACAAAGTCATGGATCAACTGTTGCTGGCCGGGCGTAAAGTAATTCAACTCCACGCTGCCGACGATCAGGCCCTGATAGGCAAACAGCTCTTCGGCTTTGGTGGGGAATCCGTCTGCCAGCTCCTTGTCGCTGGTGATACCCTGCCGGTAAATCTTGTTCTGGGTGGTGCGCAGTATGCTGGCGATCTCCTGCTCGGGGTGATCGTCATTGGGCAGGAACGGCAGCGCGCGGCGGATGAATTTGTAATCCCAGCGCGGCTCGCCTTCCATATAAAGGATGCGCGGCTTGCGAGCCTCCACGTTCACCAGCCGCGTCAGCACGTTGTTGCGCGTGTTCTCTTCGCCGGGCAGCGGGTCAATGCCGATTTCGAACGTCTTCGGCCCCGCGTCGCCGCCGTTGAACATCAGCGATTCGGTCCGCAGCCGGCCGTCGGCAGGCAGCGTCACCTCCCGGCTGGCCAGCACTTTCCCGTTGTTGCGCACGCTGAGCCTGGCCCGGCTGCCGGAAAACCCGTAGCTGGAAAATGTAACGTTCGCGGTCAGCCGCGATTGCGGCAGTGCGCGCGGCGGCAGCACGGCATCGGCGATCTCCACGTCGCGTGATGGATGCTCGCGGCCGAAGCCGACCGTGTGAACCGGGATGCGCTGCTTGCGAAGCGCCGCCAGCGTGTCCAGACTGATACCGCCCGCATTGTCCGCTCCGTCGCTCAGCAGCACGATGGCGCCTAGCGGCAGCGACGACGATTCCGCCAGCACGCGGTCCAGGGTATCGCCGATATGCGTTGCCGGCGCAGACGCGTCGAACGCGTCAGTCTTCTCGACGCGCTCCGGCTCCGCGCCGAACTTGTATAGCCGCACCTGGAAGCGCCCGCCCAACGATTTCAGCAGCCCGCTTTCCAGCACCCGTTTCGCCGCCGCTTCGCGAGTGCCGCCGGCATCGGCGATACCCATGCTGCGCGAGCCATCCACCAGCACGGCCACCACGTTCTGTTGCGGCCGCAGTGTGGCCACGCTGAGTGCCGGGTGCCACAGCAGAAACAGGATCAGCGCCAGCATGCCGGATTCGAGCAGCCAGACGGCCACCGGCCGGCGGCCGCTCAGCATTCCGCGGTTGCGCCGGATGTGCCAATACAGCAGCCCGGCTCCGCACACCACTGCCACCGCCAGCAACCACAACGGCCATGGCGTCAGCAGTACAAACTGACCCTTATGAAATATCCGCGCCGGGTATTTGAACAGGAGCTCGAACATGAGGTTCTCACTGGCGTTCCAGGGCCGTTATTTGACCATAGACGTATTGCTGGCAGGTATGGGTTACCGGCATCCCCAGGCCGCGAGGACGTTCCGCACGCGCGTGCATGGCGCTTATGCCCCCGTATGTGAGTCAGGATAGCATGGGCGGCGAGCCAGCTACTGACTGCCTGCGGGCACGGGCTATACTTAGAACATACCCGACATTTCCGTGCAAGACTACATCCGGATTCGTGGCGCGCGAACCCATAATCTGAAGAACATTTCGGTTGCGATACCGCACAACCAGTTGACCGTGGTGACCGGCGTTTCCGGCTCGGGCAAATCGTCGCTGGCGTTCGACACCATCTACGCGGAGGGCCAACGGCGCTATGTGGAATCGATGTCGGCGTACGCCCGCCAGTTCCTGGAGCGCATGGAAAAGCCGGCGGTGGATGACATCGACGGCATCGCGCCGGCGGTGGCCATCCGGCAGAAAAACTCGAGCCGCAACCCGCGTTCCACCGTCGCCACCACCACCGAGTGCTACGATTTTCTGCGCCTGCTGTACGCGCGCGTGGGCCAGACCTTCTGCCCGACCTGCGGGACGATGGTGCGGAAAGACACGGTGGATGAAGTGGCCGCGCGCCTGCTCGCGCTGCCTGAGGGCTCACGCTGGTACGCACTGTTCGCCTGCGGCGAACACGCCGGCGCCGCCTCCTTGCGCGACCACCTGTTCGAGCTGCGCAAAAAGGGATTCACACGGCTGTATCAGGCGGGCCGGATTTTCGAGTTCTCCACACCCGAATCCTTGCTCGATATCGATTTCAGCCAGCCAGTTTTCGCGATGGTGGACCGCATCGCCATCGGCCCCGGCCTGCATCAGCGCCTGGTCGATACCGTCGAAATCTGTTATCGCGAGGCGGGTGAAGTAATCTTCGAAAGCGCTACGCCGCCCGCCCGGACGCTGCGCTTCAACGAGAAGTTCCAATGCAAGACCTGCGGCCTGGAATTCGCCACGCCGGAGCCCATCCTGTTCAGCTTCAATTCGCCGTTCGGCGCCTGCCCGCGCTGCCAGGGTTTCGGCAACACCATCGATTTCGACCTGGACCGCGTGATTCCCGACAAATCGCTTTCGCTCGACGAAGGCGCGGTCGAGCCCTGGACCAAACCGAAGTTCCGCTCCTGGCTCGGCAATTTTCGCAAGTCCGCCCGCGGCAAGGTGCGCTTCCGCGTGGCCTTCGCCGACCTGACGGACGCGGAACGCGAACTGGTGCACGATTTCGTCCGCCGCTTCTTCGCTCACCTGGAAACCAAGAAATACAAGCTGCACGTGCGCGTCTTCCTCAGCCGCTACCGCGGTTACGCGCTCTGCCCGGAATGCAAGGGCGCGCGGCTGCGCAAAGAAGCGCTTTTCGTGCGTGTGGGCGGCCGCAACCTGGCCGAAGTAGTGCGCCTCAACATCGCCGAAGCCGCGCAGTTCTTCGACGCGCTGGCGCTCAAGCCGGAAGAGACCGCTATTGCCGACAAGATACTGATCGAGATCCGCCAGCGGCTGAAATTCCTGAATGACGTAGGCCTCGAGTACCTGACGCTGGACCGGCTGTCCTCCACACTTTCCGGCGGCGAAGCCCAACGCATCCAACTCGCCACCTGCCTGGGCTCGCGCCTGGTGGGCGCCTGTTACGTACTTGATGAGCCGTCCATCGGTCTACATAGCCGCGACACCGGGCGGCTGATTCGCATCCTCGAAGAATTGCGCGAATTGGGCAACACCATCGTCGTGGTGGAGCACGACCCGGAAGTGATGCGCGCCGCCGATCACCTGCTGGATTTGGGGCCCGGCGCGGGCGAGCGCGGCGGCAACATTGTGTACGAGGGCACGCTCGAACGTTTGCTCTCCAACGGCAACAGCTCGCTCACGGCTCGTTATCTGCGCGGCGATCTGCGCGTGGCGGCGCCGCGCGCGCGCCGGCCGGTGGACCCGAAACGGCTGCTGCGCGTCATCGGTGCCCGCGTCCACAACCTCAAGAACATCGACGTCGAGATTCCCTTGGGCATGATGGTGGCTATCACCGGCGTTTCCGGCTCCGGCAAGTCCACGCTGGTTCACGACGTGCTGTTCCGCTCCATCGAGGCGCTGCACAAGGTGCGCGATTCGGCAGCCGAACCGGAACTCGAAGACGCCGCCGGCGACCTGGACGCCGGACAGCGCCTGGCCTGCCGCAAACTGGAAGGCGCCGAGCGCATTTCGAGCGTGGTGATGATCGACCAGTCGCCCATCGGCCGCACGCCGCGCTCCAATCCGATTACTTACATCAAGGCATTCGACCAGGTTCGCGCCCTTTTCGCTAACACCCGCGACGCGCAAAAGCAGGGCTACAGCCCCGGCCACTTTTCGTTCAACATTCCCGGCGGCCGCTGCGAAACCTGCCAGGGTGACGGCACGGTGACGGTGGAGATGCAGTTCCTGGCCGACGTGGAACTGATCTGCGAGGAGTGCAAGGGAACTCGCTACAAGAGCGCCATCCTGGAGATTCGTTATAACGGGCTCAACGTCCACGAAGTGTTGCAGCTCACGGTCAGCGAGGCCATCGTGTTTTTCGGCGGCGTGCCGCGGCTGGTGGAGCGGCTGCGGGTGCTGGACGAGGTGGGCCTGGGATACCTGCGGCTGGGCCAATCCGCCACCACGCTTTCCGGTGGCGAGGCGCAGCGCGTCAAACTGGCTGCCCACCTGGCGGCGGCAAGCTGCAGCGGCACGCTGTTCATCTTCGACGAGCCCACCACCGGCCTGCATTTCGACGATATCGCCAAGCTGCTGGCGGCCTTTGGGCGGCTGATCGAAAACGGCGGCAGCCTGGTGGTGATCGAACACAACCTGGACGTGATCCGCGCCGCCGATTGGGTGATCGATCTCGGCCCCGAGGGCGGCGCCCGCGGTGGCGAAGTGGTGGTGGCCGGAACGCCGGAGACGGTGGCGCGCGCGGACCGTTCCTACACCGGCCGGTATCTCGCTGCCTTGGCGGGGAAGTAGAATCGTACTGGGAGGTCCGAATGCGGCTCTTGCTGCTCATTTCGCTCGCCGGCTCACTGGCCTTCGCCGCCACCGAACCGCTGGCCATCATCCAGCCGGTCCTGAGCCAGATGGAAGACGGCGAAGCCACGCCACCGGGGTTCTTCTACACGCCCGGCGAGGTCCTGTTTTTCTCCTGCCGCGTGGCCCATTACGCCAAGACTGCGGATCTGAAGGTTCGCATCGCTTACTCAGTCGAGGCGTTCGATCCCGAGGGCGTAGAGATCACCGAGCCATACAAGAACGAATTCACCGACCAAGTTACCATCGAGGATAAAGACTGGATGCCGAGAATCCAGACGCAAATGCTGATTCCTCCGCTGGCGGGTTCCGGTGCTTACAAAGTTGTGGTAAAGGCCGAAGACGAGATAGCCAAGACCACGGCGCAGATCGAGGTGCCGTTTGAGGTTCGGGGCCGTGTGGTGGAGGCGAGTAACACGGTAACCGTCCGCAACTTTCGCTTCTACCACGATGAGAGCGGCAAACAGCCCAACGAGAAAGCCATCTACCACGCCGGCCAAACCATGTGGACCCAGTTCGACATCATCGGCTACCAATATGGCCCCGGCAATAAGGTCGACGTAAGTTATATCGCTTCCATCAGGCTCCCCGATGGCAAGGTGCTATGGACGCAACCGGAACCGGCAGGCGAACAGAGCCAGTCGTTTTACCCTAAGCGGTATATATCCGGAGAGTTCAGCATCAACCTGCAAGCCGGCGTCAAGCCAGGCTCCTACATAGTCGCGATTCAGGTTAAAGACGCCGTCGGCAAGCAAACCTACGAGAGTCACCATCCGTTCACGGTGGAGTAAGTAGGACGGACAAAGGAAAAACACTGGCAGCAAGATCTTGCCGCCGGTTCTTTGCGAGCCGGTGTGGACGGGCGAAAGCGCCTGTGCCACTTTGTCTTCGCACTATACCGCGCCTTCCAACTTCATGACATAGGCCTGCGAAAACGGCAGGTTCTCAGGAACGCGGATTTCCAGCCCCTTGTCACTGTGCCGCACCTGCAGCGGTTCAGTGCTGCCCAGCAGCGTGACGCGCACGCCGGCCGGGATCTCGATGTCATCGAGCACCACCTGGCGCTCGGGCCTGTGCGGCAGGATCGCGTAAACCACGTCCTCTTTGGTGGTGAAGAACGCCTCGATGCGCGCTGTACCGGCGGGCGGCGTATCCACCAGGCTCGCAATCGGGTACGCCGACATGAATTCGCTCTCTTCGAGTTTCGGCTCCGCGCCCTGCGACCACTGCCGCGTGCGGCGCCACGCCCGTGTTCCGTAGATGGCTTCGCCGTTCAGCCGCAGCCAGTCGCCAAGCCGCAGTAGCCGCTCTTCCATGATTACCGGAATGCGCCCGTCGGCGGTAGGGCCGATATCCAGCAGCAGGTTGCCGCCGCGGGTCACCAGGTCGATCAGCATCATGAGCAGCTCCCGGTCGGTATGATAGTCGGCTATAGTCTCGATGCGATTGTATCCGTACGAGAAGCCCATGCCACGGTTTTCCTCCCACGCGTGCGCACTCTGCTTCATGCCGGAGGTGTATTCGGTGGTGTAATAGCCGCCGTGTTTATGCCGGGTGTCTTTGCCCCAGCGGTCGTTGACGACTACCTGCTGGCGCGCGGGAGATTCGTTGTACAGCCACGCCAGCAGCTCAGGCGAGTGCCATTCCTGGCTCGTCAGTTCCCATTCGCCGTCGGAGAAAATGATTTCCGGCTCGACGTGCCTCACCACATCTTGAAACTGCGGGAACATGTGCTCGCGCACGTAGCGCGGCTTGTCGGAAAGCCACAGCGGGTTGTACCACTCGTACAGCGAATAGTAAATGCCCATGTGGAGTCCCCGCTTGCGTCCGGCATTGGTGAGATCGCCCAGCAGGTCGCGCCGCGGGCCGATGTCCACCGCGTTCCAGGGCCTCCCCCAGGCACGGTTGGCCTCTTCGCTACGCCACAACGTGAAGCCTTCGTGGTGTTTGGAGGTGGGCACCACGTAACGGGCGCCGGAGCGCGCGAAAACATCCGCCCAATGGTCCGGGTCGAACATCTCGGCGCGAAACAGCGGCGCGAAATCGAAGTAAGGAAAATCGGCCCCATACACGCGCTGGTGAAACTGCCACGTCCGGTAGCCGTCCTTCCCCGGCCCCGTGGCAGTCTTGCCCTGCATCAACGAGTGCCAATACCATTCGGCGTATGGCGTCTCGCCCTTGGTGCGTGGCGGCGCAAACGATGGCACCGAGTAAACGCCCCAGTGAATGAAGATGCCGAACTTGGCATCCAGATACCATTCGGGAATAGGCCGGCTGTCGATCGAGTCCCAGTTAGCCTGATAGCGCGTCTCGCCAGCGCTCTGCCGCAGAGCCAGCGGCGCCGCGGCCATGCTGCGGAGAAAATCCCGGCGTTGCATACGGGGCTATGTTATCAGGCTTGGCGACTGTTACTCTACCTTGCATGGCAGATACATTCGAAGTCGGGTCAGTCCGCTTAAGCATCGAAGATACCGTACGCGTGGCGCGGGAAGGCGTTCCGGTGCACATCGCCGCGGCGGCGACCGAGCGCATTGCCCAGGGACGCCGGCGTCTGGAAGAGTTGATGGCGCGTGGCGAGCGCATCTATGGCGTCAACACCGGGGTCGGAGGCAACGTAGGCATCTCGCTGCCGGCGGAAAAAATGGGTTTGCTGCAGCTCAACCTGGTGCGTCATCTTTCCTGCGCCACCGGCCAACCGCTGCCGGATGACATTGTTCGCGCCGCCATGCTGCTGCGCCTGTCCACATTTTCCACCGGCGCTTCCGCGGTCCGTCCGGAATTAGCCGAGGCGCTGGCCGCGCTCTTGAATCGACGCGTCACACCCGTGGTGCCGCGCTACGGTTCGGTCGGCGCGTCCGGCGATTTGATGCCATCCGCCTACATCGCGCGCGTGCTGGTCGGGATGGGCGAAGCCGAATTTGAGGGGCGCCGGATGCCGGCCGCCGATGCCTTGGAAGCCGCTGGTTTGAAACCCATCCCCTTCGGACCCAAAGAAGCCCTGGCGCTGATCAACGGCACTACGGTGATGACCGCCTGCGCCACGCTGCTGTGGGTGGATGCACGACGCGTGCTCGAAGCGCTGCTCTCAGCGGCAGCCCTGGCGGTGGAGGCAATGGAGGCTCCGGCGCAACCCTTTGATGCCTGGGTGCAGGAGCAGAAAGGGCATCCCGGCCAGATCGCGGTGGCTGCCTTCTTGCGCGATATGTTGGCCGGCTCCGGTTACACGCGCGCCTCGAGCGGCCAAAGCTGCTATTCCCTACGCTGCATTCCGCAAGGCCTGGGGCAAGTCTGGGAAGCGAATGAGGACGGCCGCGTTGTCATCGAGCGCGAGATCAATTCCGCCAACGATAATCCGCTGGTCGATCCGGAAACCGGCGACCTGCACAAAGCCGGCAATTTCTATGGAGGCCACATCGCGCGCCTGCTGGATACCTGGAAGATCGATTTCGCCGCCATGGCCAATTGGGCCAACGCGCTGATCGCCCTGCTGGTGGACGACCGGTTCAACCACGGCTTGCCCGCCAACCTCACGCCCGAGCCCGGCGTCAATTCCGGCTTCAAAGGAATGCAGTTGAGCATCACCAGTCTGGCCTGCGCGGTGCGGCAGATGGCTGGGCCCAGTTCCATCCACTCGCTGCCGACCGAGCAGTATAACCAGGACGTGGTGAGCCTGGGCATGCACGCCGCGGTCACCGCCATGGATGCGCTGGAATGCTTGCGTAACGAAACTGCGATGTTGCTGCTGGCCGTTACACAGGCGGTGGACCTGCGTGGCGGCGAAGCCAAACTGGGCGAGGGTTCGAAGCGCGTCTATCAGAGCGTGCGCCGGCTGGCCGCATTCCAATCCGCCGACCGCCCCATGGAATACGAAGTCGCCGCTATCGCTGCGCTCATCGTCTCCGGCGGCCTGGCAAATTGAGAGCGCCGCGGGGCGACGAGTTCCTGCCGGGTCGCCCTAACCAATGCGAAGTTGCTCTTGCGTTGCGCCTAGCCTTTAGCCGCGCTAGCCGTTTCGCCGCGAAAGTACTCCACGGTGAGGCGGAGGCCATCTTCGAGTGCCACTCGCGGCTCCCAGCCGAGCGCGGCTCGCGCCTTGGCGATATCGGGGCAGCGCTGTTTGGGGTCATCCTCGGGTAGCGGCCGGAACTCAATGGGCGATTGCGAACCTGTCAGCCGTCGTATGCGCTCCGCAAATTCGAGAATCGTCATTTCGCGCGGGTTCCCAAGGTTCACCGGGTAGCGCTCATCGGAAAGCAGCAGCCGGTAGAGGCCGTCAACCAGGTCGCTCACATAACAGAAACTGCGTGTCTGCGAGCCACGCCCGAAAACCGTGATGGGCGCGCCGGCCAGCGCCTGGCTAAGAAACGCCGGCACCACGCGGCCGTCATCCAGTTTCATGCGCGGGCCGTAGGTATTGAAGATGCGGGCGATGTTGGTGGCTACGTTGTGTTTGCGGCGATAGGCCATGGTCAGCGCTTCGGCGAAACGCTTGCTTTCGTCGTAGCACGAGCGCGGCCCGACCGGGTTCACATGGCCCCAGTAGGATTCCACCTGCGGGTGGACCTCCGGATCGCCATAGCATTCCGAAGTGGAGGTCAGCAGGAAGCGCGCTTTTTTCTCGAGCGCCAGGTCGAGCATGTGCCGCGTGCCGGCCGAGCCCACCAAAAGGGTTTCGATCGGATGATCGAGATAGTCCTTCGGGCTGGCGGGCGAGGCCATATTCACCACCGCATCCACCGCGCCCGCAACCAAAAACGGCTCGGTGATGTCCTGCTGGATAAACTGGAAACGCGGCTCGTCCGCCAGATGCGCAAGATTGCGCTTGGCTCCAGTGAGGAAATTATCCAGCCCCACCACGTTGTGCCCTTCCGCCAGCAGACGGTCGCAAAAATGGGACCCGATGAAGCCGGCGGCGCCGGAAACGATAATGCGCAAGCGAACCCCCTCTTGATTCTAGCCGGGCAAGGCGTGTGGGCGCTGGGCCGCCGGCGGTGCATGCTACGCTTGAGACTTTGGCGAATCCGATGGACGCATCGTGGCTGGAACGGATCATTCTGGTGGTGCTGGCCGCTGCTTCGGCATGGTTATTCTGGCGGCGCTTCCGCACCGTGGTGCGCACATTGCGCGCGGCGCGCGCCACGCCGGATTTTAGCCTCGCGCCCATCGGCCCGCGCCTGCGCCAGTTCCTTTGGGAGGTAATGGCGCAAGGCAAGGTGATTGGCGGACGCCCGCTGGCCGGACTGGCGCACGCGTTTGTGTTCTGGGGATTCTGCGCCTTCGCGCTGGTCACGCTGAATCATTTCGCCGAGGCATTCGGCTTGCGGCTGCTTTCCCCGGCGAGCGGCTTCGGCCGCGTCTATGTGGATTTTGTCGCGGTCTGGGCCGTGGCGGTCGCGGTTGCGATCACCGGTCTCTTCGTGAGGCGCTTTATCGCGCGGCCGGTCTGGCTGGGCGAACTCTCGAAGGAATCGGGCGTGATCGCCGGGCTGATTCTCCTGCTCATGCTCACGTACCTGGCCGGGCTGTGGCTGCCGGATGGCGCCGCGGCCCGCGTGAATTGGTGGCTGCACACGCTGACGATACTGGCGTTTCTGCCGCTGATTCCGCACACCAAGCACTTGCACCTGGCGCTCAGCCCGGTCACCGTGTTTCTGCGCCGGCAAGGCTTCAGCCGCATACCGCCGCTCGAGGGCGACGAAGATTTCGGACTCGATACCGGCAAAGACATCACGCGCATCGACGCACTGCAGGCGTTCACCTGCGTCGAGTGCGGCCGCTGCACCGAGCACTGCCCGGCGTACTCGACCGGCAAGATTTTGAACCCGAAGGAAATTGTTCTTGGCGTTCGCCGCTACTTAAACGAATTCGGTACGGACGGCGAAGCGCCGCTGCTGGGCCGGCATATTAGCGAAGAAGCGGCGTTTCAATGCACCACCTGCGGCGGCTGCGAATTCGAGTGTCCGGTAGGAATACAGCATTTACCGTTGATCGTCGGCCTGCGGCGCGGCGCGGTGAACACCGGAAAATGGGAAAACGAATACGGATCCAAGCTGTTTTTGAACCTGGAGCGCAACGGCAACGCGCTCGGCTTGGCTTCCGCCGAGCGGCAGAAATTCATCGAGAAAAACGATCTGCCGTATTTTGACGGCTCGCAGGAATATTGCCTATGGCTGGGCTGCATGGGAGCCTACGATCCTCAAGGGCGGGAGATTGTGCTGGCGCTCGAGCGCGTGTTGCGCCATGCCGGCGTGACTTTCGGCGTGCTGCGCAAAGAGAAGTGCACCGGCGACCCGGCGCGCCGCCTGGGCAACGATCTGTCGGCTGCTCAGGTGGCGGAAGCCAACATCGAAACCCTGCGCGCCGCGAAAGTGACACGCATGGTTTCCATCTGCCCGCATTGCGTGCGCACCATCGGCACCGATTGGCGCGAGTACGGGGCCGCGTTCGAGATTGAGCATCACAGCGAACTGCTGGCGCGACTCGGGGCACGGCTGCCGTCCGCCCAGTCCTCGACCGGCAAGGTCGTATTCCACGATCCCTGCTACCTGGGCCGTTACCGCAATGTTTATGAGGAACCGCGCCGTGTGCTGGAGCGCTACGCGGATGTGGCCGATCCCCCGCGCGCCCGCGAGCGTTCCTTCTGCTGCGGCGCCGGCGGCGGCCAAATGTTCCTCGGCGAGGAGAAGGGCAAACGCGTCAACATGGCACGCGCCGAAGAGTTGGTGGCCACCGGCGCGGAAACGATCGGCACTGCTTGCCCCTTCTGCCAGAGCATGTTTCGCGACGCGCTGGGCACGCTCAGCGAGTCGCCGCCCAAGCTGCTTGATATCGCGCAAATTGCGGCCGCGGCGCTGCCGCAACAGTAAGTCGTGGCGGATGCGTCCGTGGGCCCTGGACAGGCTAAGGAGCTTGCTGAAAAAGTCTGAAAGAAAACCTGGAAGCCACAGATAAACGTAGATGAACGCGGATAAGGCGATTCCTTTCAATCTGCGTTCATCTGCGTTTATCTGCGGCTGATCATGTCTTAGCGTTTTTCAGCAAGCTCTTTAGCTCGCTGGTTGTTCTTGCTGCGAAAGTGGGTAAGCAACGCACGTCTAACTAAGCCTGCATCCGTCGGCGCGCTAACTTACGCTCGCGGCTCCGTAGCAGAGCCGCGGGCGTGAGGGAGCGGTGAAAGGACTTCCGCAACAAAGGACTAGCGGATTTCTTCGGTATACAAGACGCCGCCATTTTCATGTCGCGCACCTGTGGCGAAACCATCTGTTGACCGATCGGTCAGCGATTGGTAGAATGGCGATGTGGCGGCAAGAGGCCAGCGCACGAAGGCGGGAGATCGTACACGAACCGCGATTCTGGACGCGACCATCAAGCTCCTCGGGCGCAAGGGTCCCGACGGATTCAGCGCTTCGACGGTGGCGAACGAAGCGGGCGTGAGTAAGGCGACCGTCTTCCACCACTTTCGGTCCGTGGATGATATCCCGCTGCTTGCGCTCGATCGTTTCTGGGCATCTTCACTTTCCCGCGACAGTGCCGAAATCGCCTCCGCTCGCGACTACCTGCTCGACCTCGCACATCAACTAGCCAGTTTGACCGGCAAGCGCAGGGCCTTTCTGAGAGCCCACTTTGTGTTCCTGGTGAAGGCCATGTTCGATTCTAATCTTCGCCGCCTTCTGGTCTCGACTTCGGCAAGCATGCATGAGTTGACGATGAAAGAGCTCGCGCGACGGCTTCCCGGGGGCTTACGAAAACACGAGATTGAGACGGCGACGCGCATGGTGGAAATGGTTCTCGATGGCATGATGATCGGCCTGGCAGTGAATAGCACTCCGAGAGCGGTCAAAGTGACCACACTTGCCTGGAACCGGTTTCTCGATCTGCTGTTGCGCGACCTGGGTGCAGCCTGATGCCGCAGCGAACCCTCCTTTTCGCGCCCGCTGCGTTTAACCTGGCGGAAACCAGCCGCATGATTGAAATCGCGAAAGCCATCGAGCGCGATAGCACGGCCAGCCGGGTTTTTCGAGTGCACTTCATTTCCGACGGCGGCGACTTCGAGCGGATGATCGAAGAACACGGTTTCGCTCTGACGCGCATGGAGCCCCGTCTCACCAGGGAGAAGATCGAGTTCATCGGCAAAGTGGATCGCGGCGAGAAGTTCGCGCCGGCCTTCACGGATGCGGAACTGATCCAGCGCGTCGACAACGAGACTGCCCTTCTCAAGCAGCTTAAGCCCGCCGCGGTCGTCACCGGGTCCTATGTAACGATTCCTTTGACCTGCCGGGTCGTGAAAACGCCGCTCGTCTGGGTGGTTCAATCGACGTGGCTCCCCGACTTCTTCTGTTATGGTGCGGGCATGACGGATCACGTCAGGCCGGCTCCGCTGAAAGCTGTCGCCGACTGGTCGATTCTGCAGTTCATCAATTTCTGGATCAGGCACGGGTTTCTCAATTCCGTCAACCGAACTGCGAAGCATTTCGGGGTCGCCGGCTATGGCTCGATCTTTGAGTTCTGGCGCGGCGACATCACGCTGGTGGCGGAGCCTGCCGAGTTCTCCGGCGCCAAACTGCCGCCCAAACACTATTTCACCGGTCCGCTGATCCCCCAGGATGAATTCCCGCTGCCGCCGGAGGTCGCCGCCGTTCCGAGGGATAAGCCTCTCATCTATTTCGCCATGGGAAGCTCGGGCACACCTGAAATCGTCGCCAAGATCCTCGAGAGCTTCGATGGGAGGCCCTACCGCGTGATCGCTCCGGTGAAGTTTCAACTTGGGTACGTCCCTGGAGTCCGCGTCCCGCCAAACGTCCTGGTCACGGACTGGGTCCCGGCGATCCAGGTCAACAAGATGTCCGATCTCGCCTTGATTCATGGCGGCGTCGGAACAGTCATGGCCGCCGCCATGGCGGGGAAACCTGTGGTTGGCGTCGGCATGCAAATGGAGCAGGTCGCCAACCTCGCTTGTCTCGAAAGACTCGGCTTCGCGATAAGGGTTCCGAAATCCAAGAACCCGTCGCGGAATGTTCAGGCTGCAATCGAGAAATTGCTGCATGACGAACAGGCGAAGGTTAAAGCGGCTGCGTTCGCCAAAATCATCGCGCGCTGGGACGGGCCGAAACTGGCTGCTGAAAAACTCCTGGAGCATTATGCAGGGACTTGCTAAGGACTTGTGGATCGTCGACGGTCCGAATGTCCGCGACATGGGCTTCATGTTTACTACTCGCATGACCGTCGTGAGACTCTCCGATGGTTCGTTGTGGGTGAGCTCTCCTGTGCCTGCGCCGTTCGATATGCTCAAACGCATCACCGAGCTGGGGCCGGTCAAATATCTTGTGGCAGCGACGCCGCGGCACTTCTGGCGGTTGGAAGGCTGGCACACGCTCTTCCCCGAGGCTCAACTTTGGTCGTCGCGAACCACGCTTCTTACGTTGAAGAAGCGGCCACTCCCCTTAACGGGCGTGCTGGGAGATGAGCCGCCTCAAGCCTGGGCGGCTGACTTCGACCAACTGGTCTTCAAAGGCAATCCTCTCCTCGATGAAGTCATTTTCTTTCATAAACAGTCCGGCACCGTCATATTGGATGACTTAATCCAAATTCACCCCAAGGTGAAGGGTAAGCCACTTCGCAACGCTCTATTCAAAATCGAGGGCGTTGGTTATCCGCATGGCGGCGTTGGGCTCGATATCAGGCTATCCTTCACGAATCGAAATCTCGCACGGCGATCGCTTGAAAAGTTGCTTTCGTGGAATTTCGACAAGCTGATCATCGCTCATGGCGCCTGCGTAGAGAAAGGTGCCAAAACCTTCGTGGAACGGGCCTTTCGGTGGCTGGCGCGATGATGGCCGGCCCGGGCGGTACTGTTGTGGATGGATGTCACCAATGAACGTGCACGAACTCCAGCACAGCATGTACGAATTGCGCGGTCCTTATCGAGCCCAGCGGCTGGCATTGGCGGGATTCGGCGCCGTTTGGGTTGCTTTGGTCTGGTGGTTGCTGTTCGGAGCCGGGATCCACACCGCTGGGCGGTGGTTTGGCTGGACGTGGGAACCGGGCGATCTGGTCCGGCGCATCTGCATCGCGACCGCACTGACCATCTACTACGTTCGGATTCTTTTCACCGAGTTCGTGTTCCTGAAACGAGGCATGAGTTGGAGCGAAGCGTTCACGATCGTTCCCTGGATGCTCTGCATATACATTCTGCTGGCGGCAACTGGCGGGCGCAACGCCGGTACTCTGGGAGTTAGCGGCGGCAGTGGCGTTGTCCTGTTTGTGGCAGGGTCCTGGATGAACTCCTGGTCGGAATACAGGCGGCATGCCTGGAAAGAACGTCCGGAGAGTCGCGGACGGCTTTACACGGGGAGCCTGTTCCGATTCTCAAGACACCCGAACTACCTCGGCGATCTGACCTCGTTCTCGGGACTGTGCCTGATCTCAGGCGCCTGGGTCACAGCGGTGATTCCGTTAATGATGCTGGCTGGTTTCGTGTTCGTAAACATACCCGTGCTGGATTCGCACCTGCGCGAACGATATGGCGCCGAATTCGGTGAATATGCAAGCCGGACACGGAAGCTGATTCCGTTCGTGTATTGAACGGACCTTGGAACCCGGCCAAGGGGGCTGTCATCAACCGGGTTAAGTTGTCGGCGACTCTTGCGCTGCCAGTCGCGGGCACACTCCCGGGAAACGCGTTCGGGAGAGAAGCAGCCCGCAGAATCGACGTTCAAGAGAACACCCTCTTTCGTTTGAGCGTCCAGGTGCACGCGCCCGCGAGGGCGACAATCGTGGCCCACACCAAGTAGACAATCAGCACTTGATGGACTCGTAGCAACTCAACCAGCGGCTCCAAGTGCAGCGCGGTCTCGATCCGATGGAAGTTAAGGAGCACGGTCATCACGGCGAACATCGCGGGAAAGAGCGCCCAGACCGCGCGCTCCGAGGTAAACACCAGGGAAATCGTGACCAGAACGGCATTGTTGAGCCAGTGCACCGTCAGGCCGAAGACAAACAGATATGGGGTGAGGCCGGGGCGAACTTGAATCCAATCGAGCCTGTGCCCAACTCCCCAGAGCGCGAGCAGCAAGGCGGTGTTCGCGCCCACCAGCAGAAGGTTGGCTGCGATTTTGGCGATCACGATTTCGGTGGTCGAGACCGGAAGCGCTTTAATGAACAGGAAGGCGCGGTTCTTCTCTTCGGCAATCATCGTCCGGTAGCAGATCAGGAAATCGCCAATCAGCGCCATGCCGTGAAGCAGGCCGAAGGCAACGCCCGGAACGCGAGACGGCATCTGCACCGCATACAGGAAAAAGCCGACCAGTTCCAGCAGGAGCAACGGGCCAAGGAAGTTGCGTTGCAGCTTCACGTCTTTGGCTATGAGACGGATCACATTCATGGCACAAGCCCCAGGTAGTATTGTTCGAGCGTCCACGATTGGCCGCTTTCGCGGCGGAGAGCGGCGATGTCCTGGTGGGCCAAGATTCGTCCGCGATCGACGACGATCATGCGGTCGGCGACCCGCTCCACGTCGTGAAGATTGTGACTCGAGAACAGAACCGCGGTGCCGTCCTGGTGTGCGGCTCTCTGCAATCGCGTCAGGATCTCAACGCGGCTGCGTGGGTCCAGGCCCGACGTCGGTTCATCGAGCAGAAGCACTCGTGGCGAGTGCGACAGCGCGATCAGCAGGTGGCCTTCATCCGCATGCCTTTCGAGAACCGCGCCAGCTTCTCGTCCCGCGGAAGGTCGAACGTCTGGATCAGACGATCCGACAGGCCGCGGTCCCAGTTGGCATAAAAGGGTGCCACGAAAGCCACCAGTTCGCTGATTGTCATGGAGCCGTAGAAGAAGCACTCCTCTTGGACGAAGCCGACCTGCGTTTTGAATTGCTTTTCATCCCGCAGGTGATCGAGGGCGCCGAGCCTGACCTCGCCGGAGTCCTTGCGTACCATCCCCATCATGGAGCGGAAAGTCGTGGTCTTTCCCGCGCCGTTGTGGCCCAGCAACGCCGTGATTTGGCCTGGCGCGACGTGGAACGACACAGCATCCAGACGAAACCGGCCGAGCCGCAGCGCGAGCCGGTCGACAACCAGCCCATCCTGCAAATCGGAAAGCGCCATCATGCCCGATCCTCCTTCCGGGTTTGGGCCAGGAGGCCGGATGCCTTTATGTGCCGGCGCGCGAGAAAATATTGGATCCAGAGGATGAACGCGCCGAACCAGGCCACGGCAGCCAGCACCGGCTCGTCGCGCAGAACCATGAATACCAGACGAGAGTCGGTAGCTACAAAGGAAAGCGGGAAGGCGGTCAACATCAGGGCGATTGCCATGAGCCATTTCTGCCGCCGGATTTCCGCTCGGGTGCGCCGCAGCGTTTCGAGTTCATGATCGGAAGAAAGCTCGCCGGTGGGTGCCAGCAAGTCACGTTGGCGGGAGAACTCCCGCCGCTGCGCTTCCATGGCACGCGCGAATTCGGGATCCTGGCGCAGGTACTCTTCGATCAGCGCGCCCGTATCCGGACTGGCGTCGCCGGAAAAATAGACGGGTAGCAGGTCCCGGATCACGTCTTGTGTGATATTCATTCTCTTGCCTCCTGCGTAGTTCGCCATTGCGCCAGCTTCAGGCGGGCACGATGGATCTTGACCTTCACCGCGGGCAGCGATAAGCCCACCGTGTCGGCGATCGTCTGATACGGCATCTCTTCCTGGACCCGCAACAGCAACACAGTGCGGTCGATTTCGGGCATCCGCTGCAGTGCTGCCAGTACTCGGCCAAGTTCAATGCGGCTTTCCGCGTCCGCGTGCGGGTTTGCGGCGGAATCGGACATGTCTTCGTCCATCTGCGCCTCCCGCTTTCTGTGGCGAAGGCCCTCCAGGTAGTAGTTGCGCGCGATCGTGAACAGGTACGACTTCGCCGTAGCCGCTCGTACGTCCTCGCCGCTGGTCCATGCGCGCACGAAAGTCTCCGATGCGATATCCTCCGCGTCCGCCGCATTGCCGCAAAGGTAAAGCGCGAACCGGTGTACGTCCGGGGAATAGCGCGTGTATAAAGACTCGAAGTCGGTCACTCGCGTTGCCGCCTATTGTATGCACGAGCGGCGGAAAAGTTACACCTGGCGGCCTCCCAGCGACAGGCAGCCGCGAAACAGCCGTGACGACAGACGAAACGCGACCGCCGCACCAGCGACGAATCGGCTTCGGTCGCGGTTTTTATGCGGTGGGGACCGGCCGCATCGGGCCTGGGGCGTCGTGAAGGGGTGCAGTGGGGATGAAGCGACCGCCGGGAAGCAGCAGCTCGAGAAAAACCTGTGCGGCGCGGTTGAATTTCTTGCGGCGGCGGTGCACGATGCCGACCGGCCGAACGAGGCCCGGCGCTTCCAGTGTCACCGCTACCAGCCGACCTCGCTCGATCTCCGCCTGCATGCTGCGCGCGGGCAGAATGCTGACGCCCGATCCTAGCGCCACGGCTTCTTTGATCATCTGGATATTGTCGAAGTGCATCACCACATGCACCGTCACGCCGCACGCGCGCAGGAAGCGATCGATCTCGCGGCGAATCGAAAGATCTTCATCGAAGCCGATGAAGTCGATGCCCTCCAGGTCGGCTGCCAACACAAGTTGGCGGCCAGCGAGCGCGTGAGCCGGCGGCACGGCAAGGCGCATCTCTTCCTCGCGCCAGGGAATCGCGGAGATCTCGCGGCTCGACTCCGGATAGCTCACGAGGCCGAGGTCCGCCTGGCCGCTGTGCACGGCGGCATACACTTTGTCCGGCCGCATGTATTCCACTTCCAGGCGCGCGGTGGGATGGCTGGCGGAAAAGGCATCGCTCAACCGGCTCATCTCGGAAAGCCCGACCGAGTAAATCGACGCCACCCGAACCACGCCATCTACGTCCTGTTTCAGCCGCTCCAGTGCGAGTTGAAACTCATCTTCCAGCCGCATCACGTCGCGGCAGAAATCGGCGTACAACTTGCCGGCGGGCGTCAATTCCAGCGGCCGCATGGAGCGGTCCAGCAGGGGCGTTCCCAAGCGCCTTTCCACCTCTTGAACATGCTGGCTCGCCGCAGATTGGGTTACGCCGCACAGCTTGGCTCCCTTGCTCATGCTGCCTGTGACAGCTATCTCTCTGAAAAGTCGAAGGTCCCAGAAACTCACGGGACCAGCATATCATAACCTGTGCTAATTTTGCTATAGACTCAATTTCCTAT
>CAVXJY010000097.1:0-57329 GCA_963761855.1 Bryobacterales bacterium | reverse complement strand
GCTCCGGCCGCGCACGTGGGTGTCCGCCCGACATTCCCTTACTTGATCTCCAGGATTTCTTTTTCCTTGATTTTGGCGGCCTGGTCCACCTTCAGCATGTAGCCGTCGGTGAGCTTCTGTACTTCGTCGAAGCTGCGCTTCTCGTCGTCCTCGGTGATCTTCTTGTCCTTGGCCAGCTTCTTGACGTTTTCGTTGCCGTCGCGGCGGACGTTGCGGATCGAGACGCGGTGGTGCTCGGCGGTAGCGTGCAGGCGCTTCACCAGTTCCTTGCGGCGCTCTTCGGTGAGCGCTGGAATCGGCAGGCGGATGATCTTGCCGTCGTTGGCGGGGTTGAGGCCCAGGTCGGAGACGCGAATAGCTTTTTCGATCGGCCCGATTTGGGAAACATCCCATGGCTGGATGGTGATCAGGCTAGGCTCGGGAACATGCAGGTTGGCAAGCTGATTGAGCGGGGTGGGGGTTCCGTAGTAATCCACGCGGATGTGGTCCAGAATGCCCAGGGAAGCGCGGCCGGTGCGTATGCTGGCCATTTCGTGCTGCAGGTCGCTCAGGGCCTTGTCCATGCGCGCCTTGAGGTTGGCCTCGACCTCCTTGACGGTGTTGAAGTTGGTAGCGGTGGGTGCTGGCTGTTCAGTCTTCATATGAGTATCTCCGGAAACCGTCTAGTGAATTACGGTGCCGACGGGTTCGCCCATGGCTACTCGCATTATATTGCCGGTTGTATTGAGATTGAAAACGATAATCGGCAGCCTGTTGTCCCGGCACATGGCGATGGCAGTCGAATCCATCACGCCCAGACCCTTGGACAGCACCTCGAGGTAGGAAACCTCGGAGAAGCGGACGGCCCCGGGGAACTGCAAGGGATCGCGGTCATAGACGCCGTCGACGCGCGTGGCCTTGACGATGACATCGGCCTTGATCTCGAGGGCGCGCAAAGTGGCGGCGGTATCGGTGGAAAAGTAAGGGTTGGAGGTGCCGGCGGCGAAAATGGCGATCCGCCCTTTTTCCAGGTGGCGCATGGCGCGGCGGCGGATGTATGGCTCGGCCAGCGTGCGCATCTCGATGGCGGTCATGACGCGGGTAGCGGCGCCGATCTGCTCGAGCGCGTCGGAGAGCGCCAGCGAATTGATGACGGTGGCGAGCATGCCCATGTGGTCGGCGGTAACGCGATCCATTTGGCGGGCCGCGCCGGAGACACCGCGAAAGATATTGCCGCCGCCCACCACGACGCCGGTCTGGACGCCGGCCGCAGTCACCGCGGCAATCTCCTCCGCCAGGGCGTGAACGCGATCGGCATCGATGCCGAATCGAGCGCCGCCCGCCAACACTTCGCCACTCAACTTCAGCAGGATGCGCTTGTAGGCGGGCATCTACTGAGCGACCGGTTCGGGCACGGAACTTTCGCCGCCGGCTTCGCTCTCGCCGCTGGCTTCGGCCGCCGCCACATCTCCCACCTTGAAGCGGGTGAAGCGGCTGACGGTGATGTTCTCGCCCAACTTGGCGACCTTGGTTTTGACGAGCTGATCGATGGTAAGGGTCGCCTCTTTAACGAAGGGCTGGTCGAGCAGGCATACCTCCTCGTAGAACTTGGCGAGACGGCCTTCCACGATGCGATCGAGGATCTTCTCCGGCTTGCCCTCCAGCAGGGCGCGGGCGCGAGCGATTTCCTTCTCCTTTTCGAGCACCGCAGCGGGCACGTCCTCGCGGCGGAGATAGCGGGGATCGGCGGCGGCGATGTGCATCGCCACATCGTGAACGAGTTCCTTAAAAACATCGGTGCGGGCCACGAAATCGGACTCGCAGTTCACTTCCACCATGACGCCGAGCTGGCCGCCAGCGTGAATGTAGCTGCCGATGAGACCCTGTTTGGTGGCGCGGCCGGCCTTCTTGCCCGCCGAACTGATGCCGTGCTTACGCAGGATGACCTCCGCCTCGGCGATGTCGCCCTTGGCTTCCACCAGGGCCTTCTTGCATTCCATCATGCCGGCGCCGGTACGGTCGCGCAGGTCTTTGACCAGTGCCGCGGTGATTTCCATAATAGCTTTGTATCCGTTTCCAATTAGGGTGCAGGGGCCGGCGGTTGCCCGGCCCTCTGGTATTAAATTCCGCTTTCCGTGACCACCGGCTCAACCGGGGGCTCGGCGGTTTCCGAAGCCGGTCCCTTGCGCGGCGAAGCCGGCGGTTGCTCGTCGGCCAGACTCAGGCTTTCGGCCATAATCTTCTCGGCATACTTCGGGTCCACGTATTCGGTGTACTCGAGCATACTCTCTTCCGCCGGCACTTCCTCGGCAGCGGGCTTGGGCGCCGCCGCGAAATCGTGCTCGCTGGCAAGCTGGCGGCCTTCCAGCACGGCGTCGGCGATCTTACTGGCGAACAGCCGGATGGCGCGCAGGGCATCGTCATTGCCGGGGATCACCCAATCGACCTCATCCGGATCGCAGTTGGTATCGACGATGGCCACCACTGGAATACCCAGCCGCTGCGCTTCCTTTACCGCAATCGCTTCCTTGTTCGAATCGATCACGAAGACCACGTCCGGCAAGCCCGGCATGTCTTTGATGCCCGACAGATTCTGCTCCAGATGTTTGCGCTCGCGTTCGAGGCGGATGGCTTCCTTTTTGGGACGGCCGGCGTAGCCACCGCCTTCGGGCGACGCCATGGCGTCCAGTTCCTTCAGCCGCTTAATGGATTTCTGTACGGTGGCCATGTTGGTGAGCAAGCCACCCAGCCAGCGCTGGTTGACGAAATACATCTGGCAGCGGACGGCCTCTTCGGAGATGGCCTCCTGCGCCTGCCGCTTGGTGCCCACGAAGAGCACGTTCTTGCCCTGTGCGGCCATTTCCTGGACGAACCGGGCGGCGTCCTTGAACATCTTCAAGGTCTTCTGCAGATCGATGATGTAGATGCCGTTGCGTTCGCCGAAGATGTATTCTTTCATCTTCGGATTCCAGCGCTTGGTCTGGTGCCCGAAGTGAACGCCAGCTTCGAGCAATTCTTTCATAGAAATTACGGGCAAACTGCCTCCTCTTCACTCACTCAACGGGGAAACCTCCCCTTTTGCGACCTTCCGTTTCCGCCCGCGGTCCAAAGCGAGATTTGCGGGACCGGACAATCGGAAGGCCGGCGGTTACAACAGCCAAGGACCGGCCCACGCCGGCTCCGGCGAAAAAACTATCGTTTGGAGAACTGGAATCGCTTGCGGGCGCCCTTTTGGCCGTACTTCTTGCGCTCATGGGCGCGCGGGTCGCGCGTGAGGTAGCCGAGCTTCTTCAGCTTCGGCCGCAATTCCGCGTTGAACTCCACCAAGGCCCGGGCCACACCCAGGCGAGCCGCGCCCGCCTGTCCGGCGACGCCGCCGCCATCGGCGAGAATCAGGATGTCGAACTTGTCCGCCGTTTCAGTAGCCGCCAGCGGCTGCCTTACCAGCGAGCGCGTGCTTTCGGTCGGAAAGTAATTCTCAAACGCGCGGTCGTTGACCTTGATTTCGCCCTTGCCGGGCCGCAAAAACACCCTGGCCACCGAACTCTTGCGGCGGCCCGTACCCAAATACTGCACCATGCTTGCTGCCACTAAACCCTACCTTCCACTATTTTACGACCAATGCGGCGGGCTTCTGCGCCGCATGAGGGTGCCGGTCACCCGGGTAAACCTTCAGTTTTCGGAACATCTGCTTGCCGAGCTTGGTTTTCGGAAGCATGCCTTGCACGGCTTCTTCCACGATACGGATGGGCTTCTCTGCGCGCACCCGTTTGAAACTCTTCTCCACCAGGCCGCCGGGGTAGCCGGTGAAATGGCGGTACACTTTGCTGTCCTCTTTGCGGCCGGCCAGCCGTACCTTGGCAGCGTTGATGACGATCACGTGATCGCCCGTGTCCAGGAACGGCGTGTAGCTCGGTTTGGTCTTGCCCATCAGCAGCATGGCCGCCTTAGTGGCAATCTTGCCCAAAACCACACCTTGGGCATCGATGACGTGCCAGCGGCGTACGATGCCATTCTTGGAAGGGAACTCGGTACTCATTGACACACTTCTCCAGCGATCAAGTAAGTCGCAAAGTTTTAGGTTAGCGGCTGAGCGGGGCGATTGTCAAATTGGGATGACAGATCGAAGTGCGGGACACCGCTCCCCGCGGCATAATAGGTCGAGCGGCCATGATCCTGCGCGATATCCGCTACGCTCTCGAAACGCTCCGCCGCAGTCCAGCCTATACGCTCATGTGTATCGGAGTGCTGGCGCTTGGCATTGGCGCCAACGCCGCCATCTTCAGCGTGCTCGATTCGGTAATCTTCCAGGCGCTTCCCTACCCCGATCCCGGCCGCCTCGTCTTCGTATGGGAGCGACTCCCCAGCATTCCGCGCTTCGGGGAGCGCATGCAGGTTGCTTACAAGAACTTCGTCGAATGGCGGAGACAGAATACGGTCTTTTCGAAGATGGCCGCGCTTCGTGAGATCAGCCTCGAAGAAACCGGCGCCGATTCCGCGCGCCATGTCGCCACCGGCTTCGCCAGCGCCGAGCTATTCCATCTGCTGGGCGCGCAGCCGCGCATCGGCCGGCTCTTCACCTCCGCCGAGGAGCGTGATGGCTCCGACCGCGTCGTGGTCCTGAGCGACGCCTATTTCGACAGCCGGTTCCATCGCGACCGCAACGCCCTCGGCAAGACCGTCACGCTCGGCGGCACCGCCTACACGGTCATCGGAGTGCTGCCTCCTAAGTTTCACCTGCCCTCGACCTCCGAAGGCTCGGATCAGGTTAAGGCGGATGTCTGGGTGCCTCTCTCGCGCACCATAAACCACGGAACCGCTGAAACAGACCTGCAGCTTTACGTTGCCGCGCGGCTGAAGCCCGGCGTTTCCCTGGACCAGGCCCGCGCCGAGATGGCGGGAATCGCCGCGCGGCTAGCCAAGAGCGACCCCAAATTGAATGAAGGCATGGGCGCCAGCGTCTTCCCCTTCGCCGTCGAAGAAACAGGCCCCAAATTACACCGCGCGCTGTATGTTCTGATGGCGGCTGTCGGCTTCCTGCTGCTGATCGCCTGCGCCAATCTGGCCAACCTGACGCTGGCGCGCGCCGCCCTGCGCTCCCGGGAAATCGCCGTACGCCTCGCTTTGGGCGCTACGCGCGCGCGGATCGTCTCGCAACTGGTGACGGAATCGTTGCTGGTTTCGCTCACCGGCGCCGGCGGGGGCCTGCTGCTGGCGCATTGGTCGCTTCGCCTCATGCTGGCTCTCGAACCCGACGACATCCAGCGCCCGGAGTTGATCTCCATCGATCTACGTGTGTTCGCATTCGCCGCCCTGGCCAGCATCCTCAACACCGTCCTGTTCGGCCTCGCTCCCTCCATCGCCGCATCGCGGGCCGACCTTAACAGCGCTCTTAAATCCGGCGGTGCCTGGGGCGCAACCACTGCGCGCCTGCGCAGCCGCCAGGTTCTCATCGCGCTCGAAGTGGCTTTGGCCCTGGTGTTAGTGGTGGGCGCCGGCCTCATGATTCGCAGCTTCCGCGAGTTACTGGCAGTGGGCATCGGCTTCGATACCACGCGGCTCACCTATTCCGACATTGACCTTCCCGCCCAGCGCTACCCCACCGGCGACGCGCAAACGCAATTCTTTCGTAATCTGCTCGCCAGCGCGCGTGCCATTCCCGGAGTCACCGACGCGGCCGTGGTGGATAATGCGCCCCTGCACCAACTCGTTATGGGCAATTTCGCAATCGTCGGCCGGCCAGAGCCGCTTGTTTCGGCACAGCCGATGGCGGACATAGCGCACTCGAGTTCCGGCTATCTCCGCGCGATCGGACTGCGCCTCGAAGCCGGCCGCTGGTTTACCGATGCGGACTTACAATCCGCCAACCGGCAAAACGGTGTGGTGATCGTCGACCGCGCTTTCGCCCGCCAGTTCTTCCCGGGTGAAAATCCTCTCGGGCAGCGCCTTAAGCGGGATCACTCGTTCGAAATCGTGGGCGTGGTGTCCGACTATCGTCCGATGGGCATCGAGAATGGAACGCGCCCCACCATTTTCTGGCCCGATCTTGAGCTGAGCCGCGCAACCCTGGTGGTGCGCTCCGTGCTCCCGCCGCAGGCCTTGGCCGCCGCCGTCCGCAATACCATCCGGAGCCAGGATGGTCTCCTGCCTGCGCCCGAGGTGAAGCCCATCGAGTATTGGGTCGACGAATGGCTCTCGCAGCGCAAGTTCAACACGCTGTTGCTGGCGTCGTTCGCGGCTCTCGCGCTGCTGCTGGGCCTGATGGGCATTTACGGAGTGCTGGCGAATCTGGTGGCTTCCCGAATCCGTGAAATCGGCATCCGCCTGGCCGTCGGAGCGACTCCGGCCGAAATCGGCTGGCTAGTGCTGCGCCAGGGTATGGTCCCGGTGCTGATTGGCCTGGGTATCGGCCTGGCTGCGAGCCTGGCGCTCGGCCGCCTTCTGGAGACCCTTCTGTTCCAGGTCCAACCTCGCGACCCGGTGACTTTCGCCTGCGCCGTAGTCGCCATTCTGGCGGTTTCGCCGCTGGCTATCGGAATCCCCCTATTGCGTGCCACGCGCGTGGATTGCACGGTGGCGTTGCGGGAAGAGTGAATCAGCCCGCCCGCAAAGCTCCGTGGCGCCGGCCGCTGAGCCGACAGTCATCTCAGCCGTCCTGCGCTACCATCAAAGCATCCTTGACCGGCTGGAAAGACCATCTTCGCGTGGTGCTGGTGGCCACGCGCAATCCGCTGAACATCGGGGCGGCAGCGCGGGCGATGGCGAACTTCGGGTTCACGCGGTTGCGGGTGGTGAACCCTTACGACGTGGCATACCGCGAGGCGCGCTCGGCGGTGGGAGCGGCGCCGCTGCTTAAGCAGGCGGAAGATTTCTCGAGTGTGGCCGATGCGGTGGCCGATGCCACGCTGGTGGTGGGCACGACTTCGGTTGGCCACCGCGAGCTGCACCACCCTCTGCGCCGCTTGGAATACGGCGCGCGGCTGATGCTGCGGAGGCTGCCGCAATCGCCGGTAGCGCTGCTGTTCGGCTCGGAGAAATTCGGCCTGTCCAATGACGACCTCAGCCACTGCCATTGGCTGATGCGCATCCCCACCGTCGACCGGAATTTGTCGATGAATCTGGGCCAGGCGGTAGCTTTGTGCCTTTACGAGTTGGCGCGCGATCCCAAAGCCGCGGCCGGTGCCGGCCCCGAGCGCGTCAAACCCGCGTCGGCGGCCGAGAATGAGCAAATCACGGCGCTGTGGTGCAACGCCCTGCGTGACAGCGGCTATGTGAATCCGCTGACAGCCGGATCCACCGAAGAGAAGCTGCGGCGCATGATCCGCCGCTGGAATATTACTGTGCGCGACGCCCCGGTGATGCTAGGCATGCTACGGCAGATTCTGTGGAAGCTGGGCAGCGGCAAGTGAACCGCGCTGGGGTTCCGCTAAACTGACAAACTGGTGTCATCATGTTTGAACGCTTTTTCTCCGATCCGCTTCCGCTGGGCGCGCCGGCTCCGGATTTCACGCTGCCGGACGAAGCGGGCAACGAAGTGCGGCTCTCCGCACTCCGCGGCAAGAACGTCGTGCTGGTTTTTTATCCAGGGGACAACACGCCCGGCTGCACGCGGCAGCTTTGCCAGTTGCGCGACTCTTGGGAGGACGCACGCGCGCGCGGTGTGGAGGTGTTCGGAGTGAATCCGCAGAACGCCAACAGTCATGCCGGTTTTCGCCGCCAATACAAACTGCCGTTTCCACTGCTGGTGGACTCGGGCCGCAAAGTGGCCTCGCTCTACAATGCGAACGGCATCATTGTGAAGCGCACGGTTTACCTGATCGGTCCGGACGGCACGATTCGCTTCGCGCGCCGCGGCATGCCATCACCGGGCGAAGTTCTGGCGGCGGGCTAGGACGGTGGCGCCGGCGGTCTTCTGCCGCCGGTGGTTCTTGCCGGTTGGCGGGCCGGGGGCCTGCCCCACGCTGGTATAATGCGCAGACGGTCTTCTATTTTGAGGATGCTGCCGCGGCTCTACCCGATTCTCGATACTGGAGCGCTGGAGAGGCGCGGCCTGACGCTGGTGGAGACGGCGGCGGCCATGCTCGATGCCGGCGTGCGCATTTTGCAGATCCGGCACAAGGGGCTTTGGAGCGGGAGCGTCTTCGAGAACGCTCGCCAGGTGGCGCTGCTGTGCCGGCAAGCGGGCGCCACACTGATTGTCAACGACCGCGCCGATATCGCCAAGCTGCTCGGCGCGGGGCTGCACCTGGGGCAAGACGATCTCGTGCCCCGCGACGCGCGCGCGCTACTGGGCGACGGCCCGCTCATCGGCTATTCCAGCCACAATCGCACGCAGTTGCGCGACGCGGCGGCGGAGCCGGTGGATTACGTCGCGCTCGGCCCTATTTTCATCACCTCTTCCAAGCCGAATCCCGACGCTATAGTCGGCATCGATGAGCTGCGGCGCTGCCGGCCGCTGGTCGAGAAACCGCTGGTGGCGATTGGCGGCATTACCCGCGAGAATGCACAAGCCGTCTTCGACGCCGGCGCCGACGCGGTGGCAGTGATCGCCGATTTGCTGCCGGAGCGGGCAGCCGCCGCAGGCTTGCGGCAAAGAATTGAGGAATGGCACGGCATCGCCGGCATGGGCGCCCAGTAGCGCCAGGACGGCACGGCACTGTATACTCAGCCTTTTTAGCAAAGGAAATGAAACGATGAGCCTGTTTCGAACCAAGCCGGTGGAAGTGATTCTGGCGGAATCCGAAGATACCACCCACCATTTGAAGCGCTCGCTGGGCCCGGTCAACCTGGTAGCGCTGGGAATCGGCGCCATCATCGGGGCGGGGCTGTTCTCGCTGACCGGCATCGTAGCGGCGGATAACGCCGGTCCCGCCGTGGTGCTCTCCTTCGTGGTGGCGGCCGTCGGCTGCGCCTTCGCAGGCATGTGCTACAGCGAGTTCGCCACCATGATTCCGATCGCCGGCAGCGCGTACACTTACGCCTACGCAACCATGGGCGAGCTGCTGGCGTGGATCATCGGCTGGGACCTGGTGCTGGAATACGCGGTGGGCGCGGCCACGGTTTCGGTGAGCTGGTCGGCATACGTGGTGCGGCTGCTGGAACGCTTCAACATTCATCTGCCTTCCAACTTCATTCACTGCCCCTGGGACATGCAGCCCGGCATCGTCAACCTTCCCGCGATCCTGATCATCATCGCCATTTCCATTTTGCTGATGATCGGCATTTCCGAATCGGCGCGCGTGAACGCGGTGATCGTGGCCATCAAGGTCACCATCGTCGTGATCGTGATCGCGATCGGCTTCTATTACATCAAGCCGCAGAATTACACGCCTTTCATTCCGCCCAATACGGGCAAGTTCGGCGAGTTCGGGATTAGCGGGATCATGCGCGCGGCGGCGGTGATTTTCTTCGCCTACATCGGCTTCGATGCGGTATCGACGGCGGCGCAGGAGGCCAAAAAGCCCAAGCGCGACATGCCAATCGGCATCATCGGGTCGCTGATCATCTGCACCGTCCTTTACGTATTGTTCGCGCACGTGCTCACCGGCATGGTGAGCTACCATACGTTCCGCGGCGACGCGGCGCCGGTGGAGACGGTGATTAAGTTGTTCCCATTTGCCTGGCTGCAGATCGCCATCAATGTCGGCATCATCGCCGGCTTCACCTCGGTGATTCTGGTGATGCTGCTGGGGCAATCTCGAGTGTTCTACTCGATGTCGCGCGACGGCCTGCTGCCGGCCATCTTCTCCGACGTTCATCCCAAATGGCGGACGCCATGGCGCTGCAACCTGATCTTTATGATTTTCGTGAGTCTCTTCTCGGGCTTACTGCCGATTTCCAGCCTGGGCAACATGACCAGCATCGGCACGCTGCTGGCATTCGTGATCGTGTCGATCGCCGTCATCGTCATGCGGCGGACCCATCCCGATTTAGCGCGGCCTTACCGGACGCCGTTGGTGCCGCTGGTGCCGATCCTGGCCGTGCTGGTGTGCTTATCCATGATGGTTTCGCTCGATGTCCTGACCTGGTACCGGCTGGTGGTGTGGCTGGCAATCGGGCTGGCGATCTATTTCGGCTACAGCCGCCATCACAGCCATGTGGTGCAGGTTAGAGAGGATGCGAAACGCTGAGCGGAATCGTACGCGCGGTTGCCAATAGCGGGCAGCGAAGCTTAGGGGCAAAAATAGGAATGGCGGACGCGGACCTAATCGCGTGGATTAGGACGCGTCCGCCAAACGGAGCGAGTTCTCAACGCGAACGAATGAGCAGAAGTCCACACCAGACGCAAGAATCCGAACATCGGGACGAGCCAATGATCCCCACTCGGAAAAACCCCAAATTCCGCGTCTGCCTGACCCACTTTTAAGATGGTCGAAATACGATAGCCGGATCAAGTTGTATTTGGTTAACAGGCTCGTGGACGGGTTAACCAAAGTAGAGGTGCGAATCCGAATCTCAAGATTTCCGGGATAGCACTCTCGCCGCCCGCGATCAGGCGAGTCTGGTCTGTTTAACGCCGGCCGGCCGCGCCGGATTTGCGCGCTTTTCCCGCCCACGCCAGCCGCCGCGCCCCGCCTAGCAGATCGCGCAGCGCATCGGGATGAATGCGCGACAGGCGAACCAGTATCCACGGATAGTTGAGATAGTGATCGGTGATGTAATACGTCTCGGGATCGGCTGCCATCAGTTCCTCGCGCTCTTCAAATCCCATCCGAACGACCAGCGAGCAGCCGTCCTGATGGAGCCGCGCCATGAGCGCGCCGCGTACCTTGAACGCCGGCGTGCCGTAGGAAGTGCTTTCCTCGACATCGGGCAGGGTGAGCGCGATTCGGCGCACGGTTTCGAAGGTGACGGCAGTGTCCGCTGGGCGGCGTTTGGTCATGGCTTGTGGTCCTCTCGGGGCTATGCTTGCTTGTCCTCGCGACGGCGCGTCCTTGGATTTAGCCATGATGTCATACACCGGCTTGTCGGTGTAAACGCCCCAGCCTTTCGCCAGGCCGTTGTCGACGATCGCCACCCACGGCGCCGGGGTGCTTCATTTGTTCTCCGCGCATTTGGCGTCACGTTTTGCGCTCATATGTGACGGGGCTGCACGGTTACGTTCACAATGCCTCTTCCGGCTGCCTGGATTCTTCGAATGGTTGCCGATTTGCTACGGTCGAAGCCATGCGTAGCTTCATATTTGCTTGGCTGCTGCTCCTGTCGTTTCTGCCGCTCACCGCGCAAGACGCCGCGGCGCAAAAGAAGTTCGCCGGCACGTGGGAGGCGAAGTTTAAGGACAAAGTGATTTGCACCATCCGGCTGAAGGCTGGAGAGCAGATCTCCGGAGAAATGGAAGCCTGCAACTTCAACGTCGACGGGAACGGCGACCTGCAGGAGCCGGAACCGGCCAATAACCCGGGCGAGCCTTCACCCATCCTCAACCCGAAACTCAACGGCGATACGCTGACCTTCGAGACCAAAGAGGGCGACGATGTCGTGAAGTTCGCACTCAAGCTGGTCGGCGATGGACAGGCTGAGTTGAGAATCCTGGACAGCCCGGTGCCTGTCAAGCCGATCCCCTTCAGAAGAAAGTAAGGCAGGTGCCGGATCCGATTTGATGAGGCTCGACCAGGCCGTGCGCGGCCTGGGGGCGCGCCACACTCTGATTGCTACTTCTGGGATTACTGCTTTTGGCGGTCTTCGAGCATGGCCTTCAGGCTGGCGATCTCGCGCTTCAACTTGCGGCCGCGGCTGACCATGAACAACACGTAAATCACCAGGATGAGCCAGGCGACGGTGAGGCCGTAGCTCAGAAACTCGTAGTTGCGCTGCAGGCGCGCGGCCTCGCGGACGATGTCGTCCGGCGTGGCCATTTGCGCAAACAGGATGGGGATGGACTGTAGGTGCATAGGTTCCTCACATAGCATGCGCGGTACGGCGCAGCGAATCCAGCTCGCGCTGGATATTTTCCTGCCGCATGCGGACCACGGTCATCACGGTGCCCAGCAGCACCATGGCGAGCAGATTCCACAAAAAGATCACGGTCCAATCGGGCGGAAAGCTGCCACCGCCCCAGAAGACCGGCTGCGGGTGCTGGGTGCGCCACCACTTGATGGAGAAGATCACGATCGGCACATCGATGAAAGAGAAGATGGACCAGACGGCGGCAAAAGTGGCGCGTTGGGTGGGTTCTTCCACGGCATGCCGCAACATCAGGTAAGAAGCGTACAGAATCCAGCACACCAGGGCCGAAGTCAGGCGCGCGTCCCAGGCCCACCACTCGCCCCAGATGATGCGGCCCCAGATGGATCCGGTGACCAGGTTGGCGGCGAGAAAGGCGAGACCTACTTCGGTGACCGAGACCGCCAGCGCGTCATAACGGAAATTCCGGGTGATGAGGAAGAGCACGCTGGCAACCAGCGCCACCGCGGCCGCGATCATGGCGGTGATGGCGACGGGAACGTGAAAGAAGATGATTTTGAAGATGGCACCCTGCTGCGCTTCCTGTGGCAGGCGGGCAATGGCATAGATGTCGCGCGCCAGGATGACAATGACTATGGCGCCCAAAAAGTAAAGAACCTTGTCTCCCCAACCGGATTTATCGTTCATATTCGCCAGCTCCAAATCGCGGGTGGGACGGACCATCGCCTTTCGTGGTCTGTCGTGCCGCACCAAACCCGCCACCTTGACGGACGACAAAAACCGATGGTCCGTCCTGCCTCACAAACACAACTATTCAACCTACCAGAATTGTCTCGATCAAAACCAGTGACACTGCCGTATAGATTACATCGAAGCCAACCAGCATTTTGAGCCACATCACGTTTTCCGAATTGATGGGCGTACCGGCGATCAGGGCCATGGTCAACTGCATGGCGCCCATCAGCGCCGGAACCAGAATTGGATAAGTGAGCATGGGCAGCATGACTTCGCGCAAACGGATATTGACGGTGAGCGCGCTGGTCATGGTGCCGAGCACGGTAAGCGCCCAGGTTCCGAGCAGGAGTACCAACATCAATTCGGGGAATTGCACGGTCCAGCGCACGTTGTAGAAGATGCCGAAGATGGGCAGCGAAACCAGTTCCATGACGAGCAGCAGGACGTAATTGGCGATGGCCTTGCCGAGGAACAGCGCGGCGCCGGAAATAGGCGCGGCGATCAGCGCATCCAGGCAATCGTTGGGCAACTCGCGGGCGAAGCTGCGGTTGAGGATGAGCGTGCCGGCGAAAGCGAAAACGATCCACAGCAGGCCGCCGGAGATCTGGCGCGTGGTGTCGCCGGTGGGATCGAAGGCGAAGCTGAACAGCAGCAGGATCACCAGGGCGAAGGCCAGCGAGCCATTGAGCGCCTCCTTGGTACGCAGCTCGGCGCGCAGATCCTTGGCCGCGACTACCATGACCTGGCGAAAGAACTCCATCAGCCCTCGCCGTACCGCGCGTAGAGGAAGCCGGGATCGGCGGCCATCTCCGGCGTGCGCGCGCCGGAAAAAGCCACCGAGCCGCGGTTGAGCAGCGCGACGTCGGTAGCGAGCTCGAGAGCTTCGCGCAACTGGTGAGTGGACACAACGATGGTCTTGCCCCCGGCGAGCGATTCGCGGAGCAGCCGTTGCAGCACGGCAATGGCGCGATCATCGAGCGCGGTGAAGGGCTCATCGAGCAGCAGCACGGACGGATCGTGAAGGAAGGCGCGGGCCACGGCCAGGCGCTGGCGCATGCCGCGGGAGAATTCGCGCACCAGACCGCCCGAAACGCGGTCCAGGCCGGTGCGCTCCAGCCACTCGGTGGCCGTTTTACGCGGCTCCGGCAATCCGTAAAGGCGCGCGAAGAGAGTCAGGTTTTCGATTGCCGACAGCTCGTCATAGACCGAGATGCCGTGGCCGATGAAGCCGATGCGGCGGCGCGTAGCGGTATCGCGCGGAGCGGTGCCGCAGATGCGCACTTGCCCGCGGCCAGGCCGCGAAAAGCCGGCGAGAATGCGCAGCAGGGTGGTTTTCCCCGCCCCGTTGCGGCCGATCAGCGCCAGGCAGGTTCCCGCCCCCGCTTCCAGCCGGATGTCGCGCAACGCGGGATAGTCGCCGTAGAACTTCCAGACGCCGTCAACCGCGACCGCGCTCATCGCTCTCCTTGGCGGCGGGCGGGTGGGCGCGATAGAGGAGCGCGAAGCCGAGCCCCAGAATCGCCAGCGCCAGCCCGACGATCAGCGGGGCCTTCGCGTTCACGCGCGGCGGGATGACCGAGATCTGCGAGCCGCCGGAATCCTGGCTGTCCGCGCCGGAATCGGCTGCAGGTTCGGCGGCGGATGGCGCCGCGGCGCCGGTCAGCTTGATGCGATAGGTGGACGCGCGCAGCCCGAAAATGTGCGCGTGCGAGCGCGGTTCTTCGCCCAGATCCTCCAGGCCCGCTCCTTCCAGCGTTACCCCCTCGGGCGCAACCAGGTACGTGTTCTCGTCGTGGCTCGGGATCGTACCCGAGTATGCCGTGCCGGCGGTGTAAGGCACTATGTAAGTGAGATCGATGCGGGTTTCGCCGGGCTTGATCTCAAACTTGGCAGCATACACCTGGGGCGCGGCGGTCTCGCCGGTAGGGATGGGAACGGGCAACCCGTCGGGCGCGGCGCCTGTCGCCTCAACCTTGTCCTGCGCCGCCGCCGGCAGATAGAAACGCAACGTGCCGTTCACCGGGTCCACCCAGGTGGTCTTGCCGGAGTTCTCCAACAGAAACGTCTCGTTCACCGTCATGGGGCCGCCGGGAGATGGCTGAAACAGGAGCATGTGCTTGGAAATCTTCACCGCCCGCGGCTGCCGGGTGGCGTTGTACACCGTCACGGTCACGCCGGTAGTGGGCGTGCCGGGCGGCAGCATGTGATTGTAGGTGACGTTGTCGATTTCCACGCGCAGCATGGCCGGCCCGGGACCGGCCGGGTTTTGGTCGATGGTGAACTGGCCTTGAGCGTCGGTTTTGGCACTGGTGACCGGCTCCATACCGCCCTGACCAAACTTGTAAAGCGTCACGGTGGTGGCGGCCTGCGGAGCATCCGTGGTGCCGTTGATAACCGTGCCGGTGACAGCAGCCGAAAGCGGGAGGGCAAGCAGCGGCAACAGAGCCAGCCAAACGATGAACGCCGGCGAACGCGGATTTAAGAGCATTGGTCGATCAACGTTCATCAGCGTTAATCGGCGGCTGAAAATGCTCTTTCCGGACACTTTCAGCATTCTCTTTAACTTGCCAACGCCCGCGTGCGGGCAGCTTCTTTGCAAGCGCATCCCTTGCCGCCTCACGCGCCGACCGCCTTCATGGGCTTGCCGCATTCGCCACAGAACTTTAACTCTTTCTCGAATTTTGCACCACAAGACGGACATACTAAGCCAGTTAATTGCACTTTTGCAGGTGCGGGAAGCGGCGCCTTGGGCTGGCTCGCGGGGGGAGCGGCCAAGCCGGCGCGTACGCGGTCGATTTCGGCCATCACGCCGGCCAACTCAGTCTGCAGATCTTGCTTGGTCTTCTGATAATCGGCTTCCGAGAGCTTGCCCACCCGGTATTCGAACTGCAAATCGCGCAGATTTTCATAAATGGCGGCTTTGCGTTCGTCCAGATGCGCGAAGGGATCTGGCAGTTCCGGCGGCGGCAGGTCCCTGGGTCTGACAACCAGGATGAACGCGATGACGGCGACCGCCAGCACGGAAGCGATGGGAATGATCACGCCAGAATTTTACTCCAGATTGGCCAGATCCTTCTCGATCTGGTCCTTATACTTTTCAAGCGCCGGGTCGTCAATGGCTACGGGACCGAGTTCAACCAATGGTTTCGGTTTTCGGTACTTATTGATGAAAAACCAGATTGCTACCAGGCCGATTCCGACGGAGATATATGGCACAGTCCAACCGAAAGCGCTGGGCCGCGCCAGATAAATGCCGGGGCCGTAATCGCGGATGAAGGCGTCGATAATCTGCTGGTCGGAGAAGCCGGCTGCCTGCATGCGGGCGATGCGCTCTTTGGCGGGCTTAGAAAAGCCGCACTCGAGCATGGCGCATGTAGCCACCGAATCCTTGCAGCCGCACTTGCAAGCCAGCCGCATGGCTACGCGCCGCACATCCGCGTTGGGCTTCTCCGAGGCGGTCTGGGCAAGAGCCAAGCCGGCAAAGGCCAGCACCAAAACCACAAGTTTGGCCACGGATGAACGCAGATAAACACGGATAGAACAAAAGGGGAAAACGGAATCCGATCGGTATTCGTCTGCGTTCATGTGCGGCTCCAACGACTTTCGCGCCATCACTGCTTTGCCGGCAAGTCCAAATGTTGTTTGGCGATGCCCACCACCTGAGTGCGCGCGTATTGCATTTTAACCTTACTCGGGACCAGGCAGACGAGCGTGCCGCCGATCAGCACCAGGCCGCCCACCCAGACCCAGAATACCAGGGGGTTGACGAAGGCCTGAATCACGGCCCGCTGGCCGTCGTCGGACATGCCGCCGAAATTGACATACAGATCCTCGTTCGGGCGCTCGCGGATGGCGACTTCGGAGGTGCTTTCTTTGCTGGCTTTGAACAGGCGCTTCTCGGGCCGCAGTGCGCCTATCGGCCGGCCGTCTTTGGAGACCTGGAAGATGCCGCGGTACCACATGTAATTCGGGTTCTCGCCCTGCTCCAGGTTGGCCAGGCGCAGTTCGTAGTGGCCGATGCGGAGAGTGTCGCCCTGGCTCATTTCCTTGACTTCGCTCTGATTGAAGGCGTGGCCGGTAAATCCGATGAAGATCAGCACAATGCCCATGTGCACCAGGTAGCCGCCGTAACGGCGCGTGTTGCGATGCGTCAATTCCACGGTAGCGCGCAACAGGTTCATGCCGGTCCGGCCGGCGATGGAACTGGCGCCTTTATAAAACTCGACGATCACGGTGAGTGCCACGAACAGGCAGAAGCCGAAAGAAATCAGCGGATAGGGCTTGTGGATGCCGGCGGCGAAGAGCACGGCGACCAATACCAGCGAGGCGATGCCGGGCCACTGGAAATTCCGGCGCAGCCGATCGGTGGAGGTGCGCCGCCAGGCGAACAGGGGACCGACGCCGGTGAGAAACAGCAGGAAGAGGCCGATGGGCACCATCAGGCGGTTATACCAATCGGCATCGAGCGAAATCTGGTCGCCCGAGATGGCCTCGGAGATTCTCGGAAACAGCGTGCCCCATAGCACGGCAAAGCAGCTTGCCAGCAGAATCAGGTTGTTGAACAGAAAGCTGGATTCGCGCGAAATCACCGATTCCAGTTGCGCCTCGCTCTTCAGATAATCCAGGCGGTCGAGGATCAGGTAAGCGGTGGCAGCCAGGCCGAGGGCGAGGAAGGCGACGAAGTACTTGCCGATCTCCGACTGCGCGAAGGCGTGCACGGATTGCACCAGGCCGCCGCGCGTCATGGAAGTGCCGAGGATGCAGAGGAAGAACGTGGTCGAGATGAGGACCATGTTCCACACCTTCATCATGCCCTTCTTTTCCTGCATCATCACCGAATGAAGGAAAGCGGTGCCGCTGAGCCAGGGCAACAGCGAGGCGTTTTCCACCGGGTCCCATCCCCAGTAGCCGCCCCAGCCGAGCACATGGTAAGCCCATGCCGCGCCGAGCATGACGCCGGTGCCCTGGAACAGCCATGTGACCAGGGTCCAGCGGCGCGTGGTGTGGATCCAGCCATCGCCCGGTTGCCGTGTGATCAGCGAGCCGATGGCGAAGGCGAACGGCACGGCGAAACCGACATAACCCAAATACAGCATGGGCGGGTGAATCGCCATGGCCGGGTATTGCAGCACGGGGCTGAGGCCGTTGCCATCCGCCACCTTGACGATGAGGCCTTCGTTCGCCAGCAGCTTGAAGGGGTTGGCGACGAAGTTGTTGAGCATCAGAAAGAAGACTTCGATGGTGGTGAGGACGCCGATGACCCACGGCATCATGTCGCGATGCCGGCGGCGGTTGGTAAAGACCACCACCGCGGTATAGGAGGACAGCAGCCACATCCAGAACAGCAGCGAGCCTTCCTGTCCGCTCCACCAGGCGGCGAACTTGTAGAGCACCGGCAGCGCGTTATTGCTGTGCTCGGCCACGTAGGCGAAGCGGAAATCGCCGGTTAGCAGCGCGTGAACCAGGATGGCGGAGGCGATAGTCACCAGCGCCCAAACGGCGTATACCGCGCGCCGGCCGCTCTCCACCAGGAACGGTTTGCGCCGCACGCGGCCAACCACCGAAGCCAGCGTGGCATAGATTGCCACGCAGAAGGCCATCAGAATGGCCAGCGAACCCAGATTCTCCATGAACCCTCTCTATGCAAGCTCTCTAAACGCTGGGCTTTCCGCTGTGCACGCTGGGCTGTCCCGCAGGCAATCCCTGCGGTTTGGCCTCATATTTCGACGCGCACTTGGCGGAGATTTTGGAAGCGTGGAAGGTGCCGTCGCGATCCATTCTGCCATCCGCCAGCGCCTGCGCCCCATCGCGGAAAGTGTCGGGCAGCGGATCGATGCCGGAATAGGCCACTTGCAGCGTGCGCGTGTCCTGCTTCAACGTGAACAGCACTTTGCCGCCAATGTGCTGGATGGAGCCCATGGCGACGTCGCCGCCGACGCGCAGCCGCGTGCCGTACGCCCGGTCGCCCATCTGGCTCAATTCGGCAATCGACTTGTAGTAAGTTTTGCTGTCCCCAGCCCCAGCAAAGGCCAGCCACACCAGTGTCCCGATCACCACGACAATCAATGCCGCAAATTTGCCGTACTTCCGCATGCTCTACCCTCTGAACCTAGAGTATAGCGCCAAAGAACGCAGGGAATATCCGAGTGGTTGTAGGTCTTTTGTGGTAAAACGCCATACCCGCAGAAGGGGGTGGACTAGACCAAAGAAGCAATCGCGCCTCTGGCGTTGGTCAACGCCGTTCCCGCCTCGTCGTGAGTCGCATCATGGTCCTCATGAACGACACGTCGTCGTCAACTATCTTGTCGGCGACCTTCTTCATCAGTTTTGGCAACCCCGGCATTCGGCCCCCACATCGTTTCCGCGACTTTGTCTCGGACTCTCGCCGTAGGTATTCTATGCCTGAGCTCGCTTGACCATACAGTACCAAAAATGGTACTCTACACTATGAACCCCGGTTTGAAGCGCCTGCCGGCCTACTTCTACCGCTCTGATAATGGTCGAGAGCCGGTCCGGGAGTGGCTGAAGGGTCTTGAGCCCGCAGACCGGAAGGTGATCGGCGAAGACGTCAAGGACGTTGAGTTTTCGTGGCCGCTTGGAATGCCGCTGGTTCGCTCGTTCGGACGCGAACTCTGGGAAGTCCGGAGCAGTTTGCCGCACGGCCGGATTGCTCGGATCATTTTCTGCGTTGCAGATGGACGCATGATTCTGCTTCACGGCTTTATCAAGAAGACTCAGAAGACGCCGCAACATGACATAGACCTGGCGTTTAAACGAAAAAAAGGAGGGGGCTCATGAAAAAGAAAAACGTCGGATCGCCCTTTGATGGCTGGCTGCGCGAGGACGGCACTTATGAAGAAGTTACTGCGACTGCCATCAAGCGCGTTCTCGCGCGGCAGGTGGAAGCTGCCATGAAGGAGAAACAGTTCTCCAAAGCGGAGATGGCGCGAAGGATGCACACCAGCCGCGCGGCGCTCGATCGGCTGCTCGATCCCGAGTACGATGCCGTGACGCTCGGCACGCTGCGCAAAGCAGCCGCCGCCGTGGGCCGCGAGATCCGGCTGGAGCTGGTTTAGAGCCAGAAGCGTTTCGCTGGTGACACATCGGCTAAGCCCAGACCGGCGAGAGCCGCCACGGCGTTCAGCCTGGGAAATCAACGCCCGCTGCGCCGGGGTGCAGCGCTTCAATGCCTTCGTACCGCGCGAAATCCTGGACGTTGAAGGTCAGAATCCTGGCAATGCCATGCGCCCTCATCGATGCGACCAAACGGGCATCATGGGTGTTCTTGCCGGAGACCTTGTACGTCGTTACAAGCCGCTCCCATTCGCCGAATACGGGCATTTCGGGGAGCAGGGAGAATAGTCGCTTCAGGCTGGTCAGTTCGCGAGTTGCCGCCTCGATCGACAATCCAAGTCCATTCTCACCGTCTGGGCGGGTGGCCACTGCCCAGAACTCAACAAGATTCTGCGCAGCCACATGCAGCGTTTCCTCCCGAATCCGCAACGCGGCAACGGCTCTCTCCGCCGCTGCGCAGTGAGGATGATGGGGTTGCATCGTGCGAAGCAGGATGTTTGTGTCGATCAGAATCGCCATTACAGGCCGCGGGTGCCGTAAATTGAGTTTCGGCTAACTGCCTCGTCGGAAAGCAGCGGAGTGATGCTGGGGTGGCTGTGCACCCAGGCCTTGAACTCGTGTAGCCATTGTTCCGTCTGGAGTTCAGCCCCGGACTCCTCCCGGAACTGAAGTTGCCGACGGATGGCCTCGACACCGAGGGCGACCACGTCATCCGCCTTGCCGAGCAAACCGGCTTGAATTGCCCGCCCGATCAATCGCTCCTGCTCCGGGTTGAGCCGAATCGTCATATCCGCCCTCACGTTCTATTATCTCAGCTCTTGGTCAGGTTCAAGGCTGCGCCCGCCCCGCCGCTCTCAGAACCGATACCGCACCTCGAACCTTACGAACCTGGGCGGTTCGATGGCGATGGGGAGGCGCAGGTTGAACGTTGGGCCGGTGAGGTCGGATTGCTGGATGGCCAAGTTTTCGTTGGTTACGTTGAGAACGTCGCCGATGGCGGCGATCCGGCCGGCCCCGAGCGGCCACTCGCGGCTCACGCGCAGGTTCCAGTTTTGGACGTGCTCGGCGCGATTGCCGCCGCCGGGACTGCCGCGCGGGGTGGTGGCCACCAGGAACGGGCCTTGCGGCAAGCCCGTAACCAGCAACATGCGGGCGAATGCCAGCCCATCGGTGTAATCGACCACGCTGGAAACCTGCACTCCGCCCCAGCGCGCCGGCAGGCGATAGAGCGCCTCGATCTTGCCGGTGAAGGCGCGGTCGGTGAAGGCGCGGCCGGTGGCGTCGATATCCGCATTGGGATCGGAGTAGAGCGCGCCCACCACGCCGGGATCGTTTTCGAAGAATGCGTTGCCGGGATCGTTTGCGCCGTACGATTTCTCCGCCACGAAGGAAGCGGCCACGGTGACGCCTCTCCAGGCGGTGCGCAATTGCGCGTTCACGCCGGAGTTGAGCGTGCGCAAGCCGGCGGGGTTGGTGAGCAGGTATTGATCCTGGCCGAGCGTAGCGGGGTTCTGCGCGTAAACGGTGAGCTGCCGATCGTCAAAGGTGCCGGGGATGCCATCGGGGCCGGGATCGAGAATGGTTACGGGCGTAAAATCTTGCAGTGTCACGCCGGTGTTGACGGCGGCGAGGCGGTCTTTCTCATCGCGGCGGAAAAGTTGGATGGAGGCCAGGGTCGAAAACGGCAGCGGCATTTCCGCGCCGGCGTTAAATTCATCCGCATAGGGCCGGCGCAAGGAGGGTGAAATGGATGCGTACGGGCCACCGAAACGGGCCAGCAGCGGTCCCTGCTCGCCCGGCTCGAACCAGCCGTCGCCGTTCAGGTCATTCCATCGATACACACTCCCGCCCAGGCTGTTGGGGTTGCCGTAATCGAGGTAGCGGCCGGCCAGCGGCGCGTACAGGCGGAAATACGCCCCGCGCAAAATCAGACCGTGAGCGTGTGGGGCCAGCCAGGCAATGCCGGCGCGCGGCGACACGCTGTTCCACGCGATCAAGTCCGGCTGCGCGCCGAATTGCCGCGCCGGCGTGTAGAAACCGAAAGGGCTGGACTGGGCGGGAACGCCGCCGCGCGAAAAATCGGCCATCACGCCGAGATCGAGCGTGAGCCGGGGCGCGAGATTCACGCGGTCGGTGGCCCAGGCGGATGCGGCGGCGATGCGTTCGCGCGAATCGAGCGGCGTATTGAACTCGACCACCTCAGCGGGCACGCCATCGGCAGCGATCAGGTTCAAATCCGAGGGCGTACGATAGCGGTTCTGCGGTGACGAGATGCGCCAGCCGCCGCCTGCCATAAACCGATGGCGTGCGCCCGCGAGCTTAATGACGCCGGGCTCCCAGGCTGCCGCGATTTGCTGGCGTTGGCGCACGGCAAGGTTGGTGAGCGGGGGCTCTCCGGTCACTGCGCCGCCGGCGAGCTCGAGGCTGCTCTGTTCAATCGGCGTGGTCGCGGCCTGCGTGGTATCGAGATGCGCAAAGGAATCTCCATAGCGAACCTGGAGCGTGCCGGCCGCGCTCGAGTCCCAGACGTGGGTCCAGCCGGCCTGGACGAAATCGAGGTGATCGGTCTCCTGCAAGCCAGCCATGCCATCGGGCGAGACGAACTCGGGCGAAAGCCAACGGGCGGCGAGAGCTTCCATGCCGGCCGGCTCGCCCCAGTTCGAGAGATCGATGCGAGAGCCACTGTAGACAGCGTCGAAACGGTCGTGGGCACCGGCGCGCACGTGGCCGACTGCGTTGCCAAACAGCAGGCGGCTGTTCTGGCTGGTGCCAGGCGCGGCCAGCGGCACGGCCTGCGCGGCCCATTGGCCGGAGCCGGAAGCAAAGATATCGGCCCAACGCGTGAGCGGACCTCCCAGGTCGGCGTGGTCGCGGGTGAACCAATCGTACTGTTCGGATTGCGTGACCGCGCCGCGGCTGGCGGGCGGCGGCAGGCTGTTCGAAGCCAGCGCGCTTGCGGTTGCAGCGCTCGAGATGGCGGCGTGCCAGGATTCGCCGGCCTGCCCCGGAAACAGGCCGGCCTCGGCGCCATAGGCCGGCGAAGGCGTGAGCGCAAACGCGCTTCGCACCACGGTGGCTTGCACCGCGTCGCCATCGGGAAGCATCTGCGGACGGCCCGGCTGGTAATCGTCGCCGGCATCGAGGCCATTGAGCTGGAGCGCGGTATCGGTCCAGGAGAATCCACGCTGGGAGATCACGCTCAGCCGGTTGTCGGCCAGGCCCGAAAAATCCAGCGGCTCGGTGACGCTGCCGGGCTCGCGCGCAAACAGGGCCGATGGGAGCGAAAAGCCCTCCGGATAGACGCGCGCGCCAAAATCGCCGGTCCATTCGCCCGCTGCGGCGGGAACTGTGCGCTCGACCCGAAGCGGGGCGCCCGGCGTGACCACCAGCGCCACGCGAAGGGTTTGAAGCGGGACGATATCGAACGGCGCCGCGGAGCTTTGGTCCCCTTCGAGAGAGATGCGGTAACGGCCATACGGCAGGGCAAGCGCAAAGCGGCCATCGCCATCGGCGCGCGCGAGCAAGCGGTATCCCTCGCCCTCAATCGCTACGCCGGCCGAGGGCATGGGGCTGCCGGCGGCAGTGCGCACCGCGCCCTCGATGCGGCCGAGGGCCAATTGGGCGCGCAGGGCTGGGCAGCTCAAGCACGCAGCCATCAGCAGGAGGCAGCTATTGACGCAGTACCACGAAGCGGCTGATCGAATACCCAAGAACGCCACCCACGAACACGTCGGAGACAAAATGTGCCGACCACGTCATCCGTGAAAATCCCACCAAGCCCGTCAGACCGTAAGCGACGTAGGGAACCCAGCGGTGCTGGCGCCCGTAACGGCGGGCCACCACGGTGGCGATGGCGGCGGCGGCGATGGTGTGGCCGGAGGGGAAACTGCCTTCGCCGCGCAGGAAGTTGCCGCCACTCTTAAACCAGGTGTCGGAATAATTGCCGTTGAGGCCGATCACAGCGGGCCTGAGACGCCGGTCGATGTCCTTCATCACGCTGGTGACGAGTTCGGCATCGAGCACCGCTTCACCCGCCAGCAATGCCGTCTTCTTCGGTTTGTCGTCCTTGCGGATCATCCCCACCAGGTACATCGAGGCTGGAACGATCACCATGCCGATGGATGCGTTATTGCCCGAAACTACGCGATTGAAGCTGAGGAACTTCCGGCTATCGCGGAAGGCGCGCCCTTCGATCGGATCGGCTGCCATCACCAGCGCGACCGTAGTGCCAACCACGGCGAGCGCGGGAAGCAGCGCGGACCGATGGCGCAGGTGCGCCGGGAACAGCCAGATGTTTTTCTGGTCGCTGAGGAAGTTGGCGGGCAATTGTTTCCACGATACGGCGCGCTCGGGCGCGGCGGCCGGGTTGGCTGGCGCCGCCTGGTTGGCAGCATCGCCCGTGGGCGCAGCTTGCGCGCGAAGCTGCAGCGGCAGCGACAAGGCGGCAAACGCCAGAAACGCGAAAACACCCCGACTCATCAAAGCCCCTGCCTCCGAAGTGCCAGTGTACCAGTTGGCCGAATGCACGGAACGTGCCGGCGATAAGCGCCTGAGACGCGGGCCTGGCCGTTCGGCGCGGCGTGAAGACTGAGACACAGTGTGCAGGCGGCTAACGCCTTTGCGCGGGCCGGCGCGTTTCGTACCATGCGAAAATGGAGGCATATGGGCTCCCGTTTGTTGGCGGCCATCTTCGCCCTTTGTCTGGCCGCGTCGGCCGAGACGATGTCCGTGGCGCAGCTCCGGCAATTCCTCGAATCGTCCGCTCCTATGATCAAGCAGGGCACTACTTCCGACCGTGAGCTGGCGGCGTTCCTGGACAGAGTGAAACTCAGCGAAAGGCTGGACGAGCGCCAAATCGAGGACTTCCAGGGCGACATGCGGATTGGCCCGAAAACGCTGCTGGCGCTGCGCAAGCTGGCGGCGGAAAGCGTATCGCTGCCCGTCGCCGCGCCGGTGGCGCCCCCGCCCAAGCCGAAGCCCATCCCGCCGCCCAGCTCCGAAGAACAGGCAGCCATCATCGACGACGTGCGCAATTACGCCTTGAACTACACCGATGGCCTGCCCGACTTTATCTGCACCCAGGTGACGCGCCGTTACCAGGCTCCGGTGCCCGGTAGCAAGTACGGAGGCGCGTCCGGCAGCGACCCGCACTGGTTTGCGGTCGATACGCTGCAAATCCGGCTGAGCTTCTTCCAGAAGCGGGAGCAGTACAAAGTGGTGCTGATGAACAACGCCATCGTCAATCAGGACTACGACAAGGTGGGTGGATCGAAGGCGTTCGGCGAGTTCGGCAGCATGATGCAGCAAATCTTCGAGCCCATGACGGAAGCCCGCTTTGAATGGGACCACTGGGGCACGCTACGGGGCAAGCGCGTGATGGCGTTCAGCTACCACGTACCGCTCGACCGCTCCAAATACGAGCTGGTGTGGGGAGACGGCAAACTGCGGGTCACCACCGCCTATCACGGGCTGGTGGAAGTGGAGCCGGACACGCACGCGGTGATGCGCATCACCGCGGACGCCGAGAACATTCCGCCGGATTTCCCCCTGAAGGAAACCACCGACGTTCTCGATTACGACTATCAGGACCTGTCCGGCCAAACGTTCCTGCTGCCGCTCAAATCGCAGGTGATGATGACGTCGATGGACGGCATATCGCGGCTGGACGAGGAATTCCGTCTGTACCGCAAGTACTCGGCCGATTCCACGTTCAAGCCCATCGAGGAGCAGCCGGTCGCTCCGCTGCCCGACGACAAGACCAAGGAGACGAAGGAACCCGCCGCGCCGCCCAAACCATGAGGCGGGGCATGCTTTAGAGCTTGCTCAAAAAACGCTAAGACATGATCAGCCGCAGATAAACGCTGATGAACGCAGATTGAAAGGAAACGGCTTATCCGCGTTCATCAGCGTTTATCTGCGCCTCCAGGTATCCTTTCAGACTTTTTCAGCAAGCTCTTTAGCTTGCCCAGTTGGCGGTTTCTTGTCGTTTACGCCACTACGCCGTGCTCGCGTTAAGACACGATAATGCAGGCCCACCCTATTCGGTGACGTACATGGTTGGGCCGGGGCTCTGACTTTGCACGCCGCCGACGGTGATTACCACCGGGTACGCGCCGGTGCTCAGGCCGGGCACCGTCAGGTTGGCTTGATCCAACCCCACATAGTTCGGCGCCAGGCCGAGGAACGGGTAGTTGGTGAGCGTGGTGGTCCAGCCGCCGATGGTGGCGCTGTAAGTAAGGGTCGCGGGCGACAGTTGTGTGGCTGAAGCCGCAGCGCCATCGGCCGGCGGGTTGGAAACGGGACCGATGCCGATCAGGTAAACGACTACTATGCTGCCGACCGGGGCCGGGTTGTCGGCAGTGTTCAGGGTGTACTGGCCGGTGGAGGCATTGTAGTTCTGCACGATGGCCTGCGTCACACCCCCCGCGTTGACGTACTGCAGAATATAGGGCGCGGCCTGCTTCACGGTGAACTGCACCTGCCCGCTGGAGCCGCAACTGCTGTTCACCGCAACCATCGCCGAGCCAAGTAGGGTATCAAACGGCACCTGGAAATTGATCTGAGTGGAGCTGGCGTAGAATATCGGCGCATTCACGTTGTTCACGCTCACGGTGACGCCGCCCAGCGAAGTGGTCAACGGGAACCCGCTGAAGACCTGCGTGGAAGATGCCAGGCCGCTGCCGAAGATACTGACAATGGAACCCGGCGCTACCGGACCGGTTGCGAAATTGGCGTTGTTCACAATGCCGCCGGGCGTGATGTCGGGAACGCCGCCGCCGCCGATCTGGGCCACAAACGCATTCGGCGCGTAGCCGGGGTAACTCGGAGTGACGGTCCCGCTGGTGGTGGGGAAGTTGGTCGAGTCCGTGAGCCCGGCCACCACCAGTCCGGCTGCGCAGTTCATCGCTATGGCGGTACCGGAATCGCCATAATTGGAGCTATTGATGGTTGGCGCCGCGGCATTGCCGCCCAGGTAGCTGGAAAACAGCAGGCCCGACCCCGACGCATTCAGGCCGGCCACGAAGGCGTTAGCAATGTTCGCAGGGGCCTGTTTGGTGCTTTGGAACGCATTGCCGATCGGGAAATTAGTGGAAGTGGCGTCGCCGGTGATGTAGGCATTGCCCGCGGAATCGATGGCGATGGCGTTAGCGGAATCGCCGCTGCTGCCTCCCAGATACGTCGAGTAGAGGAGCGACGACCCGCTGCCGGCCAGCTTGGTGACGAACGCGTTGCTGCCATCGATGGTGCTTCCATAGGTTGTTTGATAGGCGCCCGACGTCACGGGAAAATCGGGCGAACTTGTGCTACCGGTAATGTACGCCGCGCCGCTCGAATCAACCGCGATGGCGTTACCGGAATCCATATCGCTGCCGCCCAGATAGGTGGAGTAGACCAGCGCGCCCGAGTTGGCTGCGAGCTTGGCGACGAATGCGTCGGTGCCGGCTTTAAGCGTGGATTGGAATGGAGTGCCGGCCATGGGAAAGTTGGAGGAGCCGGCGAAGCCAGTGACGTACGCATTGCCATCGGCATCCGCCGCGATGGCGTAGCCGTAGTCTTCGCCGGAACCGCCCAGGTAAGTGGAGTAAACCAGTGCGCCCGCTGAGCTGAACTCTACGACGAAGGCATTAGCCCCGCCGCGTAGCTCGGTCTGCGCCGAACTAGCAGAAACCAGCAAGTCGGGCGAGTCGGTGCTGCCCACCAAGTAGACGTTGTCGTTCGGATCGAGAGCGATCCCGTAGAATATATCGTCTCCCAAGCCGCCGAAATCGTACACGTAGGCCGCGTTGGTGGCGGCGTTGTTGAACTCTATGACAAAACCGTCGTAACTTTCGCCCGGGAGATTTTCATTGAAATAGCTGGTGTACGGAAACTCCGGCGAGTTACTCGAGCCAGCCAGGTAGATGTTGCCTGCCGAACTAAGCGCGATAGCGGTAACGTAGCTGGATCCGTACGCTCCGCCGATGAATGTGACATTGGCGACCGTGGTTCCGGACGGGTTTAACTCGGCGACGAAGCCGTAGATATAACCGACAGAGGTGTACGCCGACCCCGCCAGGTATATGTTGCCGGCTGAATCGAGCGCCATGGCCGCGGTTTGCACTTCGCCGGAGGTCGCGGTGCTGTTGGAGGGCAGCAGATAGGTAGCCCAGGTGAGCGCCGGGTCGATGACCAGCGGCTGGGAGCGGTCATAGCGCCCCAGCGCGAAACGCACCTCGCGTCCGCGCAACAGGTACCGCCCCGCAATCTGGCGGCGCCGGCCGTTCGACTCCTGATAGACGAGGGGACGGTGCTGGCGGAGCTCGCCGCCCGCGGTGGCGATCACCAGGTCGCCGGCATCATCCACGCGCAGCCCTTGCGCGCCTTCCACGCGCAGGCGAATGCGGTTCGGATCGGCGCCGCGAGCCAGCACCAGATCGTATTCCAGGCGCCCGTCGTTCACGTAGTAGACCACGTCTACGCCGGGATACAGTTGCCGGTAACGGACGCGCGAATAAGTGGGGATATGCTTGAGCCAGCCCGACGGTTGATTGCCGATGAGATAGTTGACCACGCCGGGCAGCGCGTCTTCGCCCTGACCCTGCACGCCCTGGCGGGCGGAAGCGAAAATCAGGTCCACTCGCGCCTGGCGCGAGATCCACTCGGCGCGGCCGGCGCGCAGCGTCAATGCGGCGCCCGAGGTGTGGGCGAGGAATTCCGCCGGCCCAGGTTCCTGACCGCGATTCGGCTCAAAGGCGACCGGCAAGCTGGCGGCCGACAACAGGGCCGCGCTCAGGAACAGCAAGAACGCACATCGCATAGGCTTGGCTCGAGTACTCCCTCACTATACATACCCTTGGGGGAGCGGGTTGGTTTCGAAAAAATCACGGCCTGCGCGATGTAGGGAGGCGTGTCCAATGCCGGCCAGCCAACGTGCCGCAGCGGGCGAAAAAGAAACGCGCCGGCAAAGCGAGCCGGCGCGTTCTTGATTCAGAAAGCCTCCTCCGGGAGGAGGCAGTTAGCCGCGGCTACCCTTAGCGGCGGCCTCCTCCACCACCGAAGCCACCGCCACCATGGAAACCGCCTCCACCACCGAAGCCGCCACCATGGAATCCACCACCGCCGAATCCGCCGCCACCATGGAATCCACCGCCACCGCGGAATCCAGCGGCGCCACCGCGGAAACCACCGCCGCCGAATCCACGGCCGCCGAAACCGCTGGAGCGGGCAAAGGTGGTGCCCGACATATGATAGGCGCGCCCAACGGACCCGGCGGCGCCAGCGCGACCGCCAGCCCGAGCGCTATAGGGAGCGTGGTAACCAGCTCCGAAGTGATGGTAATAGCCGCCGCCGTAACCGTAGCCGCCGTAGCCAAAGCCGCCGTAGCCAAAGCCAAGGCCGAAGTACGGAGCCCCAAAGGCACACCATGGGGAGTAGAATCCCCAGCCGAACGGGTCAAAGAATATTCCGTCGCCGGGGATGAAGGTATAAGCGTCAAACCAAGGGTCCCAATACCAACCGTCGCCATACCAGCCAGGCGACGCGCCGTAATTGCCCGCGTATGACCGCGCCGCGTCCACATTGGCTTCCGCCAGATACGAGGATCGCAGGCTGGACCACCGGTAGAAATCGTCCATGGACGCTTTCTCATCGAATTTCCGCGCCTTCAACTTTCCCGGGGCGCCGAGAACGAGTTCGTGCCCACGCTTCAACTGGGTGGTGTGGCCGGCTGTTTGGACCACGGCCTCTCCGTCGAACACGCGAACCAGGCCGCGGCCGGCGTCGAAGTCATACAAGCCCGGCTTGACCAACTGCGCGCTGGCGCCGTGTTCGTTGATGCGAATGTTATTCTCCGGATGGATCTCGTCAACCTCAACCATGGCGCGACCGGTTTGCAAGGTCGCTATGGTATCCGCCAAACCGGGCGAAACCATTTGCACAGTGCTGTGACTGTCCAGCCTCAAAAAGATGCCCGGCGTCAGCAGAATCTCCGCTCGGCCAGATTCAGTGGAGAGCGATTGGCCTGCCGCTAATCTGGCCGCTCCCACTGATTTATCGGTGAGGGAGTGCGCGCCGATGGCAGCGTGCCCCTCGATGTAATTGATGGTTCCAGGCTGCGGGGGTACGGAGCCCCAAAGGGGGCTGGATAACAGCGCAGCCAGGAAGAAGCCTCCGACGGCTACTATCCTTGACCGCTTCATAACTTCTCTGAGCCTCTGTTTAATAGATGCGGTAATTGGACATGCGGTTGCCTGGGCCGAAATGAGTAGAAATGCACGAGGGTGGATAATACTGCGTCAGGGCGACGCGGGGGCGGCGAGTAAGTTGTTGCCAGCAGCGGCTGTAAAACCGGCTGTAAATGGGAGCGGCGAAACGGGGCAAACGAAGCTGGGCGGACGAAGCTGGGCAGACGAAGCTGGGCAGACGAAGCTGGGCAGACGAAGCTGGGCAGACAAGGTTGGCAGGCGGAAGCGCCTGCCCCACCCTAGTTGAAGCCGCCGGCGGCGATCCCTTTGGCGGCTGGGTTGTCGTCCAGACGGGCCCAGCCGGGGCAGCTTGTGCCGCTGCAGGGCGGGCCGGTGTAGTGCCAGATGGAGCCGTCGTTGTGGCGCTGATAAATATGGGTGCCGCTGGAGGCGACGGCGACGGCCAAGGGATTGTCATCCAGCTTCTGCCAGCCGGGGCAGGAAGTGGCGCCGCAGGGCGTCCCGGTATACAGCCAGATGGAGCCATCGCTGTGCAGCTCTAACAGTTCCTTGCCGCCGGCCGCTATGGCCGTGGCGGCCGAGTTATCGTCCAGCTTCTGCCAGCCGGGGCAGGACGTTCCGCTGCACGGCGTGCCCGTGTAGCGCCAGATAGAGCCGTCGCTGTGGAGTTGAAACAGATCCGCGCTGCCGGCGGCGATGGCGCGGGCAGCCGGGTTGTCGTCGAGCTTCTCCCAGCCGGGGCAGGAGGTTCCACTGCATGGCGTGCCGTTGTGACGCCAGATGGTGCCGTCATTGTGCAGTTGGAACAATTGGCTGCCACCGGCTGCGATGGCGGTGGCGGCCGGATTGTTGTCGAGCTCAATCCAGCCGGGGCAGGATGTGCCGCTGCACGGCGTGCCGTTGTGGCGCCAGATCGAGCCGTCATTGTGCAATTGATATAGCTGGCTGCCGCCAGCCGCAATAGCGGTGGCCTTCGGATTGTCGTCAAGCTTGATCCAGCCAGGGCAGGATGCTCCGCTGCACGTGGTGCCATTGTGACGCCAGATGGAACCGTCGTTGTGCAGTTCAAAGAACTGGCCGCCGGCGGCAGCCATGGCGACGGCGGCGGAATTGTTGTCCAACTCCGCCCAGCCCGGGCAGAAATCGCCGTCGCATTCGGTTCCGGTGTAGCGCCAGAGGCTGCCATCGGTGTGCATCTGATAAAGCGGATCGGTGTGCAACTGGTAGACATTGTCGGCCGCGGCGACCATGCCGGTGAGCGCGTTGTCGTCGAGCCTTTGCCAGCCGGGGCAGGAAGTGCCGCTGGAGCAGGGCGTGCCGGTGTAGCGCCAGATCATGCCGTCATTATGAACCTCGTACAACTGGTCGCCCGCGGCGGCGATCGCGACAGCTTTGATGTTGTCGTCGAGCATCTGCCAGCCTGGACAGGAAGTTCCGCTGCACGGCGTGCCGGTGTAGAGCCAGATGGAGCCGTCATTGTGCAACTGGTACAACTGGTTGCCAGCCGCGATGGCGACAGCCGCGGTATTATCGTCGAGCTTTTGCCAACCCGGACACGAGGTTCCGCTGCACGCGGTGCCGGTGTAACGCCAGATGGAACCGTCATTGTGCAATTGGTAAAGCTGGCCGCCGCCGGCCGCAATGGCGACCGCAGCGGTGTTATCGTCGAGCATTTGCCAGCCCGGACACGACGTTCCGCTGCAGGCAGTTCCGGTGTAACGCCAGATCTTGCCCGTGTTATGGAACTCGTAGAGCGCGCCGCTATCGGCGGCTATCTGAACCGCCGCGGTGTTATCGTCCAACATTTGCCAGCCGGGGCACGACGTTCCGCTGCACGCGGTGCCCGTGTAGCGCCAGATCTTACCCGTATTATGAAGCTGGTAGAGATCCGAGCTATCGGCGGCGATTTGAACCGCGGCGGTGTTGTCGTCCAGCATCTGCCAGCCTGGGCATGAATCCAGGCTGCAGCCGGCCCCGGTGGACACCCAGATTTTGCCGGTGTTATGCAGTTGATAGAGCTTGCTGCCACCGCCGGCGATGGCCACCGTGGCGGGATTGTTGTCGAGTTGCTGCCAGCCGGGGCAACTGGTGCCACTGCAAGGCGTGCCGGTATAAGACCAGATGGTTGCGCCCTGGCCGCCAACGAACAGCGCGGTGGAGAAGACGCTCAGCTTCGATACAGCCGGCAGACCTTGGGGAGCGGTGGCGGAGGTCCAGGCAGCGAGCACCCAATTGCCCACACAGGCGATGCCGTTATAGTCGCCGTACTTGGGGCAGCCGCCGCCGGTTTGGCAGGTTTCGCCGGTCGGGCAAACGGTCGAGCTGAAATCGCAGCGGGTGCCGCTGCCGCCGCCAGTTGAGTTCTTGCAAACGCCGGCGAGCTGCGGTTGCACGGTGCAGGTTTCGGAATCGTTTTGGCTGCGCGGAGCGCAAGGCCAGCCGGAGGCGCATTGGGGATCGGGATTGTTCGAAAGGTCGTACTGAGAGCCGGTCGCAGTGCCGGTCCCGGAGCTGACGAAGTACTCGGTCCGATCGTTGCTGGCGCCGGACGCCTTGGCGGAGCTGCGATCGTACCAGCCCGCCCAGGCTCGACCAAGAGTGCTGCACGACCACGGCATAAACCGGCGGACGCCGGTGGTGGAGGTGATGGTGCGCTTGTTCGGAAAGTTGGCGCCGCTATCGTTGGATTCCGCGATCACGATGCTTTCGCCGCCCGCGCCGTCGCTTTCGGCGAAAGAAACCAGGATGTGAGCCGCGTTATTCGGATCCGGCGCGACAGTTGGGCTGCTGAGCGTGTTGCCGTTGTTGCACCTATCCAGGCCCGATACGGGGCAGGCGACGGGGCCAGTGAGGGTGGCGACAGTGACCGGAAATCCGGCAGCCGCAGTCAGGCCGCTGGCACAGGAACTGAAACGGTTCAGCAGGACGTTGTTTCCGCTAAGGGTGACGGTATATACGTTGCCGTCGGGCCCGACGGCGACTCGCGGAAAATCTCCGGCGCCGGGTATGGCGGCGGTTGCCGTCCAGTTGACGGCATTGTCCTTGGAGCAAACGATCGAAGCGGCAACAAATCCGCCCCCCAGGTTGCCGCAGGTGGTGGCCGGCCCCGAGGGCGTGAACCTGCGCCAGACGGCGTAAACCTGATCGTTGCCGGAGCTAGAGTTGACGCTATCGGCAGCGATGTGCTCCTGATCCGGAAAGCAGATTCCGGACCCACTGGTGGGACACTTCGCGCTGTAGCCTTGCAACGTGAAATTGGCGCCGCCGTCGGTGGAGCGGCTTTCGGCATTAGTGCATCCGGTGACGCTAAGCTGCGCAGCAGTGCCGCTGGGGACGGCGATCACGCCCAGATAGAAATTGCCCGATGCGCCGCGCGCCAGCGAAGGGTCGTTAAGTCCGAAGACGCCGGTGGAACCGGGGTTGAATGTGCCGCCAAGATTGGTGGAATACCGCAGCGCCGAGTTACTCGCGACAATAATGTTCCTGGCGTCGGAGCTGGCTGTAATCTCCAACTCTCCCACGCCGGTCTCTAAAGCAACGGTTCCGACGGTGCTGCGCGGCGGCGCGCTCGATGCCGCGCGAGGCGGGACACTGGCCGGGCTCATGACCCTGCCTTGCGGCAATGGTTTGGCTGGGACGCTTTCCTGCAAAGTTTTGATCGATTTCTGGACGTCTGCCGGGTTGCCTTGGGTGGGGAATGAACTGCCGGTTGCGAGCTGTTCGGCCTGCTGTAACATGCCGGCTGGAGCATCCGGCGAAAGAGAAATATCGAAATGAAGCACGGTCGAGCCGGCGGCAATGGCCACAATGGCCCGCTGCACCTGCGGGCTGGGAGGGTTTACCGAAGATTCCGGCTCGGCGGCGTGTTGTGGGGCGCCGCGCGTGGGCAGCGCCTCGACAAACTTCGAGTTGCACGGCGGGCCAGCCGCCGAGTTGGAGGAAATGCACCGTTCCGCTGCGTGATTTGGCGATGTCCTGGAGCCGCTTCAAGGCATCGTCGTGGCTGCTGCGCTGTTCGGTAGTGATCAGAACTCTGGCCTGCGGATACTCGACGTTCTGCGTCTCGGTCGCTCCTTCGGGCCGCACCGCGGCGGTCCGGGTAAGGACCAGTTCATGCGCGTTCTGGAAGGCCGCGCCTGAGGTCTTCCACGGCGCCGTGTAGCGGAGCGTGATTTGCGGGGCGATCGACAGTACTTGAGGCGCGGGAGGCGCCGGTGGCTGCTGAGCCGGAATCAGCATAGCAGCGAAAACGGACACAAAGGCGGATCGTACCCAGGTCATATACTCCTCCGGCCGAGATCGGATTTTGGGAACCCTCCTCTCGGCTGGGTGATATGCTATCAGACCCTTGGCGGCATGGCGGAAGTATTTTATTTCGAAACATTTGTTTCGATATTTGTCTCACTCGCCGGCGAGCGCTTGCTCACAATCGCGGCTCGGAAGCGCAGGGCATGCTTGCGGCGCATTCGCCAGAGTCCGCCGGATGGTGCGTTGGGAGTTAGCATAGCGGTTATGAAAAACCTGATCCGCGTGGCGGCGATAGGTGGGGTTCTGGTGGCGGCGCAACCGGGGCCCATCGACCCGCAACATATTCGCGAGGACGTGAAGTATCTTTCAAGCGATCTGCTGGAAGGCCGCGGTGTGGGAACCAGGGGCGGCGACCTGGCTACGGATTACATCGCCCGGCAATTGGCCGAGGCCGGCGCCAAACCGGCGGGCGCGGATGGGACCTACTTCCAGAAGGTGCCGCTGGTGGGTGTCGCCACCGGGCCGGGGACGCAGCTTTCGGCGACGGCCGCCGGCAAGACGGTCGATTTCAAATTGCTCGACGACCTGGTGGCGGTCGATATGACCCAGCGGGAGAGCACCAACTTCGACGCCGACGCCATCTTCGTGGGCCACGGTATCACCGCGCCCGAATGGCATTGGGACGATTTCAAAGGCGTGGACGTGACCGGCAAGGTGCTGGTGCTGTTCACCAATGAGCCTACCTCCGACGATCCGAAATTCTTCGACGGCCGCGCGCTCACTTACTATGGCCGCTGGGTCTACAAATACGAAGAAGGGTTGCGGCGCGGCGCGCGGGCCGTCCTCATCATCCACACCACGCCGACCGCCGGTTATGGCTGGGACGTGGTGCGCGGCTCCTGGGCGCGCGAGTTGCCCTACGTGAAGCTGGCCGCAGGCGAGCGCGCGCTGGCCTGCGCCGGCTGGCTGTCGCGCCAAGCCGGCGAGAAGCTGCTGGGCCTGGCGGGCAAGACGGTGGACCAGTTGCTGGCCGCATCCGAGAAGGCGAGTTTCCGGCCGATCGAGCTGGGGATTCAGATTCACGGCAAGATGGTGTCGCAGGTGCGCGAGCTGAACACGCGCAACGTGGTGGGGCGAGTGGAGGGCAGCGATCCCAAGCTGAAAGACGAAGCGGTGATTTACAGCGCGCATTGGGACCACCTGGGGATTGGCCCTCCGGTGAATGGCGACTCGATTTACAACGGCGCCATCGATAATGGCACCGGCTGCGGCATCGTACTGGAGCTGGCTCGCGCATGGGCGGCGCTGCCTGTGAAGCCGCGGCGCTCGGCGCTGTTTCTTTTCGTAACGGCGGAAGAGGGCGGCCTGAAGGGATCGGAATTCTATGCACGGCACCCGCTGGTACCGGCCGCCAGGACAGCCATCGATCTCAATTTCGACGCCATCCCACCGTGGGGCCGCGCCAGGCAAATCACCATCGACGGCGCGGAACGCACCAACGTACTGCCGCTGGCGGAAAACGTCGCCAAGCGGCTGAAGCTCGAAATCCAGCCGGATGCACAGCCCGAGCAGGGCCACTACTTCCGGTCGGATCATTTTTCATTCGCGCGCGCCGGTATTCCCGCCTTTTCAATCGGCCTGGGAACCGAGTTTTACGGTAAACCGCCCGGCTACGGCCAACGTATGTGGGAGGAGTACAACAAGCTGCACTATCACCACCCGTCGGACGAATATCACGAAGATTGGGACTTCACTTCGGTGGCGCAGGCGGCCGAGTATGGCTTCATTCTCGGCAGCGATATCGCTAACCAGGACAAGCTGCCCGACTGGCGGCCCGGCGATCAGTTCCGAAGGCAGTAAAGGAGCAGTGGGGCGCGGCGGAGTGTTCGCTGCCGGACACCCTGTCTCGAAATGGGACAGTGCAACGGGCAACGCCCTAGCCGACGCCTATAAGACGGGCGAGATTCTATAATTCAGTGCCAAGACATGGGGGGCGGGCGCTTTCGCCTGCCAACCTCATGGGCTGCACTTCAGAAACTTTTCCTCGATCGAATCAATATCGGCGGGGCGACTTTCCCATCTGTGACTTGGCGCTTGACTGGACCGATTCTGCGGGCTTAAGTCGCCGGGGGTTGGCAGGCGGCAGCGCCTGCCCCACTTTCAGAGCGCGCATAAAACCAGGCATAAACGACCACGCCAGTCCCGCCGTGGCCACGTTCCACCATCGGCCCGAGGATTGCACCGCGGATGGGGAATGACCCTCTTGTCGCGTAGTCCGTTCCGCGTTCGCCATCTGGCATGGCTGCTGGCGTCGTGGGCTTGGGCGGCTTCGGCACAGCCGTCCAACATCACCATTTTGCCGCCGCGAGCGCGGCCCTTGGGCTTTTTGACGCGAGCGTATCAGCAGCGTGCTGTGCCTGGCATCAGTCTCACGAATTCCAGCCGCCTCAGCGGGCTGCTTCGCGCCGGCAGCCTGTATCTGAGCGCGCGGGACGTGGTAGCGCTGGCGATCGAAAACAACATCGATATCGAAATCCAGCGCTACGGCCCGCTGATGGCGCGCCAGGATATCGACCGTGCGCGAGTGGGCGGCGCGCTGCGGGCGCCCTCGACGGCCATCGCTGCCGGACCGCAATCGGTGAGCCTGGCGGGTATCAACGTGAGCAGCACCAGCCTGGCAAGCGGCGCTGGAGTGGGCTCCGGCGGAGGCATCACCGGCCTGATTGGTGCGCTCATCCCGCAAACGGATCCGGTTTTCAACCTCTCGACCAACTTCGGCCACTACACATCGCCGCAAAGCAACCTGGTGCTCTACGAATCCAATGCCGTGGTCGAGGACTCGCAAAGCTTCAACGCCGGATACAGCCAGCAATTCATGAGCGGGGCCGCGTTCAGCCTGAATTACGGCAGCCAGCGCGTCACGGTAAACGTACCTACCCTGCTGCTGAATCCGGTGACGCAGGGCAGCCTGAACCTGAATATTTCGCAGAACCTGCTGCAGGGGTTCGGCGCTTCGGTGAACAACCGCTACATCCGGATTGCGCGCAACAACACGCGCTATTCCGAATTGCAATTGAAGCAGCAGGTGACGACCACGGTATCGGCGGTGCTGAACCTGTACTGGGACCTGGTGGCGTTCAACGAAGACGTGCGGCTGAAGGGACTGGCGCTGGACGCGGCGCGGCAGCTTTACGAAGACAACAAGAAGGAGCTGGCGGCGGGCGCGGTGGCGGCAATCGAAGTGACGCGCGCGGAGGCGGAGATTCCGGCGCGCAAAGAGGATGTACTGATCGCCCAGACCAACCTGCTGCAGCAGGAAATCGTGCTCAAGAACGCACTGAGCCGCCGCGGGATGGAAGATCCGGCGCTGGAGGACGCGCACATCGTGACCCTGGATCCGATCGAGGTGCCGGCGAATGAGGCGCTGCCGCCGTACAAAGAGCTGGTGAAAGAGGCGCTCGATCAGCGGCCGGACCTGGAGCAGAACCGCATCAATATCCAGAGCCAGAACCTTGTCCTGCGCGGCGACCGGAGCGAGCTGAAACCATCGCTCCAGGCATTCGCCTCCTTCACCAATCAGGCCCAGGTGGGTGCGCCCAATGCGCTCAATGTGGGGGACGAATTTGGCGTGCCCGACCCGTACTATATTGCCGGTTACGGTAGTTTGGTGGCGCAGATTCTCCGCCGCAACTTCCCGAATTACACGGTTGGCTTTTCATTGACGGTGCCGATCCGCAACCGCGCCGCGCAGGCCGATTACGCAACCGACCAGTTGCAGATGCGGCAACAGGAATTGCAGCTCGAAAAGAGCGTCGCCCAGGTGAACGTGGACGTAAGAAACGCGCTGATCGGCGTGGAGCAGGCGCACTCGCGTTACGACACCGCTCTGGAAACGCTGAAGCTGGCGAGGGAGACGCTCGAGGCGGAGAAGAAGAAATACCAATACGGCAAATCCACCAACGAGCTGGTAATCCAGGCGCAGCGCGACGTGGTGGCGGCGGAAAGCGAGCAAGTGCAGTCGATGGCGAATTACACGCACGCGCGCATCGCCCTGGATCAGGCCGTCGGCATGACGCTGGAGCGGAATGACATCAGCATGGCGGAGGCGGTGAGCGGGCAGGTGGACCGCCGTTCTGTCTTGCCAGCCACTCTGCCGGGGAAGAAATAGGAGCCGCCATGCGAACGCTTTCGACATTTCCGCTGCCCTGGGATAGTGGCCGTTTGTGGGGCAGCTTGCCAAGCTGCGTGCGGATTGCCAATCGGCACCCGCGGCGATTGGCAATAGCCGCGCAGGATGCCATCCCGCCCCACAGAAGAGCACACCGTCTCGCGGTCAAGCTAATGGGATGGTTGCCGGTCGCGGCATGGCTGGCTCTGGCAGGCGCGCTCGCCGCGCAGGCGCCGCTGCCGATCGCTCCGGTGAAGCCGCAAGGGCTGCCGTTTGTGCGCTCATACAAACCGGTGACGGCGCCGCCGCTGCGGCTCACCGGCACGGGCCAACTGCGCGGCATGATTCAGGCCGGCAACATTTACCTGACCGTGCACGATGCGATTGCGCTGGCGCTCGGAAGCAGCCTCGACCTGGAATCGGCGCGCTACGACCTGGAGATGGCCGATTGGGCGGTGGAACGCGCGCAATCGGGTGGCCCGCTGCGCGGCGTGACCGGCGCCAACGTGGAATCGGTGACACTGGGAAGCGGGCAGGGCGTGGCCGGCAGCCAGAGCGGCGGCGGATCGCCTGGTTCGTCCGGATCCTCCGCAGTGGTCGGCGCTGCACTCATCCAGCAGATCGGGCCGGTGACACCGCAGCTCGATCCGGTGCTTTCCACCACCGACGCCTTTTCGCACCAGACCTCGCCCCAGTTCGTGCTGGTCCAAAGCGGAGTTTATTCGCTGGTGGACAACGCCCGTTCCTACGGCTGGCAAATGTCGGAGGGACTGTTATCGGGGGGCACGGCGCGCTTGAGTTACGACGATTCGTATCTCAACGAGTCGGTGCCGACCGACGTCCTCAACCCCACGTCCTTCACCACTCTGGGAGTTTCTTTGTCGCAGAACCTGCTCCGCGGATTCGGCGAGCGGGTGAACGGGCGCTTCATCCGCATCAGCCGCCGGCGTGTGGCCGGCGCGGACGAAGCTTTTCGGTCGCGTTTGATCGCGGTGGTGACCGGCGTTCTGAACGCCTATTGGGACCTGTCTCTGGCCGCCAACGACGTGCAGTACAAGCAGCGTAACCACGATTTGGCAGCGCAGTTTCTGGCGGACACGCGGCGCCTGATCGAAGTGGGTGCGGCGCCGGCGCTGGACCGGGTGAACGCGGAGAGTGCGGCAGCGGCAGCCGACCAGGCGCTGGTGGTGGCCCGCAACAACGTGACCGTGCGGCAGAATGCACTGAAGGACCTGTTGAACTTCCGCGCGGTGGCGGACGACCAACTGGCAGCGGCGCAAATCATCCCCATCGATCCATTGAACGTGCCGGAGACCGACGACTTGCCCGGGCTCCACGAATTGATTGCGAGCGCCATCCGGCGCCGCCCCGAAGTGGCTCTGGCGAACCTTTCGGTGGAAATAGCGGGAATCACGGCCCAAGGAACCGCCAACGGCATTCTCCCGAACCTGGGAGTTTCCGCTTCCACCAGCAACTACGGCCAGGCGGGGCAGGCGGTGCCTGGGGCGGCGCCCACGCCCTACTTCGTGGGAGGACTGGGAAACGCGCTGGCGCAGACGCTCCGCCGCAATTTTCCCAATGAGAGCGCGGGCATCTCCTATTCGGCGCCGCTCGAAAATGCGCAGGCGCAGGCCGATCACGCGCTCGATGTTTTAAGCCAGCGGCAGGCCGAGTTGACGGCCGAGCGCACCCGGCACGACCTGGCGGTCAATATATCGAGCCAGGTGCTGGCGCTCGAACAGGCGCGTGCCCGTTACAAAGCGGCAGTCGAAAGCCGCGATCTGACGGAACGGCTGTCGCGGGGCGAGGAGAAGAAGTGGGTGGCCGGCACTTCCACTATTGCAGCCGTGGTACAGGCGCGCCGCGACTTGGCCAACGCGCAATCGGCCCAACTGGCTGCCGCGGCCGCGTACGTGCACGGCCGCATCGCGCTCGACCAGGAACTTGGACGCACGCTGGAAGTGAACCAGGTGTCGGTGGAAGATACGATCGGGAAGTAAGGGGGGCGGCCGGCGGCGGTATCGGCTGGGCCGGCGAGAAGCGGCTTTGCCGGCAACCGCTCCCTCACGGTCGCGGCTCCGAAGGTCCGTCGGAGCCGCGACCGTGAGGGAGCGGTGGAACATTTACCGCTTGCCGCTGGCATGCCACTCGACGGGGCGGATGGGGCCGACCCCGATGACATAGCATGCGGATCCGCACAACGCGATCACCGCGGCTGCCAGGAAGGCCAGATAGAATTGGCCGGTGCGCTCGACAACCCAGCCTGTGAACCAGGGCGCGGCGACGCCGGCCAGATTGCCGAAGCCGTTTTGGAAGCTGGTCCACTTGCCCGCCGCGCCGGGGCCGGCGAGCGTCTGCGTGATGGCGTAAATGTTGGAGCTGAACAGGCCGTAACAGGCGCAAGTGAACATGAGAATCGCCATAGCGGCGGTTTCATTCGGCACCACGGCCACCGGCAGAATCAGCGTGGACAGAGCCAGGCCGAGGCCGGCGAAAGTCTTGCGCACGCGGTTCGGCGAGTGGCCGCGCGCGATCCAGACGTCGGACAAACGGCCGCAGACGACCACGGAAATGGCGATCAGCAGGTAAGCCAGCGAGCCGACATACGCCATTTTGGTTTTGGAAAAGTGCCGCTCTTTTTCCAAGTAAGGCGGCAGCCAGGTGAGCAGGAAATACCAGAAGTAGTTGGCGCAAAACAGCCCGAGCGCCGTGAACAGCAGCGGGCGACGGCCGAGCACGGCCAGGGCGGAGGGCGCAGCGTACGCGGGGTGCTCGGAGGGCTCGGCATGGTCCTGATGCGGCACCACCGTGGCGGGGCCGCGCGGCATCCAAATCAGCCAGGGGACCAGCCAAAGCAGGCTGGCCGCGCCCAGAGCCACGAAGAACACGCGCCAGCCGTACCGGGCAATCAGCAACCCGCCGAGCAGAGTGCCTAATGCGGGACCACACTTGGTGCCGGCATCGATGAGCGCGTTCGCCAGGCCGCGGTGGTGCTCGGGATAGTGATTCACGAAAATGCGCGAATAGGATGGATAGGCGATGGATTCGCCGACCCCCAGCAGCAAGCGCAGCGCGAACACAACCGCGAAGGCGTGGGCGACCCCGGTGATGGCGGTGGCGCAGGACCACAGCAGGAAGCCAGCGGCGAGAATCCAGCCGACGTTGAACCGGTCCACCAGCCAGCCGGCGAGGCCCAGCAACTGACACGCGGCGTAGGTCCAGAAAAAGGCCGAGAGCAGCAGGCCAAGCTGGTAGTCGGTGAGGCCGAGATCGCGCTGGATGTTGGTGGCGCCAACGGACAGATTGGAGCGGTCGAAGTAATTCAGAAATCCGGAAATGACGAGCAACGCGAGGATGCGCCACTCCTTGCCGGACAAGGCCGTGCGCACCGGAGCGGGAACCACTGCCACAGGAGGCTATTCTAACCTTTTACAGGTGCGGGCCAAAACACAGCCTTGCCGATCACGATAGAATGGGCGCTCAATGCCGGCGAATGGCACGTACCTGGTCCTGCTCACAGCGGCCTCCATCGCGCTGCTGCTAGTCCTGATTCTGGTTGCCAAGCTTCACGCGTTTCTGGCGCTGCTGATTTCCAGCATGGCGCTGGGTCTGGCGGCGGGCATGCCTCCGGAAAAAGTGCTCAAGTCCATCCAGAGCGGCTTCGGCGATTCGCTGGGGTTCATCGCAGTGGTAGTCGGGCTGGGCGCGATGATCGGCCGCTACCTGGAGGTTTCGGGCGGCGGCGTGACGCTGGCCGATTGGCTGCTCGAGAAGTTCGGGCGCGAGCGCGCGGCCTGGGCCATGCTGGTGGCTGCGTTTCTGGTGGGGCTGCCGATCTTCTTCGAAGTCGGCTTCATTATTCTAGTGCCGCTGGTTTGGAACCTGGCGCGAGAGACGAAGCGGTCGCTGCTCTTCTACGGCGTGCCCATGGCGGCGGCGCTCACCATCGCGCATTCGCTGGTGCCGCCGCATCCCGCTCCGGCAGCGGCGGCTCAACTGATGGGCGCCGATTTGGGCCGCACCATTCTTTACGGCATCGCCGTCTCGATCCCGATAGCCGTGGTGTCGGGCATTTTCTACGGCCAATGGATCGCCAAGCGCATCGACGTGGCAGTGCCGGAGATGGCCTCGGCGGCACCGCGGGCCGGCAAAGGAAATGCGCCGCCGGTGTGGATGGTGATTCTGCTGCTGCTGCTGCCCGTGGCGCTGATCTTCGGCGCCGCGCTGGCCACCATGGTGAACGTGCCGTTACGCGGCGTAGCCGTGTTTCTGGGCCATCCGTTCACAGCGCTGACGATTGCCGCACTGGCGTCGCTTTATCTGTTCGGCCTGCGGCGCGGCGTGTCCCGCGAGCAGGCAATGAAGATGGCGGCCGAATCGCTGGCGCCGATGGGCGCGCTGTTATGCATCATGGGCGGCGGCGGCGCGTTCAAACAGGTGATCGTGGATTCGGGAGTGGGCGCGGTGGCGGGAAGGTTGCTGGTGACGTCGTCGTTATCGCCGCTGCTGGTGGTATTCGCGATCGCGATGGTGCTGCGGGTGGCGATGGGCTCGGCCACGGTCGGCATTATCAGCGCGGCCGGCATCGTGGCGCCGATTGTCAGGGGCATCCCCGGCTATAGCCCTGAAATTATCGTGCTGGCGCTGTGCTGCGGTGGCTCGGGGCCGTCTCACGTCAATGATTCCGGTTTCTGGCTGGTGAATCAATACTTCGGAATGACGGTGCCGCAAACGCTCCGCGCCTGGACGGCCATGAAAATGGTGGGTGCGTTCACGGGCATCCTCATGGTGCTGGCCGCGCACGCGCTGTTGCGATAGCGGAGCCTGGACGTTTTCAGCGCTTTCTGAAGCATGCCGCCCACGACACGCCAGGGCGTTGGCGGGGCATGCTTTGAGCTTGCCCATGTCTCCCGTTTTCCCGCGGCGCACCGCGCCTCATGCGGCCGCGATTTTCCACGCCCCGCTATCGTAGAATAGACTACTGGTGACTCCACGCAAATTCGTTCTGGGTAGCGTTCTCCTTCTCGCCGCGCTGGTTCCGCTGGCCGCTCAACCGCGGCCTTTCTCCGGAACGCCCGACCTGCTGGAATCGGTTGAGCGTCTTAACCAGCTTGGCAGCGTCTTGATGATCGCCGCGCATCCGGATGACGAGCGCACCGGCGTGCTGGCCTATTTCGCACGCGGCCGCCACATGCGCACCGCCTATCTTTCGGTCACTCGCGGCGAGGGCGGCCAGAACCTGATCGGCCCCGAACAAGGCGCCGCGCTCGGCGTGATTCGCACCCAGGAACTGTTGGCGGCGCGCCAGATCGATGGGGCCGAGCAGTTCTTCACCCGCGCCATCGATTTCGGCTTCAGCAAAACCGCTGCCGAGACTATGCAAAAGTGGGGCCACGACCGCATTCTCTCCGATATCGTGTGGATCGTCCGCAGCTACCGGCCGGACGTCATCATTCTGGTTTTCACCGGCACACCGTTTGACGGCCACGGTCATCATCAGGTCTCCGCCATCCTGGGGAAGGAAGCATTCGCCGCCGCCGCCGACCCCGCTCGCTTCCCGGAACAACTCCGCTACGTGAAGCCCTGGCAGGCCACCCGCATCGTGCACGCCTTATGGTCTTTCGGACCGCGCGGCGGGCGCGGCCCTCTGCCGCGACCGGCAGAAGCGGGGCGCGGGCCGGAGCCGCCGCGATTGCCTCCCGCCGGCCAGGTCGAAACCGGCGACTTCAACCCGGTGCTCGGCTATTCATATGAAGAATTGGCGGTACTCAGCCGCAGCATGCATCACAGCCAGGGCACCGGCGCCATGCGCCGTCCTGGCGCTTCCACCACCGAGTTCGGTTTGTTCGCGGGCGAGAGTGCGCACGCCGACCCGTTCGATGGCATCGATACTTCCTGGAGCCGCTTGCCCGGCGGCGCACGCCTCACTCCCATCCTGGCCGAGACCATCAAAACATTCGAACCGGAGCACCCGGAGAAAATCATCCCGCTACTCTTGAAAGCCAGGCCGCTCATGGCTGCTATCGACGACCCGCTGGCGCGCGAGAAGCTTGCCGAGCTCGATGAAGTCATCGCCGATTGCGCCGGCATGTGGATCGAAGCCCAGGCGCACGAACCGGAGGCCGTGCCCGGCAAACCGCTCGCCATCACCACCACCGTACTCAACCGTTCGCCTGAGCCGGTTGAGCTGGCCGGCGCACGTATGGAAGGCATGTGGGATCAGGACCTGCATGTGAAGGCGGCACCGCTGGCGTACAATCGGCCGGCGACAATCCAATTCAGCGGCGAGGTGCCGCTCTCGCAGCCCTACTCCCAACCATACTGGTTGCGCCAGCCTCCTGCGGGCGACGTGTACACGGTGGAAGATCAGCGGCTGGTGGGCCAAGCCGATACGGCACCGGTGGCGCGTGTGCTCGTGCGCCTGCTGGTGGCCGGAACGCCGATTGAGCTGGCAAGGCCCGTCGAATATCGTTATGCCAACCGCGCCGAGGGCGAGCGGACGCGTCCGCTGGCGGTGGTTCCGCCGGTAGCGGTCAACCTGCCGCAGCCGGTGGCTGTGTTCCCTTCCCTCGCCTCGCGCCCGGTCCACGTGGTCCTCGAGGCGCGGGTGGACAAAGCCGCGGGAGATTTGCGCCTCGATGCGCCCTCTGGATGGAAAGTGGAACCGGTTGCGCGCCATTTCGAGATCGCCGCGCGTGGCGGAGTCAGCGATCTGGCATTCACCGTGACGCCGCCGGCCGGTGAGGCGACCGCTTCGCTCCGCGCCGTGGCGACGGTAGGCGGACGCGAAATCTCCAACGGCATCCAGGTTATTTCCTATCCCCACATTCCGGTGGAGTTGCTGTTTCCGCCTTCCGACATCAAGCTGGTGCGGGCCGACATTCGCGTCACCGCGCACCGTATCGGCTACATTATGGGCGCCGGCGACGAAATGCCGGAAGCCCTGCGACAGTTGGGGCTCGAGGTCACGCTGCTTGCGCCCTCGGACCTCGAACAGGGCGACCTCACTCGCTTCGATGCCATCGTGGCCGGCGTCCGTGCCTACAATGTCCGCGCCGATGTGCGCGCCAATCAGCAGCGGCTGCTGGATTATGTCTCGGGCGGTGGCACTTATGTCGTCCAGTACAATACCGGCGATCTTACTCTCGACCTCGGTCCCTATCCTATGACTGTGCCCCCCGGCTCGCGCTACCGTGTGACCGTGGAAGAAGCGCCGGTCGCGTTTCCACATCCAGACAGCCCGCTACTGCACACGCCGAATGCGATCACGGCGAGGGATTTCGACGGCTGGGTGCAGGAGCGCGGTCTCTATTTCGCTTCCGATTGGGACAAACACTACCAGACCGTGCTCGCTTGCGGCGACCCCGGCGAGCCGGCGCTCGCAGGCGGGGAGCTTTGGACCCGCTATGGCAAAGGCGTCTACATTTACACCGCCTACGACTGGTTCCGCGAGTTACCCGCCGGTGTCCCCGGCGCTTACCGCCTCTTCGCCAACCTCATCAGCGCCAAGTGAAAGTGAGCTCGTGGGGCAGGAAGATATCCTGCGCGCCGATTGTCAATCGGCGCCGCCGCGCGCAAGCCCGGCCATGCTTTTTTCAAGCCGCAGTGTCCGCCCGCCATGGTGACCCAGGGTTGCATGGTGGCTGGGAGGCTGCCGGGCTGAGCCCGGTTGGCAAGCGAAAGCGCCTGCCCCACGTGGTGTGCCCAAACACACTAGAGCAAATCAACACATTTAAACTCTCCTAATTCGCTCGCGGCCTTATTGTTCCATGCTGCGACCATTGCTCTTCTCACGCGATCGAATTAGGTTGGGAGGTTTATATATGGCCGCACGGTTGAACTATGTGAAGGCTTTTCCTGAGGGACTCCGAGCGCTTCAGGATGTAGAGAAAGTGGTCCGTGCCAGCGGATTAGAACCCTCGCTGCTGGAATTGGTGAAGATTCGCGGGTCCCAGCTCAACGGCTGCGCCTTTTGCATCGACATGCACACTAAGGATGCCCGCGCGCGCGGCGAGGCCGAGCAGCGGATTTACGCGCTTTCCGCGTGGCGCGAGACGCCTTTTTTCACCCCGCGCGAACGCGCCGCCCTGGCCTGGACCGAAGCCCTCACCAACATCCAGCAGGGACACGCACCGGACGCCGTCTTCCAGGAGGTCCGCCGCGAATTTGACGAATCCGAGCTGGCGAGGCTCACCCTGGCCATCACCCAGATCAACGCCTGGAATCGCATCGCCATCGGATTCCGCGCCGAGCCAGGAACCTATCAGCCCAGCGCGCACGCAGCGGCCTCGGCCACCGCTTGACGCGACAGAATATGGGGCGGGCGCTTTCGCCTGCCAACCGCGAGTCTTCTACCCCAGAGCTAATCGCGGGAAGCGTCCGTTTTAGCAGCTTCTTTCGCGTCCATTTTCATCTTGAGGGGTAACAGGACGCGCAGCGCAATCAGATTGAGGAGCGCCAGCACACCCGCCAGCCAGAAACGGTCTTCGGCCACCGCGGCCCCCAGCACGCCGGTGTTCCAGATGCTGGCCGCGGTTGCTGTGCCGTGCACGTTGCCTTCGGCTTTCAGAATGGCTCCGCCGCCGATGAAACCGATGCCCGCCACCAGCCCCTGCAGCACGCGCGACTGAGCCGCGATGTCCGGATGTCCCAGCGGCACCGCTACCAGGATGTAGCCGCAACTGGCCATCGACACCAGCGGGAATGTGCGCACGCCAATCGTGTGGGCCTCTTTCTCGCGCCACCAGCCGACGGGAAGCGCCAGCGCATAGGCCGCCACCAGCTTCAGCATCTGGCGCAGCGTCTCATTCTGCCAGTCAATCGAGAACGTCATAAGTGTCTTATACCACCGGACGGCGCCCCTGTGGTCCCTTTTCAAATCTAAAACACGTTCTGTAGATTATGTTGTACTTCGGAACGGCACGAACTTGCCTGTTGCGGGCCGGCGGCACCGGGCCCTGGCGTTTGACATAAGCGCGTAGTCCTACTGGAAGAAGAGCACGTCCGGGCGCACCCTGTTTCCTTTGTCGACGCAATCGCCGCACGTCACGCGGTAGCTGGGTGCAGCGGCGAGAATGACCTGCGGAATCGCCGTCGGGTCGTCAGTCAGATGCTCCATGGCAATCGCCATTCGGGGATGATACTTCTGCAAAGTGTTCCTGGCTCCGGCCAGGGCCCGTTTCTCGGCTCCCTCGATATCCAGCTTCATGAAGCCGACGCTGTCCAGCTTCAGGTCCTTCACCAACTGGTCGATGGTGGTCAGAGGCACGCGGGTTTCGCGCACCGCCGGTCCCCAGGCGACCACGAAACTGTCGCGGGCTGAGTTGTCCGCGTCTTCCCGGAGAACCAGGACATCGTCGCGGTCCCAGACGCCTTTCGGCACTACGATTACGCGGCCCTGGCTGATCTCGGCCGCATAGTTCCGCCGCAGGCATTCCACGTTTTCCGGCGCCGGCTCAATGGCCACCACCAACTTCGCACCGGCCGCCAGTGCCACGCGCGTGTAGACCCCAACATTGGCCCCGCAGTCGAACACCACATCGCCCGGATGGACACCCTCTTCCCGGTCGCCGTATACCTGGGTCGCCTGCTCCGCCAGGTTGTCGGTGAGAACGTCGTCGTCCCGCCTCGGAACCCAGTAGCGCCCCATTGCCGTGTCCCAAAGATGGTAGCCCGCCGGATCGTTCGCGATCAGTTTCTTATCGTGGTCAAGCTGCTTCTCAATCGCTACCCGCCTCGACGCTACGCCGAATGACCGCACTGCCTTTCCCAACGGGCAGCGCGACGTGCGCCCCAAGGCGTATAACGCAAAGAGGCGCGTGGAAGGAATCCAAAACACGATGTTGGCGAGCAGGAACACGCCAATAGTGACTTTGACAATGCGGCTGGCGGCGGCTTTCATCTGGGCTCCGGATGGGGCAGGCTGCGATGGCTCGTGCCGTTTCCCCAATCCTGACTATAAATTACGGGCGCCGTCCGATACAGATCTCTTTGGTTAGGCCATTCCGGCCACCATTCGAGAATAACGGCGGCGCAGCGCCTGACTGGGCGGGGCTTCGGCCACGCCTACTTCAGCAGGTTCAGAATCTCGGTAAGCTGGCGGCGGATTTCCGGCCACGGATCGATGGCGAACAGTTCCTGCTGGACAGTCGTCGAGTGCCTGGCCTTAGCGCCGCGGCCTTCGGCCTGCAACCATTGCCGCGCACCCTCGATCGTGTACCGCTTTTCGTAAAGCAGATGCTTGATGCGCAGCAGCAACTCGACGTCCTTGCGGCGGTACAAGCGGTGGCCGGTGCCGGACTTCTTCGGTTGCAGCACCGGGAATTCGGTTTCCCAAAAGCGCAGCACGTAAGGCTCGACACCCAACAGGTCGCTGACCTCGCCGATCTTGAAGTACAGCTTATCCGGGATGTCCGGAGTTCCGGGCTGTAAGGCTGCGTCCATCCTCGACCATACGTAATCCTAGCTCACTCGGTGGTCAATGTCACGATGTGCTGGCCGCGGGGCAGCAGCAAGGTGTTCGGACCGGCACGGTCCGCCTTGGCGGGGACCGAATCGATCTCCACCGCCCGTGGCGTGCGATCGAGCACGGCAATGGCGCGGGCCGCACTTTGATAAGTGAATTCGATGGAGTGCGCGTCGATGCCGTGGGCGGCTTTCAGCTCGCCATTTAGCCGCAAGAGGCGCGGGCCGGCATCGGCCGTCGCCGCTTCGATGCTATGCGCTCCGGCCGGTAGCCACAAGGTTTCCGCGTCCCGTACGGGCCAAGGCTGGCCATCTACCAGGGCCGGGCCGCGCCACGGAACTCCCACACCGTGAGCCGATTCCACCACCAGCTTCGGCCCGATGCGCTCCACCCGGCTGACGGTGGCCGCGGCCGAGGGCAGCAGCCCCAGGTCCGGCGGCAGCAGCGAATTCTCGAAGTACAGCGCGACGCGGTCGAAGTTGCGCGCTGCGTTGTGCACCAACTCGAATAGCTCGGTGCCCGTCTGCTGTTTGGTCGGATAGACGTCCTGATAGCGGTCGACGATATTCAGGTCGATGGCCAGTTTGTCGCGGCGCTTGGTGAGCGCGCGGTAACGCTCGGCGATGGCCGGGTACCGCTGCGGCCCCAGGTTCCAGATCGTGGCTGGATCTTCGATCAGAAAAGTGAAACTGTGCGTGTCCAGCAAGGGCAGCACGCGCGCGGCATCGGCGCCGATGGCTTCCCGCATTCCGCGGTCGAAGCGATCGTCCACGTGCGTCAGCACCAGGTCAAGATCCGGCTTCTCGCGGCGCATTGTTTCGAGCGCGCCCAGCCACTCCTCTTCCATCCGCCCGGCCAACTCGGCGCGAAAATCCAGAAACTGCTTTCGCGCTGCATCGTCGCGGCTGCGCCCGGCGAAGAGGTCGATCGGATCGAAACCGGAGCGCGCCCGAAACTCCCGCCGCACGTCGTCGTTCATGGGCGTGAATCGTGCCGGGTTGCCGATGCCTTCGAGCGATTCGAAATACAGCTCAGCCAGATTCACTCCGTCCCAATCGAAGCGCTTAACCAGCGCCGCCGTAGAGTCGGTCACGGCGCGGAAACAGTCGCGGTTGGTCAGGTTCATCAGCTTGCGCCAGTCGAGCTGGGCGTCCTGCAGGATGGCGGTCTTCTCGCGCCACGCCGGATGGCCCGCCCAGAACTTCTCGCTGACGTGCGGCAGTTCCAGCCAGGCGTAGACCAGAATACCCTCGCGGTGACAGGCGGCAATCAGCTTTTCAAGGTAAGCGTCCCGCTCCGCGTCGGGTTCCCAGAAATGCCAGGCCGCCACGTGCAGCGCCGCCACACCGCTGGTACGCCAGCGCTTCGCGAAGTAATCAACGTCCACTCGCGAACGGTAAGCGGAATCGAAAAACGCCCAGAGGCGCGCCGACGAGAACGGCCGCTCCATGCCGAGATCGGTCAAGGCCTGCAAGAGGTACGGGAATCGCTCATAGCCGCGCTCGCCGGGGGCCACGGCCACCCATAGCAGAATCCCGCTCCCACGCCGCAGCCCCGCCAGCATTGGCGTGCCCGTCCAGCGCTCACGCGCGAACACTGTGGCGCCGCCGGGCAGGCCGAACACCGGCAACTCCAGCCCCTTCTCCCAGACAATGGCGAGGCCCGGGCGGTGCGCGTCGCTGAGGCTACCCACCTTGACGAACCCGGCGCCGCGCCGGAAGCCGAACATTTCGGCCAGTGAAGATTCGCCCTCGAGGATCAGAATGGCGCCCTGTTCCACCCGCTGGTTCCATTCGTTGGAAGCGGGTGTTCCGGTGCGCGCCACAAAAACGTGGGCCAGGTTCGCGGGCTGCCGCACCAGGCCGATCGAAGAGAGGACTTCCGGCCAGGCGCCGGCGTCCGCGCTCAGCACGCAATAATAGGGAAGCGGAGCGGCCGTGGCCACCGCGGCGGCGAGCATCGCGATAAGGACGCCTTCGACAGCAGCAGCAGCCATCCGAGCAACCGCTCGCCGGCGGTCGCGGCTCTGAATGCGCATCGGAGCCGCGACCATCAGGGAGCGGTTGTCGTGCGTATCCCAGCCGCCCTGATAATTGATCGTGTTGCCGGCCATTATCCCGGATACTTCATGACACGCGCTAACGAGTAAACGCATACCAGATTCCTGAGCGGAAGTCGTTGAAATTGGCCGGGCGGGTGCCATCGGCAGTTAGCAGGTACATGCCGCGCAGCAAGCTGGTGGTAACGTACATCGAAGCCGGCATCCAGGCCGCGCGAAAGCGCACCCCGGGCCCTGTTTCCACAAAGTTGGCCCAAGCCTGCCGCTGGGTATCGACGGTAAAATTCCCGTTCCAGAAGAACTGGGCGCGAAAGGCGGCCGGCCCCATCGAGTAGCCGATGCGCGACTGGTCGTACACCAGAAAGTCGTTGTCGAACCGGCTGATGAAGACCGCGTCCGCAGCGGTGTCGGCGAACCAGCCGGAGGATTCGGCATTGAGCGATCGGCCGATCAAGTGCCCATAGTTCACTCCGCCACGGTAGTCGGGCAGAATGTGGCCGGTGGCGTAACCCATGGCGCTGCCGGCTTCGAACCAGGCGCCGGCGCCATGCCACGGCAGCAGGCGGACGCCGCCGGCCACAATGAACGAGCTTTCGGAAAGATACTGCGGCGAGACGGCGCCCACCGTGACCCGCGTATCGCCGACGAAGCGCACGCTCACGTACGGCTGCAGGCGCGTCTTGTTGCGCAGCTCGGTTTTCACCTGCGCGTAAGAAAAGAAGTCATGCCAGCGCGTGGAATAAATCGGATAGACCCAGACCGTGGTGCGGAACTTCTTGAGCGCGCCGCTCAGATTGCGCCACGCCTGGCGGCCTTCGGAGGCGATCTTCGGATCGGGACTGCGGCGCGCCAGGTCGAACCAACTGGCCGCGGTCATATCCTGATGCAGGATGTTGTAGGTCCAGCCGAGCTTGAGCATCGCCTCGAAATCGGCCGGATCGTCTTCGTGAGCCACTTGCAGGTACTTGAGCGCATCCTGCATGTAACCGGCCTTGATGCTGCGTTCCGCCATCACCTTGGCATCGATGGAATCGGGCGCCTGCTGGGCGCGGCGGTTCAGCACCTGCGGCAGGTGCAGCACGGCGCGCACGCGGTTGGCCAGGTCCTCGTCCGGGCCGGCCAGCACGCGGTCGAACAGCGGCTTGGCGCCCGCGTCGTCGCCGCGCGCGTGCAGCAGAAAGCCGAGTTGGGTGGCGGCCAGCATGCCGTCCGGCGCGGTTACGGTGAGGGTGCGAAATTCCTGTTCGGCTTCGGACTGGCGGTTCATGCGCAGCAGCAGATAGCCGAGCTCGCGCCGTAGCTCGCCGTTGCGCGGATCGAGCGCGAGTGCCCGGCGGAATTCGGAAACGAAGGGATAGCGGTTGGGCAGCAGATCGCGCGCTTGCTCGGCAGCGCGTGGCTCGCCACCGCGGGAAGCGGCCAGCAGCGCGGCGATAGCATCATCGGTGCGGCCCATGGCTTTCCACACCCGGCCCAGGTCCACCAGCACCGTGCGCCGGTCTGGAAGCAAACGCCAGGCTTTCTCGAAATGCTCGGCCGCCAGCGGCAGCTCGTCGCGCTCCTCGGCCAGGTGAGCGAGCTCGAAGTGCGCACTGAAATTGTCCGGACCCGCAGCCAGCGCGCTCTTCCACCGCTCGATGCCGGCTTCGAGCGGCTGGTCGATGTTCTGAAACGCCTGCTCCGCCTCCGCGTTGCTGGTTTTGCGAATGCGGTCGAAAACGCGCCGCGCTTCGGCTTCCCGCTTGCTTTCGTTACACAGGAAAGCGTACTCCATGGCCGCCTGAACGTCCGCCGCATCCATCGTCATGGCGGCGTGAAACTGGTCGCGCGCCAAATCGTTTTCGCCGATTTTGAGATAGGTATAGGCCAGGTCCTTATGTATGGAGGCGCGCTGCGGCGCGAGCTCGATGGCGCGGCTGAAGCCGGCCACCGCCGCGTCATAATCGTGCGCTCGCAGCGCGGCATAGGCGCGCGCCAGCGGCTCGTAGGCCGGGTCGGGCGCCTGCGCCGCTGCCAGAGCGCACGCCGCCATTAGGATTGCGGCTCGCATAACACCTTGGATGTAGTGGCCGCGCGGGGCCGATTCTCGCAGGTTTTGTGAGCTTAGTGGGGCAGGATGCTATCCTGGGCGACAATTGTCAATCGTCGCCGCTGGTTAATCAACCTGCCCCGCACAACGTGCTCACTTCCTCGATCACCCGCTCCGGCGCCTCCATGGGGATGAAGTGGGAAGCGCCTTCCAGCACCACATCGCGGCCGTGGGCGAAGCGCGCGGCCAGGTCGCCGGCTGTGGGTGAAGCGGCCAGGTCGAGCTTCCCCGGCTGGCGGGCCATCCCGGCGCGTAGGATGGTGACGGGCGCAATCACCTGTGCAACTTCGGCGTAAATGTTGGATTCCGGCGCGACGGATTCCGCGTAAATGGAAGCTTCCGCGGCCGGCGGGCAGGCCAGTTCCAGGTGATCGCCTTTGGGCAGCAGCCCGAACTGGCAATAGTCACGCAGGATTTCCGGCAGCCAGGCGATGAACGGCGCACGGCCGCAGAAGCGTTCGATCATCTCCTCCGGCGAACCCCAGACGTTTTTGCGGCGCAGGATGAAGGCGAAATCGGGCGGCGGGGCACCGTAGCGGAAGGCGGGGAAAATCGTGGGATCGATCAGCAACATGGCAGCGAAGGCTTCGGGAACAAGCGCCGCGGCCTGCACCATGGAGTGGCCGCCCGAGGAGTGGCCGATGCCGAACGCGCCGCGCACGCCGAGGCTGCGCAGGATGCCGGCCAGGTCGCGGCCGAGGTAGCGCCAACGATAAGGCGGATCGGGCCGGGCGCTGCGGCCGTGCCCGCGCGTTTCCACCGCCAGGCAACGCCGCCCCGGCAGACGGCGGATAATGTAGTCCCACAGCCGGCCGTGAAACCCGGTGGCGTGCGCGAAAATCAACGGCGGATCCGCGCCCGGCCAATCCCAGAAAGCGAGATCGAGCCCGTCAATATTGACGATGCGCAGCTTTGGATTTTCCCCGGCGGGTCGCAGGTTCACGGTTCGATTTTCGCATGGTGCAGCCCAGTGGAGTACGGCCCCTTGCCGGCGCCGGGAGCGGGATTAGGCGGAAGAAAGGAACCGGCGGCAGAGACCGCCGGCGCTACGAGGAAAGGTGCTGCAGCAGTCGTGGCACCGGCGGTCTCTGCCGCCGGTTCTTTGCGGAGCCAGGTCGGCGAGGATGCCGAAACCAGCCCTATCCAACCTGCCCCGTGGCATAAGCCTCGTAGTCCGGCGCGGCTGCGGCGGGCTTCCAGAAACGCGAGCAGAGCACGATAGTGATGACCTGGACGGCAGCGATGAGGAGCACCGTGGCCGGCCATCCGCCGCGGCTCCAGAAGCTGCCCGGCACAGCCGCACCGAAACTGCCACCGGTGTAATAAAACATAACGTACAGCCCAACGGCGGCGCCGCGCGCGTCCTCAGCCAACCTGCCGACGTAACTTGAAGCGGCGGACTGAGCGATGAAGACGCCGGTCGAAGTCAGCGCGAGGCCCAGCAGCACAACAGCGAGATGCGGCACCAAAGTAAGGCAGATGCCGCCCACACCCCCGCAGAAAGCGGCCACCAGTGTGAAGCGGTGTCCGATGCGGTCAATGGCGCGTCCGGCTAGCGGCGTCACCACGGCGCCGATCAGGTAGACCACGAAGATCAACCCCAGTGCTGTGGTGCCCAGGCGAAACGGCGGCGCGGCCAAATAGAAATTCACGTAGGTGAAGGTGGCGATGAGCGTGAACAGCACGCAGAAGCCGACGGCGTAAGTGGCCACCAGCGGCGGATTGCGCAGATGGCGGAGCATGGCGCGCGGCGCAGAAGGCCCACCCTGGGGATGCGTGAGATGGCGGTCCCGCGGCAGCCATGCCCACATCGCCGCGCCACACAAGGCATCAAGCGCCGCCAGCGTCACAAACGACCAGCGCCAGGAAAAATGCGCGGCCACCAGCGCCGAAATCATTCGGCCGCTAAAGCCGCCAAGCACCGTCCCGGCGACGTAAGAGGACATGGCCGCGCCCACCCCGTGCTCCCATTCGTCGTTGACGTAAGCGATGGTGACAGCGAAAATGCCGGGCGTGAAAACACCCTGCCAAAAGCGCCAGACCAGCATTTGCGGCAGGCTGCCCGAGGCCGCCGCCCCAGCAGTGGGGACCGAAAGCAGAAGCGCCGAAAGGACGATCACGCGCTTGCGCCCAAAGCGGTCCGCCACTACGCCGGCAAAAGGCGCGGCCAGAGCGACGGCTGCGGTGGAGGCGGTCAGCACCAGGCTCACCGCTCCGGCCGAAACGCCAAAGCCGTGGGCCAGCATGGGCAGCAGCGGCTGCGGCGCGTACAGCGTAACAAAAGCGCAGAAGCCGGCGAACATCACCGCGGCGGTGCGGGTGGAGGACGAGACTTGCGCCGCGGCCTGCGGCAAAGGCCGCTCCGGCGGCCGGCTGGTTGCCATTCCCAAATTATCCGCAATTCCGGGCGGCGACGGCCCCACGGGCAATCACCCGGGAGGCGACGTAGAAGGCGAGTGTTCTTTCTGGGCAAGCTAAAGCATGCCCCACCACACAAAAAAAGGGGCAGGCGCTTGCCTGCCCCCGGATTCGAGATCTGCGGGTAAGTGTTAGAAGTTCAGCTTCAATGCCATCTGGATTTCGCGCGGAGCCTGACCTGATTGGTAAAAGCCTAGGACTTGGCCGAACGATGCGCTCGACGAGATGCTGGTGCCGGGGTTGCCCCAGTTGGCGTGATTCATGATGTTGAACAAGTCGGCGCGGACGTCGAGCTTCCACCGCTCCTTAAACTGGAAGACCCTGGATATGGCCATGTCCCAGTTGATCGAGCCGGGGCCGTAAAGGGAGTCTCGGCCGACATCGCCGAATTGGCCGCTGAAGACCGTGCAGGTAGTAGGAACGGGCGAGCCGTTGCAGGTAAACGACGCCGGGTTGAACCAGGTGAATCCATTCCCCGCGTTGGATACGCCGCCTGCATAGACATTGTTGGGCGCAATATTCTCCGGCCGGTCCAGGTTCTGGCCGCTCAAAGAGATATCCTTGCCGTCGGCAAGTTGGATCGGTTCGCCGGTGAACACGCTGATGATAGGCGAAAGCTGCCAGTTCTTGGTAATCGTCTTGGCAAAGCTGCCGCCCACGCCGGGGCTGGTGATGACCAGGTAAGTGTTGAAGTTCTGCCGGTGGTCGAAGCCGCAATTGCCTCGCTCGCCGTCGACGGCGGTGGGATTCTGGTAAACCGGGCCCGCTAATTCTCCGGCGAAATCCCAGCCGCTGACGCAGTGACTCCAAGTGTAATTGGTGAGGAAGGTGATGTTGTGGGACAGACGGTGTTGCACCGAAACCAGCAGCGCGTGGTATTCGCCATTAGCGCCGTCGGCGGTGGTCTGTATGTCGCCGTAATATTGGCCGGTTGTGGGGTTCGCCAGGTAGGTGAGGCGCCGCTGGTTGGTGTTGGATGTGCTGGCGGCAGCGCCATTTACCGGGACGTCAACCGAGTAGTTGGCATCAACCGATCCCCAGATGTGCCGGCTGGCGTTACCCATGTAGTTCGCCGTTACCAGCCAATCGGCGCCAAGCTGGCGCTGGTAGCTCAGGTTCCACTGCATCACATAGGTGGGCGCCACATCGGGTGGAATGCTGATGTAAGCGCCGCCCACCGGGAAGACGATGTTGCTGGGGAACGGGTCGCCTGTCACCCCGGCCGGCGATACGTAGCTCGCGAACGGATTGGAGAACTGCCCGCTGGTGAGCGAGAGGGAAGACACATATGGCGCGTTGGTGGTCCAGCGTTCCGGGTAGAACAACTCGGTGGTATCGTGCATCAGTGTAAAGGCGGCGCGAATGGTCTGCCTGCCGTCGCCCTTGGGATCCCACACGAGGCCGAAGCGCGGCGAAAACGTAGCCCAATGGGACGCGGTGAGGGCCTTGCCGTAAGGATCCGTCTTGTCACCATAGAAAACCAGGCCCGCCGGCGCCTGCGGATACACGGTGCTGTGGACGCCCTGCTCGAAGAGGCTCTGGCTGAACATGTTGCCACGCCCGTATTTGTCATAGGCCGGCTCCTGGGGCTCCCAGCGCACGCCGTAGTTGATGGTGAAACGCGAGCTCACATGGAAGGAATCCTGCACGTAGGCGCCGACCACGTTCTGGCGTATGTAATCGGAAATCACCTTTCCGTCGGTCAATCCGTTGAAGCGGCCCAGCAGGAGATCGGCCATGCCGTCCCCGCTGGTACTGCCGTTGAATGTGAACTGCCCGTTCGACTGCTGGTTGTTGACGGAGTTGAACTGGGTCTTGCGTCCATCGAAGCCGAACATGAACTGGTGCCTGCCGCGGATGTACGTGAAATCGTCCGACACCTGGTACACATTGGTGTCAAACGTGGCCAGCGCACAGGTGCCGCAGCCGACGTTGAACCCGCCACCGGAGTAGCCGCTGACCGCGAGAGCAATACGTACTCGTTGAAGGGAGACGTACATAACACC
>CAVXJY010000096.1:0-48111 GCA_963761855.1 Bryobacterales bacterium | reverse complement strand
ACTTACCAACCAGGGAACTATAAGTCATGACTTTTGGTTGTCGCTTGTCGGAGCGGTAATAATAGTAGCGATATTTGCTCCTCTTACCGTGCGCGCTTATATGCGGAAAGCATAGCAATTCGAGTTCCAAAACAGGAAGCCGTTTAATTAGATCCGACATGCAAGGAGAAAAAATGAAAAAAAAAACAAATCACTTAAATATCAAAGAAATGAATTTTGATCAATTATTTAAACAAATTTCTCCGGAAGAGATATGCGACAATGTATTTACGCTGGTGGAAAATATTTTTGTCGTTATTACTGCGGGCAAGAAAGATCATTATAATTCCATGATAGGCAGCGGCGGCGGTTTGGGGACTCTTTTTAAAAAACCCACCACCTGGTGTATTCTTCGAGCAGACCGTTATACTCTTGAATTGATTGAAAAGAAAACATGGGACGCCGGCTTCCGCGGTTGCACCCGTTTGCCTGGACGAGATCCGCACCGTTGGCGAATTGCCCATCACCGGACGCATCATTTTCGGCTGCTGGACGGCAGGCCGGCTGGGCGGCTGCCCCGGAGAATTCGTGGCAAGGGATTGCGCGTGGCTCACTCCCACCGATGCGGCGAAGGTCGCAACGCTTAGAAAAGCTAACACAGTCCGTAACGCGTTCGGCTTAGTCATGGGCGGTCCTTTTGTGGTCCGGTGTCCAACGATTGGACCACTGATGAGGCGAGTATATCGTGGCCGTCCTCGGCTCGAAACGTGTGATTGTACTGGTCCCGTCCTAAGCGAGTGGGAGCTTACTAGAAGACCTGGTAGTTACATTGCGGCATGTTTGAATTCTGCGGCAACCTGCGAACCTGTGGCGGAAAACGCCTATAGTTATCTCATACAATTGTCTTCATTTAATCAACATCTGGATCGTGTCTGCGGGCTCCGATGGCGGATGGTCAAGTCGCTAAGTCATATATATAGTGACAAGATACCAGCACTCAGTCGCTTGACTCTCCACTCTTGATTGATTCATCGAACTTTTCCAGAATAATAACTATTTTTGTGCTTGACATTACATATCATTTCGGTAATATTATTACTTTACTCAGTACCATCATTACTCATAGAACTAAGGATTTAATCGGATGGTGACTTCAGCAAGATGCCCTGGGACGCGGAGTCAGTTTACCACGACAGCGTGATGAAGGAGGGCGATCATAACCAGAAAGTGCTTCATTTTAGGAGGGTTATCTCTTGTCGCAAGGGCCCAAAAGACGCTGTTCGAAGACGCGGATTTCTCCGGATGGCAGAGCTTCGGGGCCGGAACATGGACTGCGGAAGGCGATGAACTCGTCGGGCGGTCTGATAAGAATAAGCCGGGTCCCGGTTATATCTTCACGCGGGAAGTGTTCACCGACTTCCGGCTGGCCTTCCTATTTCAAGTTTCGAGCGGCGGCCGAAGCGGTGTCTATGTTCGTGAGCCGCGCCGAAACTGGGGCCTCGACGGCGAGAACCGTCCAGGATTCGGTCCCAGTGGTGGCTATGAAGTGTTGATCGACTATCAAGATTCCGACAATCCCCCTGGGAGTATCGAAAACATACAGAGATCAAAGAAGGCGGTTGGTGCCGAGGAGAAGTGGAACGCGATGGAAATCATTTGCCGGGGTGCCGAGATCCGCATTTCTATCGCAGGCCAGAACGTGAATCGCTTCAACCAGTTGCGAGTCCAGCCAGGCGTCATCGGTTTTGCCGTGCCTGGGATAGCGTCACAGGACTATGTTGTGCGGTTTCGCAATATTGTAATTTCATCCGTTGCATGAACTTAAACCTTTGAGTTAGAGCTTCCCGAAATTCAAAGGATTGTCCCCGAGTACAGACCGGGGGCAGCAGGGCGATTGGCAAAGCACGGGAGAGAAAGAGCCGTTGGATGAGCCGTTCTCTTCGCCGGTCGCGCCAAGCATCTCGGAGGCAATAGGGTTCCGTAACAGAGGATACAAAATGTACAGATATCGAGTTGCTTTCAATGTCGCGCGGGCGTCCAGGAGCCGGATCGGTATTCTGCTGGTCTCGCTCGTTCTCTTTTCTTCGACGGTGTTCGGTCAGGTGTTGGGATCGATCTCGGGCTTTGTTCACGATCCCACCAGCGCTGTTATTCCGCAAGCCAGCGTCACCGTGACGAATTCGGAAACCGGCCTCAGCCGTACCTTGGTCACGGATGAGCGCGGCTACTATGAGGCGCGTTCGCTGCCCGTCGGCCGCTACGATGTCAAAGTTCAAAAAACCGGGTTTCGTAACCTGGTCCGCTTCGGCATCGATCTGGCAGTGGCCCAGGATGCCGTTGTGGACATCGACATGCAAGTTGGCATTCTCAAGGAGGAAGTCGAGATACCCGGCGACGCGCCTTTGGTGAATGTCGCGACCACCTCCATATCCGGATTGGTGGGCGAGCATGACGTCAAGGATCTGCCATTGAATGGCCGGAGTTTCGACAACTTGATCACGCTCAACCCGGGCACGGCCAACACTACCGTGAACCGCTCCTCCACCAGCACGGGCGCGGGCCTGGGCAACAACTTCTCGGTTTCCGGTAACCGCGAAGACTACAATTTGTTCCTTCTCAATGGCATCGAATACACGGGCGTATCGACTGCCGATGTGATTCCGGGCGGCTTAAGCGGCCAGTTACTCGGTGTGGACGCGGTGCGCGAGTTCAACGTCCTGGAAAATTCTTATTCCGCTGAATATGGCAAACGGCCCGGCGCGCAGGTCAGTCTCGTGACCATGTCCGGAAGCAACCAGTTCCATGGGACGCTGTTTGAGTTTCTCAGGAACAGCCTTTTCGATGCCCGCAACTTCTTCGACCAGACTTCGAGCGTGCCCCCCTTCAGACGGAACCAATTGGGCGGCGCTGCGGGAGGCCCAGTGCGGAGAGACAAGACATTCATCTTCGGCAGCTACGAGGGGTTCCGGCAGCGGCTCGCAGTCAGCGAAGCCGCCATTGTTCCCGACGCTAACGCGCGCAATGGATACCTTCCCGCAGCCAATGGGACCCTCACCGACGTGGGCCTGGCCCCCGGCATCGCGCCTTATTTCGCTCTTTGGCCGGTTGCCAACGGGCCGGAATTGGGTGGAGGCGCTGCTTACTATTACGGCAACCCGGGACAGATGATCCGCGAAGACTTCGGCAACTTGCGGGTGGATCACAACTTCTCGGCTAACGATTTCCTGTCCGGGGTCTACACGATCGACGACGGCTACAATCAGACTCCCGGAACCACCAGCTTGCAGATCACGACCAGCGATGAGCGGTCGCAGATCGCCAGCGTGCAGGAGACCCACACCTTTAATTCCTCGGTAATCAACGTGGCTAATGGAGGATTCAGCCGCGCCAAGTGGCTGATGAACGCAGCGCCCAACATCGACAATTCCAGCCTTTCGTTCGTTGAAGGCCAGCCGATCGGCAACATCAACATCGGGGCAATCGGCAACGGCCAACTCGGCGCTATCGCGGGAGCGGGCTCGAACGGGTCGCAGCAGTTCGATAACATCGCTCGCAACCTGTTCACGCTTACCGATTCCGTTTCGTTTGTCAAGGGCAAGCACCGGATCGAGATCGGCGGATGGTTTCAGAAGGTCGAGTCTAACGACAACGCCGCGGATCAGAGAAATGGGGTCGCTACCTTTTCCGATCTTCAGACCTTCATGCAAGGCCAGGCTACGCAGGTGGTCGCGACTCTGAACCCGATCGAAATTGGCTGGCGTCAGACTGCCGGCGCATGGTATGTGCAGGATTCCATGCAATTGCTTCCGAATTTGACGCTCACTCTGGGCGTCCGCGACGAGTTCAACAATGGCTGGAATTCACCCCAAGGCATGGCGGCGAATTTCATTTCGAACGCCAATGAGGTGCTGGAGACCAAGCCGGCAATCGGAACCTCCATCTATTCCCAGAACAATGCCAAGCTCCTCATCGGACCGCGCGCCGGTATCGCATGGTCGCCGTTCGCAAGTTCGCGCACCGCGATCCACGCCGGATATGGCATGTACTACGAGCAGTTGGATTATATGGGCGCGTGCTGCGACTCCATCCCAATCGGCATCTACGATTCGCGCGTCACCGTAACACCGTCCACCTTCCCTCTTCTCATTTCGCCGACGGAGACACTTCCGGGGTCCAAGATCGGGCCGACCGGCGTCCAGCCCAATCTGCAAATGCCGACTGTCTTCGAGTACAACATGCGAATCGACCAGGCGCTCTCCGCCAACACCCTGCTCTCGGTGGGTTACGTGGGAGAGCGTGGCTACCATCTGCTAGCCACCGCCGATGCCAACACCGCCTATCCCGAGATCGTCAATGGCGCGTATTACTTTCCGCCCAAGTCGCCCAGGATGAACCCCAGCCTGTCAAACGCCCGCTATGAGGAGTCGAACGGCATCAGCAATTACAATGCCTTGCAGGCCGATGTGACGAAGCGATTCAGCCATGGCGTTCAATTCCGGGCCAACTATACATTCTCGAAGAGTCTCGACAACCACTCCTCTTCCTTCCTTGGAAATGAGGGTTTGGGCGGAGCTACCACCTTCTTGAATCCTTTCGATCCCAACATGGATTATGGGCCATCGAACTTCAACATCACGAGTCGCATCGCTGGGAATTTCGCCTACGCGCTGCCGGTTGGAAACGGCAGGGCGCTTCTCAGCGGCGCCAAAGGCTTGACGAACGCCATTTTCGGCGGATGGCAGGTCAACGCCATCATCACCGCGCAAACCGGCTTCCCCTTTACGCCGCTGGTCGGATTCAATCAGTCCGCCGATGGCGACACGCGGAACCCGGACCGCCCCTCCCTGAATCCGAACTTCCACGGTTCCATCATTGAGGGCAGCCAGAGCCAGTGGTACAATCCGGCGGCTTTCCTGCTCCCGGCGGCCGGCACGTTCGGCAATGCGGGCAGAGACATTCTCACCGCCCCTGGCCTGGTGGACATCGATGCCTCCATGTTCAAGACCTTCCGTTTCGGTGAGCGCGCCACCCTTCAATTCCGGGCCGAAATCTTCAACACGATGAATCATACGAATTTCGGATGGCCCGTGATCACAACGTTCAATACTTCGGGAGCCTATTCATCCAGCGCCGGGGTCATCACTTCGACCTTGACGACTTCCCGGCAAATGCAGTTCGCGTTGAAACTCGGCTGGTAGGGCTGTCTTAGCAGAGGGCTGGATGTGTTAGCGCCTGCCTTCCCGCCGCGGGTGCCGCCAAGCAATCCCCACTTGGATGGCAGCCGCGCCGGGGCGGCAGGCGCGCTGGCGTTTTGAAGCAATCGATTAATGGAGGCTATGGCCGCAATGAGAACGAATTGGGCTAGAGACTTTTTGGCGGGAAGGATCTCCCGGCGGGACTTTATCGATCATGCCGCTGTGGCCGGCGTGGGTGTTGCCGCCACTGGCAGGGTACTGCGAGCCCAGCGGATACAGCTAGCCAACGCCCCGCCGAAGTCCCACGACTACAATCAGACCAACCTGAATGCATACCAGGAATGGCGCAAGAACGAAGGCATCCAGGTCTATGCGGGCTACAGCCTGCCAGATATTCGAAGCGCTCCGGTGCAGCCTTGGAAACGCATGGGTGGGAGTGGCGCTTTCATCGATCTGATTGGCGGCGAGGGGGTCAATGATGGCTATCTCTGTGAGATTCCCGTCGGCGGCCAGACGAATCCGCAGCGTTATTTGTTCGAGGAAATCCTCTATGTCGCTAGTGGCGAGGGCGAAACCGACATCTGGGTGCCGGGCGGCGCCAAACAGACCGTGAAGTGGAAGACGGGCGCGGTGATCGGCCCGCCGCTCAATACCTGGCGCCAGCACAGGAACCGAGGGGCCGCGCCTGCCCGGTTGCTGGCCATCAGCAACGCGCCGGTAGTAATCGACCTCTTCCACAACGCGGATTTTGTCTTCAACAACGACTATGTATTCCGCGACCGTTACAACGGCGATCCCGACGCCTTCGGGACCGGTCCTGAGCACCTCCATCACAAAAACACCGACCCCGCCGAGAGCGAACAGAAAGGCGGCGTAGATACCTGGGAAAGCGCCTACATCCCGGATGCGCGGTCGCTCGGCCTGTTCAAGAGCGCGGAGCGCGGCAAGGCGAACTCGCGGATTGAGCTCCAACTGGCCGACAACACCATGCAGGCCCACATCTCCGAGTTTGAAGTGGGCACTTACAAGAAGGCGCATCGCCACGGTCCCGGTTCGCACGTTGTGATGCTGAACGGACGTGGCTTCACATTGCTCTGGAAGGGAGCCGTCAAGTACTCCGACTCGACCGAGCGCGTGCGCGTCGAATTTGCCGAAGGCACCATTTTTGTGCCGCCCGATGGCTGGTTCCATCAACACTTCAACACCAGCGGCGATCCGGCCCGCTACCTGGCCGCAACTTGGGGCGGCGACGGCAGATGGTTTATGCGGGCTCTGGGAGGTGGCGGGCGCACGCATCGCCTGGGCAAGACGAGCACCCGGAAGGGTGGAAATCTGATCGAGTACGAAGACCAGGATCCGGCGATCAGCGAGATGTTTGAAGCCGAACTGAGAAAAACTGGCGTCCGGAACAGGATGAATCTCTGACCGGCGCGCCCGGCGCCAACGGTTTAGTGATGCGGCCGGGCATGCGAATGCACACCGCAACTTGGAAGCCGCTTCGCTGCAGCAACGGAGTTGTCCGGCCAAGACCTCTAAGGGAGGCGGCATTCGAGTTATACACCGATGTCTTCGTTCCAGAGTTCCGGATTGGAACTGATGAACTCGGCCATCATTTGAATGCAGTCAGCATCCTGCACGACATCGACCCGAATGCCTTGGCCGCGCATGTAGTCTTCTGCACCGAGGAAGTTCTTGTTCTCACCGACAACAACTCGCGGAATCTTGTACAGCACAATGCCGCCGGCACACATCGGGCACGGCGACAGAGTCGAGTACAGCGTGCAGTGTTTGTACACCCGGGACGCCAGGCGCCCGGCGTTCCGGAGGCAGTTCATCTCGCCGTGATCGATGGGGCTCCCGGTCTGTACCCGGCGGTTGTGGCCCCTCGCTATGACCTTTCCGTCATATACGAGCACCGAGCCAATCGGAATACCACCTTCAGCCAGGCTTGACCTCGCCTCGTCTATTGCGGCTTGTAGGAATTCGTCCACCGCCATGTTGACTCCATGTTACTGCGGCAAGGACGGCCGATGACTCTCAAGTGACCGGGGATCCCCCTTCATTGCGGCCGCTTCATAGTGAAGGCCGTCGTCGCTTCGGTGTAATCCGCGGTGTAACCCGCGCGCTGAACGGGATGGGTTGCCAGAAGGTCGAAAAATCCTTCCTTGAGATAAGCGCGATTGATGTGTACGCCAACGACTTCTCCGATCGTCAGGTATTGGTCGAGCGCAGAGCCATCCGCACCATGCAACTGTACAATCTGCACCAGTTTGCACTCAAGCGCGGCCGGGGCCTCGGCGACGCGCGGCGGTTTGATCATACGGCTGGGAGCTGCGTCCAGCTTCGCGAACTCGAATTCGCTGGCCCCATGTGGCAGGGCGGCGGAGGTCATGTTCATTTTCTCCGCCAGCGGACGGGTGGCCAGATTGCAGACGAATTCACCGGTCGCCTTGATATTGGACACGGTGTCCTTCCATCCCGACGAACTGAACATGACCATTGGCGGATGGTCACACACGGCATTGAAGAAACTGTACGGCGCGAGATTCACGCGGCCTTCGGCGTCTTGAGTCGAAATCCAGCCGATCGGTCGCGGCGCAACGATCGCCTTGAACGGATCGTGCGGGAGCCCGCAACCCTTCGAAGGCTCGTAGAAATGAAATTCGGGCATTGCGTCCATCATATGCAAGGGGCTTGGTTTCTTCCAAGCTTGAACCAGCGCGGCCGGTCTAATGGCATCCGCTGGAACCGTCCACTCGGCCCCTCCACCATGGCCCGGCTTATGCTGGAGTGTGGCGTCAGCTAAACGTTCTCGATCCGTACAACCGCGGCGCAGAGGCTTGGTCCGGCGTCTGCTTCGATGGTGCCTGATCGGCGGGCTCGTGGGGTGGTTGCTGGCCGCTATCTGCCTCTTGTCCGTTCGTTGGATAAACCCGCCGTTCACCGCCGTGCAGATTGAGCGGCGGTTGCAGGCGTGGATGCACAAGAAGCCGTACCACAAGCGTTATGTGTTCGTCGGGCTCGGCCGGATTTCTCCCGACCTTCAGCACGCGGTGGTCGCGGCGGAGGACTCACGGTTCTTCCAGCACCACGGCTTCGACTGGCACGAGATCCGGATTGCGGCGAAAGACGACCTCGAGGAAGGCCGCGGCCGCGGCGCTTCGACCCTTACGCAGCAGCTCGTGAAGAATCTCTTCTTTGGGACCGGCCGCTCCTTTCTGCGAAAGGGCGTGGAGTTCACGCTGGTTCCAGTAGCCGAGTTCGGCTTGGGCAAACGCAGGATACTCGAACTGTATCTGAATGTGGTCGAGTGGGGACCGGGCGTCTATGGGGCCGAAGCGGCCGCACGCTACCATTACGCGATCGCGGCACGGAGCGTCGGGCGGCAGCAAGCCGCACGGCTCGCGGCCATTCTCCCGGCCCCGCTGAGGCGCCGGCCGGAGCGCATGAACGAGTACAGCGCACTGATCCTCGAGCGTATGCGTCAGATGGGCTGGTGACCCGCCGGCCGCTGCACGTTTTTCGAGATCCTCCGACCATCAGAAGACGTAGCTCACTCCCAGCATGGGTGTGAATTGTTGAAAGATTCCGCGGGCGGTGCTGTAGGTCGCCGGGACGATCTGCCGCTTGGGGAAGGTGGTCAGATAATCGCGAAAATCGAACCGAAGCTGGACGTGATCGGTCAGACGGTACTTAACCCCGCCGCCCAGGTCGAATACGGGTTTCCATTCATCGCGCTCCGCCAGGGTGGCCACGGCAGGCAGCAGGTTGAACTGAGGGGCAGGTCCATTAGCGATGTAGCCTTTGATTCCCGCTCCGGCGGCGAAGAACGGGCGCAGGCGCCGCTCCCGCCGCCGGAAGTGGATTAAAACGTCGTACGTCACGGCGTGAGAATGCCCGTCCATTTCCTCGCGGACGCCGGCGGCGGCGAGCACGGCATGACCGTCCTGGTACGTCCAGCGCAGTTCGCCGGAAATGTACTCGTAAGGCTCTTGTCCGATCACCACGCCGGCCGTGAATCGATTCAGAATCTCAGCCGTGGCCGGTTGGCCGTCGCCCCCAATCACGGTTCCGCTGCGGTAGGCGCCGTAGCCCACGCTGCCGCCCAGTTCCCAGTCCTGCGCCAAACCGGCGGATGCCAGTACGACCGCGATGGCCACGAACCTCATCCGCATATTCCAAGTACATACCTACGTGCGGGCGCTCCGCAAGTCCTACCATCCGGTCCCGCCGCGGACGCGTTCACTCGCCCGATCCCGCCGTAATGGCTGGGGTCGATGCGTCGCTGTTTACGGTGGCGCCGATCGCGAACTACGTTCCGGCCCGGCGCGCGACGCGCATCGATCCGATGGAGGCGCTGCGCAACGAGTAGGCTGGCGTTACACCCAAAAGGCAGGCGAAATTGCCGGCGGGCGCGCACCGCCGCAAAATGCAACATTCGCTTAATCAATTTGTCATTGAAGATGCCGGGTTGAGCACCTATAATCCGGAGAATATGGTAAAAGAGGAGGTCTTTCGCGCATGCATGTGAAACCATTCGCTATCTCTACGCTCGCGCTTTCCCTGTGCTTTTCGTCACTCGTGTTGGCGCAATCGTCCGGCGGTGTGGCGGGCATTTCCGGCATTGTTCGTGATCCGAGCGGTTCGGCTGTGCCGAACGCGAAGGTCGTGATTTCGAGCCAGGGCAAGGGAGTCGCCCGGTCCCTGGTGACCAACGACGCCGGCGCTTTTGCGGCACAGGCCTTGATCCCCGGATCGGGCTACAAAGTCACGGTGACGGCGTCGGGATTCAACACTTATATCGCGGACAATCTGGTGCTGGAGGTCGGCCAGATACCTGGATCTCAACATTACTCTGGCAGTCGGCACCAGCACAACGCAGGTGGAGGTGACGGCCACAGCCAGCATGGTGGATGACACCAAATCGGATGTCTCGACGGTCATCGACAACCGGGATTTACAAAATCTGCCGATCAATGGACGCCGCGTGGATTCGTTCGTGCTGCTGACTCCCGGCGTGAGCAACGACGCCACCTTCGGCCTGCTGACCTTCCGCGGTGTGGCCGGAAATAATTCGTTCTTGCTCGACGGCAACGACAATACCGAGCAGTTCTACGACGAGAACGCCGGGCGAACGCGCATTCAATCGCAGATCTCACAGGATGCCGTTCAGGAGTTCCAGGTGGTTTCGGACGACTACTCCGCCGAATACGGGCGCGCCATGGGCGGCGTGGTCAACACCGTGACCAAAAGCGGCACCAACGAGTTGCACGGCACCGGATTCTATTATTTCCGCAGCACCGGATTCGACGCTCGCGATCCCTTCGCATCCTTCAATCCCTCGGAAAAGCGCGTCGAAGGCGGCGCCAGCGTGGGCGGCCCGATCATCAAGGACAAGCTGTTTTACTTCATCAACTTCGATCTGACCTACCGCAAATTCCCGTTGGTGGATAGCTACGTTTCCCCGACCGTGCTCAACTCGAGCACTCAGACCTTTCTCGGCTGCGCTGCCCCCGCCACTGCTGCGCAATGCAGCGCCATCAACGGTCTGTTGCCGCGCTTCTACGGCCAGATTCCGCGCACCGACGACAACGACCTGGGTTTCGGCCGGCTGGATTACCACCTCTCCGATAAGAACACGCTTACGGCCGAATTCAACATCCTGCGCTGGTTGTCTCCGAATGGCATTCAAACCGGTCTGAGCTCCACATCGGGCTCCGGTATCAACGGCAACGGCGACGATTCAGTCGGTGTGCACAACGGCAAATTCGCCTGGACTTGGGTTCCCGGCAGCAGCTTCATGAATGTCTTCCATTTCGGCGTCGACACCGATCGCCAGGCCGACTCTTTCGACCAGGCGGAGCTGGGCGGCGGCCTGGGATACCTCGACGTCTCAGTGGCCGGCGTGCAGCTTGGACCCGCCACCTATCTGCCGCGCGTGGAGCCGAGCGAAACCCGCTACGAGTTTTCCGACGACGCAACCCTGGTGAAGGGCAACCACACCATCAAGTTCGGCTTTGGCTTTTTCACCACCGAAGACTACAACTACTACATCAGCAACGCGTTCGGTTCCTACTCGTACCTCAATGCCACGCAGTTTGCCCTCGACTATAGCGGCAACACCGCGGGAGCGAAAGACTGGACCTCGTACTCCCAGACCTTCGGCAACTCGGTCGCCGATTACCGGATTAACGAACTGGCCACGTACGCCCTCGACCAATGGAAGATCTCGCCAAAATTAACCCTGAATCTGGGCGTGCGTTGGGACAAATCTCTCAGCATGAACTTCCCGGTCACCAGCCCGTACTGGCCGCAGACGGGGTATGTCCACACGCCGAGCACCAACTTTGCGCCGCGCGTCGGACTCTCCTACCGGCTGGACGACAAGACAGTCCTGCGCGGCGGATACGGCATGTTTTACGCCCGCATGATTGGTGGATGGATCGATAATTTGTGGACTACCAACGGCGTCTACCAGGTCGCGGATACGCTGAGCGCCACCAACCCGGCCCAGTTTGCCGCCGGCCCGGTGTTTCCCAATGCGCTACCCGCGGCCCCGACCGGCGCCAGCGTCGGCGCCGCCACGATCCAATTTGCCGATCCTAACCTGAAGGCTCCTTATTCGATGCAGGGCAATGTGACGGTGGAACGGCAGCTTACCAAAAACATGCTGCTGAGCGTTTCCGGCATCTGGAGCCGCGGCGTACATCTGCTCAGCGTGGTGGACTTAAATGCACCATATCCCGCCTCGACCTACACCTACGCGATTGACAATGCCAGCGGCGCTCAGGTTGGCTCGTACACCACACCCATCTATTCGAGTGGGCGCCCCAGTACCAAATACGGTGCCGTGCTCGAAACCGCCAACGGGATCGATAGCGAGTACGATGCGCTCGCCGTCACGCTGACGAAGAGCTTCAGCCACGGTTTGCAGGCGCTGGCATCGTACACCTGGTCTCATGAAATCGACGACGGCCAGGGCGCCGGGACCAACGCGATCTACTTCAGCACCCTGGGAAGCAGCTCCGCCGGCACCGGCGACACCTATGACGGCAACAATGCTTTCGAGCGCGGCAGCGGCTTGCTCGATCAGCGGCACCGGTTCGTTTACTCGTTTGTCTGGTCGCCCACCATTACGCATTCGAGCAGTGCGTTCGCCAAGTACGTGCTCAATAACTGGCAACTCTCCAGCATCACCACGCTGGCCGCCGGCCGGCCGGTTGGCGATCCGACCATCCGCGTCAGCAGTGCAATCAGCGGCTTGTTGTCAACCAGCACCATTGACGGACTCGGCGGTAACGGCCGTGTCCCGTGGCTGCCGGTCGACAGCATTTACACTCCGGCGTCCTATCGCGCCGACGCCCGGCTCACCAAAAGCATCCCGGTCACAATAAAGGACCGGCCAACCATGCTGAACCTCAACTTCGAAGCCTTCAACGTCAGCAACTCCTGGTCGCCCACGGGGATGTTCCAGCAGGAGTACCTGGAATCGACCAAGGGAGTGCTGACTTACACCCCTACGGCGTACGGATACGGTTCAGCCGATGGCGGCTTCCCCGATGGCACGCAGGCCCGCCGCTTGCAAGTCAGTGCCCGCATCACCTTCTGACCATTACCGAACCGGCAATCTGCGAGAGGCAGCTAAGGACAGTTGCCTCTTGGCGTGGCCGCACGGTTGCCATGGCTGGAGATGGAATCAACCATGCCCCCGCCCACTCCCATGTGGGCGGCGCTATAGGGAGCGCGGCCGAAATCGCTTAGGCGAGTGCAGCGACGGCGGCGTTCGAGGTGAGCGCAACGCTCACCAATGGAGAAGTTCATGCACTCGCCGGGCCTGCCTTTTGCTCGCAATAAACTCCTGATCGTTGGTGAGGGTAATCAGCCATCTTTGGCTGCTGAGAGCGCTCATCTTTCGAACGTGATCCACGTTGACCATGGCATTTCGGTGAACGCGTCGGAAGCTCGTGCCCTGCAGGCGTTCCTGAAGCGCCTTAAGCGTCTGAGTCGCCCCGTACTTCCGTTTTTCGGTGAGAATCCATACCACGGCCCCCTCCGCCTGGAACGCATAAATCTCGTCGATGCTGAGCAGGAAAAATTCTTCGCCAGCGCGCCCAACGACTCGCTTAACTGCAGGTCCTGCGGCCAGGTCCGTTATTCCCTGGAGGTGGGTGAGGCTCTTGATCGCTTCCCTGCCAGTGACACGTCTTGCCCGTTCCACAGCCTCGGCCAAGCGCGCGGACCCGACAGGCTTGAGTAAGTAGTCGATGGCGTTGGCTTCGAAGGCTTGCACCGCGAATTCGTCATAGGCGGTGACGATGACAATCGCCGGCAGGTGCGATCCGCGCGGCAGACTTCGTATAACATCCAGGCCGCCCAAGACCGGCATCTGCAGATCCAACAGGACAAGATTGGGCTGATGCTTGGCAATCATTTCCAAGGCCGCGGGTCCGCTTTCTGCCTCTCCCACCACTTCAACGTCTGCGATCAGCTCGAGTTCCTCCCGCAGAACCTGGCGGGCTATCGGCTCGTCGTCCACAATTAGCGTCTTCAAGCTCATGCTAGAGCCCAAGGGCTTATATTCAATTAGCACAGACGCCAAAAGACGCCCTACCACTTTCACATCAACGGGCAGAAATGCCGGTGAACGATCTGAGGCTCACGATGAGCGGCCACTGCTGTTTCAGGGCGCGGCGTGCTCGTCCAGATATCGAAGCGCGGAGTGTGAGAAACAACACTCGCAGCAGTTAGCGCCGATCCCGAAGCGAGCGAGGCAAGTGCGCTCGGCCCGCTCACAATCTAATCAAGCTCACTCACGGCCAAAATTGGCCGCCTATCAGATAGTCGTAGGTTCTGATGTCACCCGGCTTACAGAATCGAGAAATGACGAAGATAGCCTCCGCGATGTTCGTTTGCCTCTCTGCGGTCCTGAGTTTCGCACAATCCACTAGCGTCAACTCAGGCACAATCCACGGTTCTATTCTGGATCCCTCGGGCGCGGCCGTGGTGGGTGCAGTGGTCGAGATCGTGAATCCCGTCTCCCACTATGACGAGAAAGCGGTCACCGACGGCCAGGGAAGGTTTGAGTTGGATAACGTTCCGTTTAACAACTACCATTTGACTGTCAACGCACCGGGATTTCAGACGAGCGTACAGGACGTCGCCATCAGAACCGCGGTGCCTCTTGACCTGAAGACGAGCTTGCAACTCGGCACGTCCTCGACTACGGTGAACGTGGAGGCGGCCGGGGATCTGCTCGAAACGGTGCCCACCACGCACACCGACATCGACCGCGCTCTGTTCGAAAAGCTCCCTCTGGAGAGCCAATCCTCGTCCCTCAGTTCGCTGGTAACCCTGGCTACCCCCGGGATCGCGGCCGATTCTAACGGCCTTTTCCACGGACTGGGCGATCACGCTGAGAACTCGTTTTCTCTCGACGGCCAGCCGATCACCGATCAGCAGAGCAAAGTGTTTTCGAACCAGATTCCAGTGGACGCAGTCGAATCCATGGAGGTCATCGAGGGTGCGCCGCCTGCCGAATATGGAGACAAAACCAGCGTCGTGATCTCGGTAACCACGCGCTCGGGTCTGGGAGCGACAACACCGCACGGCGACGTCACCGCATCCTACGGCTCCTTCGGCACCACCAGTGGCGGATTCGATTTCTTGGACGGCGGCAGAACATGGGGCAACTTCATTTCAGTGGACGGTATGGACACCGGCCGCTTCCTGGATGGCCCGGAATTCGCCATCATCCACGATCGTGGCAATGAGGAAAACGTGTTCGACCGCGTGGATTTCAAGCCCTCCCAGGCCGACACAATCAACCTGAACGCGGAATTTACCCGGTCCTGGTTCCAAACGCCGAATTCGTATGACGCACAAGATGACACCGCCTGGAATGGATTAGTGGTTGACAATGGCGGCATCGGCCCTAACGGCGAGGTTGTTGGGTCTCAGGACCAGCGTTCGCAGATTAAAACGATCAACGTCGCGCCCGCCTGGACGCGTCTGACCAGTGCGAATACGGTGTTCACATTCGGCGCCTTCGTGCGGCAGGATCAATATAACTACTATCCGAGCCGCGACCCGTTTGCCGATCTCACTCCCGACCTACAACTCCAGACCGTTGGCCAGAATCGCACGCTGACCAACCTGGGGTTGCGCGCGAACCTGTCCTACGCCAAGGGCGTGCACAACGTGAAGATCGGAGCCACTTACATGGACACGATTCTGACGGAAAAGGACAACATTGGAATCGTCGATCCGACACTCAACGCTCCGTGTTTGAACGCCGATGGAAGCCCTGACACAGACCCGCTGCTGACGGATCCGGCCGGATGCAGCGGGACGCTTCAGCCGAATCCCGCGTTCAATCCTCTGCTCGACTGCTATGACCTTACCCGGACAGGTCCATTGCCCGCCTCCTTCGGCTGCCCCAATTCCACCAGCGGACCTTACAATTACTATGGCCACGCCAATATCCGGGAACTGGCTCTGTTTGCGCAGGACACCATAACCAAGGGCCCGTGGAGTTTTAACCTGGGCTTTCGCTTCGATGTTTATGACGGCATCAGCTCCGCCACTCAACCGGAGCCGCGTCTTGGCATCGCTTACAACATTAAGGCCACCAATACCGTGCTTCGCGTTTCGTATGCCCGCGAACTCGAGACGCCGTTTAACGAGAACCTGGTCCTTTCCAGCGAGGGATGCGGTAACCCTGTGATCAGTGCGCTTATGGCGAGCACCATCAGCCCGTGCGTATCGACGACGCCGCTGAGTCCGGGCTGGCGAAACGAGTTCCATGTCGGCGTCCAACAGGCCTTCGGACATTACTTCGTGGTGGACGGTGAGTACATCTGGAAGTACACGCATAAGGCGTACGACTTCAGCGTGCTCGGCGACACGCCGATCACTTTCCCGATCGAGTGGAACAACTCCAAGATCCCAGGGTACGCCATCCGCGGCAGCATGCCGAATTACCATGGTCTCTCGGCGTTCATCGTAATGTCCCACGTGGCGGCACGCTTCTTCCAGCCGCAGGTCAGCGGGATCGGCGCTGCGCCAGTCGGCAGCGAGGTATTCCGTATCGACCACGACGAGAACTTCAACCAGACCACTCACCTGCAATACCAGCCCTGGAAGAGGGGGCCGTGGCTCGGTTTTAACTGGCGCTATGACAGCGGGCTGGTGGCAGGGCCGGTACCGTGCGCTGGAGGCAATTGCGCCAACGGGCCCAACGGGACCGATGACATCGTGGATGTGTCCGGTTTGACGCCGGATCAACAGTATCAGGCCGGACTCTATTGCGGCAGCGTATTCGCAACTCCCACCACGCCGATCAGCCCGACCGGGTTGTGCCCAGCCTCGCAGTACGGATCCCACCTGCTCCAGATTCCAGCGGCCGGCACCGAAAACGACGACCACAACCCACCGCGCATCGCGCCGCGTAGTCTGTTCGACTTGGCGATTGGAGACGATAACCTTTTCCATGGTGAAAAACGCAAATGGAGCATTCGTCTGGCAGCCGTCAATCTGGCCAACCAATATGCGCTCTACAACTTCCTTTCGACCTTCAGTGGGACGCATTACGTCACGCCGCGCTCGTTGACGGCGACCGTCGGCTTCCATTTCTAGTACCCCTTCGACGCAGGCTGTCGCCAGCACGTCGGTTCAGGCACCACAGGCATTTTGATGGCGAGGGCAGCGACCCATGCGAGCGGCGGTTGCGAGAAAATGGGTCCAGGTCTGACCGGCTCACCACACTTCACGTTGCCGATACCTTCAAGCCATTCGTGAGCGCCATCAAACAGCGCGCCACCCATGTCATCAGCGCCGTGACGGCCCTTACGTCGTGGCGATTGGCGGTGGGGGAGGCAGGTGGGACTATAGATGGCCCTGACGGACGCCCGCTGCCTGGAAGGCAGTGATTCGCGGCGACAAGGTGGCGGAGTGGCGGCTGTTCGCGGGACAGCAAGCCGGTTTACGAGATCTTAGCCAGGCGGCAACAGGAGCAGCTGCGACGCAAGGAGGACCCTGGCAGATGGCTTGTCGTTGAGCGCTGGATGAGCCGAATGGGCCTGATCCGGTGCGTTATATAGAGACAAGCGGTCGAGACCGGCGACACACCGGTTCTCGAGCGCCGCGTGCGTTCTGCCGCGGTGCCGTTCCTGGCTGCCGCCGTGTGGGCGGCCCGTGGGTTTCTCGGAGGACGGCAAGTCGGCGTGACTAGCTCATAAAGCCAGCCCACGCCGACTTGCCGAGCACATAGACCGCCCACGGTAGCACCACCGCGAAGAGCGCACCCCCGAACGTCAACTTCTTGCCCGCCGCCGCTTTCAGGCCGATGGCGATGAGCAAGATTGTCCAGAACGAGAACAGGTCGAGCGAGGTGGCCAGGGAATACAAGAACTTGGAACCCGAATTCGGGTCCATGAACGCTCCCGGGTTGAATGCCAGGGGGTTCTGCGTGTTAAATTCGTCCGGGTTCTTCAGGAATAGAACCACAATCGTCAGGATCGACGAGATCAGCCCGGTCAGACTCGAGTAACAGACCACTGCAAAAACCTGCTTGAACCGGAGCCCCGCGGAGAAAATCCCCGAGGCCACACCCAATAGGACGCCGGCGATGATCACGTAAACCACGGGCACAAAAATGATTCCGGCGTAGCCCATGATCGACGCGATTTTGACGCCCACCGTGACCGCCTGTTCGCGCTGCTCCGGCGTCATCTGCTGCGCCCGCGAACTGGTTTCCATCCCGTGCCGCACGATGCGCTCCCAGCCAACACGCTGCGACATGGTGATGCTCACCGCCAGGACGGCGATCATGAGCAGCACCACCGGCACGATCCAGGTGGGGCGTTTCGCAATATCTTCGAAGGCTTTCTTGGGGTCGAAAAAGACCCCGGTGATTCGCGAGAATTCGCCCATTCCCGCTGGGGCCGGCTCGACGGCCGGAGAGTTTTCGGGTGTCATAATCTTTGGTGATTGTACGCCATTCCGGATGGTTTGTTCCATGGAACATTTGGAACCGCAACTGCGTAAGCCGAAATCGAGGATCTCCATGCGCGCTTTGCTTGTTCCGCCCGTGCTGGCAGCCATGTTGACGCTGGCCGGCTGCGATATCGACGATTTCGACGGCGGCTGGCAACATTACAGCCGCGATTTTCATTACAGTTACCCGTGTGACCCTGGCAGCCGGATCTCGGTCGAGACGTTTAACGGCTCGGTCGAGGTGTCGAGCTGGAATGAGAACAGTGTCGAGATCAACGGCACCAAGTATGGCCCCACGCAGGCCGCCGCCGATAGTCTGCGCATCGATATCGACCGGTCTGCCGGGTCGGTCGCTATCCGCGCCGTCCGCCCGGTGGAGCGGCGCAACAACCAGGGGGCGCGGTTCTCCATCAAGGTGCCGCGTACGGTGGCGCTGGAGCGCATCACTGCCAGCAACGGCGCCATCCACACCGTAGATGGCGTCGGGCCGTCCCATTTCCGCACCAGCAACGGTTCAGTGCGGGTGGAGGGCCTTCACGGCCGGCTGGATATCGAGACCTCGAACGGCCCTATCGACCTGGTGAATGTGGTGGGCGACGCCCAACTGCGAACTTCGAACGGCAACGTGGATGTCCGGCAGTTGCGCGGTTCCCTCGACGCCACCACCAGCAACAGCCCGATCACCGCAGAGATCGACCGTTCCTCGGGCGATCTTCGCGCCATCACGAACAATGGCTCGATCAGTCTCGAACTGCCTCCGGACTTCGCCGCAGGGATTCGCGCCCATACCTCCAACAGCTCGATCACGGTTCACCTGCCGCCCGGCACCAACGCCCACGTGGTGGCCTCCACCAATAACGATTCCATCAGTTCGGAGTTCGAAATGACGGTGCACGGCGAGACCAGCAAGACTCACCTGGAAGGCGATATCGGGAAGGGCGGGCCGCTGGTGGATCTGGATACTTCGAACGGCGGTATTCGGATTCTGAAGGAGGCCAGGTAACGAGTTCCCGGTGGTGAGTGGAGCGCGCGCTCAGATGCCACGGCCTGACGGCATGGCCCAGGGCCAGTGCGGGGCTGGAAGCCGCTTTCAAGCGGTTTGAAATCGCAGGAAGGTGAATGCGCCTCAGATCTGGCTGATAATAATGCGGTGGACCTTGATCAGCAGGTCCACCTCATGGCGCGGCACTTCCAACAACGAAGCGATGCGTTCGGGAGGATCTCCACGGCGATGCATACGCAGGACTTGTGCCCGCTTTGTCAGGTTCAGGGCCGCCCTCCCAACGCCCGGGGCGGCTTCGGCCGGCTGCCTGCGGAGAGCCTCGGTTTGTTCCTCAAGGTTTTCAAAACGAGCCGCCAGAGCCTCCATATTGATTTGCAGATTTGTTCCCACGACGCCGGTCTTGCGGGCGGCGCCGATCGCCAGGCGCGCCAACAGCAGGGCCATCCCGCTCGATACAAGGGCCACCAGAAAGGCGGCTGAGAATACGATGAGGCAGGTGTTCATGGAATGCTTCGCAAGCGTTCGTTGCGGCTGGCGATCTCCTGGATCTTCACGCCGTAGTTGCCTTCCACCACCACCACCTCTCCGCGCGCGATCAGGTGCTGATTAACCAGCACTTCCACGGGGTCGTTCACGTCGCGGTTCAGTTCGACTATTGACCCGGTGGTCAGCTTCAGAACTTCCTTCATAGGGAGGCGCGTCTTACCGAAGGAGATGCTGACCGGAAGGTCGACGTCGAGCAGCAGGCCGATGGTTCGCGAGTTGAGGGCCAACTGGCCGGCGTCGCTCCAGGATTCGGCGGGTGGTGGTTCGGTGCGGGCCGGCTCGGCAGGCGGTGGCGTCGTGATCAGGGATAGCAGTGTTGGGCTGAGCGCCACCAGCAGCGGCGGTTGCGCACCATCCGTGAATGTGAGCGAAACCGAGGCCCACTCGGTCGATTCCGGGGCCGTCTCGCGCCCGGCGCCGGCGCCGCAGGTGATTTCTTGGCCCAGCAGGCCCCCGATCGACCGGGCCATGGCGGATAGGGATTGCCCCACAATCTCGAACCAGGTGTTTTTGGCCTCGCTCGAAGCCACCGTATCCAGTCCCGCGGCTTTGAGGGTCAGCGTGCCTACATATTCCCAGGTGGGCTGCGGAGAACCGACCCAGGCAAGCGCGCCGGCCGCCGCCGAGAAAGGATGTTCCCACCAAAGGTAGGGGTATTCTGCGGACGCCACTTCGGAGGCGGTGCCGCTGGCCGGCTGCCAGCCGACCTGCGGCCGCTGATCGGTCATGGAAGCTAATACTTGGGCCAGGGCCTCGGCCCACTGATTGAGGACGGTGGCGGCTCCCTCGATCGTATCCAGCGTGCTGGTTCGAGCCTTATCGTCCGGGCTCATACCGTCATCACTCCGCCGGTTATCGGCCACTGCGCGGCCAGGTGGCTTCGCAGCCGCAGAATCGCCTGCGACTTGAGTTGCGATATTCGCGATTCATGAAGGTTCACCACCTGCGCGATCTCGCGCAGAGTGAGTTCCTCATTGAAGTACAGACTGAGTACCGTCCGCTCAATCGCGGGTATCCCATCAATCCCCGCTGCCAGCAATCGCTCCAGCTCAGCGCGCTCGAGGAGGCTGGCAGGCGAATTGTCCGCACCGTCGGCGATATAGCGCAGCAGGTCGCCGGAGCTTTCGCCGGAGGCATACTCCAGACTGCCGATGTTCAAACCGCGGGTTTCCACCAGCCACTCGTGGTATTCGTCGAGCGTAATGCCCAACTCAAGCGCGATTTCGTCTTCCGTCGGACTGCGCTTGAGACGCTGCTCGGCCTGGCTCACGGCGCTTTCGATCTGCTTGGATTTGCGGCGTTTTTGCCGCGGAGCCCAATCCAGGCCGCGCAGGCTATCGAGAATGGCTCCGCGAATTTTGTATTCCGCGTATGTTTTCAGCTTCACGTTGAAGCGGGCATCGAAGTTGTCAATCGCCGAGATCAGGCCCAGCACACCGGTCGAAACCAGGTCTTCGAGGCTGATATTCTCGGGCAGCCGCTCTTGAATCCGTCGTGCAATCAGCCGCACTTGAGGCATGTGCTGCAAAATCAGCCTCTCGCGTTCTTCTTCACTGATCACCTCGGGCACCGTGTGGGAGTACATAGGCGTTGGCTCTCTGGCGTCGGGCCCTCAGGCCGCCGACGCGGCCTGGCTCGCCGGCGCGCCCAGGAGCCCCTCCACCAGCCGATCCCACGTGACGGCTTCCAGATCCTCGGGAATGCGTTGGCCGTTGGCGAAGAACGACAATGGCTTCGACGTGCGCGCAGCCTCGTTGAAGATAGGGCCGAGAGACTCGGTTTCATCCAGTCTCGTAAACAGCAGCCGTTGCGGCCGGAAGATCTCAAATCGATCCACCATGCGGGTTACATCGGCGGCTTTCACCGAGGACGATAGGACCAACTGGGTGTCGATGTCGGCGCGGGAAGCAAGAAAATGCGCCAACCCGCAGTCGGCCTCCATGTCGGCCGGGCTGAGCCCCGGAGTGTCGATCAGAATCAGATCCTTAGTGCGGTTTTCTTCAATGGCCTGAGCCAGGGCGCCGACCGTCTCGAGCACCTGAATCCCAACCCCCAGGATGGCCGCGAAGGATCGCAGTTGCGCGGCGGCGGCAATGCGGAATGTGTCGACCGACAAAAGCAGAACCGGGCGCCGGCTGGCGAGACCGTATTGCACGGCCAGCTTCACCAGCGTGGTGGTTTTGCCCGAACCGGCCGGCCCAACCAGCGCCGTCACTCGGGGCGCGGATTCGCTGCGGCCCAGGCTGGGTTCGACGGCGAAACGGGAACGGACCTCCTCCACAAGGGCGTGGCGCCAGCTCAGCTTCTCTCCGGTTGGCGCCCCAAGCGGGGCCATCGCGCGCCATGCCGAGATCCGCCCTTCTGCTGCTTCGACGATCTCGCGCGCCAGGCCGGGCAGCACATCCTGAGAGGCGAGCGCGGCATAGGCCTCCGCAGCCGTGGGCGACACTCCGCTCCAACGGGCTGGCGCGAACGCCGACCGCACCAGAGCGCGCCGCATGCCTTCCAATTCCTTCTTGAGGCTGGCGACGTCCACCGCCAGCCGGTCGGCGGCGTTCCCAGCCTGGGGCGGGGTCTGCACGGCACCGCCTTCCAACGCCTGGGTGGCCTCATTCTCGGCCGCGAAAACCACTTCGTATTCCCCCAGGTGGCGGGCCTCGGGCGGGGCCTTGCGACTGTTTACGAGCATCGCATCCGGTCCCAGTTCCTGGCGCGCCTGTGCCATGGCGTCTTCCACGGCGGCAGCGAAATAGGACTTGATCCTCATCGAATACTCCTCGCCCGGCGGGCGCGGATACTCGCCGGTCATAGGATTGATCGGCGGTCCAGGAGCTTTCCTGTAGGCCAGGACTAGGAAATACTTCCCAGCGATTGCACGCGAACTCCGGGTGGAATCTCGTTGTGTGCCAGAAAGAAGAGGTTGGGAATAGTGGGCTCGGTGATCTGCCGGAGGAAAGCTCGGGCGCCGGTGGAGGTGACGGCCACAACCGCGGTTTCCGGCGTCATTACGCGAGCTCCGATGCGGCTAACAATGTCGCGCACTGCCTGCGGCGCCAGCGTCAGGTGGCTGGTTTGCTCGCCATGCTCGACCGCGTTCTCGACTGTCTGCTCGATGGACGGATCGAGGAACCATGCAGGCAGTTCGCCGGCGCGGTTCAAGTACGGCTTGACCACCGAGCGCCGTATGGTCTGGCGCGCGTATTCGGTCAGCAGGATGGTATTGCGCGTGGCGGCGCCGGCCTCGCCGAGCGCCTCCAGAATAGTAACTGCGTCGCGGATCGATACGCGCTCGCGCAATAAGTTTTGCAGCACCCGCTGCACAGCCGCCAGAGGCAGCACCTTGGGCACCAGATCTTCCACCACTTTGGGGTTGTCGACTGCCACCCGGTCGAGCAGACGCTTAGCGTCCTGGCGCGAAAAAAGCTCGTGCGCGTGGCGGCGGATCAGTTCGGAAAGATGCGTGCCGAGCACGCTCACACCGTCTACGACCGTATAGCCCGATTGCCGCGCCCGCTCGGCGCGCTCCAGCGGAATCCAAAGGGCGCTGATTCCGAAAGCGGGCTCGCGCGTGGGCTGGCCGTCGACCGCGTGGTCGATTTTCACGCCAGGTATGGCAAGCTCCCTGCCTTGCGGCAGTTCGTAGCGGGCAACTTCGACCCCCTTCATCGAAATGACATATTCCCGGCTGCGCAGAGACAGATTGTCGGTGACGCGGACCGGCGGCAGCAAGTAGCCGAGGTCGCCCGCCAACTGCTTCCGTATGGCCGAGATGCGGCGCAGAAGGGGCGATTCCTGTGCACCCTCGACCAGGTTCACCAAGCCCAGTCCGACTTCGATCGCCAGCGGTTCGACACGCAACAAAGCCTCGGGATGGTCCTTGGCTGCAGCCGGTTTGGTCCCTTTGGCGGAGTCCCGCAGCAGCAGGGTTTCCTTTTGTCGCATCTTCCAGCCTATGGCCCCGGCACCGCCGCCCAGCGCCAGGAACGGAAGCATGGGCAGGCCGGGCAGCGCGGCCATGGCGAGCAGTACGCCGCCGGCCAGCAGCAGGGGCTGCGAATTACCGAAAATCTGCCGCTGAAACTCCACTCCGACGCGCGCGTCCGAACTGGCCCGGGTAACGATCAGACCGCCGGAGATGGAAATCATCAGCGCCGGAATCACCGTCACCAGACCGTCGCCGATCGTCAGAACGGTGTAGGTCTCGAGGGCTTTTTGAAAATCCATTCCGTGCTGAAACACGCCGATCAAAAAGCCCGCCACGATATTGATTCCGGTGATCAGAATGCTCGCCACCGCGTCGCGCTGGGTAAACCGCGACGCGCCGTCCATGGCGCCGTAGAACTCGGCTTCGGTGGCGAGCTGCTTGCGCCGGCGCTTGGCCTCGGTTTCGTCGATCAATCCGGAGTTGAGGTCTGAATCAATCGACATCTGCTTGCCCGGCAGCGCGTCCAACGTGAAGCGCGCCGTCACTTCGGAAATGCGCACCGCGCCATGGTTGATCACCACGTACTGGATGGCGATCAACACCAGGAAGATCACCGCGCCGATGATGTAGTTGCCGCCTACCACGAAGCTGCCGAAGGCGCCGATCACCCTGCCGGCGGCCGTGGTGCCGGTGTTGCCGTTGAGCAGGATCAGCCGCGCCGAGGAGATGTTCAGCGCCAGACGGTAAAGCGTCAACAGCAACAGAGTGGTGGGGAAGGAACTGAACTCGACTGGCCGAACCAGGTAGAGCGAGACCATTAGCACGGTCACCGACAGCAGAATATCGGCTACCACCAGGAAGTCCAGCACGAACCCGGGCAGGGGCGTGATGAGGGCCACGATGATGCCCAGCACCGCCAGCGGCACGGCCATCTGGCGGAGCAAGTCCAGTGGCATGCCGCCGATCCACCCTGGCAGCGCCGGCGCCGGTATCGCCTTGGCGGGTGTCATCGCCTTAACCTGGCAGCCTCCCGTTCATGAGCTTGAAGATGTAGGCCAGAATCTCCGCCACGGCGCGGTACAGGTGCGGCGGGATCTCCTGGCCGACGTCGACGGAGTGATATAACGCCTGTGCCAGCGTTGGATTCTCGACAATCGGCACCTGGTGCTCGACCGCTTTTTGCCGGATGCGCAGGGCCAGGTAGTTCTTGCCTTTGGCCACCACCAGCGGCGCGGACATGGTCGCGGTTTGATAACGAAGGGCGACTGCGAAGTGGGTGGGGTTGACGACGACCGCGGTGGCTGTAGGAACGTCCTTCATCATCCGCCTTCGCGCACGCTCGCGCTGCAGTCGGCGGATGCGAGCCTTCATTTGTGGATTGCCCTCGATGTCCTTCAACTCCTCTTTGATGTCCTGTTTGCTCATTTGCAGGTCGCGGCGGTAGCGGCGCATTTGACGGAACAGGTCGACCGCTCCGAACAAAAGGAACGCGGCGGCCGCTTTCCAGCACAAGCCAATTAACGCCGCGCCCAGGAATTGCCAGCCGACCTCCAGCCCCGCCAGCGGCAGAACCAACAGGGCATCCAGTTTGTCGCGCGCCACGACGTAGACCGCCCAAAGAAACACCGGCAGCAACAGAGCGGCTTGGAACACGGCGCCCAGATTCTGGCTCGGCAGGTTGCGCAACCGGCTCATCGGGTTGAAGCGCGCCGGATCCGGCGCCAGCCTTTTCAAACTGAATCCGAACCGCGTGGTCATCAGGCGCAGCCCCAGTGTGGCAAGCACCACCGCCAGCCCGCCGAGCAGCAATGGCAACAGGTTGTGCCAGAACAGTTGGTAGGCTGCGTGAACCACACCTTCGGGACGAACCTCGCCCCGAAAGGGCAATTCGAGCAGGGCGCGCATGGTGAGGCGGAACTGGATCAACCAGGCGCCCCCCAGCGCACTGGCCAGCAGCAGAAACACGATGAACTGCAGGGCTGACACAAATTCGCGGGCGGAAGGGAACTGCCCTTCCTCGCGCGCTTTCTTGACGCGTCGTTCGGTGGGCTGTTCGGTTTTGCCGTTGCGGTCGGCCATTGCCGTTCATAGCCCCAGAACCCGCTGCGCTGCCCGCCAGGCCCCCAGGCTGAACTGCTCCAAGACTCTGGGATACAGCGCCATCACCGCCGAAAGGATGAACAGCGCAGTGAGCATCTTGGCGGGAAAAGCCAGCGACAGCAGTTGCAACTGAGCGTTCAGCCGACCCACCAACGCCAGCGCCACGTCCACCATCACCAGCAGCGCGACCACCGGCAATGCCAGCCGCGCTCCGGCGGCCAGCAGGCTCCCGGTCAGCCGGATGAGGGCCTCTGCTGAGGCGAGTTGAAACACGTAGGCTCCCGGCGGGATCTTTTCCAGGCTGACGGAAAACAAGCGAAGCACCTGCCTGTCCATGCCCAAAGCGAAGAACAGCATCCCCGCTGCCAGTTGCGCGATTACCAGCAGGACACCCGAATCGGCTTGGGTGTTCGGATCCACGGTCTGGGCATAGCCGTACCCCGCCGGCATGCCCAGCATTTGGGCGGCGAAAGTGGCTACTTCGAGCACGGTCGCGGCCGCCAGACCAATGGCCACTCCAATCGCAGCTTCGGCCACTGCCCAAACCACGAGCGATCCCACGCCGGCGCCGGCTTCGTCGAGGTGCGGCCAGCGCGGCGCCAGGGCCAGCGTAAATGCCAGAGAGAATGCTGCCCGGGCCATGCCTGGCGTGCCACTGAAACCCGGCAACGGCACAAATGCCATGGCGCCCGAGACTCGCGCCAGCACCAGCAGAAACCCAAGCACGGTGCCGGCTGATACGGTGAGGTTAGCGGGCATACCGGCCCAGATCGCCCCACAGTGTCGCGGTATACGCCACCGACTTCTGGATTAGCCACGGCATGAGCAGTAATAAGGACACCAGGAACGCGACCAGCCGGGGAATCGTGCTGAAAGCGTTGTCCTGCATCGAGGTAGCGATCTGGACCAGGCTGATGCCCACCCCGGCCGCGAATCCGACGGCCAGCAGCGGCGCGGCCAGCCAGAATGCCGTCATGAGCGTCTGCCGGATGATGTCCACTACCAGGCTGGGCGTCACTGGTAGAAACTCCTCATGAGCGATCCAACCACCAGATTCCAACCGTCGACCAGCACGAAGAGCAGAATCTTGAATGGCGCCGAGATCATCACCGGCGGCAGTTGCACCATACCGACGGAGAGCGTCACCGAGGCCACTACCAGATCAATCACCAGGAATGGCAGAAAGAGCACCGCGCCGATCTGAAAGCCGGTCTTGAGCTCCGAGAGTATGTAAGCGGGAATCAGGATCTTGAGATCGAGATCAGCCCGGCTGTGCGGGGCCGGCGCGTGCGCCAGTTCGAGGAACAGGCGGATGTCTTTTTCACGCGCGAAGCGCGCCAGAAACTGGCGCAGCGGCTGGGCTGCCTCCGCCATCGCCTGCTCGGTGGACAGTTTGCCGTTTTCCATCGGCTCCCAACCGCGGTGGTACATCTCTGCCGCCACAGGCTGCATGATGAGGATGGTGAGAAACAGCGACAGCCCAAGCAGAACCTGGTTGGAGGGCGTGGTTTGCGTCCCCAGCGCCTGCCGGAGGAAGTGCAGCACCACGGTGATCCTCAGGAAAGGCGTGATGGACATCACAGCGGCGGGCAACAAGGTCATCAGGGTGAGCAGGATGACCACTTGCATCGGTACGCTCAGCGCATTCTTGCCGGCCGATATGCCGAATAAGGAGAGAGGTTGAGGAGTGGCGCCGAATGCCGGCGCGACCAGCAGCCAAACCGCCAGACTACGAACCTTCATCGTGCGGCCTCCCCTATGCCGGTAGCGGCCGCCTCGGAGTGGCGTTCGATCAGGCGGCAGCCGCCCGGCGAGGCTGAAACCAGCAGCATCGTCTCCCCCAAACGCACCAGGTGGAGCGAATGTTGCGGTCCAAGCGGCAGCCGCTCGACCAGTTCCAGCTTGCGTCGAGCGCGCTTCCGGCCGATTGCCAGGCAGGCCATGCCGCGCCGCCGCAGCCACCAGAGCGTCATTCCGAGCAAGCCCAGAACGCCAGCTACCGCTCCTATTTGCCCCATCGCATCCATCGAAAGTTGTCCTCGCGTTTCAGTCGTCGCGGAAGTCGGTGATGCGCACGCCCTGCGTGCTTTCGATCACCACGATCTCACCGGAGCCGCACAGCACGCCGCCGATGTAGATGTCGATGTTCTCGCCCGCCGACCGCACCGTTTCGATCACGCTGCCCTGTTCCAGGCGCAGGATTTCGCGCGCCGTCATGATGCGGCGGTCGAGCTCGATTTCGATCTCCACCGGGATGTCTCCCAGAGGAGCGACTTCCTCTTGAGGATTCATCGGCGGACTAGTGAATTAAGTTGATAGTGTCCTGGCTTAATTGATCGGCGGTCGTCACCACGTGGGCGTTGGCTTCATAAGCCTGCTGGTACACGATCAGGCTGGTGAACTCGGAAGCGATATCCACCGTCGAGGCCTCGGTCGACCCGCCCACGATGGTGCCGCGTCCGCCCGTGCCGGGCATGCCGATCGCCGGATTGCCGGTCAAAGAGCTGAGTTGAAGGTTGTTGTTGCCGGCCGCAATCAACGTGTCGGGGTTGCGTATGGATGCCATCGCGACTTGCCCCACTACCACCTGCGAGCCATCCGTATATTCCGCCAGGATCTGGCCGCCGGTTCCCATTCCGACCTGCTCCAGTTGCACCGCCGCCGACCCGTTCTGGGAGGTAGCCGAGTAAGCCGAAGGCTGAGCGAACTGTGTAATCGTGGAACTGCCGCCGCTGTTGTAGGTATTCCAACTGATGTTCATATCCGACGCCCCGTCCGCCAGGCCGGGGATAGTGAAGGTGATCGGGCTGCCGGCGGCCGGAGAAGTGAGGTCACCGTTGGTGTCGAAGCTCAGCGTGCCGCTGGCGCCGGAAATGTCAAATGGAGTGCCCGCCGCGCCTCCGCTCAGGTCCCCGCCCGGTACCGTCGCCTGATAGCTCCAGGTGTTGCCGCCGGTGTTCTGAAAGTTGAGCGTCAGAGTGTGCGAGTTGCCCAGGCTGTCATAGACCGTGATCGGCATGGAGAAGTCCGAAGTCGCATCGGCCGTCGACGACGCATCCAGGTTAAGACTGGCGGTGATATTGGCGGTGGCGACGGGTGGTTTGAGCGACCCCACCGGAACCACGATGTTGCCGATCGGTCCGTTCGTATCCACCTGGCCGGTGGTGGTATCCATCGTCGTCCAGCCTTGCACGTAATCGCCTGTGGCCGTGGTCAGATTGCCGGACGCATCGGTCTGGAAATTGCCGGCGCGCGTATAAAGCGTGTTCCCCGAGCTGTCGGTGACGACATAAAAACCGTTGCCCTGGATGGCTGCATCCAGCAGCCCGCCCGACGTCTGGATGGCGCCCTGCTGGCTATATTGAGCCTCGGTGATGGGCTGCGCTACGCCGAAGCCGACCTGGGTAGTTCCCAGGCCTGCTCCCAGCGATTGGGTCACCAGGTCGCTGAAGCACAACTCGGTGGCCTTGTAGCCCGGCGTGTTCAGGTTCGCTAAATCGTTGCCCACTACGTCAATTGCGGTGGAATCGGCGTTCAGTGCGGAAAGGGCGGTGGAAAAGGAAGTAGACATTGGATCTCCTCTTAGGAATTGGTTGTGGCATCGGCAGCGCCGCTGGTATGCCTGGTGTCGGCGCTGGCGGTGTTCGTGCTGCCATTGCCCACCAGGGTGTTGAGATCATTGAGGATAGAAGAAACATCCGATCCCGTGCTGATGGACGTGTTCAACTGCTGGAATTCTGCCAACTGGGTGACAAAAGTGGTTCCATCCACCGGGTTGAGCGGGTCCTGGTATTTGAGTTGCGCCACCAGGAGCTGTAAGAACATGTTTTCGTCGGAGGGGGTGCTGCCGCTGGCGCCGGCGGTCGCGGTGCCGGTTGGGGATGGTGAAGTACTGGTGCCTGTGGGTGCCATGTGATTCTCCTTATGCCGTTTGTGCCGGGGGCGGCGTGTTGGCTACTTCGTTGGCAATCATGGTGTCGATCTGCGATTGCGAACAGCCCATGGTGTAAAACGACGCTACCAGGCCGGGATTGATGACCGCGCCACTGGGCATCTGCACCATGTAGTTCGGTTGCTGTTGCACGAACGGACAGCTCGCCGGCTGAGTGAATATATTCTGGGTAATCACCGTGCCGCCGACCATTTGCGCCACGGTTTGCGCGGTGCTTTCGGTGGCGAAGTAGATGGGGTTGTATTCAAAGGTGGTGCCGTCGGGATTGAGTCCGATGGGGTCGGTCATCCACACATTGGGTCCGAAAGCCGATTGGGCCGTCGGTGGGGCAGCCGCAGCGGTGGCAGCCGCGGCGCTCGCTGCCGCAGTTTGCGCAGTAGCCATCGGATCCGTGGGGTTATAATTGGCGCCGCCAAACAAGAGCTCGAAATCGGAGAGGCCGCTTGAGCCGGTCGTGGAAGAAGAAGAGGCGGCCGATGTGCTGGTGGTCGAGGCAACCGGCGAGGATGCTGCGGCAGAAGTCGCTGCGGTGCGCTTTCCGCCCATGACTTCTGCGGCCGGCGCCGCCGAGTTAGTAGCCAGCCACGAGGCGAAACCGGAACGAACCTCGGGTGCCTGCGTTGCTGGGGCCTGCGCGGCCGTCTGTCGCGCTGGTGTGCCGGCGTCCGGCAGTCGCCGGCTGAAGACCGCCGGCCCCAAGAGCGGGGAACTCGCTACTGGAGTGATGTGAAATGCCATGAGAACTCCTTGGATTCGGGTTGAGGTTGATTCTGCCGCTTCTCCCGCGGCTGGCCGTCGCGCGGATCGCGATCGCCGCCTTCCCGCCGCGACTGGTTCTGGGACGATGCCGAGCCGGCGTTGGCGACGGGCTCCGCTGTTCTGATGCGCGCGGCGGTGACGGCCGGCGCATCGTGCCAGGCTTCCGCCCGCAGGCCGCTTTGCTCCAGACGAGCGGTGAGCGAAGGCAGGTCGTCGCGCAAAGCGCCAGCCAGATGGCTGTCGGGCGTGCGCACGTCCACCTGGACCGAGCCGGCGCGCTCCACCAGCCGCACGTTGACGCGGGAGCCGTCATCGTGCAATTCGAGCTGGATTTGCCGCGCCGCGCCGCCCGCCGCGGGCTTGGGTGCGAAAGCTTGCTCGGCCGAATCCTGGGCAGAACGGCTCGCTGAGGCGGCCGAAGCGTCGTGGTGCGGGTTCGCGATCTTCGGCGCCGCCGTCGCGCTTGCATTCGAAGGTACCGGTATGATCGTCGAGACACCTTGGGCAGCGGACGCGGCCTGGGGGGCGCCCCCGGTTTGGCCCGGCGGGACCGCGACTGCCAGGACGGGAGCCTGGTCGCGGGTAGACCGATCATCGGAACGGCCGCCGCTCAAATCGCCGCTGGATAATGTGTAGGGATGCTGGCCGTAGGCGTCGCCTTCCCACAGTTCCTGACCGGCAGGCTGTGGATCGGGCCCAGGCAGCGGCACCAATAGCGCCTGAAACGCCAGCGTACCCTGTTGCGAAAGGCTATCTACGCCAGGCTGGGAGGAGTCGTCCGCTGCCGTGAGATCGCCCGCGACGTCACCGCTCCGATCTTCGTCCGCATGATCCGCCTCCGCGGTTCGGTCCCCGCTTTGGACAACCGCCTGCGGCAGCGGGCCGGTAACCATGTTCATCCCTTCGGCGGCGATGGTGCGCGCCACCTGTGCCGCGGCAGCCGCGTCTGTCGCGCGCTGCTCCGGCGCTCGGGTATACGCCATATTCTGAGTTGGTGAGCCCGGTTTACCTGCAGCCTCACCCGGTTTACTTGCAGCCTCAGCCGGTTTACTTGCAGTCTCAGAAGTGCGGCCACCCGGCGACGCATTGCTCCTGGCGAGTGAAGCGGACGCGGCGATCTGGGTGGTGGAAACAGCCGCCACCGGCTCGGGCTGAGCCGCCCGGGCAGCAGCGCTCTCGACTGCGTTAGGCGCCGCGCTCGCGGCTGCCCGCAGTCGAGGTGGCTCCAGCGTCTGTTCCGTGGGGGCTGGACCCCGTCCCGTGGCGCGAACTGGTTCAGTGAACTGGTCGGCCGGCGCTCCGGCAACCTCGGTTATCGGGTTCAGCGACTGATCGACGCCGGCCGGCGCCGGGCCTTTGTCCGCCGCAGCGGGCGTGAGCTCCGAATCTCCTGCTGCGTTTGACGGCCGCTCCCCGTGAGCGCACTGCAGGCCGGTGTCCGCCAATACTGGCCGCAGGTCGACCGCGCCGCCGGGAGTGCCCGAGGACTGGTTTAGCTGCGCCGGCACGGCGGCGGTTTCTGCATCCGGGCGAGCCAGAGGGGGCGAGGTCCGGCCTGCCGCAGCATCGCTGCCAGCGTGGCCCGTTTCCGAGGATGGTCTAACCGAAGCCGCCGCCCACCACAACTTGCCGCCTTGGAGCAGCCAGGGAGGTTTGGCTCGAGCACGGACCGCTTCGGCTGCCGCCGGACTCGGCCCCGGCTCCGAGATGGCGGGTACTTCCGCCTTCCGGTTCTTGTCGCCAGAGGCCTTTTTGGATAGGCGAGCCGTCGTGGCCTTCGAGTCCATCGCTGTTCCTCGCCGCAAGAAGGGTTGCTTGTCGGTTTCGGAATCCACCATTTGGCCGAGCAGGTCCGGGAACAGCGCCGCTTGGGTTGCCGGCGCGGCGCTGAAGGTTTTCGACATTGGCGTGCTCGACTTCGCCGCGAACACGGCTTCGATTCCGCTAGCGGCAGCCCGAGACGTGACGGCGCTCATGATGTGGCGAAAATGCACCCGCCGGGCCAAAGTGTGTGAACGCGTTTTCAACGGATTGCGTAGCGGGCTGCGGCAAGAAAATGCCGCGCCGTGCGCCGGCGGCAAAAAACGGGCGGGCGAACAGAATTCCAGCACGCTTCTCATCGGCCTGGATGGCCGCATTTTGAGAGACATCCCGCCGCAGGGTCTGCCTGGCCCGCCACGTGCACTCGTCAGTTCCGCCATGGATCCCATGACCGCAATGGCGGCCAGCGGCCTTCGCTCCCGCATGGAATCGCTCGACCTGGTAGCCAACAACGTGGCCAACGCCTCCACAGGCGGATACAAGGCGGACCGTGAATTCTACAGCCTCTATGTATCGCCTGAGGCCGCCGACGCCGACCAGGCCGCCACCATGCCGGTGATCGAGCGGCCTTGGATCGATCTCGCGCAGGGTGTGATGCAGCCCACCGGCAACGCATTGGACCTGGCGCTTTCCGGCAAAGGTTTTTTCACGGTCCAGTCACCCGGCGGACCTCTCTACACTCGCAATGGCAGTTTTCACCTGGCGGCCGACGGCACCATGGCCACAGCCGAAGGTTATCCGGTAAGCGACACCAACGGCGCCGTATTGCGCCTCCAGACCACGGGAAAGATCGAGGTTGCCGGTGATGGCACGGTGAGCCAAAACGGCCAGGTGGTCGGCCAACTTCGAGTGGTCGACTTTCCGGCAGCTACCGGGCTGTCCAAGCAGGGCAATAACTATTTCCGCTCGGCCAATCCGTCTCCCGCGCCCGCGGCAGGTGCCGGAACCACTGTAGAGCAGGGCAAGCTCGAAGCCTCCAACACCGGCACCGCGGAATCGGCGGTGCGGCTGATCAGCATCATGCGGCAGTTTGAGATGCTGCAAAAGGCCGCTTCCACGGCGATCGAGATGAGCAAAGAGGCGGTAGAACAGGTGGCCAAAGTGTGATGAAAAAGAAGGTTGAACGCGAACAAGTCTCACCCGGAAGGAGCGGTAAATGATTCGTGCATTGTATAGTGCGGCCAGCGGTATGGCGGCACAGGAGATGAATGTCGACAACATCGCCAACAATCTGTCCAACGCCAATACGGTGGGCTACAAATCGCGGCGAGCCCAGTTTCAGGACTTGATGTATCAAAGCGTGTTGCAGCCGGGTGCGGCATCGGGCCAGCAGACCCTCGTTCCGGCCGGCTTGCAGCTTGGCCTGGGCACACGCCCCACTTCGAATGAAATCATCTTCACCGAAGGGGCTTTTTCCGAGACCGACAACCCACTCGATCTTGCCATCCAGGGCAGCGGCTTCTTCCAGATTCTACAGCCAAACGGCGAATTGGCCTATACCCGCAACGGGCAGTTTCAACTGGACAAGAACGGCAACATCGTCAATGGGGAGGGGTACATGCTGCAACCCCAGGTCACCATCCCGGCCGCCGCCCAGCAGGTAACCATCGCGGCCGATGGCACCGTCAGTTACACGCTACCCAATCAGACGGCGACTCAGCAGGCCGGTCAGATCCAACTGGCCAATTTCCAGAATCCTGCCGGCCTGAACAGCCTGGGCAACGGCCTGTACGCGCCCACGGACGCTTCCGGGGACGCGACGGTGGGATTGCCGGGCGGTCCGGAGGGCATGGGTTCGCTATTGCAGGGTTACGTCGAACAGTCCAACACCTCGATCGTGAATGAGTTCATTAACCTGATCCAGGCGCAGCGCGGTTATGAGGCCAATTCGAAGGTGGTCAGCGCCGCCGATCAGATGTACCAGCAGGTGAACCAGCTCAGCCGATGATCGCTCCACTCATCTTCGCCGCATGTCTGGCCCTCAGCCCCGGCTCCTCGCAGATTCTGGCGCGTGACCTGGCGCCGGCCTGGCCGGCTCTGCGCGCGCTGCCGGCGGACACGCCCCTGGCAACGGCCCCCATGCCGGGTGTAGCCCGCGTATTCCGTCCCTTGGAGTTGCACCAACTAGCGGTTCACTGGCATCTCGGCCAAGCCCCCGGCACACAGCTCTGCGTGGCGTGGCGATTAAGGACGCTCGACGCCCAGCGCCTGCTCGAGGCCATGCGCCGGTCCTGGCCCGCCGCATCCATCGAGATCCTGGAGTTCAGCCGCCGACCGGCGCCCGAGGGTTCACTCGTGTTTCCCCGATCTGCGTTGCGGCGCGAAGCGGGTGCGGCGCTCTGGACCGGGTGGATCGCATACGCGGAAACTCGCCGTTTCGAGGTCTGGGCGCGGGTTCGCATTACCGAAAGCGTGTCGCGCGTTGTCGCGGTCGCCGACCTCCAGGCCGGGCGGCCGGTTTCGCCGTCGCAGGTATCGGCCGTTACGCGGCAGGAGTTCCCGGCTGAGGGGCCTTACGCACGCTCGCTGGCCGAAGTCCTTGGCCGTTGGCCGCGCCGGCCCATCCCGGCCGGCGCGGCTCTGCGCACCGATCAACTTACCGAACCCAAGATCGTTTTGCCAGGCGACACGGTGGAAGTGGAGGTGCGCAACGGCGGAGCCTTTCTCAAAATGGCGTGCCGGGCGGAGACTGCCGGGGCCGTGGGCGAGATCGTCAGCGTGCGCAATCCCTCTTCGCGCCAGCTTATTCGCGCGCGTGTCCTGGCGCCTGGCAGAGCCGCGGTAGATCCCGCGCGGCACGCGACCCTCGACATGCAAACGGACAAGGAGCTTGAACCATGAGATCGATCCTCGCCGCGGCGCTTGTGGTTACATTGTGCGCCACGGTGCCAGCATGGGCAAAAAAGAAAAGGACGACCTCCCCGGGGGCAAATCCGCTCGACCGGTACGTGGCGGAGTCCGAGGCGCGCTCTGCGGTAGCGCCGCCCGCCTCGCCCGGTTCCATCTGGCAGGCCGGCTCGCGCCTGGCCGATTTGGCGCGCGATGTGCGGGCCAGCCAGGTCGACGACGTGCTGACCATCATCGTGGCGGAGGCGGCATCGGCAGTGACCACCGGCGCTACCAAGACGTCGCGCGCCTCCAGCGCGAACAACTCGGTCACCAGCCTGGCGGGAGTCAACCCGCCCGGAGGGTCGCTGGCGAACCTGGCCAATATGTCCGGCTCTTGGCAACTGAACGGCCAGGGCACCACCAGCCGCACCACCACTCTCACCACCACCCTCACGGCGCGCGTGACGCACGTGCTGCCGGACGGTGGCCTGGTGGTGGAAGCTTCCAAGGAAATCCAGGTCAATTCCGAGCACCAGATCATCACCGTGCGCGGCGTGGTCCGGCCGGCCGACATCGATGCCACCAACAGCGTGCAATCCTCGCGGCTGGCACAACTCGAAGTCCACATCGACGGCAAGGGCGTAGTCAACGACGCCATCCGCCGGCCCAACTTCCTGTACCGGCTGATGTTATGGTTGCTGCCATTCTAATGAAAGAACGCGTCTCGATTTGCGTTTGGATCGCGTGCTCGCTGGCCGCCGGCCAGGCTGGAGCGGCGCGCCTCAAAGATCTGGTCACGATTGAGGGCGTCCGCGAGAACCAACTGATCGGCTACGGCGTGGTGGTCGGGCTGGCCGGTACCGGAGACACGCAACAGACCATCTTCTCCAACCAGAGCCTGACCAATATTCTGGAGCGCATGGGCGTGGCGGTCTCGCCCCTCGCGATTATGGTCAAGAACACGGCGGCGGTGATGGTGACCGCCACGCTGCCGGCGTTCGCCCAACCCGGAATGAAAATCGATTTCACCGCGGGGGCGGTTGGCGATGCCCGCAATCTGCAAGGCGGGATCTTGGTTTTGACTTCGCTGCGCGGCGCCGACGGCCAGGTTTATGCTGTGGCCCAAGGCCCCGTGGTCACCGGTGGATTCGCCGCCGGCCGCGGCGGGACGTCGCAGACCGTCAATCATCCCACGGTTGGCCGCGGCCCCAACGCCGCCATCGTCGAGCGGCCGGCGCCGTCGGTCGAACCCAAGTCGGTGGTGCGCCTGCAACTTCGGCAGTACGATTACACCACTTCGGCTCGCATCGTGGAGGCCATCAACCAGAAGTTCGCCGGCCCTGCCGCGCTGGCTCACACCGAGAACGCCGGCCTGGTTTCGGTGACCATTCCTGCCGAATTCGCGGCGCGCTCGACTGAGTTCCTCGCGGTACTGGAAAACCTGTCGGTTGACGCCGACCTCCCGGCGCGAGTGGTAATCAACGAACGCACTGGCACCATCGTGCTCGGCAAAGACGTGCGCATTCTCCCGGTGGCGATTCTGCATGGCAAGCTGAGCGTCGAGATCCAGACCAACCTGGCGGTCTCGCAGCCGCAGCCATTCTCCCAGGGCACCACCCAGGTGGTGCCGCAGAGCACGGTCGGCGCCAAGGAAGAGACAGCGCGCAACGTGGTGCTCAAGCAGGGTGCGACGGTGGAGGAACTGGTGCGCGCGCTGGCGGCGATTGGCTCCACGCCGCGCGACGTGATCGCGATCCTGCAAGCCCTGCGTGCGGCGGGCGCTCTCGAAGCCGACGTGGAGGTGATCTGACGCATGGATTCGATGGCGATTGCGCAAACGGCAGTGGCCCCATCCCCCACTCCGGCCATCCCCAAAGATGGCGATCCGGCTAAGATCCAAGATGCGGCCCAGCAGTTTGAAGCTCTGCTGCTCGGCCAGATTCTGGAAACTGTAAGCCAGGGCGGCGGATGGCTGGGCTCGGGAGAGGATTCCGCCTCAAGCTGCGCCAACGGTTTTGCGCAAGAGCAACTGGCAACCGCGATGGCCAAGCAAGGCGGCTTTGGCCTATCCAAGCTGATCGCTGAGGGCTTGGAACGCGGCAGGTGACCGGCGGCTTCGCCCACTGCTCCCCTCAGGCGGTGGGCCGCGATCAGGCGGGGCTCGTTCAGTAGCAACTGCGCCAACCGCTCCTCAGGAAATGTAGTTTCCAGTAGGACCGGCTGCTACCACTAGTGAGTCATTGGCTCGTGTCAGCGAACCTGGGCGGCCAGGGCTGCGGCCAGGGCGGCGGGGTCGCGGCCTTCACCTTTGATCGAATAGCCGCCGATCAAACGGCCTTTGCGGAAGATGAACAGGCGGCCGAGATACCGGTCAGTCGCCTGGAAGGCCTCATCGGCCAGATTCGCGGCAGTGACCTGGCCGAAACGGACGCGCAGTTTCTGCATGACGGCGTTGGCCGATTCGGACGACGTCTCGAACGCCACGAAGGCTTTGCCGAAATCGTATTGGGCCACATAGCCACGCTTCAGCAGACGGATGCCGAGCAGGCTTTCGGGCACCAGGCGCAGCGACTGCCGGCCGTCGGCGGGAAACCAGGCGAGCGCTTCCGGCAAAACGGTACTGCCCGTGAGGATGCCATCGAGAGCCGCCAGCCACGCCTGCAATGCGGCGGTGTGATCGCCCTCCGGATTGGCGGCGATCTCCACGTACCAGCTTCCCTTGACGAACATGGCGCGGCGCGTCGTCACTTGTCCCGCCATACCGATCTGGCTTACCGGCAGTGCCGGATCGCGATTGGCGGAGAAAATGCCATAGGCGGAATCGGCATCGCCCATGTCGGAGAGATCGATAACGAAGCTGATTTCGCCCTGCCGGCAGGTTACTCCCTTCATGGAGCGGAAACCGTAAATCAGATAGCCCTCGGCGTTGCCATCCATGTACTCGAACAGGTTGCCGGCTTCATAAGTGCGGGCCGGGCCGCTTTGCGACCAGCCGGGCACGAGTGTGCAGGATGGCGCCGGCGCCGGCGCGTTGCCCGCCCAAGCGAGCGCGGCCAGCGGAAGCGCCATCCACACCCTTAACAACGGAACAGCTCCTGCGCGCGCCGCAGCCGCTCCGGAACCTTGACGCCATGGCGGCATTCCACCGTGCACGATTCGCAATCGGCGCAACTCACCGCAGTGAGACCGGGGGCGAGCGAAAGGAAGTGCTCGCGGCCGAGCGCGAACTGGCCGTAGCCCTCGGCGTAAGTGAGGAAGCGCAGCATGTCTTCGACAGGCAGACCCTGGCGGCACTGCCCCTGGCAGGCACCGCACATGCGGCAGTAGAGCGGGCCGATTCGCTCCAGATGGGCGGACAGCCGTTTCTCGTCGTCGCTGCCAAACGGCGCCGACATGGCTTTGATGTTTTCTTCGAGCTGGTCGATGTCGGTCATGCTGGGAACGGTGGTGCTGACACTTGGATTGCGCACCACCCACTTGAGTGCCGACAACATGGCGCCATCCCGTTTCAGCTTTTGATAAAGCGGAGTCTCCGGACCCAGGCGCCGGAAGCCGCCCGCCATCACCTTCATAGCCACGGTGCCCTTGCCCGCCTTCGCCGCCTGTTCCAACACGGTGGTGACAACTGGCTCCAGGGTGAAGTTGTAGGCGGAGAGAATCACGTCGATCTTGGGGTGGGAGGCGAGGAACGGGATGAGCTGGCCTTGGCCCTTGTGCGTGCTGACGCCGGCGAAGCGGATCTTGCCCGCCTGTTTGGCGGTTTGCTGGGCATCGATCAGCTCGTCGGTGATGTCTTCGGGCTTCTCCTTGCCGTGCAGATACCAGATGTCGAGATAATCCGTGCCCAGTTCCTTGAGGCTGGTGTCGAGCTGGGACATCGCATCGGCGCGGTTGTGAGCGCCGCTTTTGCTGGAGAGCACGATGTTCTTGCGTTTGTTTTTGAGCGCGGCTCCGACCATGCGCTCGTTGTTGCCGTTTTGATAAACGCGGGCGGTGTCGAAGTAAGTGATCCCCATATCGGCGGCGCGCTCGATGACGCTGCCGTCGGAGGTGATCATGCAGCCGAAACCGACGCTGGTCACCTTGAGCCCGGTTTTCCCGAGGACGCGATACTCGAGAGCCGGCGCGGAGGAACCGGCGGCGCGGGGAGAAGCCGGCGGCGGGTCAGCGGAGCGGGCTGCGGATGCGGCGGCGGGCAATGCCAGCCCGGCGGCGAGAAAACTGCGGCGCGAAGCGGTGCGATTCATGTGCAGCTCCAATTCAATATGACGAGATGCTAATATCCTATTGTATTTCAGAGTCGAGGTCCACCCCATGCGTTTCACGCGCCGCTCCATGCTGCAACTCACCGCTTTCGTCCCTGCTTTGCGGCCGCTGCTGGGGCAAACTTCTCCCCACCCGCACTCGACGGTTTCCGTCGTGCAGGGCAACGACCGCCGCAAGAACATCGCTGCGGCGCTGGAGGCGATCGACGACCAGATACGCCCGGCGCTGCGGGCAAAGAAGTACGTGGTGATCAAACCCAATTTCGTTTCCACTACGAACCAGCTCGCCGCCACGCACCCAGGCGCGATCCACGGCATCCTGGATTATCTGGAGCCGCGTTTCAAGGGGCCGGTCATGGTGGCGGAGGCTTCGGCTGGCGACACAATGGAGGCGTTCGAAGAGTTCCGATACGGACAGATGGCGAGCGAGCACCGCTCACAGCGCGTGGAACTGGTGGATCTGAATCGCGAGGCCAGGTACGTCACCGTTCCCTTGATCGATTACGACCTGCATGCCAAGGCGGCGCGGCTGGGCGCGCGACTGATGGACCCGGACGCCTTCGTCATCTGCGCCGCGATTCTGAAAACTCACAACACCGTGGTGGCGACGCTAACGGTCAAGAACATGGCGCTGGGCGCGCCGTTGCACAGTGCGCCGGGCGTGAGGCCGGAATGGAACGACAAGCGCGTGACGCACAACGGGCTGCGCCAGACGCACTACAACATTTTCCTGACCGCGCAGGCGATGAAGCCTTTTTGGGGCGCGGCGGTGATCGACGGGTACGAGGGCATGGAGGGCAATGGCCCATCGTCGGGGACGCCGGTAGCTTCGCGCGTGGCCATCGCCTCGCGCGATTACATCGCGGCCGACCGCGTTGGCCTGGAATTGATGAGCATCAATCCGAAGTGGCTCGGCTACCTGAATTACTGCGGCGACTTCGGCATCGGCCAATACGACCTCAGCCAGATCGATATTCGCGGCGCGCACCTCGAAGCGGTGCGCAAGAAATACCGGCTGCATACGGACATGGAGCGCGAGCTGGAGTGGATGGGCCCGATGGAAGAATTGCCGCGAGTGGTGGGGTAGGGGACGCGGCGGACCGTGGGCCCCGACCTACGGGAGCAATCAGGGCTTCGACTTCCTGACTTTTCCCAACCGGATTTGGCGGGCTGTGGGAGTTCAGCTCTACGGCCGTTGCGAAGCGCCGCGCCACATGTCTTTTTTGCGCGGTCGTTCGAAACACGCACGTTCCGGAAGCTCAAGGCTTGGCAGCAGGCGGGCAGGAGGGATGGCACTGAATCCAGGGAAGCCGGACAGGCATCTACATGAGCGGCGAAGTTTGCCTAATCCACCGGCGAGGAGGAAGCTATGTACGTGATTACAGGGGCCACAGGGAATACTGGAAGCGTGGTAGCAGAGAGATTGCTGGCAGAGGGAGAGAAGGTGCGCGTTGTGGGGCGCGAACCCGCAGCGGCTGGAACAATTCACTCAGAATGGTGCGGAATCGTTCATCGCCGATGCGACCGATGTGGGTGCGCTCACGAAGGCGTTTGCCGGCGCAAAAGCGGTGTACGCGATGATCCCTCCTAATATTGCTTCCCCGGACGTTCGCGCGTACGAAGAGAGCGTGAGCGATGCTTTGCGCTCCGCGATCGAGAAGAACGGGATAAAGTATGCAGTCGTTCTGAGCAGTGTCGGCGCGGACAAATCGCATGGAACGGGTCCCGTCGCCGGGCTGCACAGTCTTGAAAAGAAACTCGAAGCAACTCCCGGGCTAAATGCCCTCTTCCTGCGAGCCGGCTACTTCATGGAAAACCTTCTGCCCCAGGCCGGAGTGATTAAGTCGATCGGAAGTATGGCCGGTCCCCGTCAGAGAGGACTTGCCCTTGCCAATGATTGCAACGCACGATATCGGCGCCTTTGCAGCCGAAGCCCTATTGAAATTGGATTTCGTCGGAAAAAGCGCGCACGAACTTCAAGGGCCTCGCGACGTCACCTATGCAGAAGTTGCGAAGATCGTGGGCGCGGCGATTGGCAAGGCTGACCTTGTATATAAACTCGTACCCGCGGCGCAGTTGAAGCCCGTGCTTATGCAGATGGGGATGTCGTCCAACATGGCAGACCTGTTGCTGGAGATGGCTGATGCGCTCAATTCGGGACAGATGAAGGCGCTTGAACTGCGATCTGCGGCGAACACGACTCCGACCACTCTAGAAACTTTCGTAGCCGAAGTCTTTTTGCCTGCGTATCGAGGAAAAGCATCCCGCGCGTAGCCGCTGCGGCGGGATCAAGCCGTGCGGCGGGATCAAGCCGATCGCGAGTCCCGGATCGGCCAATCAAGCGATCGGGACGGCAAACGCAGTGCAGGTGGGATAGGGGTCCAATGCCCTCCAGTTACCGCAGTGTCACAATGGTTGCGCCCCAGCCGCCGGCTTCGGGCGGAGCGTCCCGGAAATCGGTTACGAAATGGGTACGGGCCAGGATGGCGCGAACCGTTTCGCGCTGCACGCCGATGCCGCGGCCATGAATGATGCGCAGGACGCGAAAACCGCGCAAGCGCGCCTGATCGAGATACTCTTCGACGATCGCTTGCACGTCGCGCGGCGGCACGCTGTGGAGATCGAACACGTCGGTGATGGGGATCGGGATGGGCTCGTCGCCGTCCATTGGAGTGTATGGAACCTCACCACAATAACAACGCCCAGCCGGGGGTGCCGGCCGGGCGTCGGATTACCGTATTGCGCGCATCTGATGTCAAGCGACTTGCTGTGAACGGTACTGGCTCACGATCGCTTCCATCTGATCTTTCAAGCGGAGTTTAATCTTCTTCAAACGGCATTCTTCCAACTGCTCATCGTTGGTGAGATGAGGCAGCGCTTCCAGGTCTTCCAGTTTCCGGGCAAATTCTGAGTGCTGGCTGGCTAGTTTGCGAAACTCATCGTTGGTATCCATCAGATGCGCTTTCAACTGCTCCAGTGCGTTCCGTTCCATAAGGGGCAATTCCTCCCGGTGAGGTTGCCGCGCCGAGTCATGGGTGCGGAAGGCTCGGTGGGTAATCTCTTGCGTGATGTGGTAAAGGACGGCATCACCGTCTACTCGCACCTTAACATGAATGAAACTTCATGACAATAGCCGCTTCGGATGGACATTCGTAGTAGCCCGGACGACACGTAACCGGCTGAAATCCAAGTGATTTATAGCACATTTGGGCGGCCTGATTCGACTCCCGGACTTCTAGATAAAAAGTACCGTGATAGTCATGGAACAAGGCCCCTAGAAGCTGGCGCGCGATGCCTCGGCGGCGAAACTCAGGGGCCACGGCGAGGTTCAGGATCTCAAACTCCCGATTGGCAACCTGCCGTGCCGCGACAAAGCCCACCACGCCGGTTTCAGCCGTCGCCACCAGCAGGAGATATGCCAGGTAATCGGCGGGATTCCATTGCGCGGCCCCGGAGCTGGCCGCCTGGATTGCCGCGACCGCGGCCAAATCGTCCGCGCCGCCGCGACGGATTGCTGCCATATTTATGTATTATGCCGTTGATGCTTTGTTTGCATGTGGTTAGGCCATATTTTGCGAACAGTTGTGAACGATTCGCGAACCTTTAAGCGCCTTTTCTGATCGGCACGACGTTGGATAGGCGGGCGTCTAGATCCTCCGTTGCTGCCGCCGCGCGGGCCTCTAGGGGTTTGCGGTACGTGTCCATGGTGAATGCTGCGGAGTGGTGGCCCAGCGTCGCCTGAAGGTCCTTAACGTCGCCCTCAAAAAGCGTGCCAAACGTCGTACGGAGTTGCCGAAAGGTCAGATCGGCAATCCCCGATGCCTTGCGCGCGCGCGCCAGGATCGCTCGCCCATAGAGACGGTCCGCGATAACGCCGCCCCGTGGTGCTGTGAACACCAAGGCGCCGGCCTCCGGCGGCCGCTGTTTGAGCCATGCGTCCAACTCGCCCTTGAGCGATGCGGGAATAGGCGCGCGTCGCGTGCGGCCATTCTTTGGCGGTCCGAATCCGTCGCGGTCCACCGATTGGTCAATCCTGATCGCAGTGCCGGTATAATCGTCCCGCTTCAACGCGAAGGCCTCATTAGGCCTCAGCCCACACAGAACCATGACGCGAAAGACTAGATAGTCCTGCCCGTCGATGGATGCCCAAAGCCGGTGTACTTCGTCCACCGTGAGCGGTCGGGTTTCCTTCGTTGGCTTGCACCGCGGCAATCGCACCTTGCGGCAAGGGTTCCGCATGGGCACGTCATTGTCAACGCATTCCTCAAACATGGCGTGGAGCATCATCAGGACCCGCTGGACAAGTTGCTCGCCGCATCCCGCGCCGGCCAGCTTGAGTAGCAGCTTGTCGATTGTGAGTTTGTTGAACTCCGCCAGGCGAACCGAACCAACGGCGGGCTCGATGTGCACCCTCCAAGTCGAATCGTAGGCGTCCGCGGTTTTCCTGCTCCAACGGCTGCCCCGAACGAGCTTGAACTGCTCCCACCATTGCGCCAGACTCATGGACGCATCGGCTTGGACGGCGCCGTTGTTCACCGTTGCCACGAACGCATCGCAGGCGGTCTGCGCTTTTCCTTTGCTCACGCGTGAGCACAGGCCGAACCGGCCAACCTTGTGGATGCGCTTCTCTTTGCCGTCCTGCTGCTGGTAGATGAAGTAATCGCAGCCCCATTGCTGGTTACGGCCGACACCCATCTTGCGTACTTCAGGTCTCTGAAATCGTGCGCGTGGCATGTGCTTGCCTTTCGATTTCAGATTGTACACCGTCGCCGCCGTCACCGCCCGCACTCCTCGATGAATTTTTCCAGGTCTTCAGGACGGAAGCGAACCAGTTTCCCCAGTTTTGCCGATGGCAGCTTTGGGCGCCGGTTGCCGTTCGCATGGGCGAGTACCCACACTCGCGAGACGCCGAGCCGGTCCGCCGTTTCTTCGGCGGTCAACATTTTCTCTCCGAAATTCATAGTTTCAGCCTTTAGGCGCGTTGTCGGCTGTCGCCAGCTTGGCGACAAACTCAGAATTAGTGCTTTCCCCGTTTTCCTTCTGTATCGCCGCCCAAGTCTGATGCTGTCGAATTGCTCCCTCATATAGAAAGGGAATGGCGCAGCCATGTCGGGACATAAATTTGCATTTCTTGCGAGGTGTAACCGTCTGCAAACAGTTTGTGAACAGTCTGCAAACGTTTTCGTCTGGCGCGACGGTGTGCAACAGTTTGTGAACGAAGTGCAACAGATTGTGATAGTGACGACCACCGAAGACGGCTCCCAGGCAACCAAAAACCCGGTAGTGGAACATAAAGGAAGTGTCGAACGGCCGGGTGCTTTCTTGATTTCAATCGGAATGCGATCAGTGGATTCCGCGTGGGACAAAATCGGTTGCGTGTTTGACAAATGTTCGACGCACGGATTTCAGTGAGAAATCATCCCAATTCCCGACCCTCCGCGAAGATTTCTTGTCCCAGTGTGCCTCTCCCATTGCCTTACTAATTGAGGGGGTAATTCATGCGGCAACACACGGGCGCGGCCCGAACCGCTAGAATCGCGGTCCGGCTCAGCGGCGAAGAGCAACATCAAATCGTGGCGGCAGCGAAGACGAGGGGCTGCGCAAATCCCAGTGCGTTCATCCGGGCGGCGATCCGAAACGAGTTGAAGGGGCGAACGGAGTTGACCGGCACCGAGGAGCGGATTGCAGGAGGCTTCAATGGTGTCTCGCGGGACATTTTCCGCGTGGAACGCGGACAGCACGCGCTCTTCGCCCTGGTGGACGCCTTTGCCAAAGTAGTGCTGACCTGTGTGGCGGAACCGGCGCCCGATGCGAGGCCGCAGGCCACCGCCCGCGCCAGAGAGCGATACGACCGGCTCATGAAGGCTGCCGGTCAGGCGATGTCGGGCGATGCGCGCACCGCCATGGAAGATCTGGTAAGCCATGGCACGAACTGACGGGGAGAGCAAAACCCGGCTCCGGCCGCCAAAGCCTTGCGCTCCGCGCAACGAACGAGCGGCATGGTCGAGCGGCTTCAAGCTTCTCATGCACTACGCCCGCATGAGTCGGAAGACCGGCAACCGCGGCACAGCCGGGAAAGGAAAAGGTGCTTGCTCTTATCATCAGCGCTGCGCCGTCCGAGTGACCTATCTGAATAACAAGACGCGAGGGCAGTGGCAGGCGCATGGGCGCTACCTGGCGCGCGAGAGCGCCACCCTCGAAAACGACGCGAAGGCCGTGGGTTTCAATCGAGAGAACGACGGAATCGACATTGTCCGTCAACTCGAAGGCTGGCAGGGCGCGGGGGACGAGCGGTTGTTTAAACTGATTGTCTCGCCGGAATTCGGTGATCGGGTAGAGCTGTCTCGCCTGACGCGCGGTCTGATCGAACGGATGGAGGAGGATCTGGGAACGGATCTCGAATGGGCTGCGGTGGAGCACCACAACACGGAGCACCCGCATGTTCACATCGTAGTCCGCGGCGTAAGAGGTGATGGCCAGTCACTGCGTCTGAGTCGTGACTACGTGCAGCAAGGGATACGGAGCATTGCCCAGGACTTATGCACCCGCCAACTGGGATACCGGACACAGCGCGACGCGGCGGAGGCGGAACGGCGTGAAATCACCGAAGAGCGGTTTACGTCACTGGACCGTAGGCTGCTGAGAGACGCGCAGGAAATCAGCTCGGACCTTGGGCCGTCATACTTCGCCGTCACGCGGAACCCGATTCGGGCTGGTTCGAGCGAAACAGTGCGCCTTCGAATGAACCACGAGGTGGCGCGCCTCGCAGTGCTTTGCCGCATGGGTTTGGCTGAATCCATGGGACCCAACCGATGGCGCGTGCGCCGGGATTTCGACCAAATACTGCGGGCAATGCAGAGAACCAGCGACCGGCAAAGGACACTCGCGGCACACGGCGCGCTGGTGTCAGACGAGCGCCTGCCTATGGAAGTGCTCGATGTGAGACAGATCACGACCGTCGAGGGCCGGGTGCTGGTTCACGGCCAAGACGAGCAATCCGGGCGCAACTACTTGATGCTGGAAGGAACGGACGCGAAAGTGTATTTCATCAACTATAGCCGAGAGATGGAGCAGGCCCACAGCCGCGGCGACCTACGGACCAACTCCTTCGTGCGGTTGCGGAAGCTGTCCCTGGATGGAGCCCTGACGCTCGATGTCAAAGATCTCGGCGATGCGGACCAGCTATTGACTAATCCCCGCCATCTTGGTGAGGAGGCGCGCGAGCTACTCAAGCGGGGCATCATGCCGACCGAGGACGGCTGGGGAGGCTGGCTGGGGAGGTATCAGGCAGCCCTGTGCAAGACCGCCCGTGAAATCGAGGAGCGGAAGGAACGGAACCTGGCTCGCGCGCGGCGGCAACGGGACCGCTCGGTCGGACGATGATGGAAACAAATTGCAGGATATCCTGGCCTTGCGTTGAAGACGGCGAGCCCAGCGACTGAGCAGTTCGCCTCTATGAGTGCGCAGACCCTGGATAATGGGGTGAAGTTGTCTCCAGCTCGACCACATAACCAATCGCGGCATAGCCCTTGAGTCTGCTGCGTTTGTCAACTTGATTTGGCCCCTTTTGATGCTCTGATCTGGCCCCACCTGGTGTTTGCCTAATTCTTCCCGTTTTGGCCCTGACGGAAGGAGCCCGTAGGGCGACTGGAGTTAGGGCCAAAACGGGTCGCCGGCACCGTCCTTAAGGCTGATTCCGGCAGTGCCTGACCGCCCAGCGGTCGCTAAAAGGGCGACTCCGGCTCGTTCCCCTCCGGATCAAACATATGTTCAAACGGCACGTGCTCAGTCGCCCTGCTCGATCCCAGCACGACCTGAAACTCCGTCTGATCGGCGCCCAGACAATCAAGCTTGACAACCTGGGCCAGCCTGCTTTCCACCTACCGCCGTCCTTCGTCATGGCTGCGCTCGGCCTGGTGGCCGATCTCCAGCGCCCGCTGGAATGCCGTATCCTGATCGTTACTCAGAAAGATGTGTGCCACCTCCTCCCAGTGGCGTAGCCCTTCTTTGCCCTCCACCATCACGGCCCAACGAAGGTGCGCGTAGTACCACCGCTGGCGATTCATGCTTTGCCGCCTTTCTTCGCCAGCGTTCTGCGGAACCGGTAGGATTCGTCCCCGGTCTCAATGATGTTGGCCTGGTCCGTCAGCCGGTCCAGCATCGCCTTGCATAACCGCGCATTGGGAAACTTCGTGGTCCATTCGGAGAAGGGTAAGTTCGTTGTCACAATCACCGCCGATCGCTCGGCGCGTCCCGCGATGACCTGAAACAACAACTCCGCCGCGGCATCCGGCATGACCACGTAACCCAGCTCATCGATTACGATCAGGTCGTAGCGCGTCCAGCGATTCCGCACGCGCGTTAGTTCCAGTTGGTTCTTGGCTTCGATCAGCTCGGTCACCATTTCCGCCGCCGTCGTAAACCGCACCCGCTTGTGCTGCCGGCAGGCGGCCACCGCCAACGCAGTTGCCAAGTGCGTCTTCCCCGTCCCCGTTTCACCCAGAAAAATGACCGGCTCCTTGCGCGTCAGATATCCGCCCTCGCTCAGATTCCGCATCACCGCCACGGAAATATGCGGCACCACCTGGAAATCGAACTCCTCCAGCGTCTTCACCGCCGGAAAGCGCGCTTCCTGAATCCTCCGCGCCACCGCCCGGTGATCTCGTTCCTCTACTTCCGCTTCCAGCAGCGCCTCTAGATAACTAAGGTGCGATTGCTTCTCTTTCACCGCTTCTTCGGCCAGG
>CAVXJY010000095.1:0-13400 GCA_963761855.1 Bryobacterales bacterium | reverse complement strand
AGGGCGACGCGGCGGCGGCCGACGCGTGTCAAGTTGTCAAGTCGCTTAGGGGCGATCACCTGATGCGCCATCCGGGTTATGAGTGAGATCGATTTCGCGTCAGGGACGAATTCGTAAATGCAAAAGGCCGATTCTACCCCTGCCCGCTCGACCCGCCGCACCCTTGGTCCGCGCCGCGCTGTACCGAGCCTAATCCGGTCCGAGTGGTCCTCGCGCGGGCACCCCCGGCGCCGGGCCAACGCCACCAAACGCCTGCGCCAAGGAGCAGTGCGCCAGCTACAGTACGATGCTAGAGGCGGGCCGGATGCGGGGCGGGCCCAGGACAGTCACCTCTTCCAACAGGATGTCGGCTGGCTGCCCGTCTGGTGTTGCGTTCTGAATAATCAAGTAGGCCGCCGTGGCGGGATCCATGACCTGGAGAAAAATCGTCTGAACCTCGCCGCGGACACCCAGTAGTGCGCGGTCCTGAAATTCGATACCGCTGCGCTCGAACAGGCCGAAGCCGCCTTCACCCTGAAGTACCCGGGTCCGAATCCGAACCCAGATTTGGCCGTCTAGGTTTGAGGGAATCTGCAACGGCACCACGGCGGCGTAGGACCATGCTCCGCGGAGCGTTAGAATTCGAGCTAGCATGTGCGGCCCGACCTGAATTTGAACCTGCTCAGAGGTCGCACGAAGCTCCTGAATGGCGCCCGGCACTTCGCATAGGTCGTCTCGCTCCAGCGTGGTGCGCGGCATTCCAAGCTTCTTCCTGTAACGCTCCTGAAGCTTAGCGAGGGCGCTGAATTGATCGCCCATCGTCCCCCCCAAGATCTGTTGCTCGGAATCTTCAGTCGCCGCCAAACCGGTCGGGGCGCTTTTGCCGCCAGTGCCGCCGATTCTGCGGAGCCACCCTCCCGGGCAATACGTGACATTCTCGGTGATAGGGCCGAAATGAAAACTCCATTGCGGCGACTCCTGACGGAATTCAGGATGCCGGGCTATGAAATCGTTAGCCGCCGATAGGGGGTTGTCATCCTTCCACTCGGGCGAGCCATGCGGCACATCCGTGAGGTCGCGCATGATGCCGTCAGCCACGACAATATACGAGCCTTCCGTAACCAGGGGCGAGTAGGCGTCCAACTCTCGTGCGACGTGAACTCGGGTGTGTCCCGAATCGAGGATGACCATCACAGGTTCCAGTCCTGCGACTAACTTTTGGGCCTCAGTGACGATCTTGGGATCGGTGGAGTCCCCCTCGAGCAACGAAATCCGGTGCCCGAACCTATGTGCACAAAGTGATTCGCGGACCTCGGGAGGAATGGCCAAGTCAATTCCAACTACCCGTCCGCCTCCCATCGCTTCCAGGAGTGTGGCATAGAATAAGAGAGATCCGCCTTGGAACACGCCAGTTTCGATAATGGCCTTGGGACGGACTTGATAGATGACCTCCTGAAAGCGAAGCAAATCCTCCGGCATCTGCAGTATAGGATGGCCGAACCAACTGAAGTTGTAGTAGTAACAAAGACTCCAGCCGATCTGAACCCACTGGGCAGAAATGGTGTCGAAGGCCTCTTTGCTGAAAAGAGGAAAACTAGTTCTCTCTTGGTCCGATTCCTGGACTAGCGTTTTGGCCGCGGTGTCAATAATGATTTTCATGAGTCAGACGATCGATAGTAACACCCGCGCGGACCCACGCAGACGCCGCGCTCTATGGGATGTCGCCGTCGTTCGACAGAAGGGCTATCTTCCGGGATGTCCCGCAGCACTGTCGACAACGGTTGGTTGCACGGGGCCGGGCTGAACGCTCGTAGGCGCAAGGACAGCCACGCCCTCCAAAAGAATGTGCGCCGGCTGCCCGTCTGCTGTTAAGTTCTGAATGATCAGGTACGCTAAAGTTGCGGGGTTCGCGGCCCGAAGAAAGATAGTCTGGACCTCGTTGCAGGCGGCCAGCACGGCGCGGTCCTGGAATTCGATGCCCGTGCGCTCGAACAGACCGAAGCCGCCATCCCCCTGAAGCATCCTGGCTTGGACGCGAACCCAGATTTCGCCGTTCAACTGCGAGGGAATCGATATCGGAATTACCGCGGCATAAGACCACCTTCCAGCGGCGGTGACGATGCGGGTCGGCATTCGCGCCTCAACCTGCACCTGCTCACTGGTAGCGCGGATCTCCTGAACCGCGCCTGCAATTTCGCGCAAGTCGTTCCGCTCCAGTGTTGTGCGCGGAACCCCCAGCCTCTTCCGGTAATTCTCCTTCAGCTCCGCGAGAGTGTAAAATGAACGCGTATCATCTTTGACCTCGCCGGTTCCGCCTCTCTTGCCCGGGCTTGAACCGAAGTCCATGCCGTTTTGACGCATGGCCGACATCGTTTGCCGAAAGTCCGTGGGCGGTATGAACCGGTTCTGTTGTCTCTCAAATTGGGAGCGGTCTTCGGCGGAGATGACGATGTTCTGCTGGAAGTGAATGTCGCAGTTGCAGTCCATGTTGGGCTCAGGACAGGCGATGGGATTCTGTTGTAATTCGAGGCGATTCTCAAATATGTTTCCCAACGAGGGATGCGTCACCGAAATGCAGGGGGTGATGTTGCCGGTTTGCAGATTGACCGCAATCAGCCGGCTTCCCCCGTAACAATAAAGTTCCTTTGTGGCCAGGCCGCCCTCCAACTGAATGTACTGGCTCAGGGATGAGAAATGGCTGCGCAGAAGCTCTCTCTCGTCCTGCGTATACGAGTGCGGATAATTGTTGGAAATCATCGCTGTGGGGTAGAAGCAGATATCCAGGTCGCGGCAACGCTCCGATAACTCCTGTAGCCGGTCGAGCCGGCGCGGCTGTCCGACGAACCGAAAAAACACCTTATGCCCCGCATCCCTCAGCATCCGGATCTTATCGAAGTATCGCTCCTCTTCCAACTCCGCCTCGGGATGAAACGATGCCATGATGTAGTCTACCTGCGGATACGAATGCTTCAACAGGAAACGAAACCCTGGATGGTCGCGACCAACCAAAAGGGCGGTGTAAAAGGCCAATCGATTACCTGCTTCGAGCAATGGGACCGTCAGGAGGTCCAGATTTGGCGCGATAAGGGGTTCTCCACCGGCCAACTGCAGGAGCCACCCAGCCCCAGGCGTCGTCCGCGACAGGAAGAAGGACGTGACCTTGTCGATGAAGGATTGATCCCGGTACCGCTCCAACTGGGAGAAATCGAGGACCTCCCCGCTTTCCGCGTACCAGCAGTATCCGCACTTGTGCGTGCAAGTGCTGAACATCCAAACTTCAGCCGCTCGGTACGGCACTGGATTCGGTCCCGGCAACGACGGCAGGACTTGCAGAGCGTATTGACTCAATCGAGCAAACCTCTATTTCCGGCCTGGCCTTCGAATGCGGATTTGGGTTTGGCCTGCCGCGTACTAAACCATTTTACCTCTCAGAACGGCGGCCTATGCTCCTACGTCAGCAAAAGATGACCCAGTGGTGAAGCCTGAGGCTCCTTGGGAAACGGCGCGGAGGCGTGAGCCCAGACAGCAAAGAGGACTGGAGGCCCGAGCCACCGTTTAGAAGTGCACTCCGGGCAGCCGGCGAGAATTCTAACTGGAAGAGCTGCCGGTGCCCGGGCTGCCAGAGACCGGAAACGGCCAGCTCCTGGATGGAGAGAAAGCGGCACCCTCAGGCGCGCAAAATACCCAAAGACGTGGGTGCCTCGCCGCTCGCCGTGGCGGTCAGACGCGGGCGCAGATCTCGCGCTAACGCCAATTCGTTCCACAAAGGCCTCGCGGCCGCGCGGGCATCCACGCCCCTCGAATCCGCTTTCCCACCGCCGCTTCTCGCACGCCGATCCGCAGCGCATCCCGCCAGCGCGATGGGGGTCGGCAAGACTCTCAACAAAATTGGGCAATAGGCCCCCGGTTTTCCATCAGCCAGCGCGAAGCACCGTTTCTCGCCAAGCCACCAGCAATCAGCGGTTCAGAGGCTGACCCCTTTTCCCTTGTCGATCTTTCGCATCGAGACTCTATTTCTAGGCACCCCTTCATCAGGCGGGATACCCGATAGCGTTCTCCAGCGCCGCCACTCACTTTTCCACAGATCGTTTTCAAATGGTCGCGATCACCGTTTTCGGGGAGCCGATCGGCTGATCGGAATCGCATGAAAACCGTGATCGCTTTCCGCTGAAAACGTTGATCGCTTTGGAATGAAAACGCTGATCGCTTTCGCGTGAAATCACTGATCGCTTAGCGCGAAATTCCGCACCGGTTGCGGAAAGAGCTATCTGGCATCCGCGCTGGCGCACAAGGCGTGCCGCGATGGCTATCTGGTGTTTTACAGCCGCGCCACGGCTCTGTTCCGCGACCTGGCCATGGCGCGAGCCGATGGCAGCCTGCGGAACTTACTAGCGCGGCTGGCGCGCACCGACGTTCTGGTGGTAGACGATTGGGCGATGAGCCCGCTGAGCGAGACTGAGCGGCGGGATTTCTGGGAAATCTGCGAAGACCGTTACCAAACCCGATCGACCATCCTCACCTCGCAGGTTCCGGTGACGAACTGGCACGAACAGATCGGCGACGCGACCGTGGCTGACGGAATCCTCGACCGATTAGTACACAACGCGCACCGCATCGAGCTGAAAGGGGAATCGATGCGGAAGGTGAAGACCGTGAAAACCGAGCACTGAAAAGCGCGCTCGGGCCTCGCCATTGCTGAGCGGGGAACGGGGCTGCTGCCCCTTTCCCCGCGCCCCTTTTCCGGCGGCGGCATCCGAGCGTCGCTGCGCTCCGACGGCAAGAAGCAAATTTCCCTTGACGAAATCGATCACTTCACTGGAGAATCAAACAAGCCAGCGTCGCTTCGCTCCGATGGTGATCGCCGAGGCTGAAATCGATGATCGATTTCAAATGAAATCGGTGATCGCTTTCGTGAAAATCCGCAACCAGCTCCCCGACGTGCTGGGGGGAACCGTCGCCCAAGCCGCGCACCAACCGGTTGTTACTCGCCGGGAACACGCTGGCCACTGTCCCCGACGGCGTGAATCCCTCGTTCGGCATATAGCTGCCCGCGGCCACCGCCCGGTTGCCAAAGGCATCGTAGTTGTAATTCTGCGTCCAGCCCGTCAATCCGGGCGCCGCGGCCGGCTCGTTTGCCGCGCTCAGCCGGTTGGCCGGGTCCTGGCAGCAAAACCTCTGCGTCGGCACTGTCGATGCGTTCGCCAACCCGGCTGACCGCTGGATCGCGTGCGAGATCACATCGCCATTATCGTTCGCGGGGGCGCTGCGAGTCCAGGTCGAATTCGTAACAGAAAATGCGTCTGGCCCCTTTACTCGATGACAAGAACGCCCGACGGCAACCCCGTGCTTCGCGGCGTTAGGTTACTTCCCGTCCGTCACCGAGTTTCCTGTCGGACAGCCTCGCTGCCGGCGACGGGGCGGCCCACGTTGCGCCCGTGGTCTGAAGAAGTTCGAAAAGGAGAACGGAGCAGATGAGAACGAAACAGATAAGAACGGATGAACCGATGATTCAGACACCATTGACCGCCGCCGACTGGCGCGAGCGAATCGGCGAGTTGGAACGCGACCTGGCCGCCGCTGAGCAGTTACTGACCCAGAGGCGCGCAGAACGGCGCACCGCCGCGGGATCGGCGCTGGTATTCGGAACGATCCCTGAAGCCGCCGCCGAACTCGAAGCTGCGGAGCGCGATGCGGAACGGAAGGCCGATTCGCTGAAGTGCGCCGTCGAGCTCGCCCGCGCCAAGTTGAAGGTGGTGGAAGACGCGGACCGTCGCAACAAGCTGGAGGCCCAGCGGGCACGCCGTGCGGCGGTGGCCGACGAGATTCAGCGGGAGGCCGCCGCCGTCGATGGACTCTTCGAACAGGCCGCCGAACACCTGCGGACCATCGACGGACTGCTCACCGGCTATCGCCTGGCGGGCGGCGCATTTCACCGCTCGCTGAAGGGCTGCTCCACCAGGGCCGCTCTCGCCGCGGGCCTGCGCGACCACCTGGAAACGGCATTCGTCGGCGGCCACGAGCACCTGCGCCCGCTGGTGGAACAACTCGGCGCGCTCGCCGTGACGCCGGAAGCATAACAACGAAAGGGAGAAAACCACCATGCAGACGAAAACGTTCAAAGAACTCGAAGCGTGCGTTTGTCAACTTGATTTGGCCCCTTTTGATGCTCTGATCTGGCCCCACCTGGTGTTTGCCTAATTCTTCCCGTTTTGGCCCTGACGGAAGGAGCCCGTAGGGCGACTGGAGTTAGGGCCAAAACGGGTCGCCGGCACCGTCCTTAAGGCTGATTCCGGCAGTGCCTGACCGCCCAGCGGTCGCTAAAAGGGCGACTCCGGCTCGTTCCCCTCCGGATCAAACATATGTTCAAACGGCACGTGCTCAGTCGCCCTGCTCGATCCCAGCACGACCTGAAACTCCGTCTGATCGGCGCCCAGACAATCAAGCTTGACAACCTGGGCCAGCCTGCTTTCCACCCACCGCCGTCCTTCGTCATGGCTGCGCTCGGCCTGGTGGCCGATCTCCAGCGCCCGCTGGAATGCCGTATCCTGATCGTTACTCAGAAAGATGTGTGCCACCTCCTCCCAGTGGCGTAGCCCTTCTTTGCCCTCCACCATCACGGCCCAACGAAGGTGCGCGTAGTACCACCGCTGGCGATTCATGCTTTGCCGCCTTTCTTCGCCAGCGTTCTGCGGAACCGGTAGGATTCGTCCCCGGTCTCAATGATGTTGGCCTGGTCCGTCAGCCGGTCCAGCATCGCCTTGCATAACCGCGCATTGGGAAACTTCGTGGTCCATTCGGAGAAGGGTAAGTTCGTTGTCACAATCACCGCCGATCGCTCGGCGCGTCCCGCGATGACCTGAAACAACAACTCCGCCGCGGCATCCGGCATGACCACGTAACCCAGCTCATCGATTACGATCAGGTCGTAGCGCGTCCAGCGATTCCGCACGCGCGTTAGTTCCAGTTGGTTCTTGGCTTCGATCAGCTCGGTCACCATTTCCGCCGCCGTCGTAAACCGCACCCGCTTGTGCTGCCGGCAGGCGGCCACCGCCAACGCAGTTGCCAAGTGCGTCTTCCCCGTCCCCGTTTCACCCAGAAAAATGACCGGCTCCTTGCGCGTCAGATATCCGCCCTCGCTCAGATTCCGCATCACCGCCACGGAAATATGCGGCACCACCTGGAAATCGAACTCCTCCAGCGTCTTCACCGCCGGAAAGCGCGCTTCCTGAATCCTCCGCGCCACCGCCCGGTGATCTCGTTCCTCTACTTCCGCTTCCAGCAGCGCCTCTAGATAACTAAGGTGCGATTGCTTCTCTTTCACCGCTTCTTCGGCCAGGCGCGCAAACTGATCGCCCAGCGTGGGCAAGCGCAGCTGCTTGGCATACTGCTGGATTGCCGCCTGCAGGACCGGCTTGGTGGCGCTCATTGGATCACCTCCGTCGCCGCCCAGTTCGGCCGTAACCGTTCGTAGTCTTCCAGACTCGGCTGCGGCCGGTCATAACGGCTCAACACCCCGATATCTACCGCTTTGGCCGTTGGCTGCTGCTGCAGGTTGTGGACATTCAACAGATAGCGGATCGCCCCAACGTTCGAACATCCCAATTCCAATGCCTCCTCTACCGCTTGACGCATTGGCGCCGCGCCATACTCGCGGCCCAGCAGCAGAACGTCGATCATGGCTCGCGTTCCGGCCTGCTTGCCCTCCCGTTCTTTCAGCAGTCCCCAGAACTGATCGAAACTGGCGGGCCAGCGTCCTTGTGCGCGGCACTGCTCCAGCGCCGTCGAACCGGCCAGCGCCCCCGGCTTCTTCGTCAGCGCGTCCAGGTAATGCTCCAGTTCCAGCACCTTCTTATGCCGCTCGTAGCAGCGCTCGTGCCGGGCTACACACTTGGCCTGATGCCAGATCTCCACGTATGCCGAATAGACCTTCACCTGAACCGAAGTGCCCACCGGCAATGGCGCCGAATAGAAGTTCGTCAACGCCTTGGCGCACCCACTGGCATTGATCTCCGGAAAATGCAGCGAGGCCAGATCGAAGCCCTCTTCGGCCAGAGGCAGAAGATATTCCCGTTCGGCGATCATCCCCGCGCCGATCGATTGCGTGCGGCCCTGGATCACCCGCTTCTGCTCCTCGCGCGATCCCGCCGCCAGCAGCAGGTTCAACTCCTCCAGGTGCTGCACTCTCGGCACAGGCACCAGATAGTTCCGCCGGAACTGGCCCCCTTCGCCCTCCACACCTCCTTTTTCGTGTCCCTCGCCTGGCGTACAGAAGTCCGCTGCGAATCCCCAGTGCGAGCGAAAACCGATGAACCGCGCGGTCTCTTCTCGTTGATGGCCGCGCAGAATTTTCTTTACGGCGCTTTTCAGATTGTCGTAACGCAAAACACGAAACACACCGCCAAAATAGGCAAAAGCCAGCTCGTGCGCTTCCAGAAACGCTTGCTGATTGGCGTGCGGATACGCCCGGTGAAACGCGCCACCGCTGGCCATGCTGCGCAAGCAGAACACGTAGGTTTTGCGGGCCTCGCCGTCGAACTCGACCCAGCCTTCGTACCAATCCACCTGCGCCTCGCCACCGAACTGATAGGATTGCGGCACAAAGATTTCATGCCCCAGCAGGCCCATGGCAGCCTTCCTGGCGCGCACATACTGACGAACCGTCGACTCCGCTACCTCGGCTTCAGCTCTCTCGCGGCGCAGTCGCATCCATATCCGGTGCGCCGTGTGCCGCTGCTTTCTGGGCGCCTTGCGGTCGGCCTCCAGAATCGCGTCGATGAATGGGATCGCCGCTCCCAGTTTCGGCCGCTCGCGTTCCGGAACCTTACGTTCCGCCGGCATCGCGCTGGCCAGCGCCTTCCGCACCTCCCGCCGGTGCACCCCCAATTTCCGGGCTACCGCCCGGATCGTTCCAGTCCCATGTTCGTACTCCTGCCGGATCTGCTCGTATAGTTCCACTTTGGCTCTCCTGTTCTTCAAAACCGTCCTTCCTTCTGGGCCCGGAGGCCCAAAACAAGATACACGGTTTATGGTTTACAGGTGGGGCCAGATCAGAGCATCGAAAGGGGCCAATTCAGAGTAGCGAACTCAGAAGCCGAGGCCGTGCGCGATGCACAGGTCCTCAAGTTTCGCGGCGCCAGCCTGCCGGCATTGTACGTGCCCGGCACCGCCGCCGCGCTCACGAAAGAGCAGGCCATCGCGCGGGCACTGGAAGCCGATCCAGAGATCTATGCCCGCTACCGCGCCGAACACAACGCCCGCACGCTGGTGAACACCTTGCGGGCCGCTGGTGTTCAGATCGTCCAGCGCTGACCACGCTGGCAACAATGTTGAGGCCGGCCGCTGTTCCTTCTTCGCCAGCAGCCGGGCCTCGCACCCGCCCCAGTGAGGTAAACCATGTTGACAGTGTTGAAAGACCTGTATCGCCCACCGGCGCGACCCGCCGCGCCGCGTTCGAACCCGGACGATCCCTGCGGCGACGGCTGGCGCCGCTCCGACCTGCCCGAGGGCCGGCCCGTCCGCTTCCGGCTTGTGATGCCGGCGGGCAGGGATCGGCTGGCGGCTAAAGAAAAACAGGATCGGCCATTCTTTCTTTGGCTGCTGGCATTCGGCGCCGGCAGTAGTGGGCCACGGGGCCGCCGGGCATCCTGGGAGTGGCCTCCACCTACCACCTCGCGCCTGAGAGCGCTCCGTGGGCGCCCTGTGCGTCATCCGTGGCCAACGTGCTGGCAGCGGCCTGGTAGAAACCTGGATTCCGGACGACGGCTTCAGCCACCCGCTGTCCATACAAAACTTTGTATACTATGGATGTGGCCGACTCCAAACCTGTCGAGTTTCGGGGCAGTTCCTTGGAAGACTTGCGCGCTTTCCCGCTGACGGCCAGGCGCGAGGCCGGTTATCAGTTGGACCAGGTGCAAAACGGCCGGGAGCCGGATGACTGGAAGCCCATGAACACGGTGGGCCGTGGTGCAAAGGAGATTCGCATTCGGGATGAGGCTGGAGCGTTCCGCGTCCTCTACGTTGCGAAGTTCGCCGACGCGGTCTACGTGCTGCACTGCTTCCAGAAGAAGACCGAGAGAACCAGCAAGGCGGACGTGGAACTTGCCGCCAAGCGTTACCGCGAGTTGTTGAAGGAGCTAGGGCAATGAACAAGCAACGTTTTGCCAGTGTGTGGGACGCTATCGAAGACACTCCCGAGCAGGCCGCCAACATGAAGCTGCGCTCGGTCCTGATGATCGCCTTGAAGGATCACATCACCCGTACCGGGATGAGCCAGGCGCAAGCGGCCCGGCTTTTCGGCGTGACGCAGCCGCGCGTCTCCGACCTGATGCGTGGCAAGATCAACCTGTTTGCCCTCGACGCGCTGGTGAACATGGCGACAGCCGCGGGCTTACGCATCGAGATGCACGTGCGGGAAGCCGCCTAACCGCGCGAACCAGAGAAGCTCGCGTTCGACCAGCGCCAAGGCCGCCGCAACCTTCGGCGGCGGCGCCAATGCCTTTTCGCGCTACGAGAACGGCAAGACCAAGCCCCCGCTCGCGCTGGTGAAACTCTTCATGGTGCTCGACCGGCACCCCAATCTGCTGAACGAGGTCCGGGCCGGGCAATAGCTCGGCACGGGGGCTTGGAAGGAGGGTGGCCGAAAACATCGCAGTTCTCAGGCTGGCCCGTTTTGCTTCACCTGACCAGTTTTAGATGACCTGCGTTTTGTAAGGCTATCTCGTCCCGATCCGCATACTTGAGGTCACCAGTGCAAGGCGCATCGGGCAAGCTCGCGCAGCGGTATGAGCCACTGAACAGTGCCTCGCCATTGGCGGCAAGATACAACGAGCACGTGTACAAACCATTGTCTTGACCATTGTCTTTACGATGGCAATCGGCATACACGCCGTTCTCTCCAACCAAAGCCGTCTTCGGAACCGAGGTCGGTCGTTCTGGGGGAAGCGGAACAAGCGTAAGATGATCCTTCAGAAAGATCCTCGTTCCATCGGGAGCGCCAGCGTACTGCAACTTATCAGCCGTTATGCCTCTCCTTGTTCCCTCCACAACAAACCTCCCACTGCTGTACACTCCGCCGGTTCCGTCCCGGTACACAGAGCAAGAATTTGGTTCACCATTCTGGCTCGGAGAGCAGTCGACAAAAGCGCCGCCATCCACTCCCCCCGCCCAAACGGCTGAGCGGGGAACACCTGCCGGTCTTGCAGGTGCGTGCACACTGTTGCAGCCTGGCAGCAACATGAGCCAAACAGCGAGCGGGTAGAAGGTCCTAATCGGCTTCATTGCAGTGGATTCTCTTCCTTTTCAGAAAGTTGACTGTTGCCGGCGGGCACAGCCTATCACCAGGAACGCATGCGGAATCAGGACCGTGCGAACCGTAGAAAGACTTCGAGAGGCCATGGGCAGTCCTATTGAATATATGTGATTGTAGATGTCACTCTTTCTTTCTTTCTCGTCTTCTTCGTCTTGGGCTCGTACGAATAGTGGGCCCACCACTGGTTGTTTCCTAAAAGCATTTGGAGTGTGTCGACCGGCCAAGCCTTCTTCGCCGGGCTGGGGATCGGTTGTTTTGCAGCTTGCATCGTCTCACAGAACAGCGTCCCGCAGTTATGGCTTTCGAGAGTGTATCCAGGGCGCTTGGGATCCTTTGTTCTCCGCCATCCTCCTTGCCAGTTCTTTGAGGAGCAGGGTGTCGATGTCATCAGTGGTGTCGTAGTAAACTACATCGACGGACCCATTCTGATTCTCCTTCGACATCGTTTCAATAAGGGCTTCCATGGACGCATCGGTAGGGTGACCGTTGGCGTCCATCTGCAAGTTGGGCACTGTTTGCGACCGTGTCTCTCCCTGATTAGTGTCATACCTGCCATATTCGCGATAGGTCGTGTGGCCAGAACCGTCCACCACCACCATCGCAGCGTGTCCCGTCGCGTATGGATGGAGGCCCATAATCGCAGCTCTGTAGTCCTTGAACACCACATACATCGCGTCCCGTCCGTCGGGATCGACATATTTCAAGGGGTTATTGAGCGCGTACCCATACATGTTCCACCGTTGCGGATTGACAAGGCGGTTTAAAGCAAGGATCGTCGGGTCAGGGCTGGTAAACCGTCCCTGTGCCGCCGAGAAGTACCTCGCCCCGAAGTAATCGAGGCCGGTTTCGGCATCGCGTTCTTTGCCGGTAAACTTCTGGTCGGCCACGTCAGGCGACGTCGGATACTGCGGGCTGCCCATCGTCTCATAGCAGCCGCTGCGCCCGTTCTCGCCCGCCGGGATCTCCTCGCCGAACGGCAGGTAATCGAAACAGCGCACCGGGTTTCCCGACGCGTCCGTGATCAGCCGAGTGCTGCCCAGAAAATCCGACGTCAGATACTGCGTTCCCGCCGCGGCTGGCGCTGCCGTGCTGTACTCCGCCGCCAGGTTGCCCATGGCATCGTGCACATACGTCGTCACCGCGCCCGACGACGAAATCTTCTGCACCCGCCGGCCCTTCGCCGTCGTACACGAAGCTCGCCCCGCCCTGGTTCGCGACATTCGCCGTCAGCAGCCGGTTTTCGCCATCGTAGGTGAACCAGCTCCCCGACGCGCTGGGCGGAACCGTCGCCCAAGCCGTCTGGTTGCCCGCGCCATCGTAGGAGTCGCCCGTACCGCGCACCAGCCGGTTGTTACTCGCCGGGAACACGCTGGCCACCGTCTTCGACGGCGTGAATCCCTCGTTCGGCATATAGCTGCCCGCGGCCACTGTCCGGTTGCCAAACGCATCGTAGCTGTACTTCTGCGCCCAGCCACTCGCCTCGCTAGCCAGGCTCAGCCGGTCTCCCGGGTCCTGTCAGCAAATCCTTTGCGTCGATGCGTTCGCCAACCCGGCTGACCGCTGGATCGCGTGCGAGATCACATCGCCATTATCGTTCGCGGGGGCGCTGCGAGTCCAGGTCGAATTCGTAACAGAAAATGCGTCTGGCCCCTTTACTCTGTTGCGTGGCGGCGCTGTCTTGCGGGAGCCGTGATCGTGCTTCGCTATTGCTGGCGAATGCCTCCAATAACCATTAAAACGAGCCAGAATAGTGCGACAGCAGCGATCGCCCAACGGAATGAATGCCCTATCGCCTTCCGAAGCGTGAGTCCGGTGCCTGCTCGGTTCCAAGCCCACCCAACGCTCACGAGCAATCCTAGACTCAGGAGCATTGACCCGAAACCGTACACCATCCGTTGAAGCGTGAAGTAGCTCTCACCGGGAAAACGGGGCACGACGAACAACCAACCTGCCCCGAAGTACAGCGAGAGACATGCCGTAGCAAACAGGATTCCGGCAGTGATTTTCAGTGGCATTCTGTACTCGTAGTCCCGGTTGCAGAGTCGGTGACCGTTACGCAACTCTTGACAGGTGCCTTAAGTTGCAACATCAGCCGACGACGAAAAGGGGACAT
>CAVXJY010000094.1:0-204107 GCA_963761855.1 Bryobacterales bacterium | reverse complement strand
TCCTTTCGTCCTGCAACCACGACTGTCCACAATTCTTTTGTAATGCTCGCTTTGTCTAATTTGGTTGCCTTCAAAATCAGTTTCAATTCTTCCACCGTATAGGAAGCGTTGAGCGATAACGCAAAACCTTCCCTTGCGTTCCTTTTGGAATGGCAAATTGCAGAGCGATCTTTCAAAGGGAGTTATATCCCTACGCAGGTCAGTGATGCAGTAACACCTGCCTGGTTTTCAAGATTCGATATATTTCATCCAACACCAGCTTCGGATCTGACCATTCATGGAGTGAACCATTCGTAAACACCGCATCGAAAGTTTCATCATCAAATGGCATTTGTTTGGCATTGCCTAAATGATATCAACGCAATTCTGAACATTGAACTCTTGAGCATTTCGTTGAGCTATATTAATCATATCTTGGCTGATATAAGAATCCCTTGAAAGAGTGTGCCTCTAAGTTTCGACACCATTCAATCCCAAGATACCCGGGACCCGGCCCAACTTCCAAAGCCGTGCCAAAAGTGATTCCGCTTTGAATGATCATCGAAGTATCGAGATAGCCTTTTTTTCCATCAGGCTTCTCATCAACATATCATATAATTCAACAGTAAGTTCCCCAGTCACACCTTCGGGTTCAACAATTCTTGGTCTGGTCATACGATAATCTTCTTATTTTTCCAACCGAGTTGAAAGCCGATGCCTTTTGATTCAATTCGGCCTTTGCCAAATGGGGTCTGCGCAACCATAGATTTCATCTCTTCAATGCTATAGGCGGTCTTCAACAACATATGCTTGAAGGTCCAACGGACGAAGAAGAATGCATTGAGGCGGCTGTCGGTTGACCCATTGGACAGGTAGACGCTCCCGTTCATAATATTTCGTTCCTGCGGCGTCAGCCCGCCGATCTTGTTGAGTGGCTCCATGACATTGATTCCGCAGTTGGCGCCGACAGGCGTGGATCCGGTGGCGTCGAGACCGAAAGTATTGCCGACGATTTCGTTGTAATTGCTGCCGATGTCAACGATCACCATACCGTTGCCGGCAATGACGTTCCCCACTACATGATTGGCGGGAGCGCCGCCGCCGAATTCGATATTGAAGGATTCATTCGAAAGCAGGACCTTGCCGGCGGCATCGGTCCCGATATAGTTGCCGATGATCCAATTCGCGGTATTTTGGCCGCCCGCTCCGACAATGTTCACGTCGGCTTGCGCATTGCCGCTGATCACGTTTCGATCCGCGGGCGTCGTTCCTCCGATGGTATTGTTGGCGTTCATAATGTCCACGCCGTTAATGCCATTTCCCAGTGCCTTGGTTCCGGTGGCGTCCAGACCGACATAATTCCCCACCACGCGGTTCGAGGGTCCTTGAATATAGATGCCCGATCCGCCATTGCCGCTGACGACGTTTCCTTGTCCCGATGGACCCGAGCCCTGCCCCCGATCGCCTCCGATGGTGTTGTTCGGTCCGCCAACAAGGATGCCGTCGCCCGCGAAGCCGACGATTTCGAGGCCCTGAATGACGTTGCGATCCGAGCCTATGAGGATGCCGTTGGTGCCGGAAGGCGCCGCGCTGCCGTCCAGAATGACGCCGGCGTTGCTTGCATCGAGGGTCTGGCCCTCGGAAATCGCAGGGAGCGCCGTCTGCAATTTGATGGTGGCGGGGCTCAGAGGCGGAAACACAGTGGGATCGAAGGTGATCCGGTCTCCAGGTAACGCTTGTTGCAAGCTTTGGCGCAGCGTTCCGGGCCCGCTGTCCGCGCTGCTGGTGACAGTATATGTGGTACCAGCGGGCAGTGCCGCGTGTACCGAGGGACGATCGAGGGGCGGAAGGCCCGCCGGCGCCGCCAAGCGACGCGATCGACCGGCAAGAAATCCAGTCGACGCCGCGGGCGCTTGGGCTGCCGAGACAGCTGGCACAGGCTGGAGAATGAAAAGCCCGCCGTCGTTCGCTGCCGCGTAAACGTACAGGCCATCGGTGGCCAGCGTCCCAACCGTGCCGGGCAAGACGATCTGGCCGGCCAGTTTGGGTTGGTCCGGATTCGAGAAGTCCACGGCGAAAACACCGGCGGCGTTGTCAGCGACAAACACCGTGCGGCCAGCAACGGCAAAGCGCGGTCCAAAAAGGCTGACATCAGTCGGCAGCAAGTACGACCCGTGAAGGATGGGGTTCACGGGATTGGAAATGTCCAACACGCGCAGAAGCGCCCTCCCTGCCACACTACCTATAACGTACAGAGAGTTCCCGGAAACAGCCACGTCCTCCGCAAGCGGGGCTTGTCCAAACAACTCGTAAATGGGGTCGTAGTATTTGTCTACCACGGTGGGGTTACGAGGATCCGAGATATCGATGATCCAGACGCCGCCGGCTGCGGCGTACGCGAAATGCCCGGAGAGTGCCACGCCAACTGGGGTCACCGCGCCTGGCGCAAAATTCCCATTAGGGTCGGTGCCGGCTCCGCTTGTGTCCATAAAATTCAGCTGGCACAAGGCATGCGTATCCGAAACATCGATGAGGCGCAGGCCCCATTCGTTGGCCATGACCATGAGCCCGCCCTGCACAACCTCCTTGCGCGTAGTCCCATACGGAAACCCATAAGCGGAGCCGGTGGGATGCAATGGGTCGGAGACATCCACGGCTACCACGCCCAGAGAATTGAAACCCGCGGCCAGGTAGACAGTATTGCCCGACACCGTGATCACCGGGTTGCCGGCCTGGCCGAAACTGGACGCAAACTGATAAACGCCCTGTGCGCGCGGCTGGGCCGCGTCAGAGATATCGAACACCCGTATGGCTTGGCCGTCCGCCACATATGCATGGCCGTTGGCCACGGCCACCGCTGCCGCCGAGCCCATCGGCTGGAAGTTGCCCAATCCTGCCGGCTGGACCGGGTTCGATGCGTCTACTGCCTGCAATCCCATGTTGCGATCGCTCACCAGCACTACGGTGCCGTCCACAGCCAGTCGCTGAGAGTCGCCACCGGGGAACTGGATCGAGCCCACTGCAGCAGGCCGGGCTGGGCTCGAAGTGTTCATGACAATGACTCCGCCAAGGGCGTCCGCTATGTACAGGGCGTTGCCCTGCGCCTCCACCCCCATGGCCCATCCAGGAGTCTGCGACATGCTGACCTCCGCCGGCAGGAAGGGATTGGTTACGTCGATGACGGCCAGGCCGGCCGAGCCGGCCGCGACATACACGGTCTGGCCAACAGCGGCCACCGCATATGCGAATGCCGCAATGCTCAGGCGTGCCACTTCTTTGGGTCTGGACGGACTGGAAATATCCACTACCAGCAGCCCCGAGCCAGCGGCCGCGAGGTAAGCGAAATGTCCCGAAAGGCTCACGCCAAAGACGTAATCGTGGATAAAAGCCGTGGCCACCTCAACCGGCTGGCTCGGATTCCTGATGTTCACGATGCGCAGGCCGTCGGGGCCATCCGCCAGGTAGGCATAATCCCCTGATACGGCGACCCCCTCCGCGTATCCCCTGTTGGCGTAGTTTCCCGCGATGCCTGGCCGCGCGGGATTCGAGACGTTAAGGATATACAGGCCACCCTCGCCCGCCGCCACGTATGCGAGCGACGGTGGCGCCTGCGGCGGGCGCCTGACAAACCGCGGCTCCGGCAACTGGCTCGGAATCCGATTAGGGGCGGGCAACGCGATATCCCGCACCGCCCCACCCAATGACTCGGTGGCGCCTATCTGCTGCATTGCGCTTGGGTCTGATATGTCCAACGCTACCACCTGCATGCCCACCCCCATGTAGGCGTAGGGGGTTCGCATGGCCACGCCGTGGGTGCGGCCGCCCGTCTGTGCCACGACGTTCAGTGAGACCGGTCCGGCTGTCCCCCCTGGCGGCGGCACGGCGGCGGGCGCCGGCGTCACGCTTGCGGCCGCGGAGCAGGCCGGCATTTGGGGGGCCGCCGGCGGTAGGGTTTGCGCGAATGAGAGGAGGCGCGGCAGAATCGCAAGAACGGTGACGAACCGTCCGGTTGATGTCATGCGCCACTTTAACATGAGGCGTTAGGAAATGCAGACCCGCGTGTCTGATAACCGCGGGAGTGTGTTTTCGATTGTCGCGCTGCTGCAATCGATGGGGAATGGTCTTGCCGCCGGAGTGCCCGCGAGACTGGATTGACTCCGTGTTTTTCGGGCCAGGTCACCACCGGCCGGGAGCAAGCTCAGTCACGCAGGCTCGCCGAAAGGACACCGATATTCGCTGGCTTGGTTCCGGGCCGCGCTGTGGATTGGGGGAATTAAGGCTGCCGGCAGTCCAGCCCGGATCGAGCATAATGCCGGGCAAAGTCAACCCGGTAATCGCCGAGAGCCTGCTGATGATCTGCGCGCAGGTGATCGGCTATGACGCCGCCATCGCGTGGTGTTGCGCGGCGGGGAATTTCGAGCTCAATGCGATGATGCCCGTGATGGCGTATGACCTGCTCGATGCTATCGAACTGCTCGCCGCGGGTAGCAGGAACTTCGCGGAGAAACTCGTAGACGGGTTAGAGGCCGATCGGCCGCGTGCGGAAGGCTTTGTCGAACAGTCGCTCGCTCTCGGCACGGCCCTGACTCGCGAGATTGGCTACGAGAAGGCCGCCGCTCTGGTGAAAGAAGCCTATGCCTACGGCCGCACGATTCGCGAGGTAGCGCGCGAACAGTCTGGAATTCCAGAAAAGCGCCTGAACGCGCTAATCGATCCTCGGCTGCAGGTCGGATAGCGCCGGAACGGATTGAGCGCGTGATGAGATGGCCCCGGTTTGAAGAAGAACACTGGCTCTCTGCCTGGCATTGGCTCCGCGGGCGCGCTTTATCGCCGCGCGGAGCGGCAGCAACCTTATCCCCTGGAGAGAAAACGATGATCAACGCTGTATCGGCCGGGCCCCGCAATCGCGAGGGCCAGATAGGCGCCGAGGTACAGGACGACCACCTCGCCGTGATCCGCGCCGTGCCCGAAGAATTGAAAATGGTGCACCAGGCTCCACGCCACGAAGATATTGACAAAAATCAGCGCCGCAGCCCAGCGGGTCGCCAGGCCAAGCATCACCAGGATGGAGCACACGGCGTCGGAACACAGCGCAAATATGAGGCTTGGAACGGGTCCGATATGTAGAGGATCCGGAAAGTGCGCAGCCATCTGGCTAAAGTTGGTGGGTTTCTCAAAACCATGCTTCAGAAACAGGCTCGCGCCAACCCAGATGCGCAGGGCCAGAAGCCCCAGGTCGGCGCTATGCGGTACGAAATCGCACGGAAGCAGCTTCTTCAAAGACATCGCCATATCGTTATCATCCTCCCTTCGGCAACCGAGACACCTCGGTGATTGGCTTCGACAGAGCCTTCATCGTGCAGAGTCTACCGCCGGAACCTTAAAGAAACATTAAGCCGGGCGCGGCATATGACTTTCAGACGGTTTTGAGGTTCGGCTCGCTGTTCAGCGCCACAGCCAACGGCACGCCGAAGAAAGTGAGGGCATCGGTGGCACTGACTCCGTAGGCAGGCTTGCGGCCGGGGTCGCGCGGATCGAGTTGACTCCGGCTTCAAACGCTCCTGGTTGCGGTGGAGAGAACTGAGGGCAACGATCGGGGCTGGTGCCGCCTACTGACCTTTCGCTACCGGGACCGGCGCCGGCCCCCACTTCTTCAGAGCTTCGACCATTTCGTCCAACCGCACCGGTTTTGTAATGAAGTCGTCCATCCCGGCGGCGAGGCAGCGCTCGCGGCTGCCCTCCATCGCCTCCGCTGTCATGGCGACGATCGCCACCCGGCCGTCTGCCCCTTGCCGCTTGCGGATCTCCGCGGTGGCCGTGTAGCCATCCATCTCCGGCATCTGGCAATCCATGAAGATCAGGTCATATGGCAGCATGGCGCACATCTCTACCGCCTCACGCCCGTTGCCGGCCACATCTGGCCGCAACCCCACTCGCTCCAGCATGAGGACGGCCACCTTCTGGTTCACCGCGTTGTCTTCCGCGACCAGCACCCGCAGGGGACCCCCGTCAAATCTGTCCGGCAGTTTCGGTTTCAGCGCCGGTATCGCGTGCAGCGCGCTGGTCCGCGTCGTATGCCCGCTCTGCAGTTTCTTCGACCACGCCGTCGCCAGCGTGTTCTGCAACTGCGATTGCCGCACCGGCTTCATCAGGCAGGCATCGATGTCGACTCCCTGCATATGCCGCACCGAAGTGAGCATGATCACCACGGTACCGCTCAACAACGGGTCCGCCTTGATGGCCGTCGCCAGAGTCGCTCCATCCATCTCCGGCATCTGGTAATCGAGCAGCACCACCTGGTAAGGATCTCCCGCCGCCCGCGCCTCGCGCAGCGCCTGGAGCGCCTGCGTTGGCATGGCGAAGCTGCCGCTGCGCATTTCCCAACTGGCGATCTGTTCGTGCAGCACCCGCCGGTTCACCTCGTTGTCATCCACGATCAGCACGCGCAAGCCGCGCAGGTCGGCCACCGGCACCGGCTCTTGGTGCGCCTGTGCGTCCAACTGCAACGGCAGCGTGAACCAGAAGGTTGAGCCCTTACCTACCTGGCTGATGACGCCGACCTCGCCGCCCATCAGGTTCACCAGTAGTTTGGAAATCGCCAGCCCCAGGCCCGTGCCGCCGAATCTCCGTGTCATCGAGCCATCGACCTGGCTGAATTCCTCGAACAGACCGGGCAACTTGTCAGCCGGAATTCCGGGACCGGTATCCTCAACCGCTACCCGGATTTGCGCCTTGTCCCCGTGCTGCGATTCACAGTTCACGTTGATCAGCACGTAGCCGCCCGGCGTGAACTTCACAGCATTAGCCACCAGGTTGGTGACGATCTGGCGGATTCGTCCCGCGTCTCCGATGAAATGCCGCGGCACATCCAGCGGATACTCGAGCACTAAGTCGAGTTTGTGTTCTTCGAGCCTGGGTGCCAGCATCTCATTGACTTCTTCGATCACCAGCCGCAGGTCGAACGCGAAGGATTCGATCCCCAACCGGCCGGCTTCGATCTTCGAGAAGTCCAGAATGTCATTGATGACGCTGAGCAGGCACTCGCCCGACCGGCGCGCCGTTTCCGCGTACTCACGCTGCTCCGGCGACAGCTCGGTATCCAGCAGCAGCCCGGTCATTCCGATCACGCCATTCAGAGGCGTGCGGATCTCGTGGCTCATCACCGCCAGAAAACGGCCCTTGGCTTCGCTAGCCTCGTCGGCGCGCTTTTTCTCTTCCAACACCTTGGTGCGCTCCGATTCCAGTTCGGCCGTCCGTTGCTCCGCGGTGCGCTTCAGCAGTTCTTCCTGTTGCAACTTCTTGCGGATCACTGCGGTCTGTATTCCGACCTTGTGCCGCAGCACGGCCACCCAGGACAGGACGATGAGCAGCAACGCCGCCATGGAGCCAAGCACGGCCAGCAGGCGTCCGGGATTCCACCAGGGAGCGGACCGGACCAGGCGAATATCGCCGGCGCTGCGCAGCATGAGACTGAACGACTTTGGGATGCGATAGGCTAGATTGCCCTCGGCCGCAACAGAGCACACACCGGTCACACGGACGATGCTGCCCCGGTCGAGCAGGGGAATCCGCCCGCGATCCAGAGTCGCGTTAAACAACCTGCCGCCTGCCTGTAACACGACCGAGGTCTGGTTGGAACCTCTGAGCTGGTCCACCACGGCAGCATCGATGCTAACCAGCTTGGAATCGTAGTTACCCTCCAAGGCTTCGTCCACGGTTATGGAAGGCGGCACCGGCGCGGGGCCGCGTGTGACGAGCGAAACCAGCGCATCCCGCATTTCCGGACTGAAAGAGCCGGAGTGCCCGAAGCCGAGCACATCGACCACATCGCCGGGACGGAGATTCATGCGCGCATGATTGACGATCTTCACGCCGGCTCCGGTGTCCTCGACGTACGATGGGCCGGAGGGGTTGGTGAGAGTGACCACGCCCCGGATTCGCGTGCGGTGCCCCGGTGAATCGGCAAATGAGAAACGCAGCAGTTCATCAATGGGGCGGAGGTGTAGCGCGGCCGGATCCGGACTGGGCTCCAGCAGGCGCACGAACTCGGGCGAGGGCACGTAGATCTGAATGCCGAAGATTTGCCGCTTGGCGTTGAACAACGAGGCGCAAACACCCTGAATGCGGACCCGGCTATCCGGCGGCGGAAGCGGGAGCGCGTCCGGATTGTAGACGAGCACCTGGTACCGGTGTTCTCCCCACTGCATCCAAACGGCATCTTCCAACGAGGCGCGCCGGGATTCGACGCTTTGCACGACGCCTTCGGTCTGGACCCAGGCGCTGTCCATCCTCCCGGAAAACAAGTCATCGAAGGCGACCGGCGCCGGCGGCGGCATGGAAGAGGAGGAGATGCGTTCCGCCCAAGCCCCGGAGACGATCGGTGCGAATTGACCGGGCGCGGTGACGCCGGTCAGATCCACCAGATCGCCCACGTGGACCGTGAGTTCGTGGACTCGGGGAGCGAGCACGTAAACGGGACCGGTCTTATCCTGCACAAAAAACGTGTTGGATGTGGGATTGAGGTAGGTGACGGTGGCCTGGACGTGAACGGCAATGCCGCCGGCGGCCTCTTCCGGGCTGAGGGTGTGCGCCTCGGCCACGGAGGTAATGATCCGGTCCTTATCCGCAGGATGAGACAGAGGACTCGGCGGGATCAGTCTGGCGTCGGTGATTTTGAGCTCGCCGCCATCGAGTTCTGCAAAGCCGCGCACGTCGACCACCTGCCCGATGGGCAGCTCTGCGGTGGGGGCTTGGCGGATGCGAATGGAGCCGGTGCTATCCTCAAATCGCAATTCTTCGCGCACGCCATCGGACTGGACGCTGCCATGGAGGTGGAGCAGGTGCTCGGCCAGGGAATTTTTGGGCAACGCAGCTACCTCGGAAACGGTTTGAACGGGAGTGGTTTGAGGAGCTGGCACGAGGACTTCGAAATCCGTGCTCCGGGGAATCCACGCCTGAACACGGGCCGTGCCGCCGTAGACATCACGGCTCAAATTGGCCACGGCGCGTATGCGGATGCGGGCGCCGATTTTGCCGGTGAGACTTGGCAGATCGATGGCGGCAATGTAAGCCTCGAACACCGTTGCGCCTGAGCCGATTCTGATGACGGCGTTCCCCGCACGGTCCTGGTGCCGGGAGCGGAATACGCCGTCCACCGCGATATAGCGAAAGCCGGTGCGGCCGGCGGTGAGGTCTGCGACTTGGACGGGGAGAGCGCGCGGGTCGTGGGTGCCTGGCAAAAGCCTGACTGCGCTGGCTACAATCGTGGGTGCGGCGCCCCCTTCGTTCACTTCTCCGATCACTTCCACCAGGTTGCCTGTTCTGAGGTCAATGTTCAGGAAGGGGAGATTCACGCGGGCGGCGCCGGTACCGTCCTCCAGGAACACCAGGTTGGTGGTGGGATCCGAAAGAGTGACCCAGCCCTTCAAATGGACTGGAATCCGATGGTCGTCGACCTGAAAGGGCAAGGCCGCGACCTGCTGGATGCGCTCAAGCGGGGTGGCGGTGTGGTGGCCGATGCAAGAACCGGCAGCGAGTAGAGCGACCGCGGTCAGACCCGCGCGGAGACGTCGAGCTGGTCTCGATGCCAGGTGCCGCGCCATCCGCTCGCGCGTCGGATCTGACGCCTTCATCAGCAAAACATATGCGTTCATGATGTCCGGACGTGCAATATCCGCACTGGAAGGAGCCACTTCTGGCAGCGCAGAATGGCGCAACACAACTCCTGCATAAGTTTACGCCGGGAATAGAGCTACAAGTCAATGCTGGCAAACGGCATAGCGGGCAACGTTGACATTTGGTAGTAGATGCCGTTCGAGAGCCGATGGCGCGGGGCCTGCCGGCCGCCATTACACATCCTTGGCGGATTCCAGCGTGCCCTAAGGTATCGCGAGTTTGTGAACCAAAGTCAATCTTGTGACGCGGTGTTAGGCAGCCTGACACTTAAGATTAGGCAGTTGTGTATCTTTAGCTCCGGGATTTGGAGGCTTGTTAAATGATCCCTCTGACACCGTCAGACGGACTGACTACAAAGGGCAATTATTCGCTCGCGGCACGCGTGGTCGCCACCAGCATTGCTTGTTGAAGCCGCCGGCGACGATGACGAGTTAATTGTCAAGCTGATCGATGCCTTCAGCAGGGACACTGAAGCTCGAGTTGGGCAGATGCGTGGAGCCCTGGCGGACTCCGATTTTCCCAGGATCCGTGCAGAAGCCCACGCGATTAAAGGCAGCGCCAGGCAGATGGGGGCTGACGCGGTAGCGGAGGCTTGTCAAGAGCTCGAGCTTGTCTCGGATCCTCAGGGCGTACTGCTCATTCCAGCCCGGCTGAACCGCCTCCAAGAGCTCTTTAATGAGATACGCGGAGCGATGACAGCGTACTCCAATAACGGAAGAGTCGTGTCTCCCAGGACACCGTGATCTGCCGTGCGGCCAAGCAACGCGAGCGGAAGTGCGTCGAATAGAGTGGCTGTGTGGCAGGAAGTGATCAACGTCACGGGATGTGAAGAGGATGGTTGGGCGATTGTTTGAATGTCCGGAGCAGAGCCTCCGCCAGGGGGTGGACGAAGTGCGCCCGGCACGATCACTTGCTGTAGTAACGGTAGAAGCGAATCGTTCACAAGAATTGGCATCGCGAGCGCTGCCTTGGCCGTCCGGCTTCTGGGGGCCGTATTTGCGTTGTGGTGGATGGGCGGCGCGGCCAACGCCCAAACTGGGGCCTCCCAGCCCGGCGCACTGCCGGTTCTCACCACGGCGCGACGTGTTCATAACCTGTCTCCTCAAGAAGCCGCGCGCCATTACCCGGTCCACCTGCAGGCTGTAGTCACTTACTACGATCCCTATATCGATCCGAGGCATGGCGCGCTGTTCGTGCGCGATTCGACCGGCGCCATCTTTGTCGCCGTCTCTGCCAGGCCAATTCTTCCTGTTCACGCGGGCTCGGTCGTCGAATTGACCGGCGTCAGCGACCCTGGAGACTTTGGACCCGTGGTCAGTCAGCCGCTTGTCCGCAGTGTCGGCGAATCCCATGTTCCAGCCGAAGCTCCACGAGTCAGCCTGGCCCGTCTGCTGACGGGAGTCGAGGACGCACAGTGGGTAGAGGTCGAAGGAGTTGTGCACTCGGTCGTCGAGTCGGGCTCGAATGTGACCATTGGAATGGCGATTAGCGATGGTCATCTCACGGCCACTACAGTCAAGGAAAATGGGGTGGACTATTCGAAACTAGTGGACGCCAAGGTAAGGATTCATGGCAATGCAGGTGCACTAACCACCCCAAGCCACCAGGTCGCGGGCTTTCGCGTCATGTTCCCGAGCCGGGATCAAGTCGAGATTGAAGAACCTGCTCCGGCCGATCCTTACACTCTGCCTGTGCGGCCCGTGAACAGCCTGCTGCGCTTTACCCCCGAAACCATTTTCTTCCACGCGGTGCACATACGGGGGCAAGTCACACTGGCGTGGCCTGGCAGGGCACTCTGCCTGCAGGATTCCAGCCAGGGAATTTGCGTCCAGACAGCGCATTAAGACGCCCGTCGCCGTCGGGAATCTGGTGGATGTGGCCGGGTTTCCGGCGGTCGGGGATTACACTCCCACCATGACGGATGCCACGTTCAAACCGCTGGGCGCGGGCGAGGCCCTGGCCGCGAAACCGGTGACGGCCGAACAGGCCTTCGGCGGCAGTTTCGACGCGGCGCTGGTGCAAATTGAGGGTCGATTGATCGGTTGGGACCGCGCCACCAAAGACCCAACCCTGGTTTTGTCTTCGGATGACTTCCTTTTCCCCGTGGTCCTCCCCTACGAATCGGAAGTTGGCTCGAAACAGCATCCGATGCCGGGCTGGAAGGACGGCAGCGAACTCCGTGTGGTTGGGATTTGCTCCGTGCAGATGGACACGCAGAGGACGATGACGCAGGGCGGCTTGGCGCGGCCGAAGTCGTTTCGTATCCTGCTGCGCTCGACGAAGGATGTCGTGGTGCTCGCGAATCCCTCGTGGTGGACGGCCCGCCATGCCTGGCTGTTGCTCAGCCTGGTGCTGGCAATGACCCTGTCCGTGCTCGGCTGGGTTGCCGTTCTCCGGCACCGCGTTGAGCAGCAGACAGCGATCATCCGCCTTCAACTCGAGCAGGCCGCCGCGCTGAAGGAGGAGGCCGAGGCCGCCAGCCGGGCCAAGAGCGAATTTCTGGCCAACATGAGCCATGAGATCCGAACTCCGATGAATGGCGTGATCGGGATGACCGGCCTGCTGCTCGATGCCGCGCTCACGCCCGAGCAGCACGAATATGCGGAGACGGTACGAAAGTGCGGCGAAGCGCTGCTCACCATCATCAACGACATTCTCGATTTCTCCAAAATCGAGGCCGGCAAGTTGCAGATCGAATCCTTCCCGTTCGACCTCCGGCTAGTGATCGAAGAGGTCATGGAAATGGTGTCGCCGAGGGCCGAGGAACGGGACCTCGATCTGATTCTGGATTATGCGCCGGGGCTGGCACGGCACTTTGTGGGAGACGCCGGGAGGATCCGGCAAATCGTGACCAACCTCGCCGCCAATGCCGTGAAGTTCACCGACCACGGATACGTGCTGATCACTGTGGAGTGCGAATCGATGGACGGTAGCGCCGCGAATATGCGGGTTTCCGTGCGCGACACCGGCAGCGGAATTCCCGCAGACAAGCTAGCCAAAGTGTTCGAGAGGTTCAGCCAAGCCGACGCATCCACGCACGCGCCGCTACGGCGGCACGGGGCTGGGACTTACGATCTGCAAGCAACTGGCTGCATTGATGGGCGGCACGATGGACGTGCGAAGCCAGGTGGGTGAGGGTTCGACCTTCTGGTTCACGCTGCCGCTCACGCTCGATTCACAACCACACGCCGTGCCCGTCCCGGTGGACGACCTCCGCGGCCTGCGCGTGCTGATCGTGGACGACAACGACGTGAACCGGCGCTTGCTGGACGAGCAGCTCACGAACTGGGGCATGCGAAGCGGGAGCTGCAGTTTCGGCTTCAGAAGCGCTGGCGGAACTTCGCGCGGCGCACGCGGGGGGCGATGATTACGACTTCGTCTTGCTGGATTACCAGATGCCGGAGATGGATGGTGCGGCGCTGGCGGACGCTCTTCGTGCGGAAACGGGCATCGGGCATCCTGCGGTTGTGCTGCTCACATCCGTGGGCCATTTAAGCGATTTGCACGCTCAAGGACGGGTCCATCCATGCCTTCCTCACCAAGCCGGTGCGCCAATCGCAGCTCTTGAACACCCTCACCACGGCGTGGTCAAGGGTGACGACGGGTACAATCGCTGCGCCCAACTCTCCGAAGCAGACGTTGCTGGAAGAGGACCATTTCGAGTCGCCGCCGCGTATTCTGATCGCGGAGGACAACGCAGTAAACCAGAAGGTCGCGGTGCGGATGCTCGAAAGACTCGGATGGCGCGCGGACGTGGCGGCGAGTGGCCGCGAGGCCGTCGCGATGTACCGCATGCTGCCGTACGACCTCATCTTCATGGACTGCCAGATGCCGGAGATGGACGGCTACGCCGCTACGCAGGCGATTCGCGGGTTGGAAGCTCCTGGCCAGCACGTGGGGATCATCGCCATGACGGCCGAAGCCATGGTCGGTGCGCGCGAACAATGTCTAGCCTCGGGAATGGATGACTATATCGCGAAACCGGTGAAGATGGAGAACTTGCTGCAGGCGGTCCGGCGGTTCGTACACAGTCTGCCGCCACGCGATAAACTGATTCCTACCTAACTTGAGCGTGGCGCAATGGCTCTCGTGTTGGGCTGAAATCGTAGCGGGAACCTACGGCTGAGTCACTCAGTCGAATACATGTCCGCAACGTGCATGCCGGGGGTGCGGAACAGAGCCTGAGGGGTGAACTGGAGTTTTTCCTGCAGGTCGAGAATTCGGCAGGCAGCGCGCAAGCGGGCCCTTAGTTCAGCAGACTTGAAGGGTTTGGTGACATAATCGTCTGCTCCAGCCTCCATAGCAGTAAGGAGATCTTCGCTTCCAGTCTTGGCAGTGAGAATGAGCATGTAAGTGTAGCGGAGTTGGTTGCGGTCGCGCGCGCGGACCCGCTTGCACACTTCGAGGCCATCCAGACCCGGCATCAGCCAATCGAGAATCGCTAAGCAAGGCCCGTCTTCGAGTTGCAGTAATCGCCAAGCTTCGTCGCCATCGCTGGCCACGACCACGTCGTAGCCCCATTGCGAGAGCATGGACTGCAGCACCGCCTGAAAGACCAAATTGTCGTCTGCCACCAGGATACGCATAATAGGCCCTGCAAGCCTTCCCAGAGTAAAGGTAGAGCAATACAAGGAGATTTGATACCTCTACAACTGGCGAACGGGTACTAACGGGGTACCAGGACGCGGATTGTCGTTGCCGGCGGCCCTTCAGTTCAAGGTGGATGTAGAGCCTTACACGGCACGACGGGGAGAGGCGCGAACAGCGCGCTCGAACGCCCAGCGCGAAATGTGATCGATCTGCTCTCGCATGGTGCGTGACAGCGGGACCAGGCGCGCCGCCACCCCGATGAGATCATCCTCGGTTAACTCCCGGTCTTCGAGGCGAGCCTTCGTCAAAGCCGAGACGACACACTGCTCAATTTCGGCCCCGGACCAGCCATTTGTGAACTGAGTCAATAGTTCGAGTTTGAACCGGCCCGCATCTACCCCGCGCCGGCTGAGATGAATCCCGAAAATCTCGATGCGTTCGGCGTCGAGCGGCAGGTCAACGAAGAACACCTCATCGAAACGTCCTTTGCGAATCATTTCGGCGGGCAACAGGTCGATTCGATTTGCCGTGGCGGCGACGAAAAGCCCGCGGGCCTTCTCCTGCATCCAGGTCAAAAAGAAGGCGAAAATCCGGCCCTGTTCTCCGCCGGTCTCGGTCGCCGTGACCCCCATCTCTATCTCGTCGAACCAAAGCACTGCCGGCACCAGATCCTCCATCATCCGGCACGCCTGGACGAAGACCCCTTCAGGCTTGCCATGTCTCCCGGAAAAGATCTCAATCATGTCGATGCGGTAGAGCGGGAGGTCGAAACAGGAGGCGATTGCCTTGACGGAGAGACTTTTGCCACAGCCCGGAATACCCATGATCAGGATTCCCTTGGGCACGATATCGGCGCTCAGTTTGTCGCGCAACTGAAAGAGCTTGCGGCGCTCCAGCAACCATTTCTTGAGGTGATCGAGGCCCCCGACCTCGCCGAGGCTGGTACCGTCCGTCATATACTCGATGACGCCGCTGCGGTTGACCAGCAGCCGCTTTTCTTCAAGCAAAGCCGGCATGGACCCGGGTCCGAGACGCTGGCCCGCGGCCATGGCGCGGCGTAACGCGTAGCGCGCCTCGTCGAGAGTGAGCCCGCTTAGGGCACCCGCCATTTGCTGTAAGAGCGCCTCGCTCAAATCGTCACCGCCGCCGCTCTCCGGGAGTTGCTGCGCCTCATCGCGCAGGAGCGCCAACAACTCGATCCGATCGGGAGGCCGGAGTTCGACAAACATGACGCTGCGTTCGAGTTCCTCGGGAATAAATCGTACGGGAGAAGTGATGACGACGAACTTGCGCCGGTCAAGACAACTCTCATAGAGGTCGCGGAGGCGGCGCCGGACCTCTGGAGATTCGCGCAGCGGCTCGTGAAAGTCCTTGAGGTGGAAGATACCCGCTTCCGCATGCGCGACGATGAAATCCAGAGCGGCGCGTGGATCCCCGGTGCCGGCGAGAGAGCCATCGCCCGCACACTGCATTCCCTCGGTGAGGCTCCACGTCCAGACGGGCACGGGTGCAGGTGCGAACAGCCGCAGGCCCACCTCGCGCAGCACACTCCCGACCCGCTGCTCCTCCGCGGAGCGGACATAGGTGATCGGACGTCCGGATTCGAAGATTTCCCGAAGCATTTTTGCCGCACGGCTTTCGAGCTGCGGGGGCATTGTATTTTCCATAAAGAATTGTCAAAACGGCTGCCAGGTTCGGAACCACTTTGCCCACGGCGAGAAGAGCGACCCGCCCGTGGACATACAGACATGGTCCCACCCGTCCAATTCACTCGCAACGCGGGTCATCGGGAAGATGAGTCTAGCGCGGGGCGGTGGCTGTGTTTACGAAGCTTCCTTGAAGGGATGCTCGCCGCCAAGGCGTTGCAGAAGATCTTTCACGCGCCGGCGGCTGACTTCGAAACGCACACCCGTGTTCAACACGACCTCGGCCACGCCACCAGTCAGCGGCACGACTTCAGTTACGCAGTCCAGATTCACAATGGCGGCGCGGCTGACGCGGAAGAACAGAGCGGGGTCCAAACGCTGCTCCAGTTCATTGAGCGTCGGATCGAGGAGGTAGGAGCGATCGCGGGTGCATAGCTTGGTCAGCCCGGTGTCGGAAAAAAAGTGCACCACCTCCTGCTGCGGGATAACCCGATAACCTTCGCCGGAGCGAGCCAGCAGACGCGTGTTCCTGGTGCGCAGCGTGGCGAGAATCCGCTCAATCTCGCCGCCGGCTTCGCGCCCGCCGCCCTGGCAGACGCGGTCGATGGCGCGCGCCAACCGGACGCGGTTGACCGGCTTCAGCAGGTAGTCGACTGCGTGCAACTCGAAGGCATCGACGGCGTATTGATCGAAGGCGGTGCAGAAGACAATTTTGGGGCGAGGGGTTGGAAGGCAGGCCGCGACTTCCAAGCCGGTGCAGCCGGGCATCTGGATATCGAGCAGGACCAGGTCCGGATGCAGATCCACAATGCGTTCGATGGCCTGTTCGCCATCCGCCGCCTCGCCTACGATCTCGAGGCCTGGAAACGGGCCGAGCATCTGCTGCAGCCTCTCTCGCGCCGCCTGCTCGTCATCGACCAGCATCACCCGGATCATTGCGCCCTCGCTTCCGCCGTCTGCGACACCGCCAGCGGCAGGCGAACGCTGACGACGGTCATCCCCAGCTTGGTGTCGCGGTCTACCGTAAGGCTGGCAGTGTCTCCGAAGTGCGCCTGCAAGCGCTCGCGAATGTTGCGCAGTCCGTAGCCGCCGTTGCCAGGCGGGAACGCCCGTGTGGCAGCGGCGGGAAAGCCCGGGCCGTTGTCTCCCACCGTAATACGCAAGCCGGATGCGGAGACTTCAGCGCCGACCTCGACCACCGCCCGAGTTCGAATCCCTCCAGCGCCGTGTTTGACTGCGTTCTCGACGAGGGTCTGGACGATCATGGCCGGAATCCCCATCTGCCTGGCTTCATCGGACGCCTGGATGCGAACGGCCAGGCGGTCGCCGAAGCGCGCCTCCTCGACGTCCAGGTAGGCGCAAACGGCTTCGAGCTCCTCTTCGAGAGTGACCCACTCCCGGTCCGACCGGCGCAGGGTGTAACGGAACAACTCTGCAAGCTGCTCGATGGTTCGCTCCGCGCGATCGGGCTGGCGCGGGATGAGGCTGGCGATGGTGTTCAGCGCATTGAACAGGAAGTGGGGATTGACTTGCGCGCGCAAGGCCTTCAACTCCGAGCGGTTGGCGCTCAGAACCAGTTGCTGTTCGCGCTTTTCCTGTTCCAGCCGCTTCTCGCGCAGGTGCAGATTTTCGAGGAGGAACGAATACGCCTCCGCCAGCGAGGAAAGGAGATCAAGATCCTCGCTGAGGAACTGCGGGCTATCCGCCCTCGGTTGGACGCGAATCACTCCGGCGGGTTCACCGTGCAAACGAATGGGCCCAGTGATGGCCTCGCGGATACCGGAGCTGCCGGCCGGGATGGGGAAATTGTCGAGCACCTCAGCGTCTGCACGAAAGATGGCGCCCAGGCGTTCTGCGGCCAATGCGCGCAAGTCATCGGCACTGATAGCCCCCTGCAAGCCGGCCAGAAAGTAGCGGGTGGCTTCGGCGGGCGAGAAACGCCGGCCGAGCCAGAGTTGGTCCACCCAGCCTGAGAGCTTGCGCTGCCCCCATGGAGCCAGGAGCACGATCGGCCAAACCGAGAGCGCCCACACCAGAGGAGTGATCCAGCCGCGCAGGTGCGTGGCCCAGATCAGCGGGGTGACGAACTGGAAGTAAAGCGTGAGCAGCAGCAACGATGAGAAGACGAAGGTGGCCTTCTTCACCAGAATGTCGAAGAATGTGAGTCGCTCGCTGTGGTACGTGACGATGAAGACGAAGACCAGCGTGCACGTGTCTATGCTGGCATCTATGCCGAAGTTAATGGCCGGGCCCTTAGCCTTCAACAGTAATCCCAACACCGCCAGGCAGCACATGGCAAGCAAGAGGAGCGCCATGTAGCGGCGCGGGGCGCGCGCGAACAGCCCGAGGTGATTGCGGGAAGCGATTAGCATGCCGATGGCGCAGACGAACGAATAGGCCACGACCGCAACGAACAGATTCTCGCGCGGCAGATCACTCCCGTAAACCCGTCCGGCGACGAGGCCACTGACCGCCGCCACCACTGTAAATGGCCAGAGAATTGCCAGTAGGGTCGCCCAGGCGCGTCGAGCCGGCAGATGCGGCCGCTGGCTGTGGTACAAGACTTGAACGACCAGCGGAGGCAGGAGGAAGAAGACGAGTCTGTGGATGGAATAGAGCGCGAGCAGTACGAACACGCCGTGCAGTGTGGTGGCTGCCCAATCCTCGGCCAGACAATCCAGAAAGAGCACGGCGAAGGCCATCGCCAAAAACGCATAGCCGTAGCCGCCCCATTGCGCTCTCTGCGTGCGCAGCCGGCGTAGACACCGAACCGACACGAAGGTATAGGCGATGGCATTGAAGCTTTGCAACAACAGCAGCAGCAGCGGATAATAAATGCCCATGTGCCATCTCCTTTCTGAGGCCGGAAAGAAGTACCGGCCATATTCTAACGCGGCTCAGAACCTGTACTTGAATGCGATTAGCACCATGCGGGAGCCGACTGAGTAGATCGGGTAGCCCCTGGTGAGAGCGTTGGAATTCCTGGCGCCCGCTACCGGTGCCGCGAAGTTCAACTCCGTGTCTGGGCCAGTGAACTGAGGTATCGGGTGATTGAGGAAGTTGGACGCGGCAAAGCGCATTTCGAGAGTGCGTTCGCGAACGCGGAACTCCTTATGCAGCGACAGGTCACTATTGAAGTAGGACGGCCCTTTGATATACGGCCAGACCGCCGGACCATTGGTTCGCTGCGGAGCGAGAGCGAAACAAGCGGGATTGAAATACTGCCCGGGTTTTAGGTTACTACGCGGGTCGCAGGTGAGCATGGGCAGGATTTCCTCCGAATCCGTGCCCAGCCACATCTGCGAGGTCAGGCCGCCGGTGGCGGTGAGATTAAGATTGCCACCCGTATTGGGCTGAATCGGCGCGCCACTTTGCCACATGGTGAGGCCCGAAATCACCCAGCCGTTGACCACACCCTCCAAGAGGCGGCTGCCATGGACCTGGAAGGGCAAGCGAATTACATACACGGCGTTGAAGATCCCGGTGTGATCGTATGGGAGCACGCCATAGTTATCGCTGAGATTCCATGGATCTGCGGCGAAGCCGTTGCCGGCTCCGTTGTCCGACTCGCCGTCGCGTATGCCCAGCACCTTGCTGAAGGTGTAATTCAGCATGAAAGTGGCTGGCCCGGCGTGCTTGTTCCAGGACGCCATGAGCGCATTGTAGTTCTGATAACTGCCATGACTGACGAGTAACATCGTCTGATAATTCTTGTAAGGCCGGTAGTCCTGGTAGGGGATCGCCGCCGACGCCGGATCGTTTACGGCTCCCGTGACGGGGTCCGGAAGAAAGTACGAGCCCCGCGGCGTTTTGTTCAGGTTTCCCAGGACGGGAATGGTGGCGCCGCTGCCGGAGAGCAGCAGGTCGTGACTCTGATTTCCGGAATACTGAACTTCCAGAATCGACTTCCACGGCAGAGCCTGAGAGACGATGAAGTCGTAGGTCTCCGTATACGGCGTCCGGGCATCTCCCTGTTGCATAGCTCCGAGATTTCCACCCAGACCCAGGGCCGTGTTCGGCAGACCATATTGGGCGAAGTTCCATCCCTGATTCGCCGGGTCAACGAGATTGTAACTGGGGATGCCCGCCGGCTCGTCGTAGATTCCCGCGGTGACGGCGCTGTTGTAGGAGAACTGATAGCGGTACACACCGAAACCGCCGCGGAGCACGGTCTTGCCGTTTCCGAAGATGTTCCATGCCACGCCGAAGCGGGGCAACGGGAAGAAGGGTTTCGAGGGGAATCCGGACATGGGAATCTGACTGTCGATGCCGTGCCACAAGAGGCCGGGTGCGCGACAAAAATGTAGACCGTCATGCGGCTGACGAGCGATCCGCCCAGTAGTCTTCGAATCTGCGGCTGAGGCGGCAGCAACGCAGTGCGACGATGGCGTTGGCGCCGCGGACGGTCCAGAACATGCCGGATCGTTTCAGGCGCACACCAATCACGGTCTTGCAGCCGGCCTCGATGACGCCGGATCCGACGAAAAGGCCTTGGGCTCGGAAGGTCGGATAGCGCATCCTCTCGGCGTTGCGTTCCAGATACTCGGCTTCGTTTTTGACGGATTTGGCGAGTTCCTCGGAGGCGGGCTGGAGCGCGCCGAGGGTTTTCACCAATGCTTCGATCTTGCCCTTTTCCAGACGGTCCAGACAGCGGGCAAGCCAGCGTTGGCGGGCCTTGTCGTCGCCTGGGAACAGTTTGGCGGAGAGTTCCCAGAGGTGCTGGCGGGCGTGGTAGAGATCGACGATCTGAATCGCGCCGGGGAAGTGCTGGTCGGCCAAATTCCAGATCCACACGGCGCCATCGCCGAGCAGCACTTTCTTCAGCGCCCGGCTCCAGCCGCGCCGCCAGGCTTCGGTGTAAAGGCGCAAGCCGAACTGCTCGGCCGATTCAATCGCGCCCACGTAGGAGGTGGAATCCTCATCGCGCACCGGGCGGCCCTCCGCATCGGTCGTGGTCTGGGTGAAGAGGCAGCCGAGTTTGACCTCGCGCGTGTGCGCCGGCTGGCCCTCGATCTTGCCGGCGCGGTCTTCGGTTTCGGCCTTCACCACCGGAATGCCCGTGCCGTCCATCTCGATGTAGAGCAGCGGCACGGCGGGCGCGCAAACCTCCGGCAGTTCCAGTTGTTTGGCCTGTAGGATGGCGGCCTGCTCACGGGCTTCGATGCCGGCGCCGATGTCCTCGGTATGACGCTCCACGGCTTTGGCGGGAACCTCAATACCAGCCAGCAACCCGAGTTGCTCGCGGCTCTGCTCGAAACTCGCTTCACTCCCCACCACCGCCATCATGCGCCGCACGCCCGGCGAACACGCTACCCCTTCCACGTCCAGTTCGCGGTCGCGCGGACTGCAGCCCGCGTGACAGTGCGGACACACGTAATAGGGCCGCTCGATAGTGATCGGGCCAAGCACCGTCAGAACCTGCTTGGCGCGCACCTGGTGGAAGCGCGCCTGGTGGCCGCAGGCACACGCCACCGTGAGTTCGACCTCGGTGGGTGCGCTCAGCAGACGCTCCAGCGCTTTCGCGCCGAGGTGATGGCTCGCGGCGCGGGTCGCCATTTCGACCGCCTCCAAGTCGCATTGGCCGCTCTTGCGCAAGCCGGTGAAAATGACTTCCAAAAGCGCGGCTATTTCCCGCGCCGCCTCGCGCTGGACTGCCTCGACCGTTTTTTTTCCGCCCCGGTCCACGACTCCTCGGCCGGCCGGGAGCGGCAGATCTTCTCGTTGACCTCCAGCAATTCCCGGCTCAACTCGCGGAATTGATGAAACGCTTCCACCTCGCGCTGCGCCTTGCGCAGTTCGGCCGGTGAAGCGAAAGACTCGCTGACTGTCTTTCCACTCACTTTACGGGTCAGTCGATAGTTTGGACCGTGGCCCTGCTGGCCCGCCTTGTGGCACCGGCAATCCGACTTCCCGCAGCGCCCGGTGATGCTGCTAACCGAACCGCTCCGAAAGTCGCCCAAATTGAGAATGCGCCCGAGAATCGCGGAGCGCTGTTGTTCCAGCACGGCCAGAGAATCAGGCAAGATCGCACCTCCATTCCTAACGTATCACTACGTAAGGATTCAGGCCACAAAAAAAGAACGCCGCCAATCGCTACAATTTTGTCGCACACCCCAAGAGGCCCGTCCACGGCCCAGCGGCGCTCGTGTTATCATATGATGCCGGATTCCACACGGCCAGGCCGGGCCCGCTGGTGGGGCACCATTGCCCGATGTGGTCGAACCGCACGCCGTAGGTGAGGGTGAGCCTGCGTGTTGCCTTCCACTGGTCCTGCGCGTACAGCGAATACTGACTCTGCCTGAGATCGTACACGCTGAGAGCAGGCACCTGCTGGAAGGACTGCACGCGGCCGGTGAGGAAATCGACCATGTTGTTGCCGCTGGAGTCCGCGCCCGTGTTGCTGAATTCAGCCATACCCTGCGGGAAGGGGCCAAGGCCGCCCGGCTGATCGTTTTCGGCGAAGTCCCAATAAACGCCGAACTTCAGCGCATGGGTGCCCAGCACCTTGGAGAGATTATCGGCGACCGAAGGGTCAAGCGACATCTTTCCGTAATCGCCGCCTTGAAAGCCGGTGCCAAACGCGGGCGCATAGTAACCGGGAACGCCCCACACATTGGGGGGCTGCGGCATATACGGATCGGGCACCAAAGGCTGATAGCCGCTGAGAGCGAGCGCAGCCTGGCTGACCGTGGAGGGATTGGAAAGCTGGACCGGGTTCAGAAACCTGGCAAGTGCGACAACCGTTTCGTTGGTCAGCGTGGGACCGAACACGTGGACCACGTTGCCGCTCAGAATGTTCGATACCTCGTGCGCCGGCATCGGCGAAGGATAGGGAAGCGCGCTGCTGGGGTAGTACCAGACGCCGGCGATATTATGATCGAACTCGTCCTGACGGTTCCAAGTCAAGGACACCCTAGTGCTGTCGTTGACGTTGTAGTCGAGCCTGACTCGAAACTCGAAACGATCCACCGGCGTTTTCAGCCCGTAATAGAGGTTGTTGCCGACGGCTGTGGGCTGCTGCCAAGACACCTGCGGAAAGGTGTTCACGTAGGCCAGAGAAGTTGGATTGAGCAGACTCTCCGGGATGATTCCGCCAGGGTACTCGGCAGCAGCCCCATGCTCGGTTGGGAGCGCTGCATAGAGGGGATAAGCGTTCGAGAATGCCGCGCCGAGTGTGGCAATGTATTGCGGCGAGAAATTCCCTTGCAGCATCTGCGCGGTGGGAACGAAAGTCTGAGTGCCCGAGAAGGCGGGCTGATCCATGCCTTCGGGTGCGATGTAAAAGAATAGCTTGTCGCGCTTCCTATTGAACCGGAGACCCGGAATGAGCACCGGGCCGCCAATCTCACCGCCGGGAAAGAAGAAAGACGGGGTGGATTCCGACCTGGAGAATCCCAGGCTCTTGTAATAGGCATCTTCGGAGTCTAGTTTGAAAGCGGACACATAGAGGTACAGCGCGCCGTGAAATGCGGACGAGCCGCTCTTGCCGATGGCCTGGATGGTGACCGGCCCCTTGGCGAACTCAGCGCCGTAGGCCGAGGTAAGTATGGTTAGCTCCGCGATCTGGTCCGGATTGATGTTTGCGACTTGCGTGCCTTGGTTACCGGGGTCGAGCAGGTTGGCGCCATCGGAGGTGACAGTCATCGCTCCATTGGGTTGCGTGCCGTTGGCGGAATATTGTCCGATCGGTCCCGAGTTGCTTTGCGTGACCAGGCTGTTCCAAGCGTGTTGCGAGAGGCCGCTGTTCATGCCCATGCCGGGCATGATCTTGATAAGTTCGGTGGCATTGCGGCCTTCGATGGGAATGTTCTCCAGCATGTTGCTGTTCAGGGTCTGACGGCTCTCGCCAGTGTCGAGTGGTGCGATCGAGTCAAGGGAAGCCGACACATGAACGTGCTCGGCGGTGCCCCCAACCTGCAGCACGATGCCCGGCAGAGTCCGGTTCTCACCCTGGCTGAAGACGATGTGTGCGCGTTCCCAGAGGACGAAACCGGGCATCGAAATAGCCACCGTATAAGAGCCGGGGTGGATGGCGGAGATGCTGAAGAATCCACTGCCGTTCGAGACGGTCTCGCGAGTCGTGTTGGTGGCTTCGTCTGTCAGCACGGCTCTGGCATTTGGAACTACCGCGTCACTCGCGTCATACACGGTGCCGCTGAGCGAACAGCTCGCATTCTGGCCGGAGGCGAGCGATGACAGGAAGGTCACGACCGCAACGAGCAGCCCCGCGAGTAAGATGGCGTGTCGAGTCATATGACTAAGACTCCATTCCTTTGTTCCTGGCCAGCCTGCCGGAGGAGCAACACATGGAACGACCAGCCGTCCGGCGCCGATTCATTCAATTTCGGACCTGATACTCTGTTTCTTCTCAGCCTGACTAAATTCTACGCCACCTGTCCAAGAGTGCCAACGGTATTCTGAAGACTGGTGGCTAGAACCGGATGACTGGGCGGCCGGGAAGATGACTGGCGGCCTTGGCGACGGATCGGCGAAGGCTGATTTCTGTAGGGACCCTGCCGAGACTCGCCGCGGGTTGCTGGTGTATACTACAACTCCAAACTGGGATCCCCGGATGAACGCGGCAACCGTGGGATTCTGGTATCTGTCTTTCACCGGTTAGGAGGAGTCGATGCGTGCAAGTAAAGTGTTTTTTCTAGTTTGCTCGTACCTGACGGCTGGCATTGCCGCTTTTGGTGCGTCGTTACCATGCATTCAGCCGGGGACCGAACGATGGCCGGTTAAAACCAGCCTGCCTCCGGGGGCAGCGACCAAGGTGATGACTCTGGCGGACGCGCTCAACCTACCCAGGCTGACGAACGTCGCCAAAGACGATCCGAGGTACCAGAGCACGCGTATTATGGATCAGCCCGTGAAAGAGGACACCCTGGTGACCATTTCCGGATGGCTGTATCTGGTTGGGTTTGAATCGGACGATTGCGACTTTCACATTCAGATCAGCCCGCAGCCGCGGACTTCTACCAATCCGCCAACCAAGGACGACAACTGCATCATCGTTGAAGTGCCCTCCGGCCAGTACGCTACCAGCATTGCGGACAAGGTGGAAGAAGTGCGCCAGTGGGTCGTCGATAATCTGCTGGGGAAAACTGCGCCGAAGATCGGCAGCGTTCACGTAATGCAACATCCTGTGTACGTGACCGTGACCGGCGCCCTATTCTACGACGATGGTCACACTTACCAGGCGGACGGAGGCACAGGGCGCGGCAAGCATGGTATGGAGTCGAAGACACTGTGGGAACTGCATCCGGTGATCTCGCTGGCGTTTGCGCCGGCGCCACCGGCGTCATCCCAAAGCCACTGACCCCCGCCTGATTCCGGGAGATCGGCGAGTCGCCGATCCTACATTCGAATGCGGCTTTTAGGCGGAGAACGAACTTGGATTTGATGACCGTCGTTTTCGCCGGTGCTCTTTGAACCCTGGTTACGCTACGGTCCAACCGGTGCCCCGGTGTCTCCGCCCAGTCGGGCGGCGGCCTCCAGATCGGCGCGCGCGGATGCTTCTTGCCCCAGCAGGGAGAAGACGTGGCTGCGGAGAATATAGAGGTGCGGTTCGTCGGGTGCCAGCCGAATCGCCTCCGTGAAATCTTGAAGCGCGGACTCAGCGGCGCTACCGAGGCGAATTTGGCCGCGGTACTGCCGCGCCTGCCAGAGACGTGGGCTCAGGCGTAGCGCCTCATTCAGTCGCCCGATCGCCCGGTTGGTCTTCCCCGACGCCGCCAACCGGATGGCCTCGCCGAGAAGGGTGGCGGGATCGGGGAGCGGGGGTCGGCTCTTACGCCCGGCAAAATGGAGATATGCCGCCGCAATCAGGCACAGGCACGCTATGCCCGTCGCGCCGTCGAAACCCCAACTGCCGAGGAACAGCTTGCTCGCCAGCGGCAGACTGGCGAAGAGAAGAGCCAGCGTCAGCGCTGCCCGGCGCCATTGGCGAGCCCGTGCAGGCCAATCGTCCGCGGCCGGTTCCACATCGACATCATGCGGCGGAGCAGGCATGTTTTCACCATACCCCTTCCCGCACGTCCGGCGCGCGATGTCGCTCAATATCGAAAGCTAGCGGCGGGCCGGAATCGCGGACGCTACATCTTGGAGCAGGACCAAATTTGGATCGCGCAATTCTTGCCGCCGGCTTTCTTGCACAACTTGCACGTTGAGCCTGTTTTGGAACATCATTTGACGTATAGTGTCCATTCATATAGAATCTCTTCATATGGACGTGCTGCAAGGAACACTCGAGATGTTGGTGCTCCGGACACTCCTGGCCGGTTCCCTTCACGGTTACGGCATCGCCAAAGCCATCGGCAGCACCTCACATGAGGCGCTCCATATTGAGTTCGGCTCGCTATATCCGGCGTTGAAGCGGCTGGAAGCGAAAGGCTGGGTAGCGTCCGGTTGGGAGACCTCCGAGCACAATCGCCGCGCCAAGTATTACAAGCTCACCGCGGCCGGCCGGAAGCAGTTAGTACGGGAACATTCCAAGTGGGCCGACTTCGTGAGCGCGGTGGGACGGGTTATGGGCACTGTACCGGAGGTGAAAAGAGGGTGATCTGGAATGGGCTGAAATACCTGTGGCCGGCGTGGCGCCGCCAGCAAGAGCGCGAGATGCGCGAGGAGTTGGAGTCACTCACCGCCATCGCGGGCCGCAAGGAACTGGGCAACCTCACGCTGGCGATGGAAAACGTCCGTGCAACCTGGGGCTGGACGTGGCTCGACAGTATGCTTGCGGACATCCGGTATTCACTCCGTTCCCTGCGCGGGCAACCGGCCTTTGCCACGGCGGCCGTACTCTCGCTGGCTCTGGCCATAGGCGCCAACAGCGCGATCTTCAGCTTCGCCGATGCGGTGCTGCTGCGGCCTCTGCCGGTAAGAGACCCTGGGGCAGTGTTCGACGTCTGCAGCAACACACCCGACAATCCTTTTGAAGGCATGTCATTCCCCGACTACCGCGATCTGCTCGACAAAAGCCGCTCCTTCAGCGGCCTGGCTGCGTATCGGCTCACCACCCTGGCGGTGGCGGCGAATCCTGCGGCACCGGCACAGATTCGCTTTGCGAACATGGTGAGCGGTAACTTCTTTTCGGTCTCAGGCGCGACACCTTCAGCCGGCCGCGCGTTTCTACCTGGCGAAGCGACTTCGTCCGCCCAGCCTGTCGCCATGATCAGCCACGACTTCTGGCAGCAGCAATACTCGGGCGACCGGGCGGCGATCGGCAGGAGCCTGCGACTCAACGGGATCCTGTTCACGATCGTCGGTATCGCTCCAGCGTCCTTTACCGGGCTTGACCGCTTCATTCGCCCCAGCGTCTTCGTACCCCTGGAAATGGCCCAGCGCCTGGATGGCGAGATGGCGGACCCGCTGGAGGACCGCGGACGCCACAATCTGATAGTCAAGGGCCGGTTGAGCGCGGGGGCTTCACGGGCGTCGGCGCAAGCTGAACTCGCCATTATTGGGGCTGCCCTGGAGCGCGAATATATAAAGACGAATCGCAACCGGCACATGGCGGTTCGCACGGAACTCGAGAGGCGCATCCAGCAGAGTCCGCAACTGCTGGCGCTGGTCAAGATGCTGATGGGACTGGTGGCGCTGATACTGATCATTGCGTGCTCAAACGTGGCGAACCTGTTGCTGGCGAGGGCGCGCGCCCGCAGCCGCGAAATCGCCATCCGGCTGTCCATCGGGGCGGGGCGGAGTCGGGTGGTCCGCCAACTGATGACCGAGAGTCTTATGGTGGCGATGGCGGGCGGCATCGCGGGACTGTTGGTTGCATACGGCGGTATTCTGCTGCTCGAAACACTGAGCGTGCCCAGCGATCCTCCATTTGTGCTGGGCGCACAGATGGATTGGCGCGTGGTGCAGTTCAGTCTGCTCGCGGCGCTGGCGAGTTGTATCTTCTTCGGCCTGGCTCCAGCCTGGCAGACGGCGCGGGCGGACTTCGTGAGCGCCCTGAAGGCGAGTCCAGAAGGCGCGTCGGGCAAGTGGCGCACCATGGGCCGCGACGTTCTGGTGGCGGGCCAGATCGCGCTGGCGATGGTGGTGCTGATCGCCGCCGGGATGTTTCTCGCCGGCTTCCGGAACATGCTGGTGCGGCCGCCCGAATTTCGCACGGACCACCTGATCAGCCTGGATACCGCGCCCGCCGTGCTGCACTACTCGCCCGAACGGACGAAGGCCTTCTATCGCCAGCTAGTCGATCGCGTTCGCACCATGGCCGGTGTGGCGGGGGTGGCGATGACCGAGGCGCTGCCGCTTTCTCCCAATCAGACCGCGGTCAGTGTGGTGCCCGAGGGGTACCAGTTCCCGAAGGGGCGCGAAAGAGCGTTCGAGTTCGGCGCCGCTGTGGACGCCGGTTACTTCAGCACTATGAAGGTGGAAATCGAACGCGGGCGCGCCTTTACGGACCACGACTCCGCCGGATCGCGCCGCGTGGCGATTGTGAACGAGCAGTTCGCGAAGACCTTCTGGCCGGAACAAGATCCGATTGGAAAGCGGATCCGTCTGGATCGGGTGGACGGCCCCGAGGCCGAAATCGTCGGCGTGGCGAAGACCGGGCATTATCTGGCGGTGAACGAGGCGCCGTCCCCATACGTGTACCTGCCCTACGAGCAGAACCCGCGCTCGCGGATGACATTGGTCGTGCAGTCGGTGGGCGACGCGGGTGCGCTCGCGCGGCCCTTGCGCGACGTGGTTCGATCGATCGACGGCAATGTGCCGGTATACAACCTGCGGACCGTAGCAACACTCTACAAGAGCCGGGTGACGGACACCTGGCTGCAGTTCTTCCAAATGGTGGGGACCATGGGATTCATCGGTCTGGCGCTTGCCACCACCGGGCTCTATGGTCTCGTTGCCTACACGGTGAGCCGCCGCGTTAAGGAGTTCGGCATCCGCGTGGCCATCGGCGCAAGCCCCCGCGAGGTGGTGTGGCTGGTGGAGCGCCGCGGGCTGATTCTCTCGGGCGTTGGTATCGCGATCGGCGGAGTGCTCACTGCGGCGGCACTACCAATGCTCGCCGCGGACTTTCCCGGCCTCGGCGTATGGTCCCCCTCTGTTTACACCCTGGTTCCGCTGGCGTTGCTGATGGTAAGCGCGGTTGCGAGCTATGTGCCGGCACGGCGAGCTGCGGGGCTGGATCCGCTGCGGGCCCTGCGGAATGAATAAGCCACGATCTGCGGGCAGACTGAACTTGTGAGGGGTGCGCGCTTACCGGGCGACCTGGGCGGCGATCACGCGTGGGATGCCTGCAAGGTCGGGCGTGACTTCGATTTCACTCCAACCGGCCAGCAGGGCGCGCACTCCGGCTTCGCAGCCAAAGCCCAGTTCCATCACCAGCCAGCCGCCGGGGCGCAGCACGCGGGGTGCGTCCGCCGCGATGCGCCGGTAGATTTCAAGTCCGGTGGGACCGGCAAAAAGCGCCGCCTGCGGTTCAAAATCGCGAACCTCACGCTGCAGGCCGTCGCGCTGGGCGAGGGGCACGTAAGGCGGGTTGGAAACGATCAGGCTCATACTGCCTGCGGCGATGGCCTGGGCCACATCGCATGTCACGATGTGCACCCGCGCGCCCAGGGCCAGCGCATTCCGCGCAGCGACGCAGGCCGCGGCCGGCGAGATCTCAGTGGCCCAGGTTTCCGCACCGGTCTCAAGCGCCAGCGTAGCGGCTAATGCTCCGGAGCCGCTGCCGATGTCGAGAATGCGGGTTGACGGGTCGACGTACGAAAGCCTCAGCGCGACCTCGACCACATGCTCGGTCTCGGGACGCGGGATGAGCACGTCGGACGTGACGCGGAACTCGCGGCCGTAGAACTCCTGCCGCCCGGTGATGTACTGGGTCGGCATGCCCTGCAGGCGCTGGTGCAGGTACCGCCCGTAGTGCAGCCACTCGAGCTCCGACAATTGCTGCTCGCTGTGGGCGAAGAGATAAGCGCGGCCATGCCTGAGCGCGTGGGCCAGCAGCACCTCAGCCGTCAGCCGCGGCACGGCGATGCCGCCATCTTCCAGCAGGCGCGCGCCTTGCAGGAGTGCCGTGTGGAGCGTCATCGAGCCTCCTGGTTTCCGACTGTATGATGTTGTACGGTTGGCGTGAACCACTCCCTCACGGTCGTGGCTCCGAAACAAAACGCGCCCTTAAGCGGGCGTTGACAGGCTGAAGCCTGCCCCACCACCCGCGACCTTCAATCCGCCGCGGCCCCGTCGAGACCGCCCTCCTGTTTGAGCTTCTCCGTCTGGTAGTAAGCGGTCAAGGCATCGATGAGGTCGTCCAGCCTGCCGTCCATTATGAAATCGAGATGGTGCAGACTGAGGCCGATGCGGTGGTCGGTGACGCGGTCCTGCGGGAAGTTGTAAGTGCGTATCTTCTCGCTACGGTCGCCCGAGCCCACCATGCTGCGCCGCTCGGCGCCCACCGCCGCCTGCTGCTTTGCAAGTTCTATTTCATACAGCCGCGAGCGCAGCACGCGCTCCGCTTTGGCGCGGTTCTTGATCTGCGATTTTTCGTCCTGGCACGAAACCACCAGGCCGGTGGGGAGGTGCGTGATGCGCACGGCCGAGTAAGTGGTATTCACCGACTGGCCGCCGGGGCCGGAGCTGCAAAACGTGTCGATGCGGATATCCTTGGGGTCGATTTTGACCTCGACTTCATCGGCCTCGGGCAGTACGGCTACCGTGATGGCTGAGGTATGGACGCGACCCTGCTGCTCGGTGACCGGAACTCGCTGCACGCGGTGGACGCCGCTTTCGTACTTGAGTCTGCTGTACACCCTCTCGCCGCTCACCAGGGCGATGACTTCTTTCAAGCCGCCGACGGAGGATTCGCTGGCCGAGGTCAGTTCGATCTTCCAGTGACGGTCTTCCGCATAGCGCGAGTACGCGCGAAACATTTCGGCGGCGAACAGGGTGGCTTCATCGCCACCGGTCCCGGCGCGAATTTCAAGCACAACGTTCTTCTCGTCGTTCGGGTCCTTGGGCAGCAACAGAACCTTGAGCTGTTCTTCGATGCGCGTCAATTCCGGCTCCAGGCGCGCCGTTTCCTCTTCCGCCATGGCGCGCAATTCGGGATCGTTGTCCCCGAGCATGCCGCGGGCCTGCTTGAGGCCGTCGTCCACTTTTTTCCAGTCACGGAACTTGGCCACCACTTCGGCCACGTCGCTCTGCGCTTTGGTGACTTTGCGATATTGGTCGGAATCGGCGATCACTGACGGATCAGCCATTTGCGCGGTGAGCTCGTCAAAGCGTTTTTCGAGTTGTTCGAGTCTCTGGATAAATTGCATTGGACTTGTTCCACTGTACCAGCCGCTATCTGGTCGCGGCTCTGAACGCGTCGCGGCCGTTCCGGAGGGCTCCGCTAGGGAGCGGTTGCCGGCGACTGAACTGGATATTTCATGACAGGCACTTAGCTGATTACCAACTCGCCGCCTTGCGATTCTTCGAGCGCCATGGCGCCTTCGAGCGCGTGGATGGCTACGGCGGCCTGGTCGTCGGAGGGCGGCTTGGTGGTGATGCGCTGCAACCACAGACCGGGCGCGGCGACCACCGCGAGCAGCGAATCGCGACGCCGGGCGGCGAAGCGGATCAGCTCATAGCTCAAGCCGATGATGAACGGCAGCAGGGCAAGCCGGCTGACAAACTTGGCGGCGAAACCGTCGAAGGGAATCAGCGCATAAACCGGCACCGCGACAAACATCAGCATCATTAGAAAGCTGGTGCCGCAGCGCGGGTGAAAGGTGGTGAATTGCTGCGCATTAGCCACCGTCACCGGCTCGCCGGATTCGAAATTGAAGACGACTTTGTGCTCCGCGCCGTGGTATTGGAAGATCCGGCGCATGTCGCGGAAGCGCGACACTCCATACAGGAACGCCACCAGAATGGCCACGCGGATGATACCCTCGACCAGGTTGAAAGGGATGCGTCCGGCGATCACGGGGTATACTTTGCCCAGCTTGGTGGTCAGCAGGAGCGGCATGAACTTATACAGAAAAATCATGAACGCGACCGAGAACACCAGGTTGCCGGTGATTGCCCAGCCGGGCATTTCCTTAGGGGGTTTGCTTTCGGGCGTGGCAGGCTGCAGATCCGCGATCGCCTGGTCGGTGGAGAACCTCAGCGCCCCATAACCGAGTTTGAGCGCCTGGTAGAGCGTGCCTAGCCCGCGAAAGATCGGCACCTTGAAAATCTTGTGTTGCTCGGAAAGGCGCGCCAGCGGCTTTTCCTCGGTGACGATGCTGCCATCCTGCCTGCGCACCGCCACGCAGTAGCTATGCGGGGCGCGCATCATCACTCCTTCCATGACGGCCTGCCCGCCGACGAGGGTTTCCTCGCCGCCTTCTAGGATCGGCAGCATCTGGCTATGCAAGAAAAGACGCAGTAAGAGGCGCGGAGACACGGATAGCTTCACCCTTTTTATGATTATATCCGAACGGAGCCGCGAACGAAGGGCTCCTCCGAGGTAGGTTCCACCAGAAATACGCGAAGCTAAGAATGATGGCCCCAGTTGAACACAGATGAACACAGATAAGGACGAAGGCGGACTGAAAATGGCTTTTTAGCCGTGTTCATCTGTTTCTCTGTGGCCCATAATGTCTTTCTTGGCGCCGCAGGCGAGGCCGGTCGGCCCGGCGCCGACGATGAGGCGCTCGAAGGATTCGGTTATCGCAGTGGATGGCTTGACACAAGTTTACAGCTGGAGCGGCCTGCTTCCCAGATTCCGAATGCAGCTATTCGATCGGTGGCGGAGGCGTCATCGCCATGCAATGGGTGGCGGCGCTATCCGGAGCTTGCGGTCAAATCGCCGGCGGTATATTGGTCCTGATGCAGAACACACAGATCCTATGCCTGGCGATCGCTGTCTGGGCCACATGCGCCTGGGGACAGGAGCCAAAGGCGCCGGCGACAGCGCTGGCCCCCGAGCCGGTCAAGTCACCCGATGGCGCCATTCAGATGCAGGTATCGGCGGAAAACGGCCAATTGGCGTACACCGTCACGTACGGAGGCAAGCCAGTGGTACTGCGGTCGGCGCTCGGGTTGGAATTGGAAAATGCGCCGGTGCTGGGCAGGAGCGTGCGGATCGCCAAAGCGGAATTCGGAGCGGTGAGCGAATCGTACTCGATGCCCCAGGGAAAATCGAACCCGGTGCGGAATCAGTATCACTGGATGACGCTCGAACTGGCAGAGACGGCCGAGCCGCATCGCCGGCTCGAGCTTGAGGCGCGGGCATATAACGATGGCGTGGCCTTCCGTTACGTGGTGCCGCCACAAAATGCGCTCCAAGCATTCCGCCTGCTGAGCGAGAAAACGGAATTCCGGCTGGCGAAGGACGGCACCACGTACCCCCTGATTCTGGAGAGCTTTCGGACGGCCTATGAAGACAACTATCACGTGCTGCCGCTGGGCGGGCTGCATCCCGATTACTTGATCGCCCTGCCGCTGCTGGTGGAGCTTTCGGGCGTGGCTTGGGTGGCGATCACCGAAGCCGATATCGACAACTACGCCGGCATGTATCTACAGCATTCGGCCCGCGACGGGCGGCTGCTCACGTCGCGCCTGGCGCCATCGGTGGAGGACCCCGGCCTGGTAGTGCTCAGCGGGTTGCCGGCGCGGTCGCCCTGGCGCGTGCTGATGATCGGAGCGCAGCCGGGAAGGCTGGTGGAATCGAACATGGTCGTCAATCTGAATCCGCCCTCCGCCATCGCCGATAGTTCGTGGATCAAGCCCGGCAAGACGGCGTGGGACTGGTGGTCGGGCGACTATGCGGATGGCGTGAGTTTCAAGCCCGGCATGAACACCGCGACCATGGAGCACTACATCGACTTCTGCGTCGAAGCCGGGCTGCCGTATATGTTGATCGACGCGGGCTGGGCCGCCAAGGGCAGCGGGCCAAACGATTCGGGCAGCGACATCACGCGGAACAATTCGGCGGTCGATTTGCCCGCGATTCTGGACTACGCCAAGGCCAGGAACGTGCGCATCTGGCTGTGGGCGCACTGGTCCGACGTGAACCGGCAGATCGACGACGCATTTCCGCTGTACGAGCAATGGGGAATTGCCGGCGTGAAAATTGATTTCATGAATCGCGACGACCAGTGGATGGTGAATTTCTACCGACGCGTGGTTCAAAAAGCTGCGGAGCATCATCTGATGATCGATTTCCACGGCGCGTTCAAGCCGGATGGGCTGCGGCGCACCTGGCCCAACCTGGTGACGCGGGAAGGCGTGATGGGCGCAGAGTACAACAAGTGGAGCGGGCGGGTGACACCGGACCACAACCTGACGTTGGCCTTTACTCGCATGCTGGCCGGCCCTATGGATTACACGCCCGGCGGATTCAACAACGCCACACCCGCGGAGTTCGAGCCGCGCAATTTGAAGCCGATGGTGATGACCACGCGCGCGCACCAACTGGCCCTCTATGTGGTGTTCGAAAGCGGCTTGCAGATGCTGGCCGATTATCCCGAGGCGTACCGCGGCCAGAAGGAGTTCGAGTTCCTGAAGGTGGTGCCGAACGTTTGGGATGAGACGCGAGTCATCGGCGGGCGGCCAGGCGAGTACATTACGGTGGCGCGGCGCAGCGGGCATGAGTGGTTCGTGGGATCGATCACCGGCTCGCACCCCAGCGAAGTGGATTTGCCGCTGGAATTCCTGGGCCCCGGCGATTTCATTGCCGACATCTATTCCGATGCGCCGGACGCCGGCAGCAACCCGAAGCACACGGTGAAGGAGGAAACGCCGGTCACCGCGGCCACTACGCTGCGGGTGAAGATGGTTGCAGGCGGCGGGCAGGCGATACGGCTGAGGCCGGCGCAGTAGGGACTTGGGAGACAGCCACCGCTCCCTCACGGTCGCGGCTCCGAATGCACATCGCCGCGACCTTTAGCGTGCGGTTGCGGCTTCAGCCTGCCGAATCGGCACTTTGCGAAAGGCTGGCGCCGAGAATCTCGCGCGTCGCGCGGGTGCTTGGGCCACATGCTGGTTTGATATGATGTTCGCCATGTTTCATTTTCGTTTGAGCAATGTGCGGATGGGAATCCTGCTGCCGGTGCTGCTGTTGCTGGCGGCGGTTGCACCGCGGGCGTGGGCGCAGGGTCGTGCGCCGGCTCAGGCGCAACCCGCGGCGCAGACACCGGCTCCCGCGGCGCCGGAGCCGCCTCGGCAGTTCGTTCCCGGTGGCCGCGGGCGCGGCGGCATTCCCGGCCCCGGCCCGGCGGTGGGCGGCGAGATCGACGAGACCCCAGTGGTGACGCATCATTCAATCAGCGTGGGCGGCAAGAAGATCGACTACACGGCAACTGCGGCGCAGATGCCGCTCAGGAACACCTCCGGCGAAACTGAGGCGCACATCTTCTACATGGCTTACACGCAGGACGGCGTCAAGGATACGGCGCACCGGCCGCTCACGTTCTGCTTCAATGGCGGGCCCGGATCGGCATCCATGTGGGTGCACATGGGTGGGATGGGCCCCCGCAGTCCGAAACTGCTGCCGACCGGCGCCATGCCTCCGCCGCCTTACGAGCTGATCGATAACCAGGACACGTGGCTGGACGAGACCGACCTGGTGTTTATCGATCCCGTCGGGACTGGTTACAGCCGTGCGAAGACGGTGGCAGTGGCGCGGCATATGAACGGCGTGCAGGGCGATATTCAATCGGTGGGAGAGTTCATCCGCATGTACCTCACACGCACCGGGCGGCAGCTTTCGCCGCTGTTCATCGCCGGCGAAAGTTACGGGACATTCCGCGCCGCGGGCCTGGCGGGTTACCTGGTGGACCATGGAATTGCATTCAACGGCATCGTGCTGATCGGCACGACGCTCAACCTGGGAACGATCTGGAATAGCGGCGACGACCTGATTTACGTGCTGGCGCTGCCCACCTGCGCCGCCGACGCCTGGTATCACAAGAAGCTGACGGGCGATCTGGGGCACCGGGATTTGAATTCGCTCCTCAAGGAAGTGGAAGGCTTCGCACAGGGCGAATATGCGGCCGCACTGAGCAAGGGCGACGGCCTTCCGGCGGCCGAACGCAAGGCGGTTATCGAGAAGTTGTCGCGCTACACCGGATTGGATGCGCACTATATCGACGAGAGCAACTTGCGCTGGGACGTGGCGCATTTCACGCGGCAGCTGCTGCGCGACCGGGAGTTGACTATCGGGCGCTACGACGGCCGTCTCACCGGGCCTTCCAGCCTGAACACCGGAGAGACCAGCGAGTTCGACCCTTCGAGCACGCTGATCACGCCGCCCTTCACGGCTGTGTTCACCAATTATATTCGCGAGGAGCTGGGATACAAGACCGATCTCTATTATTACCCGAGCGGCGGCATTCAGCCCTGGGACTACGGGGTGCAAAATGGCTTTGGCGACACCACCGCCTTGTTGCGTAACGCCATGGTACGGAACCCATATATGAAGGTGATGATTGCGGCGGGCTACTTCGACCTGGCCACGCCGTATTTCGCCGTCGAGTACACGTTCAACCACATGGGGCTGCATCCGGAGATGCGTAAGCGCATCACCTGGGATTTCTACCAGGCGGGCCATATGCTGTATATCGATAGCGGCCAGCACGCCAAGCTGAAACACGACTTTACCGAGTTCATGGACAGCGCCTTGCCCAAGCCGGACGCGCCGTAGCGCGCGCCCGGGCTCAGGCCTCAATCCGCATAACCTAACTGAAGAAATCGGACCGGCCAGCGGGTTGACAGACCAAAGCGTCTGTCCCACTTTGCGGCTGCGCGCCTCAACTCCCGCTGGAACGCTGTGCCTGGCGCTTGGCGCGCCCGACTACCGATTCGACTTCGCGCCGGTATTGGGCAAGCAGCTCGGGCGTCGTCGCTTCAAAGCGCATCACCAGCACGGGCTGGGTGTTAGAAGCCCGCACCAGGCCCCATCCTTCGGCGAACAATACGCGCACGCCATCCACATCCACGGTTTGATGGCCGGCGCGCAATTCGGCGGCGGCCAGACGCACCACCTCGAACTTGATCTCATCGGGACAATCGAAGCGAATTTCGGGAGTGGTGACGGTGCGCGGCAGATCGGCCAGGTGGGCGGAGAGCGGACGGCCGGAATTGGACACGATCTCGATCAGGCGGCAGGCGGCGTAAATGGCGTCGTCATAACCGTGATAGCGGTCGGCGAAAAACATGTGGCCGCTCATTTCGCCGGCCAGTTCGGCGTGGGTCTCCTTCATCTTGGCTTTGATCAGCGAATGGCCGGTCTTCCACATGATGGGATGGCCGCCACGCGCGGCGATATCGTCATACATCATTTGCGAACATTTGACTTCGCCGATGAAAGTGGCGCCCGGCTTTCGCGTGAGGATTTCGCGGGCGTAGAGAATCATCAACTGGTCGCCCCAGAGGATGGAGCCGCGCTCATCGACGGCGCCGATGCGGTCGGCGTCCCCGTCGAAGGCCATTCCCAAATCGGCTTTGGTTTCGAGCACGCGGGCGATCAACGTCTCCAGATTGCGCGGCACCGTCGGGTCGGGATGATGGTTGGGGAAGCGGCCGTCCATTTCGAAGAACAGTTCCACGGCCTCTACGTTGAGCCGTTCCAGAATGCGGTGCGTCACGGGGCCGCCGGTGCCGTTGCCGGCGTCCAGCACCACGCGAATCCGGCGCGGGAAGCGGAACTGCGCGGCGACTTCCTCCACGTACGGAGTGGCAACGTCGGCGGTGATTTCGCTGCCGGCGCCACGGTCCAGATCGCCGCTTTCGATCATGCGGCGGATTTCCTGAATGGCTTCGCCGTGAATCGTGCCGGCGCCTAAAACGGTCTTGAAGCCGTTGAATTCCGGCGGATTGTGGCTGCCGGTGATCATCACGCCGCCGTCGGCCTTCAAGTGCACAGTGGCGTAGTAGAGCAGGGGAGTGGGCTGGACGCCGATATCGGTGACGTGGCAGCCGCTGGCTTTGAGACCGAGCATCAAGGCGTCGCGCAAGCGAGTGGAACTCAGGCGTGTGTCGCGGCCCAGGCAGAGATTCGGACCGCCGTGCCGCCGCAGGTAAGTTCCGAGGCCTTGGCCAAGCGCGGCGACGCCATCGCTCGAAAGCTCGGCGTCCGCGACGCCGCGGATATCATATTCGCGAAAGATGGTGGGTTTAAGCATCGTCAAGCGCTCATTTTAATTCCTGTTGCTTCGCACATTGTGGGGCAAGGTACTCGCGGCGTCCGGCTCAGCGCAGCACAAGAACTCCGGTGAATATGGTCAAGACGGTCAATGGGGCACCCACCTTGAAGTATTCCCAAAAGCCGATCGGCGCTTCGTGGCGTGCTCGCTGGACTACGATCAGGTTCGCGACCGAACCAAGGATGGTCAGATTACCGGCCAGCGTGGTGGACATAGCCAGCGTAAGCCAGGACCGTGCAGGGTGACCCATATGAGCGATGAAGGGCTTGAAAAGCAGCACAGCCGGCACGTTGCTCACGACATTGGAAAGCAGGGCCGCAAACGCGCTGAGCACAGAGACTCGCTCCAGGTGAAATCGCTCGGTGGCGCGGAACAGGTCTTCGGGCACAGCGGTCTTCTCCACTCCCGCCACCACGATAAAGAGCCCGATAAAGAGAACCAGCAGCGACCAATCGATCTCGCGGTAAATCCTTTCCGGTTTCACGCGCCGGGTAACCAGCAGCACCGCGCCAGCTATGAGCGCCACTTTCGGAACCGGCCAGCCGGCGAAGAAAAAGAAGATCATGCCACCGGACACGGCCAGCGACTTCCACATCAGCATGCGGTTGATGCGGACGGGGCGCCGCTCGAGCGCCACCCTTTCTTGAAGCCGGAACTCGCGATGGTAGGTGGCTGCGATAACCGCCACGGTCATCGCCAGCCCTACCACCGCGACAGGTGAGAGCGCGGCGGCGAAGACCCGGTACTGGATGCCCGAAAAGCTGCCGATCATCATGTTCTGCGGGTTGCCCGTGATGGTCGCCACGCTCCCGATATTTGCCGCCATCGCCACGGCGAGCAAGTAAGGCACGGCGTTGCGGCGCAACTGGCTGGAGATTTCCAGCACCAAAGGTGTAAGCACCAGGCACATGGTGTCGTTAACGAAGAAGGCGGAGAAGAATCCAGCCACGAAGACGATGGCGGCCAGCAGGACAATGGGCCGGTGGGCATGCTCGACAACCCACTCCGCGACCGCGCTGAAAAAACCGGAAAGCCGCAGGTTGGCTACCACGATCATGACGCCGAACAACAGGATTATCGTGTCGTAGTTGATCGCAGCGTAGGCTTGGCTGAGATCGAGAACGCCAAAGGCGATCATGAGGCTGGCGCCGATGATGCATGCGCCCGTGCGATCTACACGAAACCCGGGCAGACGGCCGACGGCCAGCACCAGATAAACGGCGAGGAAGATGAGGATGGCGGCCAAGAGACGAGTTTACTCCACGCTCCGGCCTCAAACCGGGCACGCGCCGGTCCGGTTCGGGAGCTAAGATATCGGTAGCTGCATGAAGGCCGCCGAACGCCAGTTTACGACAATTAGCGGCGTCCCCGTGGATCCGCTTTATGGACCGGAAGCGCTCGCGGAGATGGTTGGGGCGCGCGATCTGGGGGCACCGGGGGAATTTCCGTATACGCGCGGCATTCACCCCGACATGTACCGAGGCAAACTGTGGACCATGCGCCAGTTTTCCGGCTTCGGTACGCCGGAAGAGACCAACCGCCGCTATCATTACCTGTTGCAGCAGGGCCAGACGGGGCTTTCGGTGGCCTTCGATCTGCCGACGCTGATGGGCTACGACGCCGGCCACCCGCTGAGCGCCGGCGAAGTGGGCAAGTGCGGCGCCAACGTTTCTTCGCTCGAGGATATGGAGATTTTGTTCCGCGGCATTCCTTTGGGCGAAGTCACGGTGTCGATGACCATCAACTCTCCGGCGGCGATTCTCTGGGCCATGTACCTGGCGGTGGCCGAGCAGCAGGGCGTGGACTGGGCGCAGGTTTCCGGCACCTTGCAGAACGACATATTGAAGGAATACATCGCGCAGAAGGAGTACATTTTTCCGCCGCGGCCTTCGATGCGGCTGGTGACCGACACGATTGAATTCGGCGTCCACCACACGCCGCGATTCAATCCGATTTCGATTTCCGGATACCACATTCGCGAGGCTGGCTCGACCGCCGTGCAGGAGCTGGCGTTCACCCTGCGTGACGGTATCGAGTATGTGGACTGGGCGCTGGAGCGCGGTCTGGGGATCGACGAATTCGCGCCGCGCCTGAGCTTCTTTTTCAATTCCCACAACGACTTCTTCGAGGAGATCGCCAAGTTTCGCGCGGCCCGCAAGATCTGGGCCTACGTGATGCGCGACCGGTACGGCGCCGCCGGCGAGCGCAGCCGGAAGCTGCGCTTCCATGCGCAGACCGCCGGCTGCTCTCTCACCTGGCAGCAGCCGTACAACAACGTGGTTCGTACCGCGCTGCAAGCCATGGCCGCGGTGCTGGGCGGCGCGCAATCGTTGCATACCAATTCGCTTGACGAAGCGTATGCGCTGCCGAGCGAGCAGGCAGTCACGCTGGCGCTGCGCACGCAGCAGGTGCTGGCTTACGAAAGCGGAGTCGCGGCTACGCCGGATCCGCTGGGCGGCAGCTTCTTCGTGGAAAAGCTGACGCTCGAAACCGAGCAGGCGGCCCAGGATTACATCCGGCGCATCGATGGCATGGGAGGCATGATCGCGGCCATCGAGGCCGGGTTCCCGCAGCGGGAAATCGCCGCCGCCAGCTACCGCTATCAGTTGGAGGTGGAACGCGGCGAAAGGACAATCGTGGGCGTCAACCGCTTCCGGGCGGAAGATCCGCCGATCCAACTGCTGCAGATCGACGAATCCGCTGCGCGGCATCAGGAAGAGAAACTGGCTGCGCTGCGCGCGCGGCGAGACCAGGGCCGGGTGCGAAAGGCGCTCGACGCTCTCTCGCGTACGGCGGAGGGAGCGGAGAACACCATGCCCTATCTGCTGGATGCAGTGCGGGCATATGCCACGCTGGGCGAGATCACCGATGCGCTCCGCGCGGTGTTTGGAACCTACCAGGAGACCACGCACTTATAGCGCCAGGAGCGTCGCTCAATATGTCACGACCGATTCGAGTGCTGGTGGCCAAGCCAGGGTTGGACGGCCACGACCGTGGCGCCAAGGTGATAGCCCGCGCACTGCGCGACGCCGGCATGGAGGTGATCTACACCGGGCTGCGCCAGACTCCGGAAATGATCGTCAACGCGGCCTCGCAGGAAGACGTGCAGGTGATCGGGCTTTCGATTCTGTCCGGCGCGCACAACGCCATCGTGCCGCAGGTGCTGCGCCTGCTCCGCGAAAAGGAGATGGAGGACGTCAAGCTGATCATCGGCGGCATCGTTCCGGACGGGGATGCTGCCGCTCTCAAGCAACAGGGTGTGGCCGCGGTGTTCCAGCCGGGGGCATCGTTGGATTCCATCGTGGCTTTCATTCGCGGCGCGGTTCCCTCTTAATTCGAACGGATTCCGGCTCGGTACCGGGCAGGCCGCAAGGGCTGGCCGCGAAAGTGCACTATGTTCGCAGCCGGCGGATGGCCGACGGAACCAAATAGGCAAAATGCGCGCGACTCAGCCCGTGGCCTGTGACGGGCGTTCACACCTGTGGACGCTGCCGCCTCGTTGTTTCAGGAGTCCGAGATCCGCTAGAATGAGTGCTTATCAACAGTACGGCCGGCAGTACCCGAGTGACCGAACTCCCCATGCAAAATATTTGCGGCAGGGCACAACGGAAAGGCATGCGCGCATGAAGTCCTTCAGGCGCTGGCGCCTGGCAGTGGCAGCGCTGTGTTTGGGCGGGCTGGTGGCTTTGGCCAGCGCGCAGCAGACGCAAAACCCGCCAGCGCAGACCCCGCCGCCGGCGCAGCAGACCCCGCCTCAGCAGAAGCCCGCGCAGGCGGCGCCCCAACAGCGCAACCCGTTCGAAGAGGTGCCGGGAACGGGCGAAAAGCCTGCGCCGTCGCAGCCGCCTCCGCTCGAGAATGTTCCGACTGCGCCAACCCAGCCGGCCCCGCAATTCGAGGCGCCGAAACCGGCCCCGGGGGCGCCGCCCGTCGCCGGCGAGGTGATCAAAGCCATCGAATTCCGCGGCGCGCGCCGTGTTCCCTCCGACACGCTGAAGGCACTGATCTTTACCAAGCCCGGCGACCTATACAACGAAGAAGCGCTGCGGCGCGACTTCATGGCGCTGTGGAATACCGGCCGTTTCGACGATATCGTTCTCGAGACCGAGCCGGATCCAACCGGCGGCCTGATTCTGCGTTTCGTGGTGACGGAGCGCCGCGTCATTCGCACCATCAATTACGAAGGCATCCACACGGTGACGGTGTCGGAGATTCTCGACCGCTTCAAGGAGCGCAAGGTTGGGCTGGTGGTCGAATCGCAGTACGATCCGAATAAGATTCAGCACGCTGCCCAGGTCTTGAAGGAATTCCTGGCCGAGCGCGGCCGTGAGTACGCGACGGTGGACCCGGTGGTGGAACAGATTCCGCCTTCCTCGCTCAAAGTCACCTTCAACGTCAAGGAAGGACCGAAGGTGAAGGTGGGCAAGATTATCATCACCGGCAACAAGGCGGAGCCGCAGAGGTGGGTGATCGAGGCGATGAAGAACCTGCATCCCTTGGGCATCCCGCACTCGATCCTGTTTGAAAGCTTGTTCGCCAAGACCTACGACCAGGGGAAACTCGAGGAAGACAAGGAACGGATCCGCCAGGCCTACCAGGACCACGGGTATTTCCTGTTCAAGGCGCTGGACGAGACGGTCAAGATCTATCCGAGCGGCGGCCACGGCTGGCGCCTGCCGATCGTCAAGATGGAAACGCCCGGCATTTACGCCGACATCACCATTCCGGTCGAAGAAGGCCGGCTCTATCGCCTGCGCTCGATGAATTTCGTGGGCGTCAAGCTGTTCCGCGATCCCTCGGTTCTGATGGCGCTGTTCGGCATGAAGCAGGGCGACGTGTTCTCGACCGATAAGCTGCGCAAGGGAATGGAGAATATGCGCAAGCTGTACGGCCAGTTCGGGTATATCAACTTTGTGCCGGAGCCCTCGTTCGACCCGCAGCCGGACTCGGATCAAATCGATCTCACCATTACAGCCGACGAGGGGAAGCAGTTTTTCATCCGCCGCATCGATTTTGCCGGCAATACGACTACCCGCGACCGCGTGATCCGGCGTGAAATCCTCTTGGATGAAGGCGACATGTTCAATACCCAGCTTTGGGACCTGAGCATTATGCGCCTCAACCAACTGGGTTATTTCGAAATGCTAAAGAAAGAGGATGCGGCGGACATCAAGACCAATCCGGGAACCGACACGGTGGATATTACGCTCAAGGTGAAGGAGAAGGGCAAGAACACCATCGGATTGAACGGCGGAGTTTCGGGCATCGCCGGCAGCTTCCTGGGAATGAATTATTCCACCAACAACTTCCTCGGCCTGGGCGAAACTCTGTCGCTCAACGGGCAGCTCGGCACGCGCATGCAGAGTGCGACCTTCGGATTCACCGAACCCTACGTGTTCGATTCGCGCCTCCAGGCCGGCTTTTCGGTTAACATCAGCCGTTTCGATTACAACCAGGCCCGCGAAGCCTCGATTCTATACGGGCAGAACCTGCTGCCACTGTTCCAGTCCATCGAAGGCCCGAACAACCAGAACCTGTTGAATTACATTCAGAACAGCAAAGGCTTCAACGTCTCGTTGAGCTACCCGTTGCGCCGCAGCTTCTGGCACACCAGCATTACTTACGGATACAGTGTTTCGGACATCGTCACCCAGACCACGGGCGCGTCCAACTACTTCGACTACATCAATTTCAGCGGCGTTTACGGACCCAACGCGCTGAACGGCATCGACACCAGCTCGATCACGCCGGCTATTTCCTACAACACGGTCAATAACCCCATTAACCCGACCGGCGGCAAGAGCATTTTCTTTTCCGTGGCGGCTTCCGGCAGCGTGCTCGGGGGCAACGTCAACACGTTGCGGCCGGCGATTGATATGAAGTACTTCAAGCCTTCGCCCATCTTCAGCAAGAAGATCGTCATGGCCTTCCACTTGAGTACCTGGCTGATTTCCGGTTACGGCGGCAAGCTGGTCCCACCGTTCTCGCGGAGTTTCATGGGCGGCGAAGACGACATACGCGGCTTCAATATCTGGGGCATCACGCCGATCGCTTTCATTCCTTCCACCGCTTCGGTGAGCGTCTTGAACGCCGACGGATCGGCCCGCATGCAAAACGTGGTGGTGAATGGCGTGCTCACGCCGCAGGCGGTGACGATGACAATCCCCGTGTACCAGATCACCACGCCCGGAGGCGACTGGCAGAGCTATGGGAACTTCGAGTATCGCATTCCGATTATTGGCCAAAGCGTGAGCCTGGTTCCGTTCTTCGATGCCGGCGTCAACCGGATCCTGCGTCCCAGCCAGCTCACCATGGACCCACAGCGTGTGCTGGACCTTAACGAGCAGTTTCCGTCGGCTGGTTATAACGGCCAGGTACAGATTGCGCCGGGCACGCAGAAGGCGCGCGCCTCGACGGGCCTGGAGATCGATGTCATTCTCCCCGTCGTCAACGCGCCCTTCCGCGTATATTTCGCGTACAACCCGCTGCGGCTGGATGCGAATCTTCAGACGCCGATCGCCGCGGACCGCAGCATGTTCCCCAACCAGGCGACGTACAACAACGCGGTTGCCAACTACGGGCCACTTTACCCTTGGGACGAAAAGTCGACCATGCTCATGTTTACCGTCGGCAGGACGTTCTGACAAACTCGCGGAGTATCTCGCTATGATAGGATTTCACGTTTAGGAGCCTGAGCTTGAGAAAGAATGTAGCCACAATTCCCGCGCTGCTCTGCTGTGCAGTCGCTCTGACATGCGCCCAGGTGCAGCCCGCATCGACGCAGGCCGCGGTGCCACCGCGCCAGGCGATGCCGGGGCCGGCCGCCACCAAGATGGCCATCATCAACATCCAGTCGGCTATCTTGAATACCAAGGACGGGCAAAAGGCCTCTGCCGACGTGCAGGCCAAGTTCAATCCGCGCAAAACGGAACTGGAAAAGCAGCGCGCCGAGGTCGATGCGCTGCAGGACCAGTTGCGGAAGGGCAGCGCCACGATGAGCGATGAGGCCAAGGAGAAGCTGCAAAGGCAAATCGACAGCGGCACCAAGAACCTGAACCGCGAGGGCCAGGACATGAACGACGATCTGGAGCAGGAGCAGGGTCGCATCATGCAGGATTTGGGCGCCAAGATGATGAAAGTCGTCGAAGAATACGCAACGCAGAACGGCTATGCCGTGGTGCTGGACGTGAGCAACCCGCAAACCGACGTGCTTTGGGCCGCCGCTTCCACGAATATCACGCCCGATATCGTCCGGCTCTACGACCAGGCGCACCCGAACGCGGCCGCTGCGGCGCCGCCGGCCGCGGCGAAGCCGGCCGCCCCGAGGCCGGCCAAGAAACCGTAGTCCAGGGCAGAGCCCGGACCAGCCGGCAGTGGGGCGGGCGTTTTCACCTGCCACCGCCGATGTCAGGCCGGCAGCAGGTGCTACTCTGCGCGGATAGCGGTGGTGGGATCCACGCGCAGCGCACGCAGGGTCGGCAAGAGGCTGCCCGCCAAAGCCATCAGCATCGCCAGCGCGCTCGCCGCTATAAAGGTGGCCGGGGCGCCCCGATTCACTCCCTTCATAACGCCATCCGCCAGCGGGACACCGCCGCTGCGATTTGTGAAAATGGAGTGATCCCATGAACATACTGATACTCAATGCGGGAAGCTCCAGCCTGAAGTTTCAGGTGATTGCGACCGATCTCGAGCGGATCCAGAAGGCGGCCGACGAACGTCTCTGCCGCGGCCAGGTGGAGCGGATTGGCGGCGAGGCCATCGTCACCGTCCAGAACAAGAATGGCCCGAGGCGGAAGCTGACGGCGCCCATTCGCGACGTTGCCGCTGCGCTCGACTATGTGCTGCGCTGGCTGGCTTCGGACAGCTCGGAGGTGGCCGAAATCCGCAGCCTGGGCGACTTGCACGCGGTCGGGCATCGCGTGGTGCACGGCGGCGAGATGTTCCACGAATCGGCCCTGATCACCGATGACGTTTTGAAGGGCATCGAGGACTGCATCGACCTGGCGCCTTTGCACAACCCCAACAACCTGAAAGGCATTCAGGCGGTGCGCGAGATCTTCGGCCGGCAAACGCCGCAGGTTGCGGTGTTCGATACCGCCTTTCACTCCACCATTGCAGAACACGCCTACTTATATGCGCTGCCCTATCACCTGTATCGCCGCCACCGCATACGCCGTTATGGCTTCCACGGGACCTCGCATCGCTACGTGGCGTATCGGTACCGGTCGCTGCGGAGCCTGACGCGCGAGCAGACCAATCTGGTGACCTTGCACCTGGGCAATGGCTGCTCCGCCTGCGCCATTCGCGGCGGCCGTTCGGTGGATACGTCGATGGGCATGACACCGCTGGAGGGCCTGGTGATGGGGACCCGCTCCGGCGACCTCGACCCCGCCATTCTGAACCTGATGGCGAGCAAGGAGGGCCTCTCGCCACACGAGGTGGAGTCGGTCCTCAATACCCAGTCAGGGCTGCTGGGCGTTTCCGGCCTGACCAACGACATGAAGGTGCTTGAGGACGAACTCAAGGTTCACGACGACCGGCGCGTGCGCCTGGCCATCGAAATATTCTGCTACCGGGCGCGCAAGTACGTCGGCGCGTTTCTGGCGGCGATGGGCGGAGCGGACGCGGTGATCTTCACCGGCGGCATCGGCGAAAACTCGCCTGGAATTCGTGCGCGCATTTGCGAAGGCCTCGCCTGGGCCGGCCTGAATCTCGATCAGGGCCGGAACGAGCAGATGGTGGCGCGAGAAGGCCAGATATCGACCGACGATTCCACGCTCAATGCCTGGGTGATCCCAACCGATGAAGAGTTGCTGATCGCGCGCGACACCGTGCGTTGCATCCTGGGCGAGCCGCATCCGGGGTAGCGCGAAGATTTATAGCCACTGATGAACACAGATAAACACGGATAAGAAAGCAGGAATCCGCGATTCCGGTGGTGGTCACGGCGAAAGTTTCACCGGCGGTCCCGCGTCGGGCTTCACCGAACGATCTCTTCTTCTTCTGATTCCTGCACCGCAACAAGCAATCAAAGTGACGTCATCGCTCAGATTCCAGGTTTATGGGTGTTATCTGCGTTTATCCGTGGCCGGACCTGAGTCGAGCCTTCAGTACGGCCACATCCATCCGTTGATTTCCGGGCTGTCGATGCCGTGCTCCCAGGCGTAGTTGCGGCACTCAATCTGCATGTTGCGGAAGCGCTCTTTGGCGTGCGCGCCGATTCGCTGCAGCCTGGGCGTGCGGTCAATCGCGTCGATCGCCAGGCTGAAGCGGTCGACCTCGTTGTTGATCGCCAGCTCCATGGGCGTGTTGATATTGCCCTTTTCCTTGTAGCCCCGCACGTGCATGTTGGCATGGTTGGTGCGGCGGTACGCCAGCCGGTGAATCAGCCACGGATAGCCGTGGAAGTTGAAAATGACGGGCTTGTCTACGGTGAACAGCGAATCGAAATCGCGGTCGGTCAATCCGTGCGGATGCTCCGTGCTGGGTTGCAGCTTGAAAAGATCGACCACGTTGACGAAGCGGATTTTCACGTCGGGAAATTCCTTGCGCAGCAGAACTGTGGCAGCTAACGCTTCCTGGGTCGGAATGTCGCCGGCCGAAGCCATCACCAGATCCGGTTCACCGCTTGAATCGGTGCTGGCCCAGTCCCAGATGCCGATGCCTTTGGTGCAGTGCTGAATCGCGGCGTCCATATCCATGTACTGCAGGTGCATCTGCTTATCGGACACGATCACGTTGACGTAGTTCTCGCTGCGCAGGCAATGAGCGGCTACTGACAGCAAAGAATTCACGTCGGGCGGAAGATAGATGCGGGTGACGGTGGCGCTCTTGTTGACCACCACGTCCAGGAATCCGGGATCCTGGTGGGTGAAGCCGTTATGGTCCTGGCGCCATACCGTGGATGTGATCAGCAGGTTCAACGAAGCAATATCCTGGCGCCACGACAGGTGATTGCAGATCGAGAGCCACTTGGCGTGCTGATTGAACATGGAATCGATAACGTGCACGAAGGCTTCGTAGCTGGAGAGAAAGCCGTGGCGCCCGGTCAGCAGGTAGCCTTCGAGCATTCCTTCCATAGTGTGTTCGCTGAGCATCTCGATTACCCGGCCGTCGGGCGCGAGCTCGGTGCCATCCGCATCCTCCGGGAAGTACTCGGCGATCCAGAACTTCCGGCTGGTCTCGTAAATGGCGTCCAGCTTGTTGGAAGTGGTTTCGTCGGGACCGAACACACGGAAGTTATCCATGTTCATCTTCATCGTGTCGCGCAGGAAAACACCGAGAGGGCGCGTGTTTTCGGCTTGGGACTTTCCCGGCTGCTCGATGCCGAGCGCGTAGCTGCGGAAGTCCGGCAGGCGCAAAGCGCGTTTGAGGATGCCTCCGTTGGCGTGCGGATTGGCGCTCATGCGGCGCGGCCCCAACGGCGCCAGTTCTTTCAGCTCCGGGATCAGCTTGCCCCTGGCATCGAACAACTCCTGCGGCTTCTGGCTGCGCATCCAGTCTTCCAGCATGCGCAGTTGCTCGGGATTCTTCTTGACGTCGGGTAGGGGAACCTGGTGCGCCCGCCAGAAACCTTCCAGGCGGTGGCCTCCCACTTCGCGCGGCGCGCCCCAACCTTTGGGCGTGCGCATCACGATCATCGGCCAGCGGGGCCGCGCGGCCGCACCTGCTGAGCGGGCCTCCTGGCGTACCCGGCTGATTTCGCCGATGGCTTGCTCCACGGTCGCGGCCATGGCCTGGTGCATCGAGTCCGGGTCCGATCCTTCCACGAAGTAGGGTACCCACCCATAACCGCGCATCAGTTGCTCCAGTTCTTCGTGGCTGATGCGCGCCAGCAGCGTGGGATTGTTGATTTTGTAACCGTTGAGATGAAGGATGGGCAGAACCGCGCCGTCGCGAACGGGAGAGAGGAACTTATTGACGTGCCAGGAGGTCGCCAGCGGACCCGTCTCGGACTCGCCATCGCCCACCACCGCGGCGACAATCAATTCCGGATTGTCGAAAGCCGCGCCGCAAGCGTGGGACAGCACGTAGCCCAGCTCGCCGCCTTCATGGATCGAGCCGGGAGTCTCCGGTGTGCAGTGGCTGCCGATGCCGCCGGGGAAAGAGAATTGCTTGAAGAACTCGCGCAGCCCCTCCTCATCCTCGCTCTTGTCGGGATAGATTTCCGAATAAGTACCTTCCAGGTATACCGGCCCCAGCACTCCTGGAGCGCCATGCCCCGGCCCGGCCATGAAGATCATGTCCAGATCGTATTTCTTGATCAGCCGATTCATGTGGACGTAGACAAAGGACAGGCCGGGGCTCGATCCCCAGTGCCCGAGGAGGCGGTTCTTGATGTGTTCCGGCCGCAGCGGTTCCTTCAGCAGCGGGTTTTCGACGAGATAGATCATCCCCAGGCTGAGGTAATTGCAGGCTCGCCAGTAGGCGTGGGTGCGGCGCAGCTCTTCGGCGCTCAGCGGCGCTCCCGAAATTGTGGACCGCGCTTCCCCATAGGCGCTCAAGTCGGAGGCGGGCTTGGTGTCGATTGCAACAGATGGCATGATGAGGCTCCTTTTATCAGCTTACTCTGCGCAAATGACATTTCGGTGTCGCCAGCCCTAGCGCCGGCGGTCCTTGCCACTACGCGGTTACACTCGTCCGGTCGACGATGCGGCCGTCGCGCATATGGACTGTGCTGTGGCCGTAAGCCGCGGCTTCGGGATTGTGCGTGATCATGAGGACGGTTTGGCCCAGCCGCTGATTCAGGTCGCGCAGAACTTCGAGCACGGCCTTGGAGTTTTCGCTGTCCAGATTGCCGGTTGGCTCGTCCGCGAGCAGAATGGCGGGGTGGTTGACGATGGCGCGCGCGATGGCCACGCGCTGCTGCTCTCCTCCCGACAGCGCGTTGGGTTTGTGGTCCAGCCGGCCGGCGATGCCGAGCAGGCGCAGCACTTCTTCGAATTGAGCGTCCGGCCGGCTGCCCAGGCCCGCGATGTGGTGCGCCACCGCGATGTTGTCGCGCGCCGTCAGGTTGGGCAGCAGGTTGAATTTCTGGAACACAAAGCCGACCGCCCGGCGGCGCATTTTCGTGCGGCCCGCATCGCTCAAGGCCGCCAGGTTCTGGCCGCCCACTTCCACCTCGCCTGCGGTGGGCGGCGTGAGTCCCCCGATGATGTGGAACAGAGTGGATTTGCCCGACCCGGACGGCCCCACAATGGAGAGAAACTCGCCCGGCTGGACGCTGAGATCGACGCCCCGCAGCGCCGGCACATCCACCTGGCCGACGCGGTAGACCTTGCGCAGGTCGCGGGTTTCGATGATGGCGCCGTTATTCATACGCCAGCGCCTCGATGGGGTCTTGCCGCGCAGCGCTCAGGCCCGGATAGAGCGCGCCCAGAATGGCGGCGGCCAAAGCCACAGCCGCCACAATCGGCCACCAGCCATACGCGATCGCCATTTGAAAAGAGGCCGGCACCAGCGTGCGGATCAGCCACTGCGCCCCAAAGCTGAAGATAATGCCGAGAATCGTACCCCCCACCCCCAGCAGCGTTGCTTCGGCCAGGATAATGCCCAGGATAAAGGCCTTGGAGGCGCCCAGCGCCTTCAAAATGCCGATTTCGCGCGTGCGCTGCAGCACCACCATGTACATTGACAGCCAGACCACGGTGACGCCGATCACCACCCCGATCGCCGCCACCACCACGGTAAATGGCTTGATCGCTGGAATCTGGTTTACGTTGTACATGGCCGTGATCTCGGCCATTGTGTAGACGTGATAGTTCGCCGGCAGCAGGGCGCGCAGTTCTTTGACCACCAGGTCGATATTGGCCGGATCGTCCACCTGAACATAGATCTGGCTCACGTTGCCGGTTGCCGCGTCGAGGTCTTGTAGCGTCCGCATCTGTACCGCCAGCCGTGCCAGTTTTCCCGGCTCAATCACGCCGACCAGGTGCCAGTCGTGATTATTCACTTTGATGGTCTGGCCCACGTGATAATGGTGTTCCTGGGCGTACAACCGGTCCACCAGAATGTCGTCGGGATTCTTGAGCGGGCCGCCCTGGTCGTAGGTGAATCCACCGGTCATTTGGTTGAACTTCGGTACGTCGATGCCGGTGAGGACCAGGATTACTTCGACACGGTCATTGATCACGCCCATGGCGACCTTCACGTGCGGCTGACGCTCGACCAGGTTCACGAGTCCCGCCGGGATGGTGATGCCGCTGGCGTTGGTGACCGAGGTGACCGTCGAGCCGCGGATCACAATTTCGGCGCCGACACCGCGCTGGCGGTTCTGCGCGTCCGTCAGCATCCCCTGCGTCAAGCCGACCAGGGTCAGAATCAACGTCACCGGCACGCCAATCAGCAGGATGCTGAGCAGACTGCGCATCGGCCGGTTTTTCAGGTTTTCCAGAACCAGCTTGCCGGTCACTCGGGATTCGTCTTTCCTTCGGTGGATGACGCGGGCGTTTGGCCGGCCGGCGCCGCAGGTGGCGTCCCGAGAACCCTTAGCTTGGTCCCGGGCGGCTGCTGCAATACGAATTTATCATCTGTCACGCCCTTATTGATCTCCATTTTCACGATGTCGATGACCACGCCATATTCGTCCTGCGGCCGATTGATCTCCACATGCTTGGGGAATGACACCTTGTCGTAGGCGTGCCAATCGGAGTAGTGCGCATCGGTCAGGATGTTGCCCGCGGCGTCGAAAATCAACTGGCGGGCGATTTCCATGTTCACCCGGTTGAACCAGATGGCGCGCCTGAGTTCGAGCGCGTCATGGTCCTGGCGAAGCAACAGCAGAATGTAGTAAGCGCCGTCCTCGTCGGTGAGGTTTTCGAGCGCAACCTGGTCGGCTGCCTGATCCACCGGGCGCACCAGCAGGGCGTCTACAAAATGTTGCGGGCGCAGATTTTCCAGTTTGTTTTCCGAGGGCTTGGTCATCTCGTTGTTGCCTTCGATAAACGCCTCGCGGGACGGGATGTATAGTTCGAATCGGGCGCCATCCGAAGTCATGTCGAAGGCCTTATTGCGGATCACCGGATACAGCCCGATGATGCGGATGTGCGCCGGGCGGCGAAAGAGAATGTAGGCGCGTACGTCCTTGTATTCGGTGATCTTGCTCTTTTCCGCGCTGCCCAAAGCCGGCACCATGTCGACCGTAGCGCTGAAATCGTGGACCGCCCGATACTGGCGGGAGATCGCCTGGATCAGCGCGTCCTTGTCCGCCACCAGCAGCGGTTGCGCGGCGTTCGAGCCTTTGCGAACGATCAAGCGGCGCCGCACCAGGCACGATGACGCTCCCATCGATAAGGAGCACACCACAACCGCCGCGACTATGGGGCGCCGAAACGACATCTTCTCATTGTAGGCAACCGTGAAAGCGCCCTGTCAAACCGCGGCCGCGCGGCTGCATGTTATAGTAAAAGCTACTCGTCAGCGGGCCTGTGGCGCAGTTGGGAGCGCGCTTCCATGGCATGGAAGAGGTCGTGAGTTCGAATCTCACCAGGTCCACCAAAACAAATCCCAATAAAACATAGACTTACGAAAATGCTTGCGCGCTTCCACGTCGCGGAAGAGGTCACGCGGAGTCCATTTGGAGTCCAAACTCGCCAAAATTTGGACTCCAGGCAACGGATTTAACGTCATGGTCGTGGGCCTTCATGCTTACGGCGAGCCGCCGCATGGGCTCCAGTGACCGCAGGCTTTTTGGGTGCGGGGCGCTGCGGGGGAGGCCTGCTGTTTGCTCCGCTTGCTAGGCGAGATCCCCGGTCGCCCGCCCTGTCGCCTCAATGCTATTTAGCTGGCTCTCCCACCACGTAATCGCTTGCTCGAGGATGTCACGGCAGTCCTCGCCTGCGAACACTCCATCGGCGATTGGGCAGAACAGATGCTCGTCGAGCGTGTGAAGCTCTGCCCCAGCAACGACATCAATTGGCCCAGCGAGAAAACCGACCTCATACTCTTTGAGGATCTGATTACGTTCTTGTTCTATGAAGTCCCAGAAGATCGCGTTCGCCTGCTTGTCTGCCTTCCACGCAGCATATGCCGATGCGACAGCGCGTTCGATTGTGGCGTCGTGCTCACCGTCAACCTTCTGAAGCACGTGGCCAACGGCACGCGCCAAAGCAACACCCGCGACCCAATATAGGCGGAACACTTCTGGCCGCGTTTCCTCTTGCAGAAGGTCAAGTGCGGTCCTGCAATCCGCTAAAACGTTTCGCGCCCTGAGCGCCATCTCTCCAGCCCCCTTGTCCGACAACCGGGAACGGTCCCCTTTCGGCTCTAACCAGCAAGCGCCGATGGTCTCCTCGGAAGTGGGCTCATGGCCCGCCTTAATTCTCTAACATTGCCATGACCTATGCCGACCGCCGAATCGGTATAAAACGGATCTCGACCCGCTGATTCAACGCGCCCGCTATCCTGCGTAACATCGCTAGGGAGTGGCCCTCATAATCGGCGTCCTCAAGGCGGCAGATGACCGATGCGGTGGTGCCGATGAGCTTGGCAAGTTGAGTCTGGGTAAGGGCCGCCGCTGCCCTCAGTTCTTGGATTTTGCGGGCGATCTCTTCATTCGCGCGCGCCTCCTCCAGGTTCTTCATTCGGGCTGGTTTGCCTGCGTAGGTCCGGCGATGAAGGATCTCCACCGCGTCGCTGGTCGGTTTAAGCGTCTTTGCTTTGTTATCTGGCATGGTCAAGCCTCCTCATAAGTGTGCTTCGCCGGGTTCGCCTCAAACCGCTTCTTGCGCTCGACGGCGCGATCGATCTCTTTCGGCGGGACCACCCGCTCTTTCGCGAGACCGTGGGAGACCACGGCCGCAATCGTGCCGTGGAAGAAGTACAGGATCCGATGATGAACCCCTCCCAGGCTGACGCGCAGTTCGTAGATGCCGTCGCGCAGGAAGTCCGCTTCGGGTCGACGCAGTTCATGGCCCATCTCACGCAGGCGCTCCAACCGGAGGTAGCACTTATCCTGCACTTTCGCCGGTAACTTGTCGAACCACTCCAGGAACGGGCATGATCCGTCTTCCTCCCGGTAGAGGGCGACTCTGATCCTGGGCACTCGATCCAAGTCTATTCGCAATATTGCGAAAACGCAAGTTTCCTTTTCGAAGCCGCGAAGGCGGTCACCGCTCCACTGGGCATCATCCTTATAGAGAAATCATTTGTTGTCTGCTCAAGCAGACAACAATCACGACGACTTGCAACCGCGCGCGTGAAAGCATGCTTCGGGCCGTTTCCGATGTGAAGGCCCTGTGGCGTCCACCGGAGTCCACGCCGCCTCCTGCTAAGTCTTTTGTTTTACGCCAAAATGTCCGTAAGTAATTGATATTTCTTAAATGGCATGGAAGAGGTCGTGAGTTCGAATCTCACCAGGTCCACCAAACAAGCCCCAGGAACAGATAGACATCGAAAATGCTCGTGCGCTTCCGCGTCGCGGAAGAGGTCACGCGGAGTCCATTTGGTGTCCAAATCCTGGACTCCAGGCAGCCGCTCTAGATAAGCACTAAATCCGTGTCCCTGTTTTCGCGTCCTGTTGCCACTGACTCTGAAGCGGCTAACCTTGCTGGTCTACACCATCGGCGGTACTCTTGCATAATGCGACCCCTTCGGTATTCCATCAACGTAACATTGGACGGGTGCTGCGATCATCGAGCAATGATCGCGGACGACGACTTGTTTCAAAACGCCATCGAAAACATCGACCGGGCCGATGCGCTCCTCTTTGGCCGGGTGTCGTACGAAATGATGGAGGCATACTGGCGGCCGCTGGCGCATGATGTGACGGAACCCTTCGCCCGGATGATCGACGCGGCAAAGAAATACGTCGTGTCGAGCACCCTGGACCGGGTCGATTGGAACGCGGAGCTCGTGCGCGGAGATCTGGGTAAGGCCGTTCAGCAGCTCAAGCGAGAGCCGGGGAAGGGGCTGCTGGTGGGAGGCGTGAAGCTCCCGCTGGCGTTGGCGGAGTTGGGATTGATCGATGAGTACGAGTTCGTGGTGCACCCCAGGCTGGCGGGCCACGGGCCGACGTTGTTCGCGGGGCTGTCGAAGCATGTCGACTTGAGGCTCGTGAGCCGGCGGGAGTTCGGCTCGGGGGCGGTGGCGATGCGGTATGAGCTGGGAAGGTAGCCATTAGGCTTGCTAGGCCTGTGGAAATTGGTGTTCTCCATCGCCCTGGTATCCTGTTCGGCTTCACCCCGGAACAGCGTTCGGAATCGTCCCGGGATGGCGTTCGGCTTCGACAGGATTCCTCAATCGGCAAGAAACGCACGCGCGCGCGGAGTCCGCGCACCACTGCCCCCGCCGATCCAGGCACCAAACACCGGAGTCAAAAACAGGGCACCGGCCTACTTCGCCGGGGCGCGCTGCCGTTGGTCTCGCTTGACCAGACCGGAGATGCCCCAGTCGGTCAGTTTCGTGATCCGGCCCTCTCCGAATGGCTTGTCCAGTTCCCTGATTTGAAAGTCGATGCTTTCGCCGTGCACTTTTACCAGCGCGTATCCGAAAAACCAACCGTCCTCGTAGGCTCGGGACAGCCGCAGGTGTCCGCCTGAACTCGGCATCGAGATATACGTTACTCCTTCGAGTTCGAGGCGCAGCATCTGGTGAAGATGTCCGGCGATCACATACCGGACACCGTACCGCCGGGCAAGTTGGTGCAGCGTGAACTTTGGATTCTGGAGCGCCACGTTCATCAGCCAGGAAGGCCGGTGCGAGACGATAATCTTCAACGGCTGCTTGGCATGGGCTTTCAAGTCCGCCTCGAGGAACGCCAGTTCCCGGGCTGACAGTTCCTCGGACCTGCTATTGTCGAGGATCGTGAAATGCGCGTCCTCGTAATCGAAACTGTAGTGTATGGGGTGCGCCGCGTACTGCTGGAATAGCCGCTCCGATGCCGCGGACCAGATGTCGTGGTTGCCGGGCACAAGATACAGTGGATATCTGCGTTTGTCAACTTGATTTGGCCCCTTTTGATGCTCTGATCTGGCCCCACCTGGTGTTTGCCTAATTCTTCCCGTTTTGGCCCTGACGGAAGGAGCCCGTAGGGCGACTGGAGTTAGGGCCAAAACGGGTCGCCGGCACCGTCCTTAAGGCTGATTCCGGCAGTGCCTGACCGCCCAGCGGTCGCTAAAAGGGCGACTCCGGCTCGTTCCCCTCCGGATCAAACATATGTTCAAACGGCACGTGCTCAGTCGCCCTGCTCGATCCCAGCACGACCTGAAACTCCGTCTGATCGGCGCCCAGACAATCAAGCTTGACAACCTGGGCCAGCCTGCTTTCCACCCACCGCCGTCCTTCGTCATGGCTGCGCTCGGCCTGGTGGCCGATCTCCAGCGCCCGCTGGAATGCCGTATCCTGATCGTTACTCAGAAAGATGTGTGCCACCTCCTCCCAGTGGCGTAGCCCTTCTTTGCCCTCCACCATCACGGCCCAACGAAGGTGCGCGTAGTACCACCGCTGGCGATTCATGCTTTGCCGCCTTTCTTCGCCAGCGTTCTGCGGAACCGGTAGGATTCGTCCCCGGTCTCAATGATGTTGGCCTGGTCCGTCAGCCGGTCCAGCATCGCCTTGCATAACCGCGCATTGGGAAACTTCGTGGTCCATTCGGAGAAGGGTAAGTTCGTTGTCACAATCACCGCCGATCGCTCGGCGCGTCCCGCGATGACCTGAAACAACAACTCCGCCGCGGCATCCGGCATGACCACGTAACCCAGCTCATCGATTACGATCAGGTCGTAGCGCGTCCAGCGATTCCGCACGCGCGTTAGTTCCAGTTGGTTCTTGGCTTCGATCAGCTCGGTCACCATTTCCGCCGCCGTCGTAAACCGCACCCGCTTGTGCTGCCGGCAGGCGGCCACCGCCAACGCAGTTGCCAAGTGCGTCTTCCCCGTCCCCGTTTCACCCAGAAAAATGACCGGCTCCTTGCGCGTCAGATATCCGCCCTCGCTCAGATTCCGCATCACCGCCACGGAAATATGCGGCACCACCTGGAAATCGAACTCCTCCAGCGTCTTCACCGCCGGAAAGCGCGCTTCCTGAATCCTCCGCGCCACCGCCCGGTGATCTCGTTCCTCTACTTCCGCTTCCAGCAGCGCCTCTAGATAACTAAGGTGCGATTGCTTCTCTTTCACCGCTTCTTCGGCCAGGCGCGCAAACTGATCGCCCAGCGTGGGCAAGCGCAGCTGCTTGGCATACTGCTGGATTGCCGCCTGCAGGACCGGCTTGGTGGCGCTCATTGGATCACCTCCGTCGCCGCCCAGTTCGGCCGTAACCGTTCGTAGTCTTCCAGACTCGGCTGCGGCCGGTCATAACGGCTCAACACCCCGATATCTACCGCTTTGGCCGTTGGCTGCTGCTGCAGGTTGTGGACATTCAACAGATAGCGGATCGCCCCAACGTTCGAACATCCCAATTCCAATGCCTCCTCTACCGCTTGACGCATTGGCGCCGCGCCATACTCGCGGCCCAGCAGCAGAACGTCGATCATGGCTCGCGTTCCGGCCTGCTTGCCCTCCCGTTCTTTCAGCAGTCCCCAGAACTGATCGAAACTGGCGGGCCAGCGTCCTTGTGCGCGGCACTGCTCCAGCGCCGTCGAACCGGCCAGCGCCCCCGGCTTCTTCGTCAGCGCGTCCAGGTAATGCTCCAGTTCCAGCACCTTCTTATGCCGCTCGTAGCAGCGCTCGTGCCGGGCTACACACTTGGCCTGATGCCAGATCTCCACGTATGCCGAATAGACCTTCACCTGAACCGAAGTGCCCACCGGCAATGGCGCCGAATAGAAGTTCGTCAACGCCTTGGCGCACCCACTGGCATTGATCTCCGGAAAATGCAGCGAGGCCAGATCGAAGCCCTCTTCGGCCAGAGGCAGAAGATATTCCCGTTCGGCGATCATCCCCGCGCCGATCGATTGCGTGCGGCCCTGGATCACCCGCTTCTGCTCCTCGCGCGATCCCGCCGCCAGCAGCAGGTTCAACTCCTCCAGGTGCTGCACTCTCGGCACAGGCACCAGATAGTTCCGCCGGAACTGGCCCCCTTCGCCCTCCACACCTCCTTTTTCGTGTCCCTCGCCTGGCGTACAGAAGTCCGCTGCGAATCCCCAGTGCGAGCGAAAACCGATGAACCGCGCGGTCTCTTCTCGTTGATGGCCGCGCAGAATTTTCTTTACGGCGCTTTTCAGATTGTCGTAACGCAAAACACGAAACACACCGCCAAAATAGGCAAAAGCCAGCTCGTGCGCTTCCAGAAACGCTTGCTGATTGGCGTGCGGATACGCCCGGTGAAACGCGCCACCGCTGGCCATGCTGCGCAAGCAGAACACGTAGGTTTTGCGGGCCTCGCCGTCGAACTCGACCCAGCCTTCGTACCAATCCACCTGCGCCTCGCCACCGAACTGATAGGATTGCGGCACAAAGATTTCATGCCCCAGCAGGCCCATGGCAGCCTTCCTGGCGCGCACATACTGACGAACCGTCGACTCCGCTACCTCGGCTTCAGCTCTCTCGCGGCGCAGTCGCATCCATATCCGGTGCGCCGTGTGCCGCTGCTTTCTGGGCGCCTTGCGGTCGGCCTCCAGAATCGCGTCGATGAATGGGATCGCCGCTCCCAGTTTCGGCCGCTCGCGTTCCGGAACCTTACGTTCCGCCGGCATCGCGCTGGCCAGCGCCTTCCGCACCTCCCGCCGGTGCACCCCCAATTTCCGGGCTACCGCCCGGATCGTTCCAGTCCCATGTTCGTACTCCTGCCGGATCTGCTCGTATAGTTCCACTTTGGCTCTCCTGTTCTTCAAAACCGTCCTTCCTTCTGGGCCCGGAGGCCCAAAACAAGATACACGGTTTATGGTTTACAGGTGGGGCCAGATCAGAGCATCGAAAGGGGCCAATTCAGAGTAGCGAACTCAATATCTTTGGAAAAGACTGAAAATCCGGCTGACCTGGCGCCACTCTGCTTCTGCGCTTCGGTCGTTCATCCCCTCTATGGTGTCGCCGACACTGACGATGAATGCCGGGTTCCCGGCTGCCACATCTTTCCAGACCTGCTCGTAAACGCCAGGTTGGGCCTCGCCCGTCCGGTCGCCCAGAATCGCAAAGCGAAAGGAACCGGGCGCTCCGGCGCCCCGAGTGCACAGCAGAACCGTTAGCAGTAACGCCGCAAACTTAAGGGCGCCGCTGTGCCGCATCCGGATTCGCAAGCCGTCCAGCATGTGTCTTCTCATTCTCGCAGGCAAAATCCTCCCAACGGCGGCCCTCGTACTTGCGATGCCCAAAATCGGTTCGAATCGTCACCGACAGCCCGCCACGCAGCCTTGCTTCGAAGAACCTTGCGCGTTTTGATTCGATTGGTATACACTGTATACATGACTGCCGGCCCTACCGCCCGGAGAATCGGCGCTGCTGCCCGCCGCTTGCTGGATAAGGAAGGGGCGGAGGCGGTAACCATGCGCCGGGTAGCCAAGGCTGTGGGCATCACGCCGATGGCGATCTATCGCCACTACCCGGACCGTGCGGGTCTCCTGAACGCCCTGGCGGACGAGGGCTTCGAAGAGTTGGCCACTCGGCTGGCAGGTAAGCGCTTCTCCGGCGGCGTTGAGGAGCGGCTCACCAAGATGGCGGAGATCTACCTGGAACACGCCCTCCGGAACCCGCGGCTCTTCGAGCTCATGTTCCTCAAGCCGCGCGCAGGCGCCCGCCGCTACCCCCGGGACTTCAAGGCCGGCCGCTCCCCCACGGTCAATCTGATGGTGGAGGTGGTACGGGAAGGCATGGAGAGCGGCTATTTCCGCGAGGATGACACGTGGGAGATCGTCTTTGAAATGGGCGCCCTCTCCCACGGCCTCATCATGCTCTACCTGGGCGGACGCATGAACGTGTCTCCGGCTCAGTTTCGCGCCCTCTACCGGCGCTCCTTCAGGAGGTACCTTCGTGGCATTCGCAACTAACTACCGGCGCACCGGCGCCGCGCTCCTGGCGGTGGTGTCCACCGCGGTATTGGTCTGGTTTGGCACCGGCCTTAACCCTAGATGGCCGCTCATCTGGTTCGCGCCTCTTCCAGTGCTGCTTTTCGCCTCTCGCAGTTCATGGTGGGGTGCGGCGGTCGCAGCAGCCCTGGCGTGGCTTGCCGGCAGCCTCAACTTGTGGCACTACCTAAGCGCGGTGCTGCGTGCGCCGCTGCCGGCTCTGGTGCCAATCTTCGCCGTCCCGGCGCTGGTGTTTGCAGGGGCAGTGTTGCTCTTCCGCGCGTTGCTGAGGCGCGGCGCTTACTGGAGCGCGTTGCTGGCTTTACCGGCGGCCTGGGTCTCGTTCGAGTACGTGCGCAATCTCACCACGCCCCACGGCACAGCAGGCAGCCTCGCCTATTCAGAACTGAACTTTCTGCCCGTTCTGCAATTCGCCTCCATCGCCGGACCTTGGGGTATCAGTTTCCTGGTGCTATTGTTTTCGGCCGCGCTCGCCATTGGCTTCGATTTGCGCAGCCAGGCGCCCAGGCAGGCGCTGCGCATCGGCGGCGCGGGGCTGGGCGTGACGGCGCTGGTGCTGGTCTTCGGCGCCGTGCGCCTCGCGCTGCCGGCGCCGTCCCATTGGGTAAGGGTCGGACTCATCGCTTCCGACCAGCCAGCCAACGTGGTCGTAGCGGATGAGGGACCCAAGACCGCGCGGCTGTTCCGCGATTATGCCGCCGCAGCCGAAGGGCCCGCCGCCCGCGGCGCGCAAGTCATCGTGCTGCCGGAGAAGCTCGGCGTGGCCGTGGATCCCGGTACCAGGGAAACCGACGCCTTCTTCCAATCCCTGGCCGATAAGACCAAGTCCACGATCGTCGTCGGTATGATCCACGTGTCCCCGCCGGCGAAGTATAACGAGGCGCGCGTGTATGCGCCGGGAGCCCGCCTACGGAGTTACCACAAGCGCCACATGCTGCCACCCTTCGAATCCAGGTTCAGACCCGGCACCAACCTCACCCTTATGCCGGAGCCCCCCGGAACCTGGGGTGTGGCCATCTGCAAGGATATGGACTTCACACCGCTTTCCCGGCAGTACGGCGAGACCGGCACGGGCCTGATGCTGGTACCCGCATGGGATTTCGTCGTGGACCGGTTTGAGCATGGCCACATCGCGGTGATGCGCGGCGTGGAAGACGGATTCAGCATCGCGCGCTCGGCAAAGCAGGGCTACCTGACCGTGAGCGACGACCGCGGCCGCATCCTGGCGGAGACCCAAAGCGACTCGGCGCCTTTCGCCACGCTGCTGGCGGACGTGCCGGCGATCCACCACAACACTGTTTATCTCCTGCTGGGCGACCGGTTCGCGTGGGTCGCGCTGGCGACGCTCATGTTCACGCTTGCGCAGCTCTATTGGTCCAGGAAGCGACCTACGTAACTACACGCTTCCCGATTCCTCAGATTGAAAAATCTTCGCCGTGCCAGCGTCCTTCCGCGTCCGGGGCGGGCGTATGCGGCAGCGGCTCTTCGGCAGCGCAGGGCCGCTCCAGCCGTTCCACGCGCGCGATCAGCGTAATCAGCATCTCGCCGATCGCGTCCGGCAGAATGGTGTGCTGCAGGTCGGGATCGTCCTGCGGGGAATGCGCCCTGGAGCGGATCACCGGCCGGCCCGGAACTCCGACCACCACCGAGTTCGGCGGCACCGATTTCACCAGCACGGAATTGGCGCCGATGCGGCAGTCGTCGCCGACTTCAATGGCGCCCAGCAGCTTGGCGCCGGCGCCCACCACCACCCGGTCGCCCAGCGTGGGGTGCCGCTTGCCATGGCTGAGGCTGGTGCCGCCCAAAGTGACTCCGTGGTAGATGGTGACGTCCGCACCCACCTCCGCCGTCTCGCCGATCACCACCCCCATGCCGTGGTCGATGAAGAAACCGGGGCCGATCTTCGCCCCCGGATGGATTTCAATGCCGGTAATGTTCCGTGTCAGTTGCGAAAGCACCCGCGCCATCAGGCGTAGCCCGTGCCGCCACAGCCAGTGCGTAAAGCGATACATCCAGATAGCATGCAGCCCGGAGTAGCATAGCAGCACCTCGAAGGCGTTCCGCGCCGCGGGGTCGCGCCGCAGAACCGACTGGATATCGCGGTGGATGGTGAGTAGCGGATGCAGGTGTTCGCGGGTGGAAGCCATTTTATTCAGTGTAGTGCGCCTCGCCGGGTCCGTCGGGATGGCGAAACAGCGGCAGGTTAAAGCACGCCCCACCTCGAGTCGCGCACGCGCGATTGTGCCAGCGGATCTTCGAGACTTCATTCGTAGCGGAGGGCGTCGATCGGGTTGATACGCGAGGCTTTCATGGCGGGGTAGATGCCGAAGACCACGCCCACGGCCACGGAAACACCGAAAGCGATGATGACGGAGGCGGAGGTGACGATGGTTTTCCATTCGGCGGTGCGGGCGATCAACCAGGCCAGGAAGAAGCCGAAGGCGATGCCGAGGATGCCTCCGGCGACGGAGATGAGCACGGATTCGATGAGGAACTGGCGGACGATATCGAAGCGCCGGGCGCCGATGGAGCGGCGGACGCCGATTTCGCGCGTGCGTTCGAGCACGGTAGCGAGCACGATGTTCATGATGCCGATACCGCCGACCAGCAGCGAGATGGCGGCGATGGCGACCATCACGTAGGTGAAAATGGTCTGGGTGCGCTGCTGTTGGGCGAGCAGCGCGGCGGGAATGGTCACGGTGAAATCCTGCACGTTGTGGTGCGTCGAGTTGAGGACCGCGGAGACGACCTTGGCGACTTCGACCGAGTCGGCATCGGGCTTGAGGCGTAGATCGATGCCATCGAGATCGTCCTTCATGTCGCTCGACTGGTCCCAGAACCGGTATTGGAATGTATTGAGCGGAATGTAGACGATGTTGTTGAGGTCCTGCATGGCGCCGCCGGTATTCTGGGCGCCCGGCATGAGCTGCTCACTCAATACGCCGATCACCTGCAGCCAGGAATCGTTCACTTTGATGAACCTGCCGATGCCCGGACCGTAGCCGAGGAGGCTGACTTTGGCGCTTTCGCCGAGCACGCACACAGGCGCACTGGCGGCGTCATCGGACGCATCGAAGAAGCGGCCCTCACTGACACGGAGGCTGTGAATGACGCTGTATGCAGGTCGCACGCCGTACAGTTCGGGAAGATCCTGCGAGGGCTTCGGCAGCACGCGGGCGGGATGAAGGGTGCGGCGCGGAGTGAGCGTTTCCAGAGCGTCGATGTTGGCCTGGAGGATGCGGACGTCGCGGTCGGACAGGCCTGGCGAGGAGCGGCGGCGCTGCTGAAATTCCTCCTGGCTGGTGGCCGGGCGGGATTCGATAAGGACATTACGGACGCCGAGCTGTTCGATAAAACGAAGACTTTCCTCGCGGGCGCCGGAGCCGATAGCGAGCATGCCGATGACGGAGCCTACGCCGAAGACGATGCCGAGCGCCGTGAGCAGGGTGCGGGTTTTCTGCGCACGCAGGTTGGAGAACGCCTGCCCGATGTCGGTGGCGAAGATCATTGTTGTAAGGCTTTCATGGCGCTCCCTCGGCCGGGCTCGGTCTTGTTCTGCTGATCGGGGTTGGACATGGCGACGGTTTCGCCCTCGTTCACGCCGGTGACGACGGCCTGGCTTTCGCTGCGGCGGACAAGCGTAACATCCTGCGCCATGAAACCGCTCCGCGTTTTGAGGTAGACGAAGGGGTGTCCGTCCCTGTCAAACAGCGCCTGGGAGGGCAGCCAGATCGCGTTGTTCATGGTTTCGACCGTGATCACCAGGTTACAAGTCATGCCGGGGCGAAGCTCTGGCACCGGATGTTCGACCGCGATTCGGCACTCGAAGTGACGGTCCCAAGGCGATCCGACGGTGCCGGCTATGGCCTTCACGTGACCCGAGAACATCTTACCCGGCAAGGCGACCACGCTGAAAGAGACCTTCTGTCCCTGGGCGAGGTGGCCCCGATCCAGCTCACCCACGGTGGCACTGATTTCCCAACTGTTGAAATCGGGAATCTGGGCCACGGCCATGCCGGCCCGGACCACGTCGCCGAGTTGGAATGGGTACATGGACTGGCCCCAATACACCATGTTGGTGAACGTATTGGGCTGGATGTTGACGTAGCCGGAGGTCTTGGCCTTGAGGGTCATGCTTTCGATAATGCGCTGGTTGGTCTCGACGGTGACTTTGGCTTTGTTCAACGCAGCTTGTTGAATGGCGATGGAGGCCACGGCGGTGGCCTTTTTATTGGTGAAGTCCTGCAGCGCCTGGCGATAGCGGTTGCGGGCGGCATCGAGAGCCAGATCGTTCTGGCGGGCGGTGATAGCGGGAAGCAGGGGATTGCGGCGGACCTCCAACTCGGCCAGCTTGACATCGGAAGCGGTCGACTCGACCTGGAATTGGTCTTCCTCGTCGGTGGCTTTGGCGGTGGCTTCCGCCTGGATGACCTGCTGCTGCGCCTCGGCGAAATCGGCTTGCGCCTCGCGCAGGTTGTACTCTTGCTGGGTGGTATCGAACTCGACGACGACGTCACCGGCCTTGACCAGCTCACCCGGCCGGCGGAGAAATGTGATGGGCATGGAATCGACGCCGGTCATGGGCGCGACCAGCATCTCGGAATTGCCGCCCTGCAGTTCTCCGCGCGCGCTGACGGCGATGACCACCCGGCCGCGTTTGACCCTGGTGACGGGAAGCTGGGTGGCGGCCGATGGCGGAGCCGAGAGGCGGAGGAAGCGCATGGTACCCCAGGCCACGGCGCCGAGCACCAGGACAACGACGGCGGCAATCAGCAGGCGCAGCTTCATTTCTTCGCCTCCTGGCGCGACGCATCGGCCAGGGCGACCAGCGCGCCGGCGGCGATGCCGGAGATGGCTACCTCATCGGGGTCGCGGGCGAGCACCTGGACTTCGACCGCCCGATAGCGGCCGTTGCGCGCCAGGTACACGATGGGCTTGCCGGCTCGCGTGAACAACGCTTTGGCAGGGATGCTGATGGCGTTGAGAATGCGGCTGATCACGATATCCATGCCGGCATTCATGCCGGGGCGGAGGTTGGCGGCACGGCCGATGGGCGCATGGGCGCGGAAACTGCGGCTGGGAGGCCACTCGCGGCTGAGCTCGGCGAGGGGCGAAATCTGGGTGATTTTGGCGGGGATGGACAGCTCGGGAAGCGCGTCGACCCGAACGTTAACGTTCTGGCCCACGGCGATGCGGCCGCGGTCAATTTCTTCGATTTTCCCCTCCATTTCCAGCGTAGAGAGGTCGGGGATCTCGGCGATGGGGCAGCCGGGGCAAACGTTGTCGCCGATCTTGTACGGTTTAGCGTCGATCCAACCCTGAGAGTAGTTGGTCAGAAAAATCAGCAGGCCGGCGATGGGGGCGCGGATTTCCATCTGCGCGATGCGGGAGCGGGTAATGTTGACGTCGTTCTGCGCCTGATCGCGGAGGCGGGCGGCTGAGCCGATCTTGGCGCGGTCGGAAGCCACATGCAGATCGACGGTGGCTTGCTCCACCTTGAGCTTTTCCTCGGCCATGCCCAGGTCGATCTTATCCTCCTCGCCCTGTATGCGGCTGACGATTTCGGTTTTGGAAGCCTCCAGGCGGGCCTTTTCGACCGTGTAGCGGGAGTCGGCGAGGTCGCTCTTATCCTGCTCTTCGGTGATTTTGGCCTGTGCGATGGCCTGGTCGACGGTGGCTTGCGCCTGGCGCAGGGCAGCCTCTTTCTGCTGGAGTTGCTGTTCCGAAGCGCTGGAATCGAACTTGACTGCGAGTTGGCCGCGGGTGATCGGCTCACCGGAGGGCGAGAGGGAAGCGATGCGCAGCGAAGGCACGATGGGAGCGTAGATGGTGACCGAGCGGGCGGACTTGAGCTCGCCGCGGGCGCGAATGATGACCAGGAAATCGCCTTTGCGCGCGGCCGCCACAGGCAGCGCAACGCTGGCATCGACGCGCGTCAAGCGGGAGACACCGAGCGCCGCGGCGGCGAGTACAGCGAGGGAGGTCAGCCAGGCGAACCAGACACGCAGCCCGGGACGGCTCATTCGACGCTCCCTGTCGGGGACGGTGCTGCGTGCCAGATAACCACAGCGGCGGAGAGGTCGGGCAGGATGCGCGGGTCGGTCTTGTCGAGCTTAAACAGGGCGATGAAGGTCTTGATGGGACTGCCGAGCGCGGAAGAAGCGACGGGGCTGGAGGTCTCCAGATGCGCCGGGAGGATGAGATCCGGGTAGGCATCGAGGTAGACGCTGGCGCTGGCGCCCGGCGCGAGCGAAATGTCGTCGGGCTCCTCGACTGTGCAGCGGACCACCATTTCGGTGGGGTCGAAGATGCTGACCAGGGGCTGACCGCGATACAGTTCGTCGCCCTCCTGCGCATGGCTCATGGAATTGTTGCGGTAGACCATTTCGTAGGCCACCATGCCGGCTAGCGGGGCGTGTATTTCGAGCGATCGGATATTGTCCTGGTAGCGCTCCAGGGTGACCTTCTGCCGGTCGTGCTGGAGTTCGAGGTAACGCAGGGCAGCACCGTCGGCCTGGTCATGAAGAACGTTGGAACGCCTGAGACTGTCGACGTGGAGACGGGCGATGGCAGCGTGCTCCTCGTTCTTGAGGCGATCGATTTCGCTGAGGATGGGACCTTTCTTGAGCTCGAACTCAGCTTTGGCAAGGTCGGCCTGGGCCTGCTGCAGGTCGGACGCGCGCTTTTCGGCATCAGCGTGGTTTTGGGCGCGTTTTTGATCGACCTGATGGCCCAGATCGTCGAATTTCGCCTGTGCGTCCCGCACATTGTCCAACTGCGTGGTGGCGTCGAAGGTGGCGATGAGATCGCCCTCACGGACGCGGGAGCCGTTGGCGATGAACGAAGTCAGGGTCAGAGCGCCGCCCTGACCGTAGATCCGCGGTACGAGGATCTTGGAGGAGTGGATGGCCTCGATGCTGCCGGTGATGCGTATTTCGCGATGCAGAGAGGGCGCGGCATTGGCGACCGGCCCGGAGGCGGCCCGGACGGTCGGCGGATCCCGACGCGCACAGCCGGCCTGCAGGAGTAGCGCCGGAAGCGCCAGCAGAGCGCCCACACAGAGCTGCATTATAGGATTCCAAACATTAGACGGTACGATGCCAAAAGAGGTTGAGGCGGAATTTGTCGCGGCGGATTGAGAGGGGCTGGCCACGGGTTCGAGAAAGACTGATTGTAGCGAACGGCAAAAGCGCGCGAATACCTCACAACACCGGGCTTGGCGGTTTGCGAGCGGGCTCGCAGTTTGGAGCCCGCTGGATCCGCATCGGCGGCAACCTTGACAGTACAAAAGTACTAACCATCATCTGGAACCGCAATTAACCTCAACTACTTGTTTGTGCTGGCTGCGGCTGATAGCTTCGACCCCTAGGGAGCAACTATGAAGTCGTTATTGACCACGTTTTGGAACAATGATCAAGCTCAGGACCTGGTCGAATACACCTTGCTCTTGGCTTTTGTATCGCTTTCTTCAGCGGCGCTTTTTATGAATGTCGGCGGCAATATCCAGGGCATCTGGAGCACCAGCAATTCTCAGCTAAACGCCGCCAACCTTTGTGCCGCGTCCTGACAATCCGCTGCTTGGAGAAACTTAGAGAAAGACAAGTTTTGGCGAACGGCAGAAGGGCGCGACCATCGTATAAGGGCTTGGGCGGAGCGAAGCACGCTTCGCCGTGGAGGGGGGCAGAATCCCGCGGTACGATCTACTTTAGGCAGCGTGTGAGTACTGACCCTCGGGTGGGACCCCAGTTAACCTTGGCTACTTGTTGGTGCTGCCCTCGGGTGATAACTTTGAGCCCTGGGAGCAAATCACATGTCGCCACTCACCGCATTTTGGAACGATGATCAGGGCCAGGACCTGATCGAATATACCCTGCTCTTGGCTTTTGTGGCGCTGGCCTCGGCGGCCCTTTTTATTACCGCCGGCGGCAGCATCCAAGGCATCTGGAGCACAACCAATTCTCAACTGACCGCGGCCAACGCGTCCGCTGCGGGCACTACCTAAACGGCTTGGCGCATGGCGGCATGGGGGGCCTTGCGCCTGGACGGCTCATCGGATTGGCGGCGCGAACTCCGCGCGGAATTCGCGCCGGCATGCCGATTGGCGTAGCTTGAATCCCCATCACCCACCTGGTCTCCACCGAAACGGTCTCCGCCGCCTTGGCCTTGAGCTGTCAAGGGCTTGCGGGCCCACGGGTGTGCGACAAAATTGTAGCGATTGGCGGCGTTCTTTTTTTGTGGCCTGAATCCTTACGTAGTGATACGTTAGGAATGGAGGTGCGATCTTGCCTGATTCTCTGGCCGTGCTGGAACAACAGCGCTCCGCGATTCTCGGGCGCATTCTCAATTTGGGCGACTTTCGGAGCGGTTCGGTTAGCAGCATCACCGGGCGCTGCGGGAAGTCGGATTGCCGGTGCCACAAGGCGGGCCAGCAGGGCCACGGTCCAAACTATCGACTGACCCGTAAAGTGAGTGGAAAGACAGTCAGCGAGTCTTTCGCTTCACCGGCCGAACTGCGCAAGGCGCAGCGCGAGGTGGAAGCGTTTCATCAATTCCGCGAGTTGAGCCGGGAATTGCTGGAGGTCAACGAGAAGATCTGCCGCTCCCGGCCGGCCGAGGAGTCGTGGACCGGGGCGGAAAAAAAACGGTCGAGGCAGTCCAGCGCGAGGCGGCGCGGGAAATAGCCGCGCTTTTGGAAGTCATTTTCACCGGCTTGCGCAAGAGCGGCCAATGCGACTTGGAGGCGGTCGAAATGGCGACCCGCGCCGCGAGCCATCACCTCGGCGCGAAAGCGCTGGAGCGTCTGCTGAGCGCACCCACCGAGGTCGAACTCACGGTGGCGTGTGCCTGCGGCCACCAGGCGCGCTTCCACCAGGTGCGCGCCAAGCAGGTTCTGACGGTGCTTGGCCCGATCACTATCGAGCGGCCCTATTACGTGTGTCTGCACTGTCACGCGGGCTGCAGTCCGCGCGACCGCGAACTGGACGTGGAAGGGGTAGCGTGTTCGCCGGGCGTGCGGCGCATGATGGCGGTGGTGGGGAGTGAAGCGAGTTTCGAGCAGAGCCGCGAGCAACTCGGGTTGCTGGCTGGTATTGAGGTTCCCGCCAAAGCCGTGGAGCGTCATACCGAGGACATCGGCGCCGGCATCGAAGCCCGTGAGCAGGCCGCCATCCTACAGGCCAAACAACTGGAACTGCCGGAGGTTTGCGCGCCCGCCGTGCCGCTGCTCTACATCGAGATGGACGGCACGGGCATTCCGGTGGTGAAGGCCGAAACCGAAGACCGCGCCGGCAAGATCGAGGGCCAGCCGGCGCACACGCGCGAGGTCAAACTCGGCTGCCTCTTCACCCAGACCACGACCGATGCGGAGGGCCGCCCGGTGCGCGATGAGGATTCCACCTCCTACGTGGGCGCGATTGAATCGGCCGAGCAGTTCGGCTTGCGCCTTTACACCGAAGCCTGGCGGCGCGGCTGGAGCCGGGCGCTGAAGAAAGTGCTGCTCGGCGATGGCGCCGTGTGGATCTGGAATTTGGCCGACCAGCACTTCCCCGGCGCGATTCAGATCGTCGATCTCTACCACGCCCGCCAGCACCTCTGGGAACTCTCCGCCAAACTGTTCCCAGGCGACGACAAGGCCCGCCAACGCTGGCTTGCCCGCTGTCTGGACCGTCTGGAAAAGGGCAAGATCGAAGCATTGGTGAAAACCCTCGGCGCGCTCCAGCCCGCCTCCGAGGAACTCGCCAAATCCGTCAAAAACGAAGCCGAGTATCTGGAACGCAACGCCGAGAGGATGCGCTATCCGACCTTCCGAGCCCAAGGCCTTTTCGTCGGATCCGGCGTCATCGAGGCCGGCTGCAAGACCGTGATTGGTGTGCGCCTGAAACGATCCGGCATGTTCTGGACCGTCCGCGGCGCCAACGCCATCGTCGCACTGCGTTGCTGCCGCCTCAGCCGCAGATTCGAAGACTACTGGGCGGATCGCTCGTCAGCCGCATGACGGTCTACATTTTTGTCGCGCACCCCGGGCCCACACCGTTGTTAATTCAATTCTGATTTATCCTTTACGACTTCCTTACGTTGCGCCAGCTACTCTTTCTACGCGGAGGCAAATATGCGGACTCAGGGCGAGCTGCACATCGATCCGGGAGCGCTCCCAGCGGGACCGGGCGAACGCGAACTCGAACTCTTCGTGCCGTATACGGAATGGGCGTTGGCCAATGCGACGCTGCAGCGGGCCGCGGTGCTGGCAGGGGGGCTGAATGTCCGCGTCCGGCTGGTCGCGGTACACTCGATACCCTACGCGGCGTCATTCGGCTGCCCGGCGGCGGTGCATGCGCACCTGGTCGAGCAACTGGTGGACCTGGCCTCGCGGTGTCCGTTTCCGGTTGAACCGCAAGTAGTGATGGCGCGCGGCTGGGTGGAGGGCTTCCAGTATGCGATGCATCCCGACTCCACCGTGCTGGTGGGTACGCGGAAACATTTTTGGCGCACGCGGGAAGAAAGCCTCGCGCGCGACCTGGCTAGCGACGGGCACAACGTCGCATTGATCCATGTATAAATTGATCCATGTGTAAATAGATCCATGTGGAATAGGTGAACCATGCTGGACGTGATCTTCATTCTCTTGACAATTGCGTTTTTCCTTGCCGCCTGGGCGTTTACGAAAGGATGCGACCTTCTCTAGCCAAATCTATGGAATACCTCGTGGGATTGATTGTAGCGGCCGGCCTGGGCGTCTATCTGTTCTACGCCCTGCTGCGCCCCGAACGTTTCTGAGGGAGAGCCGATGACATCCAACGGACTGTTTCAAATCGGACTTTACGTAGTCGTGCTGCTGCTGCTGGTGAAACCCATGGGCGCCCACATGGCGCGGGTGTTCCAGGGCGAGCGCACGTTTTTGCACCCGGTGCTGCGGCCGCTCGAAAGTCTGATCTACCGCATCTGCGGCATCGAGGAAGCGGCCGAGCAAAGCTGGAAGCGCTATGCCGGCGGGTTGCTGGTGTTCAGCGCTGTGAGCCTGCTGTTGACGTACCTCTTGCTGCGCGTGCAGCAGTGGCTGCCATGGAATCCGCAGGGGTTGGGCAACGTGGCGGCTGACCTGGGCTGGAACACGGCGGCCAGTTTCACCACCAATACGAACTGGCAGGCATATACGCCGGAAACCACCATGAGCTACCTCAGCCAGATGGCGGCCCTGGCCACGCACAATTTCTTTTCGGCGGCGGCGGGAATCGCGGTGGCCGTCGCGGTGATACGCGGCTTCGCGCGGCATTCGGCGAAAACCATCGGCAATTTCTGGGTGGATTTCACACGCTGCAATCTCTACGTGCTACTACCCATCTCTGTGCTGGCCGCGCTGCTGCTGTGCTCGCAGGGAGCGATTCAGAACCTGCATCCGTACACCAAAGCGGCGACTTTGGAGGGCGCGGTGCAGACCATTCCGCAGGGGCCGGCAGCTTCGCAGGAAGCCATCAAGATGCTCGGCACCAATGGGGGCGGATTTACCAACGCCAATTCTGCGCATCCTTATGAGAACCCCACCCCGTTTTCGAATTTCATCCAGATATTGCTGATCTTCGTGATTCCTGGCGGACTAACCTACACGTTCGGCAAGATGGTGCGCGATACGCGCCAGGGCTGGGCAATACTGGGCGCGATGACGGTGCTGTTTCTGTTCGGCGTGTTTGTCACCTATCCCTCGGAGCAGGCTGGCAACCCGGTACTGGCGAAGCTGGGCCTGGAAACCCAAGCCACCGCTACGCAGCCCGGCGGCAACATGGAGGGCAAGGAGGTCCGCTTCGGCATCGCCAACTCGGCCTTGTTTACGGTCATCACCACCGACGCGAGCTGCGGCGCCGTGAACAACGTGCATGACAGCCTGACCCCACTGGGCGGGCTGGTGCCGCTGGTGAACATCGAGCTGGGTGAAGTGATTTTCGGCGGCGTCGGCTCGGGGCTGTACGGCATGCTGTTGTTCGCCGTTCTGGCGGTTTTCATTGCTGGGCTGATGGTGGGGCGCACGCCGGAGTACCTGGGCAAGAAGATCGAGCAGAAGGAAGTGAAGATGATGATGCTGTCGGTGATGGTGCTGGCGTTCAGCATCCTGGGATTCGCCGCGGCGGGTATCAACCTGAAGACCGTCGGCGACAGCCTGACCAACCACGGGCCCCACGGGTTCTCCGAGGTACTGTACGGCTACAGTTCGGCGGTGGGCAACAATGGCAGCGCCTTTGCGGGCCTGAACGCCAACACGATGTACCTCAATATCACGCTGGGGCTGGCCATGCTGTTCGGGCGCTTCCTGATGCTGATTCCGCTGCTGGCGGCGGCGGGAAGCCTGGCGTCTAAGAAGCAGGTGCCGGTTTCAGCCGGGACTTTCCCCACCCACGGGCCGCTATTTGTGGCGCTGCTGGTGGGCGTGGTGCTGATCGTGGGAGCGCTGACCTTCTTCCCGGCGCTTTCGCTTGGGCCTGTGATAGAACATTTCCTGATGCAACAGGGGAGGCTGTGGAGCTAAGATGCCTGTGGCAACCGTAATGCCCGTGACGCCAGCGAGCAACGACGCGACATCGCTGATTCCGAAGAAAGCGCCGCGCGCCCGGCCGCTGTTCGATCCGCCGATCGTGAAGCGGGCGATCGGCGATTCGTTCGTCAAGCTGAGCCCGCGCGTGATGATGAAGAACCCGGTCATGTTCGTGGTGGAAGTGGGCGCGCTGATGACCACCATCCTGGCCGCACGCGACCTGTCATCGGGCGCGGCCATCGGCGGCTTCACCTTTCAGATCACCTTATGGCTGTGGTTCACTGTGCTCTTCGCCAATTTCGCCGAAGCCATGGCGGAGGGCCGCGGCAAGGCGCAGGCCGACACGCTGCGCAAGACCAAGACCGAGACCAGCGCGCGCAGGCTGATCAACGGCAAGACCGAGACCGTGGCGGCGACCATGCTGCGCGCGAGCGACCTGGTGCTGGTGGAGGCCGGCGAGACCATCCCGGGCGACGGCGACGTTGTCGAGGGCATCGCCAGCGTGGACGAATCCGCCATCACGGGCGAGAGCGCGCCGGTGATCCGCGAATCGGGCGGCGACCGGAGCGCAGTTACCGGCGGCACCAAGGTGCTCTCGGACTGGATCAGAGTGAAGATCACTTCTAACCCGGGCGAGACGTTTCTCGACCGCATGATCGCGCTGGTGGAGGGCGCGGAGCGGCAGAAGACGCCGAATGAAATCGCTCTCAATATAGTGATCGCCGGGCTGACGCTGGTCTTTCTGCTGGCGGTGGTCACGCTCCAGCCGTTCGCGGCCTTCAGCGTGCACGCCAGCGGCAGCGGTTCGGCGCCCTCGGTGACCGTGCTGATTTCGCTGCTGGTGTGTCTCATACCCACCACCATCGGCGGCCTCCTTTCGGCCATCGGCATTGCCGGCATGGACCGCGTGATGCAGCACAACGTGCTGGCCATGAGTGGCAAAGCGGTGGAGGCGGCGGGCGACGTGAACACGCTGCTGCTGGACAAAACCGGCACCATCACGCTGGGCAACCGCCAGGCTGTGGAATTCATTCCGCTCAACGGGGTGACGGAGGCCGAAGTGGCCGACGCGGCGCAGCTTTCCAGCTTGGCCGACGAAACTCCGGAGGGCCGGTCCATTGTCGTCCTGGCCAAGCAGCGCTACAACATCCGCGGACGTGAAGTGGCGGAACACGAAGCCCACTTTATTCCGTTCACGGCGCAGACGCGCATGAGCGGCGTGGATATCGATGGCCGCCGCATCCGCAAAGGCGCCACCGAATCGGTAATGGAGTTCGTACAGGAGCATGGCGGCGCGCCCTGCGGCGAGCTGACTGAAATCACCGATCGGATTTCGCGCTCCGGCGGCACGCCGCTGGTGGTGGCCGACGGCGGGCGCGCTCTCGGCGTGGTGCATCTGAAAGACGTAGTAAAGGGCGGCATGCGCGAGCGCTTCGAGCAGTTGCGCGCTATGGGCATCCGCACCGTGATGATCACCGGCGACAATCCGCTGACCGCTTCGGCCATCGCGGCCGAAGCCGGCGTGGACGATTTTCTGGCGCAGGCCACGCCGCGCGACAAAATGGACCTGATCAAGAAGGAACAGGCCGGCGGGCGGCTGGTGGCGATGACCGGCGACGGCACCAACGACGCTCCGGCGCTGGCGCAGGCCGACGTCGGTCTGGCCATGAACACCGGAACCATGGCGGCCAAGGAAGCCGGCAACATGGTGGACCTGGATAGCAATCCGACCAAGCTGATTGAAATCGTGGCGATCGGCAAACAATTGCTGATGACGCGCGGCGCGTTGACCACTTTCTCCATCGCCAACGATATCGCCAAGTACTTCGCGATACTGCCTGCCATGTTCATGGTGGTTTACCCGGAAATGGGGAAACTCAACATCATGGGCCTGCACACGCCACAGAGCGCCGTGCTGGCGGCGGTGATCTTCAACGCGCTGATCATTGTGGCGCTGATTCCGCTGGCCCTGCGCGGCGTCAAGTACCGCCCCATGAGCGCAGCCGCGCTGCTGCGGCGCAACCTGCTGATCTACGGCCTTGGCGGAGTGATCGCGCCGTTCCCCGGCATCTGGCTGGTAGACCGGCTGCTCGGCTTGCTGCACCTGGCGTAAAGGAGACTCGACGTGAAACAGCTCATGATTGCGATTAAAGCGACGCTTCTGCTGACGGTGCTGACCGGCCTGCTGTATCCGCTGGCGGTCACGGGCCTGGCGCAGATTCTCTTTCCGCACCAGGCCAACGGCAGCCTGCTGGTAGTAAACGGCAAGACGGTGGGCTCCGAGCTGATTGGCCAGAGCTTCACCAAGCCGGAATACTTTCACGGACGCCCCTCCGCCGCCGGCAACGGGTATGACGGCTTGTCCTCGGGTGGCTCCAATTACGGGCCGACCAATCAGCATCTGGTGGACCGTGTGCGCGACGACGTCAAAAAGTTTCGCGCCGAAAACCCGGCTTATACCGGTCCCATCCCGGCCGATCTGCTGACGGCTTCAGGCAGCGGTCTGGACCCGCACATCAGCCCCGCTTCTGCCGAGGTGCAAATAGCCCGCGTGGCCGCCGCCCGTGGCGTCAGCGCGGACACCATTCGGCAACTGGTCGCCGCGCATACCGAAGGCCGCCAATACGGCCTCTTCGGCGAACCGCGCGTGAACGTCTTGGAGTTGAACCTGGCCCTGGACCAGGCGGCACGGAAGTAGGTAGGGCACGCTTCAGCTTGCCAACGCCCGCTTGCGGGCGCGCTTTTCACGGGCTTGCCAGTTGGGAGAATCCGGCGAGCCGGGTGGGCGGTACCATTGGCCTATGAACGCAAATGGATACCGCGCCATGTCGTGGGTCGCGCCGCTTGTGGCAGCGTTATTCGCCGGGTCGCTTGCGCTGGTGGCGCAGAACCGCATCGTCTGGAGCGACGATGAGAAGCCGATCGTTCAGCAACTGCGCACCCTGCGCAGCCTGAGCGATAGCGAGCGGCCGAAAGCGACCCTGCAACTCGCGCTGCAGATTCGCCAATTGGCCGCGAGTACACACAAAGAGCTGCTGGCCGATCAACTCGCCAACCTGGCCACCGAAGGCGACGCCGGCCACGGCACTTTGCAGGAGGTGGCGACCACGCTGGCCCAGGCGCTGCAGGAACAGCCGCCCGCTGAGAAGCCGGGCGCTCCCGGCATGGTGTATGTGACACTGGCGCAACTCGTGCGCTACGAGCATGTTCGGGTCTCTTCAGACAGCCCGCGGTTCAAAGCGGCCATGAGTAAACTGGAGGCTGACGACCAGCGCCGCCAGAACGCAGACTTCACCCTCACCGATCTGACAGGGAAAAGTTGGAGTTTGCCCGACCTGCGCGGGAAAGTGGTGCTGGTCAATTTCTGGGCCACCTGGTGCCCACCCTGCCGCAAGGAGATGCCCGATCTGGAGGCGCTGTACCAGCGGTTCTCGCCGCGCGGTCTGGTGATTCTGGCGATCTCGGACGAAGATGCCGCGAAGGTGAAACCGTTTATTGCGGAGCACGGGATCAGCTATCCGGTCCTGCTCGATCCGGGCCGGAAGGTGAACGAGTTATTCCAGGTGGAAGGCATCCCGAAGAGTTTTGTATACGACCGTGAGAGCAAGCTGGTGGCGCAGGCAATCGACATGCGAACCCAGCGCCAGTTTTTGGCCATGCTGGCCGAAGCGGGGCTGGAGTAACGGCAAATATCGAGCCACAGATGAACACAGATGAACACAGATGAACACAGATAGAAGAAGAAACTGAGGCCTTCAATTTCTTATCTGTGTTGATCTGTGTTCATCTGTGGCCGTGATTCTTTACGTGTCGATGGTCTCGAAATCCAACGCTTCGCCGGCCTTCGCGACCCTGATACCAGGGGCGATCGCGCGCACCAGGCCGGCCAGCACTGATCCGGCTCCTACTTCGAAGGCGCGCTCCACGCCGCTCGCGGCCAGCAGCCGGACGCTTTCCACCCAGCGCACGGGGTTCGGCACCTGGTTGTACAGGCCTTCGCGCGCTTCGGCGCCCAAGCGGATTTCGCGCGCCTGCCAGTTGTTGACCAGCGGGCAGGCGAGATCGGCGAATTCGGTCGCATCCAGATTGGTGCGCAGCCGCCCCTGGGCGGGCTTCATCAGGGCGCAATGGAACGGCGCGCTTACCGGCAGTGACAGCACGCGGCGGGCGCCCGCGGCTTTCGCTAGCGCCATGGCGCGCTCGACGGCACCGGCGTGTCCGGCGATCACCACCTGATCGGGTGAATTGAAATTGGCCGCGCTGACCACCTCGCTCTGTGCGGCTTCAGTGAGGATTTGATCCAACTTGCCTTCCGGCAATCTGAGGATGGCAGCCATGGCGCCCACGCCCGGAGGCACGGCTTCCTGCATATAGCGGCCGCGATGGCGCACCAGGCGGACGGCGTCGCTGAAGCGGAGGCTTTGGGCGGCGACCAGTGCGGCGTATTCGCCCAGGCTGTGGCCGGCCACGAAATCGGGGGAGATGCCTCGCTCGGAGAGCACCGCGCTCGCAGCCACCGAAACCGTGAGCAGCGCGGGCTGCTGGTTCTCGGTCAGCTTGAGTTGATCGTCGGGGCCCTCGAAGCAGAGGCGCGAAATGGCGAAGCCGAGCGCATCGTCGGCTTCTTCAAACGTGCGCTGCGCCACGGGAAACCTATCGGCGAGCGACTTGCCCATGCCGGCGTACTGCGACCCCTGGCCGGGAAAAAGGAATGCGGTTTTCGGTGTCAAAAGGGATTATAACTGGCCGCGGCGGGGCTACGGGCCGGGCATGCCCAGGCATCCCCGGCCCCTACGGAGATCCGCGGCGTGCCTCGCCCGCTGTGTTGCCGTTGCTCCGGCCTTCGCTTGCTCCGCCCCAGCCACTTGGTGTACAGTGAAACTTCGATGTCACGCGACTACGCCAGCTCGTTTACCGGCCGGTTCTGGTTTAGCCAGATCCGGTAAAGCGGCGTTGGTTGCGTCAAGGCATTGATGGATTTTCGAAACCGGCCCGCTTTGCAGCGGGCATTTTTGTTTTAGAGGGGAACGGCCATGGTCATTTCGATGCGGCAGCACGCTACTAAGGAAGAAATCGAACACGTTTGCGAGCGTATTCAGGAATTCGGATACAAAGTCCACTCGATCGTGGGCGAGGAGCGGGTGGTAATCGGCGTGGTGGGCGTGGGCGATGTCACGGCATGCCTGGAATCGCTCGAGGCCACGCCCGGCGTGGAAACGGCGGTGCGTATTTCGGCGCCTTACAAGTTCGTCAGCCGCGAATTCAAGAAAGACCGCAGCGCCATCAAGCTCAACGGGATCGAAATCGGCGGCACTGAACTGATCGTGATGGCTGGGCCGTGTTCGGTGGAAAGCGAAAAGCAGATCATGCAGACAGCGGAAGGCGTGGCCGCGGCCGGCGCCCGCGTGTTGCGCGGCGGAGCGTTTAAGCCGCGCACCTCGCCTTACGATTTTCAGGGCATGGAGCATGAGGGGTTGAAGCTGCTGCGCAAGGCGAAGGAAGCCACCGGCCTGGCGATCGTCACCGAGGTGATGACCGACAGCGACGTGCAACTGGTGGCCGAATACGCCGACTGCATGCAGGTGGGCGCGCGCAATATGCAGAATTTCGCGTTGCTCAAATCGCTCGGCGGCTGTCGCCGGCCGGTGCTGCTCAAGCGCGGCATGAGCTCCACCATCAAGGAGCTGCTGATGTCGGCCGAATACATCGTGGCCCACGGCAACCCCAACGTGATTCTCTGCGAGCGCGGCATCCGCACCTTCGAAACCGCTACGCGCAACACGTGCGACATCACCGCGGTGCCGGTATTGAATGAGCTGACGCACCTGCCGGTGGTTCTCGATCCCAGCCACGCCACCGGCAAGCGCAGCCTGGTGCCGTCGCTGGCGCGCGCGGCTGTGGCCATAGGAGCCGATGGACTGATCGTGGAGGTCCACCCGTATCCGGAAAAGGCCGTCAGCGATGGGGCGCAATCGTTGACGCTGGATGGATTCGCCGGGATGATGCGGGACCTCGCACCCTATATCGAGATGTGGCGCCAGGCGCGCGCAGCCCAGGGCGTGGCGCTGGCTATTTCCTAACGGCCCTTCAAGCCGGTCACCGGCTCCGATGTTTTTCAGCGCCGCGGCCGTGACGGATCGTGTCCACTGTCGTTTCCGAACCGCCCTAAAATTCCGCCACTGGCTCTGCCTGCCGGGCGCCAACGCGGCCGGCGGTGATTTCGGACAGGAAGTAATTCTCGCCGTGCATCGGGCAACCGGCTAGGCGGCGCAGCATGGCGATTTGGCCGACGTGGGTCAACGCATCGGCAATCGCTCCCTGAAACAGCTTCTCGGCCGGACACGCCGGCGGCACATCGGAGGCCAAACGCCGGTCGAAGGCCTCCAGGGCGGCGAAAAATCGCGCCGCGCCCTGCTCCCATCCGAGCGGCGGCGAATCGTGCCACGCCTGCTTGCCTTCAGCCAGCGTGAGCGCCCAATCCAACAGGTCGCCGATGTGCGCCAGAATCTGCGCCGGCGTGCGCGGCGGCGACCCCAGTTGAAACTCGGCGAATTCGGCCGGTGCGCCGCGTAGCGCCTTGCCTCCGCGGTAAGCGAGCGTCGCCAGCGTGTGGCGTAGCAGAGCGGTTTTCTCGTCCATTCAAGATACTTTACCGAAATCCAGGAAGCCGCGCTGCGGGTCGGTGCTCAGCAGCGTCACGCGCAGGCGGTCACCCACGTCAAGCCCATGCTCGCCGCGCATCAGCCGGCCCTCTACGGGCGGATTGAAAATCCTCACGAAGACGCCCTTGGGCGTGTTGCCCGTCACCACTGCCTGAAAATTCTCGCCGATTCTGTGCTGCAGCGCCACCGCCGCCATGCGCTTGGTCATGGCGCGCTCCACTTTGCGCGCGGCATCCTCTTTCAGCGTGCAGTTCTTGGCGATGGTGTCCAGCTCGTCGTCCGCGTAACCTGCCCCGGTCCCGGCGGCGTGCGCCTTGATGAGGCGCTGAGTCACGACGTCGGCAAAGCGGCGGTTCGGCGCCGTCGAATGCGTGTAGTCATGTGCGGCAAGACCGAAATGGCCTTGCGGCGGATCGCCCGGCCGCATCAGCACGTACTCGCCCGGGCCCATCAGCTTCAGCACCGAAAGCGAGACGTCGGCGTAGTGCACCGGATCGGCCGCTTTGCGCCGCAGGAGAAAGGCATTGAGCGCCCCCGGGTCGGGCGTGGTGGGCAGCTTTTCCCCGTGTTGGCTCGCCAGCTCGACAATGCGCGGCCAGCGCTCCGGCGCTTTCACCACGCGCCGTATCGAAGAGACGCCGGCCGAGCGCAGCGTGCTCGCCATCACTTCGTTGGCCGCAATCATGAAATCTTCGATCAGGTGCGCCGCCCGATTTGCGGCCCGGGCGGTAATATCCTGCACCTTGCCATCGGCGAACACCGGCTGCGCTTCCAGGCGGTCGAAAGTGAGCGCGCCCAGCCGGTGGCGCGCCTCGCGCAAGAGGCCAGCGGCCTCATCCTGCAATTTGAGCTGCGCGGCGAGTTCGGTGGACGCAGCAACCTTCGCAGGCGCCGGCCCAGCGCTTTCGAGCCAGGCGCCCACGCTGTTGTAGGCCAATTGCGCACGGTTGCGCACGCGGGCCCGGTAGATGCCGTTCTTGGGGAACGATCCATCGGCCGCTACCATCATCTCGATGACAACCGCGGCGCGCTCCTGCCCTTCATTCAGCGAAGTCAGGTCTGTCGAAAGCCGCTCCGGCAGCATGGGAAACGTGCGGACTCCGGTGTAGACCGTGGTGGTTTCCTGCGCCGCGTGGGTATCGATCGGCGTACCCTTGCCCACCAGCAAATCCACGTCGGCCACACCTACCAGCACGCGGATCCCTTCGCTCGTCCGTTCCGCCCATTCGATCTGGTCGAGATCCCGCGAATCGTCGTTGTCGATGGAGGACCATAGCAGGCCCGTGAGATCGCGCAAGCTTGCGTCCGTGCCTGGCTGGATGGCGGCAAGCTGCCGTTCGGCTTCGGCGGAAAAATCCGGCGCAAAACCGTGGTCGATCATTTCCTGGCGCGCCGCCGCCAGCAGGTTGAAATTGTCGTGCGGCATGAAATGATGAGCGTAGCAGAAGCCAAAGCGCAAAACACGTGGCGCGGTTTGGCCCGGCTGCGGCGCCGTGCCCGCTTCCGGAGGCTAGGAAGCCAATTCGGCGTTTCGTCACCGGCGGCAACGCCTACGGCAATGTGCGGCGCCCGACGCGACCCTGTTTGACATCGCAATTTGCGATGTCAAACAAATCGCTGCGCGCGAACTATCTTCGCAATCGCCATGCCAGCAGCAACCAGCCGACGATGAACGCAACCCCGCCGACAGGCGTAATCATGCCCAACCAGCGATTGCCGGTGATGGCCAGCAGGTACAGGCTTCCCGAGAAGAACACGATTCCCGCCAGCAGCACCGCGCACACCGTGCCCGCGGCATCCTCCGGCAGCGCACCCGCCCGCGGCAAAACTGAAACGGCCAGGATACCCAGCGCGTGCAGGAAGTGGTAGAGCGCGGCCTTCTCATATATGCTCATCCGGTAGGCGTCCACCCGCTGCCTGAGCTCGTGCGCTCCAAACGCGCCGAATGCCACGGCCAGGGCCAGCAGAATCGCTCCCGTCATGCTCCAGTTCATGCGTCCCTTCCCTCTTAATGCGTCATCGAATAGACAATGTAATTCACGCCCAGCCGTATGCCCAGGTCGGAAAAGCGCGCCGGATACTGCGGGTTATCGGCGTGCTCCCACGAATCGCCCAAGTCCATGTTGTGGCACATGGCGACCATGATGCGGCCCTTGTCGTCGTAGATGGCGCGCCAGTGAGGTGTTTTGCCGGTCTCGCCTTTTTCATACGTTTTGCCGGTTTCCAGGTACAACGCGCCCGGCACCTGGTAGCGGTGGCTGAGATCGTAGATGGTGTGAAAGATCGGGTCGGAATCGTCGATATTCACGATCGGACGGTCGGGAAAAACCTTCTTCATGCTGGCGGCGAAGACCTCCCACTCGATGGCGCCGTGAAAATCGTCGCACATGAAGAAACCGCCGCGAAGCAGGAATTCACGCAGCGTCGCCGCCTGCGTGTCGGTGAGGTTCCAGTGGCCGACCTCCACTCCATAGAGCCAGGGCCAGTCGTAGACGTCGCCATCGTCCAGGTCGATCGGCTCCTCCACGCTGCGCGCGTGTATGCGCGTCAGGCGGCGTACCGCTTGCGAAAGGTGCCGGTCCGAGCGCGGATAGTCCATCGTCCAGTTCGACCCGCCGTTCTTCCAGCTACCGTTGAACTCGACTCCGCCGTAGTATCTGCCCACCGGCGGGTACATCAGCCGCGCGAACGCCCACTCCGTCTTTTCCTGGTAATCGGGCGGAATCGGAAAATTCGAATACTCCACACCCGGATACTCCCGGAACGGTTTTTGGAAGGCATGGAGCGCGGTCAGAGCCGCCAGTCCGGCGACCGCCAGTAGGATAGGCCGCAGCACGAGTTTGCATCTTCAAGGATACCAGGAGGTCAGTGAAGCAGGCTTTCGGCAAGGAAACTTGGTCGCGTCGACAGTTGTTATGATTGGTGGCGAAGCGATGAGTTTTCTGCGCTCTCTGCTGTTTTCGACCCCCCTGATCGCGCTCGCCACCATTGTCATGGGGACCCTCTCGCTGCTCGCATCGCTCGTCGACCGCACGGGCAGGACGCAGCACCGGGTGGCGCGCATTTGGGGGCGCATGCTGCTCGCGGTGAGCTTCATCCGGGTGCGCGCGCAGGGCCTGGAGAAACTCGACCCCAAGGCCACCTACGTGTTCGTCGCCAATCATTCGAGCTACATGGACATTCCGGCGCTGCTGGCCTATCTGCCGTTTCAGTTCCGCTTCTTCGCCAAGAAAGGGCTGTACAGGATTCCGTTTCTGGGCGGCCACTTGAACCGCGCCGGCCACATTCCGGTGGATCGATCGAGCGCGCGGGCCTCGCTGAAGAGCATGAGCGCGGGCGCGCGCATTGTCGCCGAGCGCCAGGTTTCCCTGCTGCTGTTTCCCGAAGGCGGGCGCTCTCCCAAGGGCCTGCGCGAGTTCAAGGAAGGCGCCGCCTACATCGCCATCAAGGCGGGCGTGCCGGTGGTGCCGATGGCGCTGGTCGGAATGCGCCAGCTATTGCCAATGGGCTCTATCCATTTGCGCAGCGGCGAAGCTGTGCTGCGGGTGGCCGATCCGATTCCGACCGCCGGCATGCGGCTATCGGACCGCACCGAGCTCAACGAGCGATTGTATCAGGAGGTTTCGCAACTGCTGGCGAGCGCTGCGCCTAGTCCCGTTCTGTAGATTGGCCAAGAAGGAGACGCAAACGGCGCGCGCGAACCGCGTCGGTGCAGCGGCTCAGCGCTCTCTCTTCCAGCTCGCGAATCCGCTCGCGTATAGCGCCTAAGTCTTGTATCTCTGGATTGGGTCGATCTTCCGGCTCGCGACCGGTGCCCACAAGTTACCGCGCCGCCATCAGCGCGCGCAGCCTTCGCGCACGTTCCGGAGCCCGCAACTGGCGCAGCGCTTTGGCTTCGATCTGGCGAATCCGCTCGCGGGTGACGTCGAACTCCTGCCCGATCTCTTCGAGCGTGTGCTCCCGCTCGCAGCCGATGCCGAACCGCATGCGAATCACCTTTTCCTCTTTCGGGGAAAGCGTCTTCAGAATGCCGGCCGTTTCGTCGCGAACGTTGGTTTCGATCACCGCATCCACCGGCGAACCCACCCAGCGGTCTTCGATCAGATCGCCCAGCGCGGATTCACCGTCGCGGCCCACCGGCGTTTCCAGCGACACCGGGTCGCGGGAAATGGTTTTGAGCTTTTGCACCTTCTCCACCGGGATTTCCATGCGCCGACCAATTTCGTCATTTGTAGGAGTTCGACCAAGCTCCTTCTCCAGCTCACGCGTGGCGCGCAGGAACTTGTTCATGCTCTCGTTCATGTGCACCGGAATGCGGATCGTCCGCGACTGGTCGGCGATGGCGCGAGTGATAGCCTGCCGAATCCACCAGGTGGCGTACGTCGAGAACTTGTAGCCGCGACGATATTCGAATTTGTCGGCGGCGCGCATCAGGCCGATATTGCCCTCCTGAATCAGGTCCAGGAGGTGCAACCCACGATTTACGTATTTCTTAGCGACCGAAACCACCAAACGGAGGTTGGCTTCGACCAAGTCCTTTTTGGCCCGTTCGGCCTCGGCTTCGCCGTGACGGATCACGGTAAGTGTGTGGCGTAGCTCGGGCAGCGTAGCTCCGGCGGCGGTTTCGCGTTTGCGAAGTTCGCGCTTTAGCTCCCGCAGGCGGGCCTGCAGAGGCGGACTGTTGCGCGCCTCGAGCTTCCTGATTTCGCCATCCAGGTGGCTGATCTCCTCCACGGCGCGCTCAATCTCGCGCGCGAAGTCCTTCCACCGGTTGCCTCTAAACGGGCAGCGCCGGATGGCCAGCGAGGTTTCCACCTTGGCCCGATTGAACTTACCCACCAGCCGCTTGCGGGGTTTCTTGTTGGCCAGGGGCGTGGCTTCCACCTTCTCTTCAAGCTGCTGCTGTTTCTTATGGAGTACGATCACATCCGCGAACAGCTTGGAAGCGTCCGCCCGCACCTTCAGATCGGCCGGTGATCCCTCTTCGACATCGCCCAGGTCGGCGACCGACTCCAGCTCGATGGCGCCCTTCTTCAAAGCCTCGGACATATCCAGGGCCACGCGCTGCACCACCGCCGAACGGCTAATAGCCTTTTGCATCCGCAGCTTACCGCGTTCCATGCGGCGCGCCAAATCTACCTCGCCTTCGCGTGTTAAGAGCGGAACCGCTCCCATTTCCCGCAGATACACACGCACCGGATCATCCGTGTAGATGGATTCTTCTACCGGCGGTTGATGTAGAAAGTCCGTCTCGTGCGCAGCCTCAGCATCGAAGAACTTGGCGTCTTCTTCGAAGTTCAGGCCCAGACTTTCGGGGTTTTCAGCGAGAAAATGATCTTCGAAACGGTCCACTAAGACTCACCTCCCCAAAGGCACGCGCAAGCACGTGCAAATTATGGGAAATAGGTTATTTTCTGAAATAAACTCGAGTTGCGGGTTGTACCCCGGCCACATCGCGCAAATGTCAGGCACAGGGCGGATCTTCCAATCGATCATACCACCGTTCCCCAACAAAGTTAAGCCTAAATATAGAGATGTCTTAAAACTGAGAAGGTTACACCAGACTTGCCGCGCGGCCGGATCAAGGCAGTTTCTGCCGCATCAGGTTCTTCAGCTCGTTGAAGAATGCCTCCTCGTCCTGAAAGTCCCTGTAAACCGACGCATATCGTACATAGGCGATCTTGTCGAGCTCTCGGAGTCCTTCCATCAAAAATTCTCCTATCTCTGTAGTTGAAATCTCCCGGTCCGGTGAATCGCTGACCTTCGTCTCCACGCGATTCACCAACTCGGAGAGTTTCGCCATACTAATTGGACGCTTCTCACAGGCTTTCAGTAACCCGGCCAGCACCTTTTGACGATCGAATTTCTCGCGGCGCCCATCTTTCTTAATCGCCATGTATGGCACTTCGTCGATGCGCTCGTAGGTGGTGAACCGCCGCTCACAGGCAAGGCATTCACGGCGACGGCGTATGGCGTCACCTTCCTTGCTTTCCCGGGAATCCACTACCTTGTCATGCAAGTGACTGCAAAATGGGCACTTCATTGTTGGTTGCGTCCCATCCGGCGCAAACTGCGCCAGTCCAACCCTTCCTTAACCGCCAGTATCAACCCAACCGGAACTACTACTACACAGCTAAGAATCCAGATCAGAATCGCGAATGAGGTCGCCGGCTCGAACCGCACCCGGAACAACTCCGTCAGGACGGCCACCGCGACCACCTGCAAGCCGCCCCCGATCCCAGGAATCTGCACGGCCGATCCGAACGAAATGAATCCCACAAAAATGATGACGTCCAGAAAAGAGAAATGGAGAACCGCGGCGAACGAGCGGGCCATGCACCAGTAGCAAGCGACTATCAACGCCCATTCGAGAGCGGAGTACAGGAAGATCGCCAGTAGCGCTCCATCGCTGCGAATCGATTCTACTCCCTGAACGGCGCCCAGTAGCAGCTTTTCGGCGCGCGCGGAGGTTCGTTCCGGCCAGCGCCGGATGGCAGAGGTCAGATAGCGGCGCACCGGTTCGGCGAAACGGCGCATGGCAAAGAGCAGGACCAGCAATCCCAGACAGGAGGCGGCGACGAAATGTCCACCGGCGGCCAGGGCCCAAGCGATCCTGGGTCCGACATGCACCCCGGTGGAAGTGATGCGCATCATGGCGAAGGCGAACAACAGGAGCGCCATCAGCAGATCGAAGATCCGCTCCAGCAGCCAGGCCGCCAACTGGGAAGGAAACGGGACCTCTTCTTTGACCGCGATCAGGTAGGGCCGCACGAACTCGCCGGCGCGGCCGAACAGAGTGATGGCGGTGAATCCGATCACCGTCGCCGAGACCAGGTTGCGCATCGACGGGCGTGGCTTGAGCGGCTTCAGGAACACCGACCAGCGCTGGGCCCGGACATAATACGCGCCGGCCACTGGAACCAGACAAATGCCAATCCAGATCCAGTTCACGCCGGCCAACGCCGCCGCCGCCAGACGCCAATCGAAAACCGGGGCGGAGAATCGCCATATCAGGCCCACCAGCACGGCGGCCCCAACCAGGCCGGCCGCGGCCCATTTCCACCAGCGATGCCGAATCGAACCTCCTCAAGAGCGGCGTCCCGTTTCCAAAGCGGGGGGACCAGCGCCTGTACAAGTATCTCAAAAGAACCGGAATACGGGAGATAATTTGAACCTGGCAAGGGGAACCGTCGTTTCTTCATATGAAGGAACAGGGGTCATGGCAACCGCGACGCTAGTCATGGGAGGCTTCCAAAATTCGCCAACCAGCCAGGCCGTTTTGGGCGGGCTGGCGGGTACGCGGAGTGGCTGTGTGGTAGAACGAATCTTGGACCAGGACTCCCCTCTTGTTTCGCGATGCCTGCGCGGCGACGAATCCGCATGGGAGGATCTCGTCCGCCTGCATAGCCGCCGCGTCTACGGATTGTGTTACCGCTTCACCAACAGCGGCTCGGAGTCTCAGGATTTGACGCAAGAGGTTTTCCTGCGCGTCTTCCGCACGCTCCATTCTTTCCGCGCGGCGGAAGGCTCGTTCGGGACATGGTTGGCGCGGCTCACGCGCAATCTGCTGATTGATCATTACCGGCGCACGCGCCAGGACCGGGTGACGGATTCGCTCGACGATCAGCTCTCCGCCGTCGGGGATCGAAGCGCCACGGCCGCGACTCGCGCCGACCAGGCCGTCGCCGGCCGCGAGGCCAGCGAGATATTGCAAGCCGCGCTGCAGAAGCTGTCGCCCGATTTGCGTGAGGCCGTGATCTTGCGCGATCTGCAGGAAATGGAATACCGGGAAATCGCCCAGGTGCTGGCGATACCCGAAGGCACGGTGAAGTCGAGAATCAACCGCGGCCGCGCTGAGCTGGCGCGGCTGCTGCGCAAGCAGAAGTTGGTAGTATGAACTGCGCTGAACTGGACATCCTGCTCTGCGAATACGTGGATGGCACGCTGGACGCGGCCACTAGGGCCGCGGTGGAGCGCCACTTGGCCGCCTGCCCGGCGTGCGCCGAACTGGCGCGCGATTCCGCTGCCGCCGTCGGCTTCCTCGCGCGCGCTGCCGATGTCGAGCCTCCGGCCGAACTGGTGAACCGCATCCTTTTCGCCGCTCCATGGCGACAGAACACGAAATCGAAGCACCGGGCCTGGCTGGCCAGGGTGCTCAGCCCCGTCCTGCAGCCGCGTTATGTGATGAGCTTCGCCATGACCATCGTTTCGTTTTCGCTGCTGCGCTCGGTGATTCCGGTGCGCAGCATCCGGCCCGACGATCTGCGCCCTTCGAAGGTTTGGGCGGGCCTGGAAACGCGCGTCGAGTATGGCTGGGGACGCGTGGAAAAGTTTTACGACAATCTGAAAGTGGTTTATAAGATTCAAACCACGCTGCGAGATTGGCAACAGCGGGAAGACGAGCGGGAGCCCGCGGCACCGCTTCGGAAACCCGCGTTCAACGACGAGCGGAAGTTGCCGGTTATCTCCGCTCCGCCGGCTGGGGAAACACAGGGCGGGGCAACTCCCGCCCAGCGACCGGAAACATCACACTGAGGGAAATGCCATGAACTGTCAAAATCATCCGGACGTACCCGCAATCGCTTATTGCCGTACCTGCGGCAAGCCGGTGTGCGCCGACTGCCGCCGGGAAGCATCGGGCACTGTGTACTGCGCCGAGCATGCGCCGGCCGCTGTGCCGCCGCCCTACGCCGCGCCGCCGCCGCCGTATACCGCGCCGCCGCCCTACGCTGCGCCGGGCGTGCCTCCCTTCGCGCCGCCCGCCGCGCCCTCTCCCTATGTTCGCGCCGACTTCCGGCCCGGGCTGGCATTTGCGCTCGGCTGGATTCCCGGAGTTGGCGCCATCTATAACGGCCAATATGCCAAGGGTTTGATCCACGCCGTCATCTGGGGCGTGTTGATGAGCGTCGCCAACTCGGAAGCCGCTCGCGATATGCAGCCCATCTTCGTCATCCTGGTGATTGCCTGGATGGCCTACATGGTGTTCGAGTCTTACCGCACCGCGCAGAAACTGCAGCGCGGCGAGCCCGTGGATGAGTACTCGAGCGTGCTCCAGTTGCGCGGGCCTGGCCGGTTTCCTATGGCCGCCGTAGCGCTCATTGTGCTGGGCGTGCTGTTGCTGCTGCACACCCTCGACCTGGTGAATTTTGAAAGGATCGTGCCGTACTGGCCGGTGCTGCTGATTGTGGCTGGAGCCTATATGCTGTGGTCGCGTTTTGCCGGACAGGATGCGGCGCCGGGAGAAATGCGTCATGAGAGGTGAGCATAACAGGATCAGGACTCTCCGCGGACCAGTGACGCTGATCACGATCGGGGTCCTGTTTGCCCTACAGAACTTCACGCCCTACGATTTCGGCCAGACATGGCCTGTGCTGCTGATCGTGTTCGGCCTGTTGAGCCTGCTGGGGCGGACCGTGGCGCCGCCGCCCGCCCCGCCGCCCCCACCGCAATACGCCTGGCAGCCCCCGGCCTGGCAACCGCCAGTCCCGCCGCCCGCCGGTCAGCCGGCGGCAGGCGGGTACCGCGCCACGACCTACGCGCAAGGACCCTATGCGCAGCCGCCGGATGCTGCGGATCCGGCTTCGTCTTCCGGTCCGGCCAAAGGCGGATTTGGAACCAGCGCTCCGGCCAAACCGGATAGTCCCCCTGAGAATTCCGCGCCTGGAGGTGCCGTATGAGACCGCGTTCACTCACCGGACCGCTCATCCTGGTGATCATTGGCGGGCTTTTCCTGTGGCGCAATTTCCATCCGGAAGCGCCCATCTACGAAATCCTCGCGCTCTACTGGCCGTTCCTGCTCATCCTCTGGGGCGTGCTGCGGCTGATTGAGGTCGCCTGGCCCGGATCTCCCTGGAGGGGCGGTTTTAGCGGCGGCGAGGTGGTGCTCGTCGTGCTTGTCTGCATCTTCGGCTCGGCGATGTGGGCCGGCTACCGAAACGGTATCCACTGGTCGGGCGAAGGCCTCAGCGTGTTCGGCAATGAGTACGATTATACGGTCTCCGCCAATGCCCCTGCCGCCGGGATGAAGCGCATCGTCTTCGACATCGCTCGCGGCAATATCAAGGTGACCGGCTCCGATACGCAAGAAGTTACGGTGAACGGCAACAAAGTGATCCGCAGTTTTGGGCGAGAGGATGCCGACCGCACCAACAGCAACACGCCGCTCGAGATTGTGCCCGAGGGCGATCACCTGCTGGTGCGCGGCAACCAGGATCGGGCGGCCGACAACCAGCGCATCTCCGATGACATCGAAGTCACCGTTCCCAAGGCCATGGCGGTCGAAGCCCGCGGCCGGCGCGGCGATTTCGAAATCGGCGACATCGACGGCGATGTCGAGCTCGACGGTGCCCGCGGCGACGTGCGCCTGTCCCGCCTGGGCGGCAACGCCAAAGTCGAGGTGAGCCATAGCGATACCATCCGCGCCGTGGATGTGAAGGGCCGCATCGACGTGCAGGGCGAGGGTTCCGACCTCTCGCTCGAGAATGTGCAGGGGCCGGTTACCATCAACGGAGCTTTCACCGGTACCCTGGATTTCAAGAACCTGGCCAAGCCCCTGCAATTTGAAGGCGCGCGCAACACCGAGCTTCACGTGGAAGCGGTACCGGGCAACCTCAGCATGGACATGGGCGAATTCACCGCTAACGGGCTGGTGGGGCCGTCGCGGCTGATCACCCGCTCGCGCGACATCAAAATCGGCCGCTTCAGCCAGTCCATGATCGTCGAGACCGAACACGGCAACATCGAGCTCGCTCCGGACATGCCCGTGTCCGCCATCGAAGCCCGCTCCGGCGTCGGCAACATCGAACTCACGCTGCCCGAAAAAGCCGCGTTCCAGCTCGACGCCACCGCTGAGCACGGGGATGCCACCAACGATTTCGGCCCGCAAATCCAGAAAGATACTTCCGGGCGTAGCGCCACTCTGAAAGGCAAAGTGGGCGATGGCCCGTCCATCCGGCTCACCGCCTCGCACGGCGAAGTGGAAGTCCGCAAGGGCGATGACTCGGTGCGTCCGCCCGACTCTCCGGCCGCGCCCGCCGCGCCGGCACAACCCAAAGCTCCGGCTAAGAATCTCAAAGACTCCGAGATCAAGCTGTGAACCCTGGCCGCGGGGCGGCTGCTGCCTCCGCCCCGCTGCTGGTTCTTTTCCTCGTCAACGTTCTTAATTTTTATGACCGGCAGGTGCTGGGCGCTGTGCTTGAACCGCTGCACCGCGAGTTCGGCCTTTCCGATACCCGGCTCGCCACCCTCGCCACAGCCTTCACCCTTCTCTACGCGGTGGCGGGTTTGCCGCTTGGGCGGCTGGCGGATCAGTGGAGCCGCAAACGTCTGCTGGCCATCGGCGTCGGCGTGTGGGCCGCGCTCACTGCCCTTGGCGGGCTGGCTTCCAGCTACGGCATGCTGCTCGCCACGCGCCTGGGAGTGGGGGTCGGCGAAGCCGCCTGCGCCCCGGCCGCCACAAGCTGGATCGGCGACCTGGTGCCCGCCTCTCGCCGCGCGCACGCCATGGCCATTTTCATGATGGCCGTCCCCGTGGGCGGATTTCTGAGCTTTGCCGTCGGCGGCCCGGCGGCCCAGGCCTGGGGCTGGCGTGTGGCGCTGGTGCTGGCCGCCGTTCCAGCCGTAGCCCTGCTCCCCGCGCTGCTTGCGCTCCACGAGCCCGGGTGGGGCAGGTTTCAACCTGCCAACGCCCGCTTGCGGGCGGATGTTTTCCCAGCTCCCAACTCTCCCGGCGCCGAGCCCAGCCACGACCGTGAGGGAATGGTGCGACGCGAACCCGCCATATCGCACGCTGGCAGTCCCAGCCCCTGGTTGCTGGCGCGCATCCCTGCGTTCTGGTGGATCGCTGCCTCCGGCGCCATCGTCAATTTCATGCTTTACAGCTTCTCGCTGTTCCTGCCGGCGTTTCTCACCCGCTATCATGGCCTCTCCGTGGCGCGTTCGGGCGTCTGGAGCGGAGTCGGATCGGGCGCCGCGGGCGTTCTCGGTGCGTTGGCCGCCGGATACCTGGGCGATCGAGTAACGCGCGACCTCGGCCGCCGTCGCTTGCTGCTGGCTGCGGCTGCCGCAGTTCTCGCCGCCTTGCCGGCCTTCGCCGCCATCAGACTGCCCGCCGGAAGCGTCGCAGCCGCCGTCTTACTACTCATGCTGGCTTACGGTTTGTGGCAGACTTACTACGGCTTGGTCTATGCCGCTATCCAGGACATCGTACCCACCCGGTTGCGCGGCACGGCGATGGCAGCTTATTACCTGGCGATGTACTTATGCGGCGCTTCATTTGGCCCGTTAGTAACCGGCCGCCTCAGCGACCATTTCGCCCGCGCCGCCGCTGAATCCGGGATTGCTCCCGAAGCCGCCCGCGCCGTCGGCTTGCATGAGGCCATGTATCTCATCCCCGTGTGCTCAGTACTACTGGCAGCCGTGTTATGGGCGGCCGGACGATCCTGGAAGCAAGAGCAACCTTCAGTTATATAAACCAATAGCCCGCGGCGAAAATGGATCTGTTCGCATTTTCCTCGGATCTCACTCTACCACGCCATACCTCCTCAGTAACTCCACCCCGCGCAAGTTACCGTTTTGCTCGGCTAACCGCGCGTGCCGCCAGGCGGCGGGGTAGTCGGTGCGAACGGCGTATAACTCTGCCAGCGCGACGTGGGCCTCCGCGAAGACAGCATCCAAACGCACGGCTTCTAATAGCAGTCCCAGCGCTTGCTCCGTGCGGTTTTCCATGCGGTAGAACTGCGCCAGGTAGTAATAAGGCCGGGGATTGGTGGGCTCTCGCGCGATCCATGCGCGGAGCCCATCCATCTGACGGACGGTCTCCTGGCTGAGCGCGAAGTCGATTACTTCCTTCCGCCAGAAACTCATGCGCGCCGCCCAATTAAGAGGATTCTTACATCGGCCACGTTGGTGTTGGTCGGCCCTGTAATCACCAGGTCGCCCAGCGCCTCGAAATAATGATAGGAATCGTTGGCATCCAGGTAGCGGCGGGCGTCCGGCTTGCGCTGCAGCGTGTCACCGTCGGCGATGGCGCCGGCCGCGTTGGTGGGCCCATCGCTGCCATCGGTGCCGGCGCTGAACACCACCACGTTGTCGAGCCCCGCGATATCCAGCGCCGCCGCCAGCACGAATTCCTGGTTGCGTCCGCCCAGTCCGCCGCCGCGCAGTGTGACCGTGGTCTCGCCGCCGGTGATGATGCAAGCGGGTGGCTTCACCGGCCGGCCAAACTGCGCCGCTTCTCGCGCGATGGCCGCGTGCATGCGCGCGATCTCCCGCGTCTCGCCTGCAATCGAGCTCGCAAGCACCAGCGTGCCAAGCCCGAGCTGCCGTGCATGGCGCGCTGCTGCCTCGATCGCCAGCCGGTTGCTGCCGATCACCGTGTTGCGGACGCGCGCGAAAAGTTGGTCGCCCGGCTTGGGAGTTTCGTCGATCGCGCCGGCCAAGCCTTGTTCGATCCGGTCGCGCACCGATGCTGGAACTTTGTCGCGAATGCCGTACCGGTCCAGCACACCGGCTGCGTCTGCGAAGGTCGAAGGATCGGCCGTGGCCGGGCCGGAGCCGATCACGTCGAGGTTGTCGCCGATCACGTCGGAAACCAGCAGCGCTTCCACCCTTGCCGGCCACGCCAGGCGCGCCAGTTGCCCGCCTTTGATGGCTGACAGGTGCTTTCTCAGGGCATTGATTTCGTGGATGTCCGCGCCCGAAGCCAGCAGCAGGCGCGTGACGTCCTGTTTTTCCGCCAGCGTGACGGGCGGCACGGGCAACGGCAGCAGCGCCGACGCGCCACCGGAAATCAGGCACAGCACCAGGTCGCCTTGCCCGGCAGCGGAGGCGATCGCCGCGATGCGTTCCGCGCCAGCCACGCCGCGCTCGTCGGGCAGCGGATGGCCGCATTCGTTCAACTCGACGCGGCGCAGCTTGGCGACGTGGCCGTACTTGACGTTGACCAGGCCGCCGGTGATCAGCCGTCCCAACGCGCATTCGGCGGCCCGCGCCATGGAAGCGCCCGCCTTACCCGCGCCGATCACGTAGATGTGCCGGAAGCGGGAGTAATCGCGCTTCGCCAGATAGCGCATCACAGCGTCATGCGGGTCGGCCGCCCGCAGCGCGGCGCGAAAAATTTGGGCGGCCTGCCGTCGCAGCTTCCCCTGAGTCATCGAAAAAATGGGTGCGCCAAAATGGCGGCCGCGACGGCGTCCGCATCGTCCGTCTCAATTGGGATGTGGACGTCGGCCAGCCGGTAAGTGTCCTGGCGCTGATGAAACAGCGCCGCTAGCCGCTCCGGATCGCGCGCCAGCGGCCGGTGCGTGGCCCACGCCAAGCGGCGCACGATGCGTTCGAGATCGCAATTCAGCCACACGCTCACGCCGTTACTGGCCACCAGTTCGCGGTTGGCCGGCGCCAGGAATGCGCCGCCGCCCAGCGCCAGCACGGAGGCGCGCCCGTGCTCGATCGAGCGCACGTGCTGCGCCAGAATCTCGCTTTCGATGCGCCTGAACTCGGCCTCGCCCCGGGTATCGAAAATTTGCGCGATGGTGGTTTTCTCCGCTGCCTCAATTTCGTCATCCAGATCGAAGAAATTCCAGCCCAGCCGGCGTGCCAGGTGTCGTCCCACGGTGGATTTACCACTGGCCATGAAGCCCAGCATGTAAATGCCCGGAGTCTGCTTAAGCCGCAGGTTCATGCCGTTCCATTCATGTGCGCCATGCGCGCTTCCACGGCGCGCGGCAGCAGCCGCGCCAGAGCCACCAGCAGCCAACCCACGCGCGGCGACATCACCGTGCGCGCATCCCGCTCCACCCCGCGGCGGATATCCGCCGCGCATTCCGCCGCCGTGATGGCAAAGCGCCGGCCCCTCACCACTTGCGGCGGAATTTCGCCCACGCTGTGCTGTTGAAATTCGGTGAGGACATAGCCAGGGCACACCAGCATGGTGCGGACGCCGTCGCGGCCGAGTTCCATGCGAAGCCCCTCGGTGAGCGCTCCAACGGCATACTTGGACGCGCTGTAGACCGTCATCCAGGGGAGCACGATTTTGCCGCCGATCGATCCCACGTTGACGATGGTTCCGCTGCGCCGCGCGCGCATGTGCGGCGTCACAAACCGGATCAAGCCGAGCAGCGCGAAGAAGTTCAGCTCCATCAGCCGCCGCACTTCCGACTCCGGCGCTTCCCAGGACGGAATGTATAATCCGGTGCCGGCGTTGTTGATCAGGATGTCGATCGCGCCAAACCGCTCCAGCGTCCGCTCTACCACACGCCGCCGCACGCTTTCATTGGTCAGGTCGCCGGCCGTGATCAGCGCTTGCCCGCCGCCGGCGCGGCGCAACCCTTCTTCAGAGCGGGCACACAACGAGAGCTTGGCGCCGGCGCGCGCAAACTCCGCGGCGCATGCCGCCCCAATACCTCCCGATGCGCCCGTGATGAGGGCGACTTTGCCGTCAATCCGCATGCCATGGTCCGGGCAAGCTAGAGCAAGCCCTGCCCTAGAAACGCCATAATAGTACCATGCCTTCGGGGCTGCTCCCGTTGTTCCCCTTGCGGGTTGTGGTTTTTCCGCGAACCCGCCTGCCATTACACATTTTTGAAGAGCGCTACAAGCTCATGGTGGGGGAAGCGATCCGGCAGCAGGACGAGTTTGGCATCGTACTCGCCCGGGAACGGGGCCTCGCCACCGCCGGTTGCACCGTGACGGTGGAAAAGGTGCTCGATCGTTATCCCGACGGGCGCATGGATATTCTGACCCGCGGCCGGAGACGTTTCGAAATCCTATCGCTCGATGAAGAACTGGAGGTTCTGCGGGCCGACGTGGGCTACTTTGACGATGAGGATGAAGCGCGGCCCGAACCCGATATTCGCAAACAGGTGCTGCGCCATTTCCACTCGCTGCGGGAACTCGGCAGCTTAAAGGAGCGCGGCGAGCCCGACCTGGCCGATCCCCAGCTCAGTTTTCAATTGGCGCAGAGCCTGCCCGACCTGGAGTTTCTGAGTGTGCTGTTGCGGCAGCGGTCGGAAGCCGCCCGGCTCAAGCAGCTCAACCAATACCTGGGGGATTACATTCCGCGGCAGCGCGCGATTGAGCACGTGCAGGGGGTCGCGCCAACCAACGGGTTCGGCGGCAAACGCAGGGAGCTGTGACATGAAGTTGATGATCCGGCGCGGTGGGGCGCGCTCCCGGTCACCGGCGTTCGTAGCTTCGGCGCTGCTGCATCTGGCGGCGTTGCTGGCCGTGGTGCTAACCCCGGCCGTAGCGCCCGGGGACCCGCGCCCGCTATACAACCAGGAAATACGGCCTTACGAAGCGCACATCATCTGGTACAACCTGCGTAACAAACTGCCGGAGATCAAACCTGCCAAGGCGCCGGAGTCGCGGCCGCCGCGTGCGCGCCGCCGGTTTCAGCAACAGATTGTGGCGGGGCAAATCGAGCTGCCGCGCCCGCCGCAACTGATCCGCGTTCCAGCCCCGGAGATTCCGCTTGCCCAGGCTCTCAAGTTGCCCAATCTGCTGGCAGTTGCGCCGCCCAAACGCGTGCGTCCATTCGCGCCGCCGCCGGTCCATGCGCGGCCAGCCGCGAAGCGCCCGCTGCCGGAAGCGCCCCAGATCCGCCAGTCCCCCTCACCCAGGGAGCTCGCGCTCAGCCCGGCGTCGCCGCGCCTGCGCCCACTGCCGTTCATCCCTCCCAAGCCGCGCAAATCCGAGCCGGCGTTGACCGCCCTGCCGGCCCCGCCGGTGGTGGCGATGGCCGTGCCGGCGGCGGATCTGCCGCGTATTCCGCACGGTTTTCGCGCGCCGCCGGAGAGAAAAGCCAAGCCCATTGCCGCCGTCACTGCGCTGGCCACCGGTGACGCCGCAGTCGTGGCGCCGCTGTTGCCGCAATCCACTTTGGCCGTGGTGAGTCTCGCGCCCATCGATACCCCAGCGATTCCCAAACCGCCAGGCGCGCATGAGGCCGGCTTCTCCGCCGGCCCGCATCCCAAGCCGGAAGGCGGCGCGGCGGTTCCGGCCGGTGCCGCCGTCGTGGTGCCCGGCCTTATGGCGCATGGCGGCACGCCGGAGTCCAACGCAGCTCTGCTCGCTGTGCTCCGCCCCATGACGAGCCAAAGAATCGTGGCGGAAATGATCGCCGGCCGCGCCGCCGCATCCGCTGCCGGCAAACCCGCCGGCACCGTTAAACCGCCCGATCCGCGTCTCGCGGGTCGCGCCGTCTACACCATCTCCGTCCAGATGCCCAACACCACCAGCTTCTCGGGAAGCTGGCTGGTGTGGTTCGCCGAACGCCGTCCGCTGGCGGCAGCGGTGCTGCCCGGTATGGAGTCGCCCGTTCCGCTGCACAAGGTCGATCCCAAGTACTATCGCGATGCCGTGGCCGATCGCGTCGAGGGAACTGTCCGCCTGTTCGCGGTGATCCGCAAGGACGGACGCGTGGATGCCATCGAAATCATTCGCGGAATCGATTCGCGCCTCGACCGCAGCGCTGCCGAGGCATTGGCCAAGTGGCAATTTGAGCCGGCCAAACGCGACGGCATACCGGTGGATGTGGACGCCGTTTTCGAAGTTCCTTTCCGCCTGGCTCCCCTATCCCAAAAATGACGCCAAGCATGACGCCCCAATTCCTCATCATCGACGCCGACGATACCCTGTGGGAGAACAACATCTATTTCGAGCGCGCCTTCGACGAGTTTGTCCAGTTCCTCGATCATTCGAAGCTCGCGCCCCGCGAAGTTCGGGCCGTACTCGATTCGATCGAGGAAGCCAACGCCCGCATCCACGGTTACGGCTCGCTCAATTTCGGCCGCAATCTGCGCCACACTTACGAGCGGCTGGTGGAGCGCGAAGTGCGGGCGGAAGATCTGGAGACCGTGATGGGCTTCGCCGGGAGGATCCTCGAGTGCCCGCTGGAGACCATCTCAGGCGTTCCCGAAACGCTCGCCTACCTGGCCGGGCGGCATCGGCTGACGCTATTCACTAAGGGTCATCCCGACGAACAAACGCTCAAGATCGATCGCTCCGGCCTGGGAAAATACTTTCAGCACACCGCCATCGTCAAGGAAAAGGACTGCGACGCATACCGCCATCTGGTGGCCGAACGCGGCATGGAACCGGCTCGCACATGGATGATTGGCAACAGCCCTAAGTCCGATATCAATCCCGCTCTCGCCGCGGGCTTGCGAGCCGTCTTCGTCCCGCATGCCCACACATGGGTTCTGGAGAAGCAGGAGATCGCCGAAGCCGACGGTCGCCTGCTGGTGGTCGACCGGTTCGAAGATTTGCGAAAGCACTTCTGAAGTTGCCAGATTGGCGCGCCGCGCGGCCGGCGCCCTTTTGCAGGCACACTGTGTGTGCAAGGCACGGTGCACAAGCCCACGGACTTCACACTATCTTCACCCAATCTTCACCTGGATGGGCCGTTGCGGCCTCGACGTTCGCGCCTCCGCGTGCGTCAAAGCCAATATGAGCACTCGAAATCCGCACTCAGCCTTGGTCCCTTTCTTAGCCTCGACCACCGGCGATACCGTCGGTTCTGTGCAGGGTATGGAGAGCCAGTCGATTCCCGGCCTGGACCACTATGGCGCCTGCCGGCCCGCCGGCAACGCCTCAGGCGACTTCTTCGGCTTCATCCCGCTCGACGTCCGCCGGTTGCTCGCTTTCATTGGTGAAACCCCCGGGCCCGGCATGTCCTCCCTGGCTGTGACGACTTCTGTTGAAACACACTTTCGTGGAGTCGCCGACGGCGGTCCCAATTCGCTCGCTGCGGCGGCCTCCAGGCTCAATCACGCGCTCTGCGATGTGGCATCGGATGGTTCGCTCACGACGCTCTTTTGTGCCTGCATCGACCCGCTGCGGTGCGTGTTGCGCTACCTGAGCGCGGGCTATGAGTCGGCGCTTCTGTTGCGCGCCAATGATCGGCGCGTCCACCGTCTGGAAACTACCGGAACCGTGCTCGGGCTAACCAGCAGGACGGTGTACCGGCAGCGAACCGTTGCTCTCGGTCCCGGCGACTTACTGGTTGCATTCACCGGCGGCGTGGCCGATGCCGTGGACCGCAGCGGTTGCGTTGTCGGCGAAGTGGGCGTGGTCGATGCGCTGCGGGAACACCGGGACGATCCGCCGCAGGTCCTGGTGGAGCATATCCTCGACGCCGTCGCGCGGTACGGCGATGGCGAGGCTCAGCTCGCCGATCGAACCGCGCTGGCAGTCCGCTTCGCCGGCTCGGCCGGTAGCTTTAATGAGGGACACTCTGTCAAATTAGCCCGTGCAGCGGCGTGACACGAAAAGTTCGTGGCCAAGCAGAGAGTAAGGTTAAGCTGATTGAGGGCCGTCGGCGTCCCGGTCGGGAATCCCTGATGCAGCATATTCGTCCGCCGCATCCAGGCCGTTGGCCTCCGCACGGGGATTGACGTCTGGCTCGGCCTCCGCTTGCGGTAAGTCGCTCTGTGGTAACGAGAGATGGTCATCCGGCGGCGCCGGGGGCGCTCCTGTGACAACCGAAGAAATACGCGACAGCCTGAGTCGCCGCTGGATGCGGGCGCGAGCGATGGAGCGGGCAACTTGCGCAATCGTCGCACAAATCGCCAGTAGCGTGATGGCGACGACTAAGAGCGCAGTAGTTTGTTGGCTCATCCCGCCTCTAAGAGTACTGAGCTTGTCGTTAGTATTAAAGTTCTAAGCGTACCTGGCAGGTTCTGGTACTATACGAAGGTTTTCACCCATTTGCTCACTATTGTCTTTGGACTATGGCGTGCCTGTTCCCGCGCACTGCCGCGTTACGGGGACGGCGCTGCCGCCCGATACGCCTCCAGGCTCGGCGGTTGCGCGTCCGGTTCCAGCAGCAGTGCGGTGCGGTCCGGGTAGTAGCGCAGCAGTTGCTGGTTCTGGGTCTCGCCCAGGTCGCGCGCCCACACGATGCGCGCTTGGTCGATCACAGCCCGGTTATACACCCACTCGTCCTGGAAGATGTGCCGCGGCGAGTAGCGGACCAACACCAGCAACTTACCGGGCATGTTATCGAGCAGCCGGTTGACGAAAATGCGGCGCTCGGGGTTGCCGTGGTTAATTGAGTCCCAAGTCTCATATTGGCGCACTGCTGCCGACCATTCCGCCGTATCGAAAAACGCGTGCAGGCTGTACCAGAAAACGAACTGCGCCGCGCACAACAGGGCCAGCAAGCGCGCGGCCTCCGGCAGCCGGCGCGATATGCGCTCCAGGCCCACCACCGAAACCAGCACAAACAGACAGGTGACGGCAGCGACGTAGTGCAGTTGGAACGCCGGAAAGAAATTGGTGCCCAGCGCGAACAACACCAGCGTCAGCGCTACCCATTGGAAGCGGCGCTCGCCGAGCGCAAACAGAAAGGCGGCCAGCGCCAGGTAAAGGGGCGCCAGAAAGAAAAACCGGTAATAGCGCACGCGGTATTCCAGGCGCAGCAGAAACGCCCCCAACGTCTCCGTGCGCTCGCCCTGGAAAGCCCGCTGCATCCTGTAGTCCATCAGTTGCTGATCGGTCAGCGGTACATGCGGTGTAACTTTAGACTGGAACGTGAGCGCCGCGGGCACGCCATATTGGTACTGGCTCAGCGCCTCCGGCATGGTCGTCCAGCTTCCCGTGACTTGCTTATTCTGGACCCCCAGCAGCGCTACCGCCGCCAGCAGGATCACCGCCACTTCCGGCAGGAACTTCGCCGCCGCCTTTAGTTCCGTCAGCCGCCACGGCGCCCAGAACAGCGCCACCGCCAGCAACAGGAAGATGGATTCATACGGCCGCGTGATCACGTGCATGGCCAGGCCCAGCCCCAATAGAATCGCATCGCGCCGGCGCGGAGCGGCCCGCAAACGCGGCAATGCTCCGAACACCAGGCAACCCGCGGCCGCGATCCATTCCCCGCCCCAGTATTCGTTCATCCACTGGTTCAGCGGTCCGAATTCGATCACCGCCAGCAGCCCTCCCGCCAGTGCCCACCGCGGGCTCACCCAGCCGCGCAGCATCCAATAGCAAAGGCCGCAGAAAGCGGCCGTGGCCGCCAGCACCCCTGCCCACGGATAGCCGAACAGCGCCCACCCGATGGCCAGCGCCAGTCCCTGCCCCGGCGGATAAATCGAGGCATACGCCGGCCGCTGCAACACGAAGAACGTTTCGAAGAATTGCGGTAGCGCGTGCGGCGGATTAGCCAGCCGGAAATGCCGCAGCGTGTCCGCCTCCAGCAGGTGGCTGAATTCGTCGTAAAGATCGGGCGTCGGCACGGGATGGTGCGGCAGCAGCGCCAGTCGCAGCACCACCGGCAGCGCCGCAACGGCAACCATCGACCAGCCCGCGCGCGTCTCCAGGCGCCTCGCCAGCGGCGTCAGCCATGGGTGCCAGATCAGCACTCCCAGCACCAGCAACGCCACCGCAGCCATTTCCACCAAGTCGGCCGGGCTGAGACCCTGGTTGGGGACGGTCATCGTACGTGCGCGTCTGCTATCCCTGCGCGCCGGCTCGCTTCGCCCATCGCTTCCCCACCACGAAGTGCGCCGCGCCGGCGGCGAACAGCAGCAACGAAATCCACTGCGAGGCGTCGAGCGGCGTGCCCCACAGGTTGCCTTGTTCGTGGTAGCGGAAGAACTCCACCACAAAACGCGCCGCGCAGTAAAGCATCAGATACAGGCTGATGATGTCGCCGCGTCCGTGCGGCCGCCCGAACCGCCAGTACAGGATGCCGAAGATGGCGAATTCCGCCGCCGATTCGTAAAGCTGCGTGGGATGCAGCGGCACCCCCAGCGGCACGCCTACAAGCTGGTTGGCAGCCGGGTTGGTGAAGGTGACGGCCCACGGCAGATGGCACGGTCTGCCCCAGCAGCAACCTGCGGAAAAGCAGCCCAGCCGGCCGATGGCGTGGCCCAGCGCGATCCCCGGTGCGAAGGCATCCGCCACCAGCAGCGCCGGCAGCCGCGTCTTGCGCAGGTACCACGCCGCCACCACCAGTGCGCCCAGCAGGCCGCCGTAAAAAACGCCGCCCGCCTGCAATGTTTCAACCGAAAAGATCCGGTCCGGGTGCGCCCAGTAATAGTCCGCATCCACTATCAGCATCATCAGCTTGGCGCCAATCAGCGCCGCCAGCGCGCAGTAGAGACCCAGGTTGGTGATGTGCTCCGCGTTCAGCCCGGCGTGCGTGCCCAGCCGTCCGGCCATCCACAATCCGGCCAGAAAGCCGAGCGCTACCAGCACGCCATAGGTGTGCAGAAAAGATATATGAAACAGTTCAGGATACATTTGCCGCCTGTCGCTTCGACCGAAACAGGTCCACCAGCAGCAGTCCGCAGCCGATCACGATTGCCGAATCCGCCACGTTGAAGGTGGGCCAGTGGTACACGCCAATATGGAACTCCAGGAAGTCCGTCACGCGCCCCGAGATAATGCGGTCGAAGGCGTTGCCCGCCGCGCCGCCGAGAATCAGCGCCAGCCCCCACAGTGTCGCCGCCTCGATCTCCCGCGCCCGCCACAGGAATGCGCTGACAAAGATCACCGCCGCCACCGCTATCACGATCAGCGCCAGGGATCGCCACTCGAAAGCCGAATCGTTGAAGATGCCGAACGCCACGCCGCGGTTTTCCGAATGCACGATGTCGAAAAAGCCGGGGATGACGCGGTAGGTGGCGCTTTCGGGAACCCGCTGCTCGATGATCCACTTGGTCAGCCGGTCGAGCCCGAATATGGCCGCCGCCGCCGCGTACGCTTTGAACCGTGACTCAGCCATGCCGCGTCTCGCCGACCGCTTGCGCGCACCGCCCGCACACCGTCGGGTAGCGGCTGTCGGCGCCAGTGTCGGTGGTGTACCGCCAGCAGCGCTCGCATTTCTGTCCCGCCGCCCGTTCGACAGTCACCTCCAGTTCGCCTTCCGCCTTGTGCTTGACTTCCACTTGAGAAACGATGAAAAGCGCCGGCAACTCCGCCGCGTATCGCTCCAGCAGCGCCGCCTGATCGCCGCTCGCGGTCAGCACGATGCGCGCTTCCAGCGGCGCCCCGATCCGCTTCTCGTTGCGCGCCGCCTCCAGGCACTTCAGCACGTCGTCGCGCGTTTCCATCAGCCGTTCCCAGTTGGCAGCCCATGCGCGCGCCCCTTCGCCGAGCCCCGCCATCAGCTCGCACGGTTCCGGGAACAGCGCGGTGTGAACGCTCCCCGGCCGGCCCATGTGCGTCCACACTTCTTCCGTGGTGAAGCTCATGATCGGCGCCAGCAGCCTTACCAGCATATCCAGCAGGCGCCCCAGGGTGGTCTGCGCGCTGCGCCGCACCGCCCAGCCGGGAGCCGAACAGTACAGCCGGTCCTTCAGCACATCCAGGTACACCGCGCTCAAATCCACCGTCGCAAAAGCGTAAACGTTGTGGAAGATTCGGTGAAACTCGTAGTTGTCATACCACTCGCGGCAGTGCGTCACCAGGTCCGCGGCCTTCACCAGAATCCATTGGTCGATCTCCTGGAACTGGTCCGCCGCGGCCGTATCCTTCTGCGCATCGAAATCGTAAAGGTTGCTGAGCAGGTAGCGAAACGTGTTGCGCAGTTTGCGGTACGCATCCACCAGCCGCGTGAGGATCGTCTCCGACAGCCGCACGTCTTCGCTGAACTCGACCGAGGCCGTCCACAACCTCAGAATTTCCGCCCCGTGGTGCTTGATCACTTCTTCCGGCTCGATCGCATTGCCCAGCGATTTGTGCATCGCGCGGCCTTCGCCATCGAGCACCCATCCGCTCAGCGCCGATGCCCGAAAAGGCGCTCCGCCCTTCAACCCGGTCCCTACCAGCAGCGAACTCTGGAACCACCCGCGGTATTGGTCGCCGCCCTCGATGTACATATCGGCAGGCCACTCCAGGCCGAAGCGTCCGTTCAGCACCGCCAGGTGGCTCGATCCGGAATCGAACCACACGTCCAGAACGTCGTTCTCTTTGCTGAACTCAGCCCCGCCGCACTTGCCGCATTTGGTGCCCGCCGGCAACAGTTCCGCCGCCGTACGCTCGTACCAGATATCGGCGGTGTACTCGCGAAACAGTTGCACGATGCCGTCCAGAATCTTGCGGTCGGTGAGCGGCTCGCTGCAGCCTTTGCAATAAAACACGATGATCGGAACGCCCCACGCCTTCTGCCGCGAGATGCACCAGTCCGGCCGCGTCGCAATCATGTTCGAGATGCGCTCCAGGCCCCATTCGGGTATCCAGCGGGAACGCCGCACCGCCTCCAGCGCGTGCTCGCGGAAATGGTTGCGGTCCATGCCGATGAACCACTGCTCGGTGGCGCGGAAAATCACCGGCTGGTGGCACCGCCAGCAATGCGGATACGAATGCGCCAGCTTCTCCATCTTGAGCAGCGCTCCGTGCGCCTTTAGAATCTCGATCACCAGCGGATTGGCGTCCCAGACCGTCTTGCCGATCAGTTCCTCCGGCAGTTGCCCGGCCGCGCCCGTGGCATGAAAGAACCGCCCCCCTGCATCCACCGGACAGTAGACTTCCAGGCCGTACTGGCGCGCGCTCACATAGTCTTCCTGGCCGTGTCCCGGCGCCGTGTGAACCGCACCCGTGCCTTGTTCGAGCGTCACGTGGTCCGCCAGCAGGCCCAGCGAATCGCGCTCCAGAAAAGGATGGCGGAAGACTGCGCGGTCGAGCTTCGCGCCGGGGAATTTGGCCACCACAAACGGCTCCGCCCAACCGCATCTTTCCGCTGTGATTTTCAATAAATCGGCGGCCACGATGTACACCGCGTCACCCACATCCGCCGCAACGTATTCGAATTTCGGGTTGAAGGCGATGGCCACGTTGGCCGGCATGGTCCACGGCGTGGTGGTCCAGATGAGGGCGTAGACCGGGCGTGCCGGAACAACGAAGTCCTGCGCAAGCTCGCTAGCCAGCTTCGCATTCAGCGTCTGATGAACCGTGGCGAAAATGCCGCGATCCACCAGCTTCCCGATGATGTTGGCCCGTTCAATGCCAAGTTTTTCGGAAAGCTCTTCGACGGTGATGTCACCGGAGATGTCGATCGCCGCGCGGCCGGCAAGCGCCGGATCGATCGCTGCCGCATCCGATACCAGCCGGAAGCGCACCCAGATCGAGGGGCTGGTGTCGTTCTCGTATTCCACTTCGGCTTCAGCCAGCGCGGTGCGGTCCTTGATGCACCAATGCACCGGCTTGAGCCCCTTGTACACGTAGCCCTTCTCCAGAAAATCCACGAACGCGCCCGCGATCACCGATTGATACTGTGCGCTCATGGTCAGGTACGGGTCTTCCCATTGCCCCAGCACGCCCAGCCGCTTGAAATCGGTGCGCTGCAAATCGACATACTTTTGCGCGTAGCGGCGGCACGCGTGGCGGATTTGCAGCGGCGACACGTGCGCTTTTTTCGCGCTCAGCTCGTTATCCACATTGATCTCGATGGGCAACCCGTGGCAGTCCCAGCCCGGCACGTAGGGCGCGTCGAAGCCCGCCATGGTCTTCGATTTCACGATGAAATCTTTGAGGATCTTGTTGAACGCCGTGCCCAGGTGAATACGCCCGTTGGCATACGGCGGCCCGTCGTGCAGAATGTAGCGCGGCCGGCCGGCCGAGGCATCGCGGATCTGGTGATACAGCCGCTCTTTCTCCCACCGCGCCAGCGTCTTCGGCTCGGTCTGCGGCAGGTTGGCCTTCATCGAAAAGGCCGTCTTCGGCAAATTGACGGTTTGCTTGAGGTCTATGCTCTCGAGATCATCCATTGTCGGGGGTAATTCCTATGGTACCAACCGCGACCCGTTCGCCGGGGTTTGCGCATTTCTTTGAGAAACTTTGGCGCGGCCAGACACCGCCATGCTGCGTGACGTGTCGATTAGCCGGCTCCTTCCCCAACTGCGGCCGGGACAGGCTACCGCCAAAGCACGGCACCTCGAAGAAAGACATTATGGGCCACAGATAAACACAGATGAACACGGATAAAAAGTCATTTTCTAGTTCCGCCTTTTCCCTTATCTGCGTTCATCTGTGGCCATCATTCCTGGCATCGAGTGTTTCTCCTGGAGCGCGCCTCGGAGGCCGCTGTAAACCTGTGTCATGCCAGCTACTCCGCTGACCGAATCCTTCGACGGGCTCATAGTCGGCGCCGGGCCAACCGCCTCGCCTGCGGCGCCAAGAAAGACATTATGGGCCGCAGATAAACGCAGATGAACACGGATAAAAAGAGTCATTTTTCAGTTCCGCCTTCTCCCTTATCTGTGTTCATCTGCGTTCATCTGTGGCCGTCATTCCTAGCTTCGGGTGTTTCTCGTGGAGCGTATCTCGGAGGCCGCGGTAACCCTGTGGTCATGCCAGCCACTCCGCTGACCGAATCCTTCGACGCGCTCATCGTCGGCGCCGGGCCGACCGCCCCCGCCTGCGGCGCCAAGAAAGACATTATGGGCCGCAGATAAACGCAGATGAACACGGATAAAAAGAGTCATTTTTCAGTTCCGTCTTCTCCCTTATCTGTGTTCATCTGCGTTCATCTGTGGCCGTCATTCCTAGCTTCGGGTGTTTCTGGTGGAGCCGTACCTCGGAGGCCGCTGTAAACCTGTGTCATGCCAGCCGCTCCGATAACCGAATCCTTCGACGCGCTCATCGTCGGCGCCGGCCGACCGCCTCGCCTGCGGCGCCAAGAAAGACATTATGGGCCACAGATAAACGCAGATGAACACGGATAAAAAGAGTCATTTTTCAGTTCCGTCTTCTCCCTTATCTGCGTTCATCTGTGGCCATCATTCCTAGCTTCGAGTGTTTCTCCTGGAGCGTATCTCGGAGGCCGCTGTAAACCTGTGGTCATGCCAGCCACTCCGCTGACCGAATCCTTCGACGCGCTCATCGTCGGCGCCGGGCCAACCGCCTCGCTTGCGGCGCCAAGAAACACATGACAGACGAAGAAAACCGATCGTCTGTCCTACCGCCCTTCCCGCGCCAGCGGCTACACTCTGCTTAAGGAGTGTTTATGGCGGATCAAGATCAAGAGCAGGGCCATGTGCGCCCACGCACCGCGGTGCTGACCAGGGGCTTCGACCCCAGCCTTTCATTAGGATCGGCGAGGCCAGCGGTGTTTCGCAGCTCCACCTACGTGTTCGCGAGCCCCGAGGCCGCCGAGCGCGCCTTCGACGTCACCGCCGGAAGAATCAAGCCGGCCGATGGCGAGCGCGCCGACCTCATCTATTCCCGTTTCTCCCATCCCAATGCGGAAATTTTCGAGGACCAGATTGTTCCCCTCGAAGCCGGCGCCCGCCACGCGGCGGTTTTCAACTCCGGCATGGCGGCCATCATGACCGCCTTCTTCGCTTACGCCCGCCCCGACGCTACCATCGTTTACACCACGCCTCTCTATGGCGGCACCACCGGCCTCATCCACACCTTCCTCGAGCCGTTCGGCGTGCGCGGCATTCCCGTGCGCTCGGGCGATACCGAGGGCATTGACGCCGCCATCCGCGCCGCCCGCAACTGCTGCATCGTTTACCTGGAAACGCCGGCCAACCCCACCATGACCATGACCGATCTGGAGCGCGCTTGCGCCGCCGCGGCCGCCCATCCCGACCACCCCATCGTCATGGTCGACAACACCTTCCTCGGGCCCACCTTCCAGCACCCCATGCTGTGGGGCGCCGATATCGTGCTCTATTCCGCCACCAAATATCTTTCCGGCTTCAGCGATATGGTGGCCGGAGTGGCGCTCACCAGGAGCGTGGACGCGATTCAGAAATTGCGCAGCCGGCGCGGCATGTTCGGCAACATCCTGCAGCCCGACGAGTGCTGGATGCTGGATGGCCGGCTCCCCACCGTCTCCCTCCGCATGAACCGCCAGAGCAAGAACGCACAACGCCTGGCCGAAGCTCTCCACGGGCATTCTAAGCTCGCCCGCGTCATGTACCCCACGCTCTTCACCGACCCCGAACAGAAACGCATCTACGCCAAACAGTGCGAGTACCCCGGCGGCATCTTCTCCCTCGAGTTCGCCGGCGGCAAGCCCGCCGCATTCGAATTCCTCCGCCACGTGCGCATCGCCAGAAATGCCGTGTCGCTGGGCGGCGTCGAGACCCTCACCTGCCATCCCAAGTCCACCACCCATTCCGGCATGAGCCAGCAGGAGCTCGCCGAATCCGGTGTCACCGACGGCCTGGTGCGCATCTCCGCCGGCATCGAAGACTGGCGCGACTTGCTCGCCGATTTCGAGCAAGCGCTGGCGGCCGTGGCCTGAGACGCCAGGCAAGTGCGAATTATGTGGGGAGATGAGATAATGTCGACGACCGCGATGAACCTGACCGCCGTGTTTATGAAGGTCCCGGAAGGCTACGTGGCGTTCGTCGAAGAACTGCCTGGCGCGAACACTCAGGGGAGCACTTTGGATGAGGCCCGAAGCAACCTTCGCGAGGCAGTCGCGTTAGTATTGGATGCAAATCGCGCCATGTCCGAGCAGTCTCTGGAAGGCGCTGCCGTCATCCGCGAAACCTTTGTGCTCCCCGCGGCATGAAGCGCGTTGATCTGATTCGCCACCTGGAACGCTGCGGCTGCGAGTTTCTTCGGGAAGGCGATAATCACACCATTTAGGTCAATCGCTCCGCGCGTAATTCCGCGTCACCGCGAAGTGAACGATTTCCTGGCCCGCAAGATCTGCTCCGATCTTCAGATTCCGGCCCCTACGCTACAATTGGATTTACTCTCTCGCCAGTTAGGAATTCCGTGACAGGCCACGAAACCAGACAGCGTTTTCTCGATTTCTTCGCCGCGCGCGGCCACCGCGTGGTGCGCAGCTCCTCGTTGGTGCCCGCCAACGATCCGACGCTGCTGTTCGCCAACGCCGGCATGAATCAGTTCAAGGACACGTTCCTCGGTCTCGAGAAACGCCCCTATTCCCGCGCCACCAGCACCCAGAAGTGCGTGCGCGCCGGCGGCAAGCACAACGACCTCGAGAACGTAGGCTACACCCGCCGCCATCACACGTTTTTCGAGATGCTGGGCAATTTTTCCTTCGGCGACTATTTCAAGGCCGAGGCGATAGCCTTCGCCTGGGACCTCGTCACCAAAGAATTCGCCCTGCCCAAGGACAAGCTCTACGTTACCGTCTTCCGCGAAGATGACGAGGCCGAAACCCTCTGGCAGAGGGTCGCCGGCGTATCCAAGGACCGCATCTTCCGCCTCGACGAGAAGGACAACTTTTGGCAGATGGGCGAGACCGGCCCCTGCGGGCCGTGCTCGGAGATCTACTACGATTTCGGACCCGCGGCCGCCGACCCGGGCAAGGAAGACGTCGCATTCCCCGGCGATGCCGGCGATCGTTACGTCGAAATCTGGAACCTCGTCTTCATGCAGTTCGACCGCGACGCGTCGGGCAAGCTCACACCCCTGCCGCGGCCCTCGGTCGACACCGGCATGGGGCTGGAGCGCACCTGCGCCGTGCTTCAGGGCAAAATATCCAACTACGATACCGACCTCATTCACCCCATCGTGTTGCGCGCCGCCAGCCTCTTCCACCTCACCCATGGCTCGGACCCGCGCGTCGATACCGCCCTGCGCATCGCCGCCGACCATGCCCGCGCCGCGGCTTTTCTGATTCACGACGGCGTGCTGCCTTCCAACGAAGGCCGCGGCTACGTGCTGCGCAAAATCATGCGCCGCGCCATGCGCAATGCCCGCATGGTCGGCCAGCAGCAGCCGTTCCTCTATCAGCTCACAGGCTTCGTGGCCGAGCTGATGCAGCCGGCGTTTCCCGAATTGATGGAGAGCGTCGCCCGCGTCGCCCGCGTGGTCAAGGACGAAGAGCATCGCTACGCCACCACCTTCCTGGTGGCGGAGAAGGTCTTCAACGACGCCATCAAATCGGTCGCCGGCATCATTCCCGGCGCCGTGTCGTTCAAACTTTACGACACCTACGGCCTCGCCCTCGACGAGCAGGAGGACATGGCGCGCGAGCACTCGCTGGCCATTGACCGCGCCGGCTTCGAGCGCGAGATGGAGCAGCAGCGCGAACGCGCCCGCGCAAGCTGGAAGGGCGCCGACAAAACCGCCGTCGCGCCTGCCTACCAGAAACTCATCGAGCAGGGGCGCACCAGGTTCCTCGGTTATGAGGAGATGGATGCCGAAGCGCGCGTGATTGGCCTTGTGGTGGATGGCCAGCCGTTCGATCGCGTGCGGACCGGCATCCGCGCGGAACTGGTGCTCGACCGCACGCCATTCTACGCCGAGGCCGGCGGCCAGGTAGGCGACCACGGTGAGTTGTACGCCGATTTGGCCAACAAAGTGGCCGATGTGGAATCTGCTTTTTACCCGGTCCCCGGCCTAATCGTCCATCGCATTACGACTCACGCGCCCATCTCGGTGGGCGATACCGTCTTTGCGCGCGTGGCCGCGCCGCTGCGCGATGCTACCCGCCGCAATCACACGGCTACCCACCTGCTTCACGCTTCGCTGCGCCAGGTCCTCGGCGCCCACGTCAAGCAGGCCGGCAGCGTAGTGGACCCCGACCGACTCCGCTTCGACTTCACCCATTACGCCGCCATGGACAGCGCCGAAATCGAAGAGGTCGAACGGCTCACCAACCAGCAGATCCTCCGCAACACAGAGGTCGCGACCAAGGTCATGCCGCTCGATCAGGCCATCGCCACCGGCGCTATGGCGTTGTTCGGCGAAAAGTACGGGGAACAGGTGCGCGTCGTCAGCGTCCCCGGCTTCAGCCAGGAACTCTGCGGCGGCACGCACGTCCGGCGCACCGGCGACATCGGTCTTTGCAAAATCGTCTATGAAGGCAGCATTTCCTCCGGTGTCCGCCGCATCGAAGCCATCACTGGGGAAGGCGCGCTGCGCCAATTTCAGGAATCCACCGGTGCTCTGCGCCGTGTTGCCGAGATCGTTCACGCTTCCGAGCCCGAGCTTGCCGAACATGTCGCCAAGCTGCTGGCCAATGAGCGCGTCCTCGAGCATCAGCTCAAGCAATTGAAGGAAAAGCTGGCGCAGTCCGCCGCCGGCGAGCTGGAAACCGAGGCGCGAACCTTGAACGGCTCCAGGGTGCTCGCCGCGCGCCTCGAAGGCATGGACCGCCAGCAGATGCGCTCGCTGGCCGATTCGCTGCGCAATAAGTGGAAGTCCGCCGTGGTGGTACTGGCCTCGGGCGAGGAAGGCAACGTCTCCATCGTGGCAGCAGTCACCAAGGATCTCACCGCCAAGGTGCAGGCCGGCAAGCTGGTGGGAACGGTCGCGCAAGCGATCGGCGGCAAAGGCGGCGGCAGGCCTGACATGGCCGAAGGCGGCGGCAAGGATGCCACCGCAGTCGACGCCGCACTCGAAAACGTCTACCGCGAGTTGGAAAGCAAGCTCTGAGAGCTTGCCAAGAAAGACATTATGGGCCACAGATAAACACAGATGAACACGGATAAAAAGTCATTTTTCAGTCCGTCTTCTCCCTTATCTGCGTTCATCTGTGGCCTGTCGTTCTTAGCTTCCACTGCGATGACCGAATCTTCCGACGCGCTTATCGTCGGCGCCGGGCCAACCGCCTCGCCTGCGGCGCCAAGAAAGACATTATGGGCCACAGATAAACACAGATGAACACGGATAAGAAGTCATTTTTCAGTCCGTCTTCTCCCTTATCTGCGTTCATCAGTGGCCATCATTCTTAGCTTCGGGTGTTTCTGGTGGAGCGTATCTTGGAGGCCGCCGCAAACCTGTGTCGTGCCATCCACTGCGATGACCGAATCCCTCGAGCGCCTCATTGTCGGCGCCCGGCCGGCCTCGCCTGCGGCGCCAAGAAAGACATTACGGGCCACAGATAAACACAGATAAACACAGATGAACACGAAAAAAAAGTCATTTTTCAGTCCGCCTTCTCCCTTATCTGTGTTCATCTGTGTTCATCAGTGGCCATCATTCTTAGCTTCGGGTGTTTCTCGTGGAGCCTATCTCGGAGGCCACTGTAAACCTGTGTCGTGCCATCCACTGCGATGACCGAATCTTCCGACGCGCTCATCGTCGGCGCCGGGCGGGCCGGCCGGCCTCGCTTGCGGCGCCAAGAAAGACATTATGGGCCACAGATAAACACAGATGAACACGGATAAAAAGTCATTTTTCACCGACTTCTTCCTTCATCTGTGTTCATCTGTGTTCATCTGTGGCGATCATTCCGAGCTTCGGGTGTTTCTGGTGGAGCCTATCTCGGTGGCCGCCGTAAACCTGTGTCGTGCCATCCACTGCGATGACCGAATCCCTTGAGCGCCTCATTGTCGGCGCCCGGCCGGGCCAACCGGCCTCGCTTGCGGCGCCAAGAAAGACATTATGGGGCCACAGATAGACAGATGAACACGAAAAAAAGTCATTTTTCAGTCCGACTTCTTCCTTATCTGTGTTCATCTGTGTTCATCTGTGGCGATCATTCCTAGCTTCGGGTGTTTCTGGTGGAGCCTATCTCGGAGGCCGCTGTAAACTTGTGTCATGCCATCCACTCCGATAACCGAATCCTTCGACGCGCTGATTGTCGGCGCCGGGCCAACCGGACTCGCTTGCGGCATCGAACTCCAGCGCCGCGGCGTTAAGGCCGTGCTCATTGAAAAAGGCTGCGTGGTCAACTCCATCTATCACTACCCCACTAACATGGTCTTCTTCACCACCCCGGAGTTGCTCGAAATCGGCAACATTCCGATGACCAGCCTCAACGAAAAGCCCAACCGCCACGAAGCCCTCAAATACTACCGGCGGGTGGCGGATCATTTCCAGCTGGACATTCGCCAATATGAGCGCGTGGAAACAGTATCGGGCGCCGACAACGCCTTTGAAGTTCACACCGCCGACCGTCTCGGCGCCCGCCGCCTCTATCTGGCGCGCAAAGTCGTGCTTGCCATGGGGTACTATGACGTACCAAACATGCTGGGCGTGCCCGGGGAACAACTGGATAAGGTCCTGCATTATTACAGGGAACCGCATCCTTACTATGGCCATGATGTGGCCGTGATCGGCGGCCAGAATTCGGCGGCCATCGTCGCGCTGGACCTGCATTGGACCGGCGCGCGCGTCACCCTGATCCACCGTGAGGGTGCGATCTCGAGCCACGTTAAGTACTGGATCAAGCCGAATTTGGAAAACCGCATCAAGAGCGGCGAGATCCAGGCCTTCTTCCGTTCGCGCGTTGTGGAAATCCTGCCCGGCTCCATTCGCGTTGCAACCCCGGATGGCGATAAAACATTGAGAAACGACTTTGTTTTTGCCATGATCGGCTATCGCCCCGATCTGGACTTCCTCGCCGCTACCGGAATTTCGTTGGAATCTTCAACACAGAAGCCGCGCACCGATCCCGCCACGCTCGAAAGTGAGCGCCCTGGCGTCTATTTGGCTGGCGTCATCGTGGCCGGCATGCACACTAACGAAATATTTATTGAAAATGGAAGGTTTCACGGCCGCCAAATCGCCGAATCCATCGCCTCCCGTCTGTAACATCCCGCCAGGGCCGGCTCCATTTGCGCCATCCACCATTAGTACTGGAGCTGGTCATTTAGCATCTTTAATCCCCGACCTGCAACGTTTGGCCATGCCGATGTGTCTAATATAGTGACAAAAAGGAGGGCTCCCCATGCTTCAGTCTTTGGTTAACACGTTATTTGGTTGTGCTCACTCGCGCATGACCTTCCCCATGACGCCCGGCCGGAGGAACGGCGCAATCGCGGCGCAAAACGCCACGCACCTGGGTACTTACGTGGTTTGTCTCGATTGCGGCAGGGAGTTCACTTACGACTGGAGAACCATGCGTATAGGGAATCAGATCGTCGCCCCGGTTGCGGCCGCGCCCGCTGTCGCCGTGCCATCAACCGTTCAGCAACCCCAGCCCATGTATCGCTAGTAGTTCCGACCCCAGCCTGCGCCCGCGGTCTTCGCCGTTCATTGTGCAGAGTTCCGCGCCAAGCGTCAGGCGGGCGCTTTCGCCTGTCAGGCGGTTTAACCGATTACTCTGCCCCGATTACCGGGGGTGGTGCTGCCCAGCACCACCGCTCGCCGGGCGCCTGTGGCCGAGGGTAGATTACCAGGCCTGCCACGCCATGTCTCATACGCCAGTATGGCGAACGCCACCGCTTCCTTAGCGTCGATGTCGATCCCATAATCCGCCGTCGTAGCCACTGCTGCCTTCGGCACGAAGGCGGCCAACTGCGCCATGATGCGCGGGTTGTGCGCTCCGCCGCCGGAGACGATCAGCTCCGCCTCGGCCGCGCCGCTTCTCCGCACGCCAATCGCGATGCTGGCCGCAGTCAGCGCCGTTGCCGTGGCAATTAGGTCGCGCATCGGCAGCCTCGTCCGCTTCATCCGATCGATGAATTCCGCGCCGTATTGCTCCCGTCCTGTGCTCTTCGGCGGATCGCGGCGATAGTACGCATCACTCAACAATTTGTCGAGCAGCCCCTGATGGATGCGGCCGGATGCCGCCAGCCTGCCGCCGCGGTCGAAGTTCCGTTTGCCTCGCGTGTGCTCCCGCACCAGGGCGTCAATCGCCATGTTGCCCGGCCCCGTATCGAACGCCACCACGTCATCTAGCTGTGCCCCCGCCGGAATCACCGTGATATTGGCGATGCCGCCGATGTTCAGCGCAGTGCGCGCCCGTTTCGGATGCCGGAACAGCAGGTAATCGGCGTAGGGAACCAGCGGCGCGCCCTCGCCTCCGGCCGCGATATCGCGCGCCCGGAAATTCGCTACCACAGGTACCCCGGTGAGCTCCGCAATCACCGCCGGCTCGCCGATCTGCAGCGTGTTGCGCCGGCCCTGGTGAAAAATCGTCTGCCCGTGACATCCAATCAGTTCCACCCGCCCGAACCGAAGCATCGCGCGCCTCGCTGCGCGCGCATACAATGCGCCGAGCTCGAAGTGAAGCCGCGACACCGCGCTGGTGTGCGTCGCCGCATTCGATACCGCCAGCAGTTCTCTCCGCACCGCCGCCGGATAAGCTGTCGATTGGAATCCGATCACGCGTACGCGTTCGCGTCCGCCCACCTCCACGATCGCCACGTCGATCCCGTCCAGCGACGTCCCGCTCATGATGCCCGCAATTCGCATGCTTGTGCTAGCCTCGCGCCTTGTCCGGCCGCCAACCATCTCTGACGCTCGCGCTCTGACGCGCATCGGAGCCGCGACCGTGAGGGAGCGGTTTTGTCACAGATAACTATGCCCACGCCACAGTCCGCTGTGCCCGGCCGCTATTTCAGCTCCTTCTGCAACTCCGCCAGCAATTCGAGCGCCTCGATCGGCCGCAGCCGGTCCAGATCCAGCCCGCGGACGCGCTCTGCGATCGAGTATCCCACCGGTTCGAACAGCCGGATCTGCACCGGTCCCGTCTCCTCCGCTTTCACCAGCTCCTCGCTAACAGCGTGTTCCGTGCGCTCGTGCAGCTTCAGCACCTCGCGCGCGCGCTCAATCACCGCCAGTGGCAGCCCCGCCAGCCGCGCCACTTCGATCCCGTAACTGCGGTCCGCCTTGCCCGGCTCCACATTGCGCAGGAAGATGATGTGATCGCCCGCTTCCTTCACCGTGACGCGCAGGTTGCTCACCCCCTCCAGTTGCTCGGCCAGTTCGGTCAATTCGTGATAGTGCGTTGCGAACAGCGTCTTGGCCCGCGTCTGCGCGTGGATGTGCTCCACCACCGCCCAGGCCAGCGCCAGGCCGTCGTAAGTAGCCGTCCCGCGCCCGATTTCGTCCAGCACGATCAAGCTCCGCTCGGTCGCCGTGTTCAGAATCGCCGCCGTCTCCGTCATCTCCACCATGAACGTCGAGCGGCCCCGCGCCAGGTTGTCCGACGCGCCTATGCGCGTGAAGATGCGGTCGATCAGCGGCAGCTCCGCCGCCTCCGCCGGCACGTAGCTGCCCATCTGCGCCAGAATCGCGATCAGCGCCGCCTGCCGCAGGTACGTCGACTTGCCGCCCATGTTAGGGCCGGTGATGATGGCGATCAGGTTCGGCCCGTTGTTCAGGTACAGGTCGTTGGGAATGAAGCGGCCCGCTTCTTCGCCCGTCAGCCGCTCAATCACCGGATGCCGGCCCGCCAGTATCCGCATCTCGCCCGTGTCCGAGAATTTCGGGCGATGGTACCGGTTCTCCGCCGCCACCTGCGCCAGTGCCGCCGTCACGTCCAGTTCCGCTACCGCCGTGGCCGTCGCCCGGATGCGCTGCGCTTCCGCGCCCGCCCGCCGCCGCACGTCGGTGAAGAGATCCTTCTCCAGGCTGAGGATCTTCTCCTCCGCGTCCAGCACCTTGTGTTCGTATTCCTTCAGCTCCGGGGTGGTGAACCGCTCCGCGTTGGCCAGCGTCTGCTTGCGCTCATAATCCGCCGGCGCCAGGTGCTGATTGGCGCGCGTAATTTCGATGTAGTACCCGAACACGTTGTTGAACCGCACCTTCAACGACCCGATGCCGGTGCGCTGCCGCTCTCGCGTCTCGATCTGCGCGATGTACCGCTGGCCGTTCTGCTTCAGGTCGCGCAGTTCGTCCAGTTCCGCGTGAAAACCGGTGCGAATCGTCCCGCCGTCGGCCACATTGAGCGGTGGTTCGTCGGCAATCGCTTCCAGCACCAGCTTGGCCACGTCCGCCAGCTCGTCAGCCTGCGCGTGAATCGCGCGCAAGCGCGTGCTCTGCCGCGTCGCGATCGCCCGCCGCAGCGCGGGAATCTTTTCGATCGAGCGGCCCAGCGCCAGCATCTCCCGCGGCCCCGCGGTTCCCAGCGTCACTTTGGCCAGCAGTCTCTCGATGTCCAGAATGCCGCCCAACTGCTCGCGCAACTCCGCGCGCGCAATCGTCTGTTCCAGCAATTCGCCCACCGCGCCCAACCGTTCCTCGATTTCACCCTGGTTCATCGACGGCCGCAGCAGCCGCTGCCGCAATAGCCGTCCGCCCATTCCGGTCCGTGTCTGGTCCAGCACCGCCAGCACAGTTGTCTGAGCCGCGCCGCCCACGGCGTCCACATCCGCTGCAAACACCGGCTCGGTCAATTCCAGGTTGCGCACCGTCACTGCGTCCAGCACCATCGAATCGGCGCGGTTGTACCAGGTCGGCCGGTCCAGGTGATCGAGCGCCGCCCGCTGCGTCTCGCGCAGGTAATGCAGGATGGCCCCCGCCGCTCCCACCGCCGCCGGCCTCCCGCCCAGCCCGCAGCCGTCCAGTGTCAGCAGCTTGAAGTGATCTCGCAGCGTACGGCCGGCGTAATCCGCGCTGAAAACCCAATCTTCGATTTCGGTCCGCACGAAGCGCGGCGCGCGTTCCTCGGCCGCCGCCGGCGCCAGGTCGCCGGGAAACAGCACCTCCTTCGCCGCCAGTTGCTCCAGCGCCCCGGCCACTTCGGCCGCGTCCATCTCGGTCACACGGAACTCGCCCGTCGAAACGTCCACGTGCGCCACGCCCGCCCGCGCCCCAGCCGGCGCCACCGCCGCCAGGTAGTTGTTTTCGTGCGACCGCAGCAGGCTCGCGTCCATCGCCGTGCCCGGCGTCACCACCCGCGTCAGCTCCCGCTTCACCAGCTTCTTGGCCAGCTTCGGGTCTTCCATCTGGTCGCAGATGGCCACCCTGTGCCCTTTCTGGATCAGCCGCGCGATGTATCCTTCCGCCGCGTGGTACGGCACTCCGCACATCGGAATCGCTGCGCCTTTTTCCTTGTTGCGGGAAGTGAGCGTGATCTCCAGGTCGCGCGCTGCAATCACGGCGTCCTCGAAGAACAGCTCGTAGAAATCGCCCAACCGGAACATCAGCAGCGCCTGCGGAACCTGCTGCTTGATGCTGTTGTATTGCCGCATCAGCGGCGTGGATGCGTCAGCCATCGGACCTGCCGGCGCTGAAACATCTCATTCCGAGCCACAGATGAACACAGATGAACACAGATAAGACTCCCGTTTTTCTATCTGTGTTCATCTGCGTTTATCCGTGGCCAATGTTCTTCCGTTGTTCATCGGCCAAAGCGGGGCGGGCGCTTTCGCCGAATTCCATTATCACCGTGAATAGACCGTTGCCTCTAGGGCCCTTGTGCATCTCATTCCGAACCACAGATGAACGCAGATGAACGCCGATCAGGCTTTCGTTTTTTCTATCTGTGTTCATCTGCGTTTATCCGTGGCCAATGTTCTTCCGTGTTCATCGGCCAAAGCGGGGCGGGCGCTTTCGCCGTCGAATTCCATTATCACCGTGAATAGACCGTTGCCTCTAGGGCCCTTGTGCATCTCATTCCGAACCACAGATGAACGCAGATGAACGCCGATCAGGCTTTCGTCTTTTCTATCTGTGTTCATCTGTGTTTATCCGTGGCCAATGTTCTTCCGTGTTCATCGGCCAAAGCCGGGCCGGGCGCTTTCGCCATCGAATTCCATTATCACCGTGAATAGACCGTTGCCTCTAGGGCCCTTGTGCATCTCATTCCGAACCACAGATGAACGCAGATCAACGCAGATAAGACTCTCGTTTTTCTATCTGTGTTCATCTGTGTTCATCTGTGGCCAATATTCTTCCGTGTTCATCGGCCAAAGCCGGGCGGGCGCTTTCGCCGTCCAATTCCATTACCCCCGTGAATAGACCGTCGCCTCTAGGGCCCGTGTGCATCTCATTCCGAGCCCATAGATGAACGCAGATGAACGCCGATCAGGCTTTCGTTTTTTCTATCTGTGTTCATCTGTGTTTATCCGTGGCCAATATTCTTCCGTATTCATCGGCCAAAGCCGGGCGGGCGCTTTCGCCGTCCAATTCCATTACCCCCGTGAATAGACCGTTGCCTCTAGGGCCCTTGTGCATCTCATTCCGAGCCCACAGATGAACGCAGACGAACGCCGATCAGGCTTTCGTTTTTTCTATCTGTGTTCATCTGCGTTTATCCGTGGCCAATGTTCTTCCGTGTTCATCGGCCATAGCGGGGCCGGCGCTTTCGTCGTCGAATTCCATTATCACCGTGAAGAGACCGTTGCCTCTAGGGCCGGGAATGCCCGGATTTCCGTTGAAAGTCGCGACCCCCGCGTAACCCACTCTACGATGCCTTCCGCTGCTTGGCAACCCCCAACTTAGACGGCTTTTGAACCTCCAGTGCACGGATGAGCGCCGGGATTTGTTTGTGTCCGACGATCCGGCGGAACTGCGCCTGCGCCACCAGGAGGCCTGACCCCACCCAGCGCTCGCGCTGGTCGCCTCCGTGCCAGCGCTTTACGTTCTTACAAACCTGCTCCACAATCGAGAACGCCGACTCGATCACGTTGGTGCTGGCCAGCGTCTTGCGCAGTTGCATCGGAACATGGAGTCGATGCACCGTCAGGGTTTCCTCCATCCCCTCGCCCAGGCTCCGCGCCGCGCTGGGATTCAGGTCCATCAACTCGCGGTGGAGCGCGTTCAGAGCCTGTTTGGCGGCCTCGTGATCTTCCAAGGCGTAGGCGGCGTTGAGCCGTTTGGCTACGCCAGGTTTCTGTTCCTCGGTCAGATGATCCAACACGTTCCGTCGCTTGTGGACCTGGCACCGCTGGATCGGCGCCGATTCTCCGGCGTATTTCTTCACGGCTGCCGTTAGGGCCTTGCCGCCGTCCAGAACATAAAGCCGCGGTATCGTGAAGTCCAGCCCGCGGTTCAGCAGATCGCCGAGCAGTTCGCCGACCACCGTGGCGTTTTCCGTGGCGCCCTGCCGAATCCCCAAGATCATTTTCTTCCCATCCACGGTGATGCCCAACACCGCCACCAGTTGCTGTCCGGCAAACGGCGTCGCATCGATCATCAAGGCGCAGAACTGAATCTTCTCCAGCCGCCGCTCCATCACCGCCTGCAACTTCGCCCGGCTGGCCTCGATGAAATGTTCGCTGACCGCGCTCTTCTCCAATCCGTACGCCTCGGTGAATTGACGAACCGCCTCGCCGTATTTGCGCGTGCTCAGCCCCAGCATCAGTTTCTCCCACACGGTCTCGGTCAACGGCTCGCCGCGGTGGAACAGTTCGTAGCTGCCCAGCCGCACTTCTTGTTCTTCGCTGCGCACCCGCGGCCGCTCGATCGGCACCTTCTGCCCCATCACTACGCAGTAGCCGCGCTCACTGCCCCACCGGTTCGCGGTCCGCTCCGGCAGCCGCCGGCTGCGTTCGCCCACCAGTTCCCGAACCTCCTCCTGCATCATCAGATCCATCAACTGCAAACCGGCCTGGCGAACCAACTCGCCCACGCCTTTCCGGAGCCAGCCCACCATCTCGGCCATCGGGAGCACCATCTGCACGGCTGGATTTCCTTCGGCAGCCATGGCCTCGAACTGTTTTACTGCCTTCTGGGCATCAATCTGGTATGGTTTCTTCATGTAGCGACTCTCCTTTTCTTTGCCAGAAATTTCCCCGAGGCTATCACGCCTTCAGGGGAACGAGAGTCGCTACTTTCTAGGGATTTCTACGATCTACCGGACATTTCCCTAGGGCCCTTGTGCATCTCATTCCGAGCCACAGATGAACGCAGACGAACGCCGATCAGGCTTTCGTTTTTTCTATCTGTGTTCATCTGTGTTTATCCGTGGCCAATGTTCTTTCACGCGTAAATCCCTCGCAGCTTGATCGCGGTCGCCACCCGGTCGAGCGCCAGCATGTATGCCGCGATCCTATTGTTTACGTGGTGCTTTTCCGCATACTCCACAACCGCGGCGAAGCTCTCCACCATGATCTCTTCCAGCCGCTCGTTCACCAGTTGCTCATTCCAGAAAAAGCCCTGCCGGTCCTGCACCCATTCGAAATAGGAAACCGTCACCCCGCCGGCATTGGCTAGAATATCGGGAATCACGAATACCCTCTTATCGAAAAGCACTGCATCGGCCAGAGGCGTGGTCGGGCCGTTGGCGCCCTCGCACAAAATCTTGCAGCGGATTCGGTCCGCGTTCAACGACGTAATCACGTTCTCGGTGGCCCCCGGCAGCAGCACGTCGCACTCCAGGAACATCGCCTCGGTTTTGTCCATCGCCTCGGCCCCGCTGAATCCGACCACGGAGCCCGTCTCCTTGCGATGTTTCTGCAGCGCCGCGATATCCAGCCCCCGCGGATTGTAAACCGCGCCATCGTACTCGATGATGCAGACGATTTTGAAGCCCATCGCCGCCATCAGCCGCGCCGCCATGCCGCCCACGTTGCCGAATCCCTGAATCACCACCCGGCAGTCCTTGGGCGCCAGCCCCATCCGCTTCAGCGCCTGCAGAGTGACGATCATGCAGCCTCGTCCGGTGGCTTCCGGCCGGCCGCGCGACCCGCCCATCGAAGCCGGCTTGCCCGTCACCACCGCCGTCGTGGTATGCCGCATGTGCATCGAGTAAGTGTCCATGATCCACGCCATCACCCGTTCGTTGGTGTTGACGTCCGGCGCCGGCACGTCGCGTTCCGGCCCCAGAAAATCGATGATTTCCGCCGTGTACCGCCGCGTCAGCTTCTCCAGTTCCGTGTCCGACAGCAGGTGCGGGTCGCAGATCACGCCGCCCTTGCCGCCGCCGAATGGAATGTTCACGACCGCGCATTTCCAGGTCATCCACGACGCCAGCGCCCGCACTTCGTCCAGCGTCACGTCCGGCGCGAAGCGGATGCCGCCCTTGGCCGGCCCGCGCGCCAGCGAGTGCTGCACCCTGTAGCCCGTGAACACTTCAATCCGTCCGTCATCCAGTTGCACCGGAATGTTGACGGTGATCTCCTTGTTCGGCACCCGCAACACCTTGCAGATGCCTTCGTCCAGATTCAGTCGAAGGGCGGCCTCGTCAAAACGCGCCGCGGCGGCGATCCAGGGATTCTTCTCGTTCTCGAGCGAAATCGAAATGGGCGAAGTCATGGTTGCTACTGGCATGGTGCCTCCGGTTACATTATCTCTTGTGGCGCAGGCCCTCGGTCTGCGAACCGCGGAGCCTTGGTAGCGCCGGCGGTCTTGCCCGCCGGTCCGGTGTCAAGCCTCACGGCCCGCACTTTCGCCCCTCAGCCCGCCGCACTCCGCTTGGCCCGCACCTGTTTGCCCAGCACGGCGATCCGCTCCGCCATCTCGCGCCGCGCGGCCGTGTACGCCGCCACGTCGTGATTCCAGCTACGGGCGCAATCGATGCAAACCGCTTCGGCGGCTACGAATTCCTGCGCCGCGTGCGCCACCTCCGCAGCGATTTCTTGCGGAATGCTGCAAACTCCATTGGCATCGGCGTGCAGCAGGTCCCCGGGCCTCACCAGCAGCCCGCCCACACGTACCGGCTGGTGAAGCGACGTGATGTGGCTGTCGCCGTGCGATGCCACCGCGCCGTCCGAGAACGCCCGAAATCCCAGCCGCCGCACCTGTTCCAGATCCCGTGCCGGACCGTTGGTGATAACGCCCAGCGCGCCAAAGCACTGGTAGCTGGCGCACATCACTTCACCAAACGTGGCGCCTACCGGCGGGTCGTCCAGGTCCTGGAACACCACAATCGCCGGCCCCGGCAATTCGGCGAAGCGCGCCACCTGCTCTTCCAGCCCGCTGTAGACGTCCCCTTCGACGCGCGGATACGCTGTCCGCATGCTGGCCGTGGAGGCGTAGCCCACAACCGGCCCCATTTCCGGAAAACAGGCGCGGATCCGCCCATCCATGAATCCCTCGCGGCGCGCCCGCACCTCGAACAATTCGATGACGTTGGAAATCGTGGGCGTGTCGTACTGCCCCAGAAGCTGCAGATCGGAAGCGGAAATAGCCATGTGTGACTATTCTATGCTCACCCGAAGTCCTCTAATCCTATCGGAGCCGCGGCCGTGAGGGAGCCGTCCGTGCACCGTTAAGGCCCGAGCCCCCTTACAGCTCGATGCCCATTTCCGAAGTTACCCGCACCAGCGTGCTCACCAGCCGGTCCACGTGCTGTTCCGTGTGTGCCGCCGTACAGGAAATTCGCAGCAGGTTCTGCGCCGCCGCCGGACGCAGCACCGGGTTGATGTATATCCCCCCTTCAAGCAGCGTCTTGCACAGCCGGCACAGGTCCAGCTCCTCGCGCACCACTACCGGCACAATCGCCGTCTCGCCCGGCAGCACCGAAAACCCGCGCGCCCGGAGTTCCTTGCGCAGCATCTGCGCTATTCCCAACACGTGGCGCCGCCGCTCCGGCTCCTTGCGCATGATGTCCAGTGCCGCCCCGGCCGCTGCCACTGACCCCGGTGGCAGGCTGGCGGAAAATACGAACGGCCGCGCCGTGTGCTTCAGATAGTCGATCACCGCCCGGTCCGCGGCGATGAATCCGCCCACCGATGCCAGCGATTTGCTGAACGTGCCCATCACGATGTCCACGTCGTCCAGCACGCCCAGGTGCTCCGCCGCGCCCGCGCCCGTAGCGCCCAGGACGCCGATCCCGTGCGCTTCATCCACATAAACCCGCGCTCCGTACGGCTTCGCCAGTCGCGTGATGCCCCGCATGTCGGCGATGTCGCCTTCCATGCTGAACACGCCTTCGGAAACGATCAGAATCTTCTCCTCCGGCGGGCAGTTCTCCAGGCACCGCTCGAAGTGCTCCATGTCGTTATGCCGGAACCGCACCGTCCGCGCCGGCGAACGCAACGCACCTTCCACCAGGCTGGCGTGCAGGTTGTGGTCGCATACCATCACGTCGCCCTTTTCCGTCAGCGCGCTCAGCGTCGCATAGTTGGCCTGGAATCCGGTGCCGAAGGTGATGGCCGCCTCTTTGTGCACCAGCGAGGCCAGTTCCGCTTCCAGCTTCACGTGCAGATCCAGCGTGCCATTCAAAAGACGGGAACCGCTGCATCCGCTGCCGTACTTCTTCACCGCTTGGGCCGCGGCTTCTTTTACCTTGGGGTGCGTGATCAGGGCCAGGTAATCGTTCGACCCGAACATCAGTACCTTCCGTTTCCCTATGCGGACCTCGCCAGGCCCGCATCCTTCTCGATCCCCGAAGACCTCGAAGTACATGTAGAGCCCAGCGGATTGAAGATCACCCGGACGAGTGAAGTTCCGGCATTTCTCGAAAATGTCGTTTGTTCCGCTGCCCCTTTTCTTGCCGGCGACATCGCTAGTAGAAAGGCGCATCTCTCTCAATTCCATTCATAAATTCGGTACGTCTTATACCGTTTCGCTCCCATCATGGCCAGGGACCGGTTCATAAGTACGTTGTCTTCCAAGATCCAAGACATCTCGCAATCGCTATAGCCAAGCTTCCGGGCGTTGCGCGTCAGCGTTGCATAGAAAGCCGCCGCCAGCCCGGACGCGCGGTACTCTTCCACCACGCCCAGGGCCAGAACCCGCACGCTCTTGATCAAACGTTGATAATACAGTATTTTAACTAAACCCGTGGGAAATAGCCTCCCCCCGCCGGCTTCAGCGCCTGGTTGACGTCCGGCAGCGCCAGCGCGAACCCCACCATCCGCCCTTTCACCTCGCCGATCAACACCAGTTCCGGCTTCAGAATCTGCTTCATTTCCTTGCCCATCGCGGCAAACTCCTCCCGCGACATGGGCACGAATCCCCAGTTGCGCTCCCACGCCGAGTTGTACACCTGCCAGACCCGCTCCACATCGGCGTTGAAGTTCTTCATATCGATGGGCCGCACCGTAACTCCCGCCGCCGCCATCGCCTTGTCCGCCACGCGCTCGCTTTTCTCCGTTCCCACCCCGACCACGCTGCTGCCGTACGCGTACAGGTCCTTGGCTTTGCGTAGACCCGCCTCGGTCATCAATTCCGGGTAGTAGCGCGGGTTGTACGGCATCATCACCATCGGATCCGAATCGAAGCCCTCGATCAACATGCCGCACTCATAGTTGGTAGACGGATTCACCGGCCCGCGCATCACCTTCGCGCCGCGCTGCTGCAACCACTGCCACGCCCGGTCCAGCAGCGCCTTGGCCACCGCTTTGTCGTCAATCGATTCGTAGAAGCCGAAGAAGCCTGCCTCTTCGCCATGGAAGCGGTTATGGGCCTTGTCCAGCACGGCCGCGATCCGGCCCACTACTTGTTCATCCCGCCGCGCTAGAAAAAACTCCGCTTCGGCATCGCCGTAAAACGGGTGCTTCTCCCGGTCCAGCAACTCCTTTACCGCGATACGTAATGGGGGCACCCAATGCGGATCGTCCCGGTAGAGCCGGTACGGCAACTCCACGAACTGTTTCAGGCCGCCCTTGCCTTCCGCAGCCGCAACCTCGATTCCTCCCAAACGTTCACGCCCTTTCCCGCAGAATGCGGTAAAAAAATGGTGAAACCAAAATCAGGGTCACCGCTAGGGCTGCCCCTGCGAGCAGATCGACCGTATAGTGGTATCGAAGATAAACTGTAGCAAAAATGATTGACACTGTGTAGTAGAAATAGGCCCAAAACAGCCGGTTTGATACTAGCCGGCTCATCCACCACGCCAGGATGGTGAGTTCCGTGTGCCCGCTGGGAAAGCAGTCGTAGTGCGCCGATTCCAGCTTGTCCAGCGTATGCTGCATGTTTTGAAACAACCACAGTCCCTGTAACGGCAAGTGTTCCAAGGGTTTTAGCAGAAACCGCGGGCCGCGCGCCGGCACCCACAGATAGCCTGCGTAGGATGCCAGAAAGCCTAACGCGATCAAAAACGCATAATATTGGAACTCTCCGTAACGCCGCCTGTGCCACAGCAGAAACGCCACCAGCAGCACTGCCGGCACAAATAGCGTATACACTGTCTGCAAATATTCGGTGAGCGCCGGGTTGTAAATTCGCTCCAGCCAGATGGTGGGATGCACGCCCCAAAACCGAAAGTCCAGCCCCGCCAGCCACGCGTCGGCGTCGCTGTGGCGGATCGCCGGAATCAGCAGCGCCATTTCCTTGTAGCAGGCCGCCACGTATGGCAAGGGATACCAGCAGCGAAAATACCAGCTTGTCGGGTTCGGCGCCTTGATCTCGATCAGCAGCAGCGCCACGCCGCCCAGGTGCGCCGCCGCCAGTGCCGTCGCATCCGGTATCGCGTGCCACCACCCCGCCAGCAGAAAGCTCGTGAAAATCAGATAGCTGAGAATGACTTTGTCGACCGCCCAAAACCGCCGGCCGGCCGGCGAGGCCTTCAGTAGCTCAGCCATCCAGCCTCTTTGTACCACTGGAGCGTCTTCGCCAGACCGTGCTCCAGATCCGTCGTCGCCTCAAACCCCAACTCGGCGCGGGCCCGCCCCGTGTCGCACGTCCACGCCGCGCACAGCCCTTCGGCAATCTTCTCCCGGGAGATGATGCCGGGCCGCCCGGTAATTTGCGCCCACGCTTCTGCGCAGGCTCCCACCGCCAGTGCCACCGGCGGCGGTATTCGCACCACCCGCAACTTCACTCCCATAATGCGCGCCGCGCAGGCGGCCAACCCGCTCCACGAAACGGGCGCTTCCTGCGCCAAATAATAGCTTCGTCCAACTCCCGCCTGCGATGCCGCCAGGCTGGCCAGTCCCGCCGCCAGGTCGCCCGCGTAAATCGCGCTGAACCAGCGCTCACCACCGCTCATCTGGAGCGACCACCCCTTGGCTATGGGCTTCAGGATCTGCCAGACATCCGTGTCGCGCGGCCCGTACACCACCGGCGGCCGCACAATCACCGCGTCCGGCCGGCCCGCCCGCACCAGCCTTTCGCCTTCCAATTTGCTCCTGCCGTAATGCGTCAGCGGGTGCGGCTCTGTCTCTTCGTTCACCGGCCGATTGGCCGCTTCCGACGGCCCGATCGCCGCCAGCGAACTCACGTGTATCAGCCGCGCACTGCTTCCTTCCATGGCCAGCAGAAGATTCGCCGTGGCGCGCACGTTGCCGTCGTCATACTCGCCGCGCCGCAACGCCTTGGTGACCCCGGCCAGGTGGATTACCGTCTCCACCCCCGCCAGCGCTTCTTCCACACCCGCACCTGTCTCCAGGTCGCCCGCTACCACTTCGGTTGCGCCCAATGAGCCAGCGTCGAGCGCCCGGCCGGCCTTCGGCCTCACCAGGCAGCGGACCGCTGCGCCATCCGCCCGCAACCGTTCCAGCACATGGCTGCCAACAAAGCCTGTGCCGCCGGTGAGCAGGATCATTTGGCTATTGTAGAGTGCTGCGGAATGCTACTTCGCCGAAGTAGCTCTCGGCTACCGTCCCGGTATGCTGCGAGTTGATCTGGATGCGCAGGCCCCTCACGCGCGGCGCCGCCTTGCCGTACGCCCGCGCGTAATCCGCCGCTACGTTGCGGCTCTCCGCAATCCACTGGTTCGTCTGCCCGGGCCCGGATTCGCAAACCACCGCCACGACGCGCAGTAGCGGAATCGAGCTCGCGCTTTCCATCGCTCCTTTCGGAGCAACCGTGTCCCAAATGTAGGAAATCACCCGCCGGTCGTTGAACGCCACCAGCAGTTGCGCCGCCTGGTCGTCCGTCGACGCCCTGCGGAAATCGCCGCCGCCGGGAAGTTGCGCCACCTTCCATTTCCACGTCAGGTACGGCATCTGCGCCGGATCTACATCCACTGCCTTTTCGAGCGAGAACGATGCCTTCACGCTCAACAGATGCAAGCATGCTGTATCCGCGTCCTGGCACACCGAAACTACCGGCCTGCCACGGTTTACCCTGATCTCCCAGCCCGCCGGCATGCGCCCGCCGCCCCACCCCGCCGTATTCAAAACCACCATTGCCAGGGGCGCGGTTTGGGCGGCAAACGTACACGCAAGAATCGGGATTAAGACAAGTTTCTTCAAATAACCTCTCACCAGTGAAAACTGACCTGTAACTCCTATCTTACCGCACTACAGGCGTTTCGCGCTCTCAATACCTAGTTTGGGGTGTGCGACAAAATTGTAGCGATTGGCGGCGTTCTTTTTTTGTGGCCTGAATCCTTACGTAGTGATACGTTAGGAATGGAGGTGCGATCTTGCCTGATTCTCTGGCCGTGCTGGAACAACAGCGCTCCGCGATTCTCGGGCGCATTCTCAATTTGGGCGACTTTCGGAGCGGTTCGGTTAGCAGCATCACCGGGCGCTGCGGGAAGTCGGATTGCCGGTGCCACAAGGCGGGCCAGCAGGGCCACGGTCCAAACTATCGACTGACCCGTAAAGTGAGTGGAAAGACAGTCAGCGAGTCTTTCGCTTCACCGGCCGAACTGCGCAAGGCGCAGCGCGAGGTGGAAGCGTTTCATCAATTCCGCGAGTTGAGCCGGGAATTGCTGGAGGTCAACGAGAAGATCTGCCGCTCCCGGCCGGCCGAGGAGTCGTGGACCGGGGCGGAAAAAAAACGGTCGAGGCAGTCCAGCGCGAGGCGGCGCGGGAAATAGCCGCGCTTTTGGAAGTCATTTTCACCGGCTTGCGCAAGAGCGGCCAATGCGACTTGGAGGCGGTCGAAATGGCGACCCGCGCCGCGAGCCATCACCTCGGCGCGAAAGCGCTGGAGCGTCTGCTGAGCGCACCCACCGAGGTCGAACTCACGGTGGCGTGTGCCTGCGGCCACCAGGCGCGCTTCCACCAGGTGCGCGCCAAGCAGGTTCTGACGGTGCTTGGCCCGATCACTATCGAGCGGCCCTATTACGTGTGTCCGCACTGTCACGCGGGCTGCAGTCCGCGCGACCGCGAACTGGACGTGGAAGGGGTAGCGTGTTCGCCGGGCGTGCGGCGCATGATGGCGGTGGTGGGGAGTGAAGCGAGTTTCGAGCAGAGCCGCGAGCAACTCGGGTTGCTGGCTGGTATTGAGGTTCCCGCCAAAGCCGTGGAGCGTCATACCGAGGACATCGGCGCCGGCATCGAAGCCCGTGAGCAGGCCGCCATCCTACAGGCCAAACAACTGGAACTGCCGGAGGTTTGCGCGCCCGCCGTGCCGCTGCTCTACATCGAGATGGACGGCACGGGCATTCCGGTGGTGAAGGCCGAAACCGAAGACCGCGCCGGCAAGATCGAGGGCCAGCCGGCGCACACGCGCGAGGTCAAACTCGGCTGCCTCTTCACCCAGACCACGACCGATGCGGAGGGCCGCCCGGTGCGCGATGAGGATTCCACCTCCTACGTGGGCGCGATTGAATCGGCCGAGCAGTTCGGCTTGCGCCTTTACACCGAAGCCTGGCGGCGCGGCTGGAGCCGGGCGCTGAAGAAAGTGCTGCTCGGCGATGGCGCCGTGTGGATCTGGAATTTGGCCGACCAGCACTTCCCCGGCGCGATTCAGATCGTCGATCTCTACCACGCCCGCCAGCACCTCTGGGAACTCTCCGCCAAACTGTTCCCAGGCGACGACAAGGCCCGCCAACGCTGGCTTGCCCGCTGTCTGGACCGTCTGGAAAAGGGCAAGATCGAAGCATTGGTGAAAACCCTCGGCGCGCTCCAGCCCGCCTCCGAGGAACTCGCCAAATCCGTCAAAAACGAAGCCGAGTATCTGGAACGCAACGCCGAGAGGATGCGCTATCCGACCTTCCGAGCCCAAGGCCTTTTCGTCGGATCCGGCGTCATCGAGGCCGGCTGCAAGACCGTGATTGGTGTGCGCCTGAAACGATCCGGCATGTTCTGGACCGTCCGCGGCGCCAACGCCATCGTCGCACTGCGTTGCTGCCGCCTCAGCCGCAGATTCGAAGACTACTGGGCGGATCGCTCGTCAGCCGCATGACGGTCTACATTTTTGTCGCGCACCCCCTAGTTTGACGAATCCGCGTCCGTCCCCGTTGCCTGGTGCGAGCCGGTCAAAAAAACCAATCGGTGCCGAACCACACTCAGCGGCCATACGGCCGTGGCGGCAATGGAATCGCTTGGGACTACTGGAACATCTGCACGTACGCCCGCCGTGCCTCGGGGTCGTCGCCGTAGGGATGGTCCAGATAATACTTCAGCCAGCGCCGCGCCCGCTCCCGGTCGCCCGCTCGCATATACAGATCCGCCAGCGTGCGTGCGCATAAGGAAAACTCCGGGTCGCGATCCACGTGCAACCGGCATTCGCCTTCAAGGTGCAAGTCCACCTCCCCGGCCGGCAGGGCGGTCATGCCCTGCGGAAGATCGCGCACGAAAATCATGGCTTGCGCGTCCTGGTAGATCAAGTGCCAGTCCGGCAGCGTCGTCAGCGCGGGCACCAGCGGGTACAGCGTCCCCGAATTGTATTCGAAGCCGTTCACCAAGATCGCCTTCAGCCCATAGCGGTCCAGCGTCCGCTGGCGTGCCGCATCGCCCGGCGGCGAACCCAGAATCACGCGATAGTCCTGAAACACCTGCTCGCTCAACGCCCGCCCGTCGATGAAAACCGGCACCCTCCGCCAGATTAGATAGCCACCGTATTCATAGGTGTTGAACAGCGGCCCACGAATGCCGTGTTCGCGTAGAAAACGGACGGCGTCTGCCGGAAACCGCCACTCCGCCGCACGCAACTGGAAGAACCGCCCCGTTGCGGCGCCCCAAACCAGCCCGCTCCCGAGCGCCGCCGCCGTCGCGTACCGTGCCATGCGCGGCAGGTGCCGCTTCCATGGAAAATAGTCCGCAATCAGAATCGGCGCCAGCACGCCCATCAGCATTTCATTGCGGAACGCCGTCAGCGCCGCCACCGCGAACGTTGCCGCCAGCAGCCAATCCGCCAGCCGCACCCGCCGCCATGAAAATATCATTGCCAGGGCCGCCGCGTACAATAGCAGGTCGAACGCATACGGCGAGCCCCACAAACTCGCGGGCAACCATTCGATCAACGTCGCTTGCAGCGGACTTTGGCGGTAGCGCAACACCGCCTCAAGCGCGCCGAAGCCGTTTGGGTTCGCGCCCGAAATCGCAATCGTGGCCAGGCCCGCCGCCAGCCAGCGCCGCGCGTCCGCTGTCCGCCTTATCAGGGCCTCGGCCGTATACGCGCCCACGATGATCCATCCCAGAAAGAATCCGCCGTGGCAGTTTGCCCAAACCAGGGACAAGGCCGGCAGCAGCCACAGCTTGCGGCCGCGATCGCAGATGGCGATAAACACCGCCGTGAATACGTAACTCAGGATGCTCGGCCGGTCGTGCGCGAATTCGATGCCGAGCGATGCCGCCGCCAGCGCCGCCGCCAATCCCCAAAGCAGGGAACCGGTGCGGCGCGCCGCCGTCCAGCCTACTGCACCGCACAGCAGCGTCAGCAGCAGCGCTTTCCACAACACCACTGCGCCTATGCCGCCCGCCGCTTCCAGGCCGTACATCGCCAGTTGCGCCAGCCACTCGTGCGTCAGGTTGAAGTGCCGTGTGGCCGCCTCGCCCGGGTAGGCGTCGCGCGCGCCCGCGGTCGTGTACGCGAACGGATCCGGCGACGGTAGCCGGTGTTTCTGGGCGATGTAACGCCCCGACGCCAGATGCCACCACGCATCCGTATCCGCCAGCTCCGTCGAAAACAGCCCCAAAAGGAACAGGCCCGCCAGCGCCAGCAGAACCGCGTTCAGCCAACGCGGAGCATCGGGAAAGGTGGGATCAATCTTGCGCAAATTCCGAGAATAGCAAACCGCCGTGGGGCAGGATGATATCCTGCGCGCCGATTGTCAATCGGCGCAGCCGGCGTCAGCGCCGGCTCGTGCGCCGTGGGGCAGGCGCTTTCGCCTGCCAACCGGGCGCAGCCCGGCAGCCTTCCGTGCTCGCACGTCCCGGCATCAGCCCAAAAAGCCCAGGTTGGCCGCCGGGAAATTGGCGAGGTTCGGGAACACTCCCGCCAGGCCCGAACTCGGGATGCCAAACCAGGAGCAGAGCGTGGCTCCGTATTGGTCGATCGCGGTCGTTGGGATCCATCGTCCCCGCACGTCGGTGTCGTTCGGGCCGCCCAATTCGAAGCTCGGGAAATGCCCGAAGATCCTGCCTCCCTGGACCGCGCCCCCGAGCACGAAGTGATGGCCGCCCCAGGCGTGGTCGCTGCCGTTGCCCGACGTGGGTTGAAAGGTGCGGTTGAAATCGGATTCCGTGAATGTGGTGACGCTGTCCGCCACTCCCAGCTCCAGGGTAGCCTCGTAGAACGCGGCCAGCGCCTGGCTTACCTGCGGGTAGAGCTGGTCGTGTGTGGATAGTTCGGCGGTGTGCGTGTCGAAACCGCCGAGCGAGCAGAAGAATATCTGCCGGCTCATTCCCAGATCGGCCTGCACCTGGATGATCTCGGCCACCTGCTGGAGTTGCGCCGCCAGCGTGGTCTTGGGAAACTGCGTCTTGAGCGCGGTGGACTTGCTCAATGCATCGGTCAGCGCCCTGGCATCGCTGATGCTGTTGGCCAGCGTGTTGTTGGCCGCCTGCACCAGCGCCACGCCGCTGTCCGTCGAGATCAGATTATTGAGCGCGTTCCAGCGCGCGTCCGACGCCGCGGTGGTGTTGAATCCCGCCAGTTGCAATGATTCGCCCGGCGCTATCGCCACCAGTTGCGTGTTCGCCCCCGCGCCTTGCAGGACATTGCCCGCCATCGACATGAAGACCGGGAACGAAGACGCGTTGATTTTCTGCGCCGTGATGTAATCCGCCGCCCGGCCGCTCCAACCGGTCGCGCTGTTGCCTTGCCCGACCGACGTCTGCCACTCCAACTGCTGATCGGCATGAGAAAAAAGATTCGACGGGATGTAACCCTGCTGTGCCTGGTACTGCGCTTGGGTGAGCGGCGCTACCAGCGACCCGACGTTGGCCACCACCGCCAGTTCCTTGCTTGTAAACAGCGAAGCGAGCTCTGTAAGCAGCGAATGAAAGCCGTAGGGCGCGCCGGTCGCATCGCTCACCTGAACCAGCGAACTCATCGGCAGACCCAGGGCGCCGCGCGCCGACTGGTAAGCCTGGTAATCCGCATCGTCCAGCGGAATCACGCTGTTGTTGGAATCGTTGCCGCCGAACAGGAACACGCACACCAGAGCGCGGTAATTGGAGCTGCTCGCAGCCATGGCCGGCAGCAGGCCGAACGGGCGCAAAGCCAGCGTGCCCACTGAGGCGGCTCCCATGCGAATAAATCCGCGACGCGAAAACATCTGTTTAGCTCCTTTACTGAATCACTTGGTACGCGCTCGAGGTCAGCACCAGGTAGAGAACCGCCTGGGCCTGCGCTTTCGGGCTGGTTGCCGCGGCGGCCGCGGCGGAAGCTTGCTCGGCGAGTCCGGGCGGCATCGTGCTATGGAGGAAAACGAAGCTCGCGTAATCCAGCAGCCCGCTCAAGTCGTTGGCGCGGCTCACGAACGGCGTGAGATCGACCGCGGTGCTTTTGTCCAGGTGGCCGTACAGCGCGGCGTTGACGATATCGGCCCGCTCGGCCGCCGCTTGTGTCGAATAGAGTTGGAATTCCGGCGCTAGCTGCCCGCCCGAAACCCGGTAGAGCGGCGAAAAATAGCTGAACACGCTGGGCTCGTAGAACAGGTCCTGCCCCATCAGGTTGGCGTCGTTGTAAATCGTGCTGTCAGTGCCGAGCTTCGCATTCAACCCGCGCAGCAGGTTGGCCATGAACAGCACCGGCTCGCGCAGGTGCCCGAAGCCCGGGTTGGGCGCGGCGCTCGCCTCATCGCCGGCGCGCGCTTCCGGGTCGGTGAGAATTGCCGTGATTACCGCCTGCATGTCGCCGCGCACTCCCGAGCCGTTATTCTCGAATACCGTCGCCACGCGCTCGATGTAAGCCGGGCTGGGATTGCTGGTTACCAGGTGCTGGATCAGTCGCTGGCAGACGAACGGCGCCATGGTCGGTTGCGCCATCAAAGCGTCCAACAGCGATTCCAGGTCCTGCTCGGCGGTCTGGCCGGCCGGAATCTGAATGCCGCCGAAAATGGTTTTGGCGCTGGTGTCGTGCTCGGCTTCCACTGCCATCATCTGGCCGTAGTAGTAGGCCGGGTTGTTGTTCTTCGGTGTGGCGCCGGGCGCGGTAGCGAACGTCCAGCCGGTCAGCATCCGGGCCTGGCTGGTGACTTCCGCCTGATCGAAGGTGGGAACTGGATTGCCGTTCGCATCCAGCACCGGGCTGCCATCGGGATTAAGCTCGATCAGCCCCAGCGTGAACAACTGCATCAGTTCGCGAGCGTAGTTCTCATTGGCCGACGTGCCCAGGGCCGGGTTTTCCTTATTGTTGTTGGCCATGTTCAGATAGGCCCCCATGGCCGGGTTCAGGGTGACCGCCTTGATGATTTGGCGGTAGTTCCCGAACGCGTTATCGCGGAGCACGCGCCAATAGGGCGGTATGGCGTAAGCGGGTCCCACCTGCACCGCCGAGGCCACGAAAATCTCCGACAAAGCGAACGCCACGCGCTGCCGCAGTTGATCCTGCCCTTTGACGGCGTTCTCAAAAAAAGCCCGCTGCACCGGAATCAAATCCCGGTTCGTCTTGCCGGTCGAATTCAGCATTGGCTGATCCGGCAAATTTGAAATATTCATCGAAAACTGCGCCGCCAGCCAGGCCTTGATGCCCATCTGCTCCAGTAGCGCAATGGAGGCGGGCATAGGCCCCCAGGTGGCCTGGTCGAGGAATCGCGCAGCGGCCGTGTCGCTCATCGCCGCCGGCGCAGTCTGGCCGCCAGCCGGGCTGATCCCTGCCATCGCGGTGAATGCGGCAACCAGGAAAAGCTGCTTCATAATTCCCTCGAGGAGTGCATGGAAATGCTAACCCGTCGCTCCGCAGAAAGTAGCGCAGAATAATCCGCATTGTGCCGCGCCGGTTCTTGATTCGCCCTACCGGCCGAAGATGTGGCCTAGATGGTGCTGCATGTGAAGAATGTAATCGGCGATCACACACTCGAGTGTTACCGGGCCGTCATTCTCATTCTCGATGCGGCACGGTGCTGCAAGACGCTCCGCCGGGATCGCGTCCAGTACGACGGCCAACGACTGGTTCAGGCTCTTCCAGAGGTCGATTATGTCCTGCCAGGGTGTCGCCGCGTAGCCCCCCAGTTTCACCCAGCCCGGCCCGTCGTAAGTCGGCCCCGTAAATTCCCCCTCGAGAGCCGCCTTGATGAACCGCACACGATTGTTGATTGCCGAATCGGCCAGGTGCCCCAGTTCCTGCTTCTTCGACCAGCCTTTCGGACGGGACCCCGCAGCCCCTGCGGATGGTTCCGCCATGGCGCGCAAGCGAGGCTCCGCTTCGGCAATTGTGCTTCGCAATTGTTGCGAATAGGAAATCATGCTCCAGTGTCGCACGCGGCCGCGGGCCTATCAGTCCACTCGCCAAAAGGTGCGCGAGGTTAGAGCATTCGCGCCAGTGGCGGCGACTACTTTCGCTCCAGGCAACGCTTACGTGACGACGCCTCGGGGACAATCGCCAGGTTGTTTCTGACGACCCGCAGCCTGCTCAGAGACACCTGGCACTTCATCTTGGCAAGCTCGCGGTAGACCTCGACTGCCGCTCGGAGTTGCTTCACTTCTTCGGACAGCTCCGCGTTGTCTTTGGCGAGCTGCCTGACCGTCCGCAACATCAGTTCCGGCGAAATACGCAGCCCGCGGGGAAAATATTCGATCCGCATGATATTGTTTCTATACGTAATGGAAGTACTGATTTCATCGTAATATTAGTCGCACATTTCTTGCAAATCAATGATGCGGGGAGGTTTACCGTTTTTTAATACCCGCAAAATTGGGTAAGAAAGTGACCCTCAAAGTAGCGCCGTTGTAACATTGGGCAACGAAATCGGCCGTGTTTTCAACAAATGCTGAAATGGCCGGCGCCGCCGACGCCTCGGCTGGCCCCGGTGACGAGCAAGGTGGGCTGCGGATAGCTTAGTTAGCGCTGTTGCAGCTTATATGCTCACGGCGTTATCGAGCACGAAGGTGAGCCGTGTTTCCGCCGGGATCTTCACGCGCGGCCCTTTGGTAGCGGCTTCGGCCCCGGCTCCCGCCGCACCGCCCGCTCCTGCGCCGATGGCAGCACCCTTACCGCCGCCGGCTATGCCGCCAATCACCGCTCCCACGATGGCGCCTCCGGCGGCCATGGCGCCGGTTTTCTGTCCCCGCGACTCGCTCTCCCGTGTGATGGTTTGCGTATTCACGTCCACCACCTTGCCGTTCACCTTCACCGTCCAGAGCGCCAGCGTAAGTTCGGCGCGGCCGGTGAACGTGCCGGATGCCTTGGCGTTCACCAGCTTGACCACCACATCGGCGCCGCGCGGGATGACGGTCTGGCCGTCAACCACCACCGGCTCGTCCAACGCAGCGTTGTAATTCTGACCCACGGCTACTTTGTCGGAATCCACGGCGTCTATCATCTGCACCACGAAGTTAGTGCCCTCAGGCACCACAATCGGCGGTGGCGCGGCCGAGGGACGCGAAGACACCGAAGGCTCCTCGCCCGGTTTCAGGATGGCCACGGTGGGCGCGGTCTCGCTGCGGCGCGGTGCAGGCTGGCTGTAATCGGCGTCCGCGTCCGGCGCACGTTGCAGCGTGGGCGTGCCGGAATCCGCAGCGGCGCCCGGTGCGCGATGCAGCGTGGGCGCTCCGGAATCCGTATCGGCATCCGGTGCGCGGTGCAGCGTGGGCGCTCCGGAACTTGCATCGGTATCCGGCGCGCGGCGCAGTGTGGGACGGCCGGTATCCACCGGAGCAGGCGCGTTGGCAGAGAATTCGATGCGGTATATGTCCGCCACGTCGAAACTCTCGACCGCGCCGGCAACCTCGATTTTCACCTGGCGAGCCGTGCCGCCCAAATAGGTGCCGTTGATGACGCGGCCGCTTTTCAGCGTGATGACATCCGCCGAAGCCGCGGTCGCCAGGGCGAGTACCAATACTGCAGTCGATAACCAACGCATAGTTATCCCTTGGATTTCCTTCTCATTGTACGACGTGCGCCGCAGCCTGGGTGTTTACAAAGATTTCGCAGGTGGCGGGCGAGTCCCGGCGGCCGCGCCTAGCGCAAGGCGGAATTCGTTACCGCCCTGCCGAATTCCATGCCCTGCCGGTAGATTTCCTTCCGTTGGCGCCGTCCCAGCCGGCCGTGGCCGGTGTGCAACTGCGCCAGACCCTTGCCAACCAGGTAGGTACCGGCGAATGCGATGGCGCCCTTGGGAATCAACCCGCCGCCGAACGGAATCTTGCCCGCCAGCTCCCGCGCCAGGGCCCGCCAGCCAAATGCGCCGGCTCCAATCGAAAGAAGCTCCACTTTTTGTTCGCCGAAGCCCACCGGTTTGCCGCAAGCGGCGGCGATCAGGAACGCCATGCGGAACTGGTTGGCGGTGAGGAATGCCGTGTCGGAAGCCCACTCGCCCAGCACCCAGGGAAGCTCAATCAGGTTGGGCACCACATCCGGCAGCGCGGTAGCGATGGCAAAGAGAGCGTTTTCGCTGGCCACGGATTGGATGGCTCGATCCACCACGGCGCGGCGGAACACGGGATGGCGCCGCGCCAGCGCCAGTGCCACGTCTTGCCGTTGCCGGGCAATCTCGCCCAGGGTCTCGCCGGGTTGCGAGGGATCGAGCGCGTAAGCCCCCTCCGGCGCTTCGACGCCGGCTTCGCAAATCACCAGATCGACGCGCTCCGGGGCGTCCGGGCGGCCGGCGCGGAAAACCAACTCGCGCAATCCGCCGCCGCTGGCCAGAAAGTCCTCCAGCCCGGCGTAAGCCGCGTCGCCGGACGCCACCAGGCCGATCGTTACCGGATGGTTGGCGCGATTGCGGACTTCCTGAGGATTCAACAGAGCCACCGCGCTCCGTGCCTGTTTCAGCAGGGTCAACATAGAATCAGTGAGGCCGTTCGGAACCGGCGAGGCGGAACATCACCTGCAAGCCCTTCCGCCATTCTACTCCGATCCCTACCCGCTCAACGTCGATCGCGGGCGAGAAGAAATCGAGGATGGTCTCCGTAGCGGGATGAAATTCGAGCGAGGGCGCCACCAGCAGCAGCCGCGGCGGACTGGGGTCCAGCTCGATCGCGGGAAAGTAGCCGGCCGGTCCAAATTCGCGCCGGTCCAGATGCCACTTCACGCGAATCCAGTAATCCAGCGCCTGCAAGGGCAGATGCAGATCCGCGGACGCTTTCAATTCCACTACCGTCAACCGGCCGGCATGATCCACCGCCAGCAGGTCCAGGATGCCGCGGTCGCCGCCGGCGAATGCCGGCACCTGCCCATAAACCGGCTCCGGCCGCAGCGTCGCATCGAGCGTTTGCAGATGCGCGCGGGCCTGCGATTCCAGCCACGCTTCAGGGTACTGGCGATAAAGCGGGTGGTCGCGGTCCGCTGCATCGGGCGATCGCGCCCGATCCAGCTCCTCCGCCACGCGCTCGATGGCTTCCACGTCGCCCTCGCCGGCCGCATGGCGCTGGCCCAACCCGAATGAGAGATGGTCTCCATCCAACTCGGCGAACTCCAGCCCGCGCACGCGCAGGCCGATGCGGCCTCCGCTCTTGAGGACTTGTTCCACGCCGGGAAGCGCGCCGATGCCCTGCCAGCCGGCGGCCGCGCCAGGCATTGGGCGGCGAAACGCCTCCAGGCGCGTATCCAGATTGCCGTGGTCGCGCGGGTCCACCGCTGAAACATAGTCCTTGTCCGAGTAACTGAACAGCTCGAACCGCGCCGCCTTGGAATCGAGGCAAAGCAAGCGCAGCGCGGCCGTTCCTTCACGGCCCAGCGGCAGGTACAGCGCCAGGCCTTCCACGGTCACGCGGCGCTCCCGCTGGCGCAAATACGCGAGCCAGATCAATCCGAAGGAAACAACGCCGCCCGCGTCGCCTTCCGGCGGGCAGGCGATGGCCGCCCATGCGTGTTGTCCATGGCGTACAAACGCGCGCGGGAAGGCCGGCGAGAGGCTGTGCTCCAGGTTGGGCTCGGTCGATAGTTCGGCCAATGTCCACTCCGGGAACTGACGCCGCAGAAACAGCCGGAAGCGCTCGCGAAAGACCAGCCGCCCGCTGCGCCGGCCCATCTCCGCGCCCGCGCGGCGCGCCAGGTCGAGCAGGTACATGCGCCCTTCGCGCCGCGCAAACCGCTCCACCACCATTTCCAACCGCCCGGCCGACGCTTCCCCAACGCCGGTGACGCGCCGCGTCAGGTTGCGTGTCCGGTCCCAGGCTTGCAGCGTGAGGCGCGCGCCGCGCAATTCAAGCGCGAAGTTGCCGTCGCTAAGCGGGAGCAGTTCCTCGCCCGGCTCCAGCAGCGCCGGCTGCCGGGCGCCCTCGAGAAACGCTTCGATGGCGGCGCGGGCCTCTTCCCCGCAGCGGCCCGCCGGCCGCCGTTGAGGTGGCATCGGAAACCGGATTATAACCCGCGGCCCGGCTGCGATTGCCGCCAGGCCGGGTTCGGAGTAATGCCGTCGCAGCGGCGGGACGTCGCTCACTCCGGTTTATCGAGGGCTGAGACCCATGCCTTGGGAGTCGTTCCAAAGGTTCGCCGGAACATCTCCACAAAACCGCTGGATTGGCGATAACCGACCGCGAACGCGACCTCCTTCACTGCACATCCCGAGACCAGGAGCTCTACGGCTTTGACCAACCGCACCTGCCGCCGCCAGGATTCGAAATCGGTGCCGATATCTTTTCGAAACGCTCTCTCGATGGTTCTGACGCTAACCGCTACTCCTGCACACAGCGCCGCCAGCGGTTTCGATTGGGCCGGGTTCTTCAAAACATCCTCCGCCACCGCGAGCGCTCGCTGCTCTTTGGGCAGCGTCACAAAAGTGGGCATCGGCGATGCGGTTTTGAGATGCAGGATCAACAGATCGCGCAGTGCGCACTCATGGTGATTTCGCGTGCGGAGTTGCCCAAGGCGCACCGCCTCCACGATCAATTCCCGCAGGAACGGGGTTACGTGGAGCACCACGCAGCCGCGCGAGACTTGCGACGCGAGGCCGGGCCGCATGTACAGCGTACGCATGGAAACCGGCCCAGGCATGTGAATCCGGTGCGATGTTCGCGCCGGAATCCAGAGCGCAAAGTGCGGCGGAATCAACCAGACGCTCTGGCCCGCGGATACCTCCATGGCGCCGCGGATCGCATAAATCAACTGACCTGCCCCATGCGCGTGTTCGGGAACGAAAAATCCGCGCGGGTATTCGTAGGCCAGAGTAGCCACGGAAACGCCTGGTTTCGGGTCGAATTCGGTCAGAATTTCATCCTGTCGCAATAGCCATATATTATGGCGCAGTAGCAGTCTTGCGACAAGCCCGAGGTTGGTGCATCCTATCTCCATGTCTCCACACAGAGGACTTGGCAACTACAACATCGTGGGCTTCGTCACCATCGTCGATGTCGAGCGGGCGAAGCAGTTCTACCGCGACACGCTCGGCCTGCGTCTGCTAAGCGAAGAACCGCCCTTCGCGCTGGTGTTCGACGCCAACGGCATCATGCTGCGGCTGGGCATGGGCAAGGAGCGTCCACCGGTCCAAGGCACGGTGCTGGGCTGGCAGGTCCCGGATATCGCCGCCGCCGTAAAGGACCTGGCACAAGCCGGGATCGGCTTCGAACGCTACGGCTTCCTCAAGCAGGACGAGGTGGGCGTCTGGACGTCGCCCACCGGCGCCAAGGTGGCGTGGTTCAAGGATCCGGACGGAAACGTCTTGAGCGTCTCGGAGCATCCCGAGCTGAAAAAGTGAAGCCGGCGCACCGGTTACCTGCCTTGCTCGCCGCGCCGGCAGCGGTGGAAGCGTACCTATCGCCCGATTCATTTATTTGCCACGTTGAGCCGGAACCTTCCCTGGCCAAAACCGTCGGACCCTTAGTGCCATTCATGTCAGACCAGTGGTTTCCGCCCTCCGCCGGAGAGAGAATGTGGTTACGGCCCACTTTGGAATAAGCTTCCACTCGATCGGGGGTGCGCCGTGTTGCCGGCATCAACCGTTTGGAGACCTATGGATCTGCTCAAAGATCAGCATTCGGTGCGTTTTCTGACGGAACGAGGCGGTGGTTTGCATCATATCTGTTACGAGGTGGCTGACCTTGAGGAGCAGATGCCGCGATGAAAGCGGGCGGATGTACCGTCGTCCGCCGGCCCAAGCCTGCCGTCGCCTTCGCTGGCCGAAGAATCGCCTGGATGTTTACTCAGGAGAAGCTCCTGGTGGAGTTGCTTGAGAAGAGAAATCGGCAACTCACATGAAATCCTGTTTGCGTCCGACCTCTATTGAGGACTTGGGGCCAGTACGGCAGTTCTTGCAGCGGGCCTTCGGGGCCAGCCCCAATGCCCCGTTTCTGGATCCTGCGGTGATGGCATGGAAATACTGGGGTCGCCGGGAAGACTGGGACGGGCCGCGCGCATATGTGCTGGAGCAAGAGGGCGTGATTGTTGCCCATGCCGGCATCTACCCCCTGACCTTTGGCGGCCGGGCGCGGGGGATTCAGATGATCGACTGGGCCTCAGCCAAGGAATCGCCTGGCGCCGGAGTTCTGCTTCTGCGCAAGCTGGACGCCATGTTCGATTTCATTTATTCGATCGGCGGATCCGAGATGACGTGCAAGATCCTGCCCGCTTATGGATTTGTGGAATACGCGAAGCAGTGGAAAGGCGCTCGCCCGCTGCGGCCCCTCCAACAAATTCTGAAGCATCAATCCCGGAACTGGAAACTCGCGCCCCGCCTGGTCAGGAACTTCCTGTGGACATTACCCAAGGCTTCGGAGAGGAGCTTGCAGGACGGCTGGAAGGCGGAAGAAATCGGCCCCGGCGGAATATCCGGGGAGTTCTGTTCTCAGAGCATGGCCGATGCCCGTTGCAGTCCGCGGCCGCCCGCTTTTTTTGAGTATCTTCTGCGTTGTCCGGTAATGCAGGCACGCCTTTACAGTATCCGTGACAACCGCGGGCCGAGAGGGCATTTCGCGATTGGCGTTCTGTGTGGACAGGCCCGGGTCGCCGGCGTGTGGCTCCAGGATCCCGGTCGCGAAGCGTGGCAAGCTGGCTTCTCCCTCGCTCAGCAAACCGCCGCGCGGCTCGAAGGCGCTTGCGAGATAGTGGCTGCGGGTACCGAAGGTGACAGCGAGCAGGGAGCCGCCCGGTCCGGCTTGCGCATCATAGGACACATTCCCGTCTACCTGCTGAATAAAAAAGGGAAGCTTACGCTGCCACCGGATTTCCAGTTCCAACTCGCCGACAACGACGGCTTTTTCCTGGACTCGGGGAGCGATTCTTACTGGACCTGAAGTGCCCGTGCCAGAGCTTCGAAAGAGGCAGCGCCTTCAAATTCCTCGAAATCGATTTCCCGCCCGAACTCCTCGCCGATCAGGTTGAGCAGCGTCAATTGAGCGATCGAATCCCATCCGCTTACATTCTGAGCGCTGGCGGTTGCATACTGGCTGGGATCCAGCTTAGGGAAGGCCAGCGCAAAGCAGCGGCCTAGTTTGTCCCTGACATCGTCCATTTATCGTTTACCTCGTGAAACAGCGGAGGGCAACAGCGCTCGAAGTCGGCGGTCCGAAGTTGCAGCTCGTCTCCTTCAGGAGAGGTGCCATGAACAAACTGAGCGAAGAAAGTTTGCAAAGGGCCGTTTCGATCGGTCGGTACGAATCGAAACCGGATCTCGGAAGCCCCGGTCTTTGCAAACAGTTGCCGGATGGATTGGAACTCGATCCGGCGCGAAAATGCGCGGCAGCTCATCACCCAGATATCGACATAGCAAAGATCCTTCATTCGGTGCCCCCCGAGGACGGCGATTCTGCCCAACGGCCCGAAACGGTCCTCGTAAGACACGGTAGCCAGGAAAGCGCCCGGCCGCCGGGACAGCGATTTCCATTCCGCTTCCGTGTAGCGTACGCCATTGAGATTGAACTGATTCGTTTTGTTCACCAGTTCAAAGGCGCGTCGATCCGCGCCGGCTGCCTCCAATGTCACCTTGGCTTCAATCCGCGCAAGGAAATCGGCTGAGGCCTCCGCCAGTTCTTCCCGCCTGGGTGCGGCGGACGCGCGAATGCTCTTAAGTCGCAGGCGGTCCTCTTCGAGGACTTCGTTTTTGCCGAACCTGGCACGCAGGTGCCAAAGAAGAGCCAGGATCGCGGCGGGATCGTCGGACGGGAAGCGCAGACACTCGATGGCGGGATACTTCTCCGAGACCTCGGCCAACTCCATCGGGCTGTCGTCAACAAAGACCACACTGTCAGCCCCTATGTTCCAGGCATCGAGAATACGCCCGACCGCATCGGACTTGGCACCCCAACCGACTTCAATGGGAAATATCTGTGAGGGCTGCAGGAGTATGTCCGGCCGCTGCAGCGCGGCCTCCGCCAATTCCAGATCGTTCTTGGAGGCGACGGCCACCAGTACGCCCGAATCGGCGAGGGAAGCAAGCATCTGCTGGTAAACTGCGTAAGCCTGCGACCGGCCATCGAGCGACCAGGAGATTCCATCCACGCCGACATCTCCCAGATTGCCTTTCCAGAGAGTTTGGTCGAGGTCGGTGATTATTCCTTTCTTCGGGGCAACTGGGAAGAGGCAGCCAACGCTAAGCTCCGCTACCGCATCGGCATGTGTCGTTGTATACGGGAACCCGGCCAACAAATCAGTCTTGACGTCGTGGCGGGATCCCTGGGGCGAACCGAGCGCCAGGGAGGCGATACTCGCCAGCCTGATTCCACCCTGTCCGCACACGCGCTCGAGAAACTGTGCCAGAATCGCGTTCAGCCGAAGTTCGAAAGCACTGGTCTGCGCCGGGGGCACCTGCGTAAGCGGCGGAAGTCCGAGACACGGGGCAACCAGAACTACGGGCATGGCTCCTGCAAGCTCGAGGAGGCGTGCTTCGATGCGCCGGCACTTCTCCGTAACCTGTGCGACGACGTCGTCCAGCGTTTCACTTCGCCAGCCAGCCGAGGCGCGAAACCCCAGCCTTTGATCGAGGTCGCTCCACTCGATAACGGCAATGGCGCCATCCCCGCCGCTTTCGCGTGCTTTCTGGATGTTGCCCTCGAGATCGCCGAAGAGCCCCGTCCGTACCTGGATGCCGGCGCCCGGGAAACGCAACGTCAAATACGCTTTGATGAACGTCTCGAGATGCAGCGGCGTAAAGCCACAAAGAAGATGGACGGCGATCTTCCGTTCTCCGGCCGCCTGCCCGATCGTCCGTAATGCTTCCCCGAGACGCATCTATAAACCTTATACCGCCCGGCGCAGGCTATATGTGGAGGCCGGCCAGCAGTTCCTTGCCATACTGAGGATCGATGCTGCTTCCCATGGGGACCCGGCGGAGATGGAACCGATCGGCATCCCTAGTCTTATTAAAGCCGGAACTGCTGCTCACGGCAGAAGCGAATCCAGCTTCCCTTACACAGCGGGCCACCGCCTCGCTGACATCCGCTGCGAGCCCGTTCGGATAACAGAAGTGATGGACGGGCAATCCCAGGTGTTGCTCCGTGTTTTCTTTGGCGCCGCGAATCTCGCTTTCCAGTTCCAGCCGGCTGGAGATCCGCGAGAGAATCGGGTGAGTTTCGGAATGACAACCGATCCCCACGCCTTCTGATGCCACCGCTCGTAATTCGTCCCAGTTCATGGCCTCGCAGCCGCTCGGCGGATTGGGAGGGATATCCACTTCGCAGAGGCTGCCTAATCCCGCCAGGAAGGCGACTCGACGATGGTTCGGAACCTGCTTGAGCGTTTCGGTCAGAAGTGCGATCGCGTCTTCCTTCTCTTCTGGTGTTCGGAGGGGCAGCTCCAGGGGTTCGCCATCTCCGAAAGTCGCGCGAATAGAGTTGCGCGTGGTGTACCGCAACCCGAACTCGATCTGGTCGGGCCACAGCCACAGCCGGCCATCGGCAAACCCGTCGACCGCGTAGACGGTCACCGGAATTTTGTGCCGCCGAAAAACCGGATGCCCGTGCAGCAGGAAGCTCCTGTAGCCGTCGTCCACTGTAATGGTGATGGCGTTGTCCGGCAGATCCTTCACTCCATCCAGGGCGTCCAGTATGGCCGATAGCGAAACCGGCTCGAAACATCGCGCAACATGAGCGCAGATCGCCTCCACGTTGGCCTCATCCCGCTCGTTGAAGGAATGGAACGTCAGTACGCGGAATTCACGCCGATGCCGGCTCCGCAGCACCGCCAATCCACCCATCTTGTGCAGCACCACTCGCGCTGCCTTTTTCCAGAACATATTCTTAATCGCAATCCCCTGAACCTCGTCAAGGCCGGCGACAACGTCGCAGCGGTCGTGGAGGGTGCCCGGTTGCGGCGGCTCGTTAATTGGGGGTGTGCTCTGCGCTATTCCTTCAGTGCGCGGCGATGGACTCTTTTCTCATGCAAGATGAGCCTGAGCCTGAGCCCCGGATTCTCACGCAAGATGAGCCTGAAGGGGAGGTCGCGGTGCTGGGTATTGATCGTCAGCATGGACGATTCGGAGGCCACGAGCCTGGCGCAGATCCGGGCGGTTCTGGCCGGCAGCGGCGAGGTGCGGCGTGTGCCGGCGGTGTCGGTTGTCAAGGCAAAGTAGAAATGTCCTATTCCCAGCAAAGTAGAAATGTCCTGTTTTAGGAGGTCGGCTGGAGGGGCGGGGTTAGAGTGGATTCGATGTTCCGGGGAGGTCGCGCTCCCTGGGGCAGATCCGAAGACCGCTGCGACGGGGCTGGCTCCGAAGCAGATGGCGCCAAGCCCCCAGTCAAACCGGGCCATAAGATGCCCGTTCTGGGGGTTTTGGTTTTTGGGATTACATCTGCTTTGGTGAAGCCCCCGAGCGGCGGTCTTCGGATATATAAAGCGCGAAGACCGCCGGGCCGGTTTTGCCCGGCGCTCCATTTGCCTTTGGTTGCGGCGCTGGCAATCAGCGGCGAGCATTGGACACCTCGATGGCCTGGCGCAGAGAAGGGACAGAGCGGACGGAAAAGTTCTTCATCCAATCGCTTTTGCCTTTGGGCTTGACGGTTGGGCGCGGCGGTTTGGCCGCCATGGTTTTGATCGACGTCAGTTCGCGCAGCGGTGGCGTGCAGCGACTGACGCGCAGGTGGCGCCCTTGGAATCGCACGGCGATGGTCTCATCCAGGCGTTGCTCGACGCGCACCCAGGCTTTGCGCATGCCGGTTCGAACGTCCCGGCGGTCGATTTGATAGACCTTGCCGTCCCATCGGATGGTGTAGTCATTCGTCACCTGCCGCTGTTCGACATGGCTCAGCACCGCCGCCAGATCGTGCTCTTTACCCAGCGGTCGATGGGCGTCGGCCGCAGTGGCGGGTCTCACCGTCAAGGTCGTATTCCACCAAGGCAGAAACTCCTTCTCAAGGTATGCGTTGGCCGCCTCGAGAGTGTTCACCCCAGCCACCCGCATGCCTTTCACCAGACGGTCCTGATCCGTCTGAAACTGGCGCTCGACGCGCCCCTTGGCCTGGGGCGAATGCGCCGGAATCCAGACGATGCCTAACTCGCCCAGCGCCCGCGCAATCTGCGTTGGCGGCATCTCCTGCCGGTCCAGCCCTTCCCGCTGCTCCTGCCGTTTGCTTTTGACAGCTACCTGGAACATGCCCGCCTTATCCGTGTAGAACGCTAGGGGACGGCCCCATCGCTCCAGGTACGATCCCAAGAGCCGCCGATTCTCCTCACTGGAATCATGTCGCACGAAGCGCGCGAACAAGCGACTGGTGGCGTCGTCGATCATCGAGATCAGATAGATCTCCTCCCCGCGGCCCTCCAGCCAGTCGTGGGTGCTGGTGTCCCACTGCACCAACTCGCCACAGCGGCTCCGTCGCGGCCGCCATTGGTGCAGTTCCACCACGCGCCGGCGGCCGGCTTTCCACAAACCCGCTCGGACCATCCATCGCCGCAGCGTCTCTTTGCTCACCGTAATCTTGTGCCGTTTGTGCAGGTACTCCGCGGCCAGCGTCGGCCCAAAGCCCCGATACAGCGGATCGGCCAGAACAACCGCCGCACGCTGCTCCAACTCGACCGGCAACCTGCGGTTCGACGGCCTCCCCCGTAGCTCATGGATTACCGCCTGGTCCCCTTTCCGCCGCAGTTTGCACAGGAGTCGCCGCACCTGCCGCTCTGTGACGCCGATCTCTTCGGCCGCCTGCTTCTGGGTGATCAGTTTCTTCTTGGCCTTCTTCAGCGCCACCAGCCGGTCTCGCTCGGCCTGGGTCATCAGTAGTTGTCCTTTGTCCACCCTCCAGGCTGGACCCTGTCAATAGGACATTTCTACTTTGCCCAAATAGGACATTATCACTTTGCCGCGACATGCCGGCGGTGTCGGTATCAGCGGCAGCACCGAACATGCTAGCCTTATAGCGAATGGCGTCACGAAACGCACTAATCGCCGCGCTGACGGCCATTCTTGAATCCCCCGCTATTTACTTGGCTTACCAGCATCTCGTCGGAGGAATCCGGGCGCGGCGTGTCAGCATCCGGGAGCACGTGCGGCCGGTGACTGGCATGACGGTCCTCGATATCGGCTGCGGTCCCGGCTATGCGTTGCAGTGCTTCCCCAATCCGCAATATTTTGGCTTCGATATCTCCCCTCAGTACATTGGGCACGCCAACCGGCGGTTTAACCCGCCCGGCAAGTTCTTCTGTCAATATTTCGACGAGTCCGCTCTCGAGTGGCTTCCCCGCGTGGACGCGGTCCTGCTGATGGGCGTGCTGCATCATCTCGACGACGCTACCGCTACCGCGCTGCTCGGCTTGGCAAACCGGGCCATGAAACCCACCGGCGCCCTGTACACGCTGGACGGCTGCTACCAACAAGGACAGTCCACTCTCGACAGGTTCTTCCTCGATAAGGACCGGGGGGAGCACATCCGGACCGAACCTGAATATCGCAAGCTCGCGAGCGGTGTTTTCCAGCGCGTCAAGGCCACGATCCGCAAAGACCTCTTCTACATCCCGCAGGCCACCCTGATCATGGAATGTAGCGGCTAGCCGTCAGCAGATAACTTGCCTGATCGTAATCCGACCGTATAAGCGGCTAGGCACGCGACCGCTGGAACCATGGAAACGTGATACCGTTCGGTCGATAAGAAGAGCAGGAAGAGCGATTCCGGCACGATGCCGAGAAGCGTAATGGCAAACCAGGCGGAATTGCATCGCCAGCGGGGAAACCCCAGCAGAGCGCGCGTGGCGAAGATCCAGAGGACAATCCACCATAGATCCGCCACCGCCCGGGCCGGCTTAAGCCAGAACCCGGCGTACCCCCGTCCGCGTTCCAATGCCCAGTACGGTCCATGGCTGTCAGACTCGACTAGATATCGGAACTTGGGTACGGTCAGCTTGAGAAAATCGAACGGGCGGCTTCTGATCCATGCCATCGACCACTGGAAACCCGTCCGGTCCATGCGCACTTCATCGGGCAGGAACTGCCGGATTCGCTGAGCGGAGCCGTGGGACCAAGTGCCGTCACCGCTGGGATTGTTCGCAGTGTAGAAGTTTTCGCCGCCGTTCGTCGCAACCAGGACCGGACTTCCGAGTAGCTGCCAATTCCGCAGCGTCCACGGCAGAATCGGCGCTACCGCGGTTCCGGCCAGGACAACTGCGAATAGCAGCCGGCGTTTCCACTGAAGCGGCGAACGCAGCAGCACCAGAAGCAGCGCCGGGATCAGAATCAGATTGCTGTTCCGCACCAGACAGGAGAGTCCGATCACGGCTCCGGTCGCCAGCGGCCATTTCCATTTGTCGCAGGGCACGCAAACCACCAGCCAGATCAACAGGGCAGTCGCCAGGGCTGAGATCGATTCCGTTTGCGGCAAGGCGCTCATCGCGATGGCACTGGGCCAGAACGCCAGAAACGCCGCCGCCGCGTACACGCCCCTGGCCGGGAGCAGTCGACGGCACGCGCCGGCGATGCAGATGACGGTCGCAACAAAGCAGACGAGATTGACAGCCAGCGGCGCCCAGATGTTAGCTCCAACGACCCCTATGGCCAACGCGTTCACGAATGCCGCGCCGGGAGGGCGGTAGGCGCGGAGGATGTTCAGAACTTGATCGAAGTGATCGAAGACGACGTACTCGTGCGCCTTCACCAGATGGATCGCGCTCTGCCAGTAGGCTTCGTAGTCGGATTCGGGGCGAGGCTGGACGGACAGCGTGAAGATTGCCCTGAGCGCAACTCCGGCCAGCAGAATCCAGCCGACGGGCCGCCATGAAAAGCGTGAATCTGGCGCGATGGCTCCATTCCAGTGGCGCATCCACCATAGCGATGCCAGCAACACCGTCGCACCAAGAAGCAGGCGGGGAGCTATCTTCAGGGCAAGCGGATCGCCCGGCGCCAATACCACTACGCCTATACCGAACCCCAGGGCGGACAGGCAGATCGCTACTTCCACCAATCCCGAAATTCGGTCAATCCAGCCGATTCTCATTCGCCATACCTGGTTGTCGTCTGCATGGCCGCAGACACCGCCGACTCCTGGGCGCGATAGACGCGTGAAACCAGATATAAAGGTCGATCCTTGGACTGCTCGTAAGTCTTGCCGACGTATTGCCCGATGACCCCGAGTAATACAAGGATTGCGCTGCCGAGGGCACTGGTCAGCACCATCAACGAAGTCCAGCCAGGGACGTTCTGGCCCCGCCACGCGGTGATGAAGGCTCGGATCAATTCCTCGACGGCGAACAACCCGGCTGCCCCGGCCATTACAAAACTCAGATTGAGAGGAACCGTGGAAAACGACGTAGCCGCCGTCCAGGCGAATCGCAGCATCTTGCGTAAAGGATACTTGGTGGCGCCGGCCGCGCGGGGGTTGCGGACATACTGCACCGCGATTTGAGGGAAGCCGATCCAGGTGACCATTCCGCGTAGAAAGCGATGGCACTCGCGCATCGCCAACAACTGGTCCAGGCATTCTCTCGAAACCAGCCGGAAGTCGCCGGTGTCAACCGGAAGTTCAGGATAAACCAGTAGGCGCATAATCCGGTAAAACAGCCAGGCGGATGATCTTTTAAACAACCCCTCGCCGCCGCGCTCCATACGTTGCCCATAGACCACGTCGTAGCCTTCACGGTAGCGAGCTATCATCTCGTGGATCACCGCCAACGGATCCTGAAGGTCGGCGTCCAGCAGAACCGCGGCATCTCCACGGGCGTGATCCAGAGCGGCGGTAGCTGCGATTTGGTGGCCGAAGTTCCGCGACAACTGCAGTACCGTAACGCAGGTATCCCGATCGGCCCAGTCGGCCAACTTGTCGAGGCTGTCATCGGTGCTGCCGTCATTCACGAGGATCACTTCACAAGCGCACGACACCGTCCCCAGAAAGGCAGTCACTTCCTTTTCCAAGAGTGGCAGGACTTCGCTCTCGTTATAAATCGGAATGACAATCGAAAGCAGTCTCGGGTCGGGCCTGGCAGTGATGATGTGACGGGTCATCGATCGGACCTCGTGGTAGTGGCGCGGTTTTCCGGCCCAATTATGGAGTGTCTTCCGCAGATCAAAAATCGCACGAAACATTCAACAAGATTTCGCTTGTGAAATGCCTGGTGGCTGGCTATTGTATGCGCGCGACGGCGCGAATCGTGGGCGTTGCCAGGATCACAGTGAATAAACTACTCCAGATTTTAGAATACCATTCTCCTATTGATTTCCGGCTAGCTGCGGGTATAGGCTGTGTTGCTGACTTTAGTAAACCGGTGGACTACGCGCAAACCACAACTTCGGACGCGGGCAACGGACCCTCAAAACCAGTCCGGCTGCCTCCGCTGGGGTAACGGACCGCACCTGGAGCATCGAAGAAATCATCGCCGTATTGGATTCAAAATGAGCCACTACGCTCGAAAGGGCCATAGCGGGCAGAGTAGCCATCTGTGAGACTGAGACTTATGAAGGCAACGGCCGGCATCTTCATGGTTGTATTGTTCGCTTCCGGGCAGTAGCCTGCTGCGCCGGTGCCAGGCTCGCAGCAGCCGGCAACTGTTTTCAGCGTCACTTCGACATTGGTGCAAGTGGACGCCGTGGTGACCGATTCCAAAGGGCATCACATCACCGATCTCAAACCGGAAGACTTCCAGGCGTACGAGGACGGCAAGCTGCAGAAGCTGACGCACTTCTCGTATGTCCAGGTAACTCCGGAGAGCAAGGCCGCGCCGGCACTCAAGGCCGGACAGCTAATGCCTTCGCGCAACGCCGTGTCGTCGTTGCCGCCTGCACCGCTAGCGCAGCTTCGCCCGGAAGATGTGCGGCGCACCATCGTGTTGATGGTGGACGATCTCGGCCTGTCGTTTGAGAGCATGGCATTCGTGCGCAAGGCGCTGCGCAGGTTTGTCAACGAACAGATGCAGCTGGGCGATCTGATCGCAATTTGCCGGACCGGCGCCGGATCGGGCGCTCTGTAGCAATTCAGCGTCTGCAGGTGATTGCGGCGGAGCGAAATGGCGGCGCAGGCGCGGCGGCCGGCCAGTGGACGGATTTCACGGTGATTCCGTAGATGCCCGCCATGTCACCTGACCGCGTCGCATTGCATCTGGGATAATGAAGCAAGGAGTTACATGCCCGACTGGTTACCGATCGTCCTCTTGATGGCCGCTTACATCGTGCTAATGCGATGGGTGTTTCCCAGGCTGGGCATCGGCACTTGAATGGCCAATTCCTGCGACGCCGCGGCGCGGCGTGAGGCACGGCAAAAAGAGAAGCCGGGCGAATAACGGGCTGTCCGGGCGTTTGGAGCGGCTCTGCTGTTTCTGAAGTTTCTTTGCTCTGCTCCGGAGCCGCGCGCGTAAGCAAGCGGTCAAGACACTTCAGAGACACCGCACCAGGCTGCTGCGGGGCTCGCGGCGGCAGCCAATATGAGCAATTGGTGAAGGATGGTTGGCTCGTCCTGCAATTGCACGGTTTTGGAGTCGGCCATCATCACGGTCCCATCGGCAATCGCGCCGGCAGGCCCCGATCTATTCACTTAGTCCGCGGTTAGACCCAGGAACAGGAGGCTAGCCGACTGCCTGCGCCGCGTTGATCACGGTATCGATGGCCGGCGCCTGGAGCAGGGTGTGATGAATGAGGCAGGACTTGACGGCGCGCAGAATGCCGGCCTCGTGCGCCGCATCCAGGCCCGGCACGGTGACCTCGATGCGAAATTGTGCCAGCCGCGCCGGCTGTAGAGCCTTGTCCGCGGTCACGCGGATTTCGAGTCCGTCCGCGGAAAGCGAGCGCGCCTTCAGATACTGCGCCGCGTAGTAACCAGCGCAGGTGCCCAGCGCCGATACCAGCAACTCCGGCGGCGTCATGCCTCCGTCATCGCCGCCGTTCGACACCGGCTGGTCCGAAATCACGCGATGCCCGCGCGCTACGGCTTCGAATCTGACATTGCCCTGATACCGAATGCTGACTTCCATGTGGCCTCTAACCAGCAGAGATGCGGTTTCCCCCGGTTGAAGGTGACAGCCGGTCGCCGTTCCAGCCTGATTTTAGCCCTGTGCACGCGCCCGTGCGCCGGTGCCCTTACAAGCCGAAGAACACATCCAAGCGGCGAACCGCCCCTGTGCGCTCGAATATCGCGGCACTTGTTGCCGCGTCGAGCTCGAGCCCTTCAACCATTTGGCGGCCGCCGCCGGCTCGGGCAGTCTCGATCCTGGCCGGCCCCGATCGGTGGGCCACTACGGGCGTCTGGCAAATGGTGAACGCCATCGTGCCGGGCTCGAGGTCGAGGCTGCACTGCTTCCCGTCGAGATCGTAGAAGTGGAAGGTTCTCGCTTCGCGGAGAAACTCCCCGCGGCTGAGCAGATGGCGGCGGAAATTGAGCCGGCCGTCTTGAACGGCGGCGCCCATCTCGCCGAACCGCGAGATCAGATCCTCTTTCACCTGGCCGGTCATGCCGGGCTGCTGCACTCCTGCAAAACCGGGTGTGTGAGAGTAAGGATCGGTAGGGATGGCGCCGTACAGTTCGGGAGGTTTGTGGACGCCGATGCCTTCGCGAATTTCGTGGTAGTGGCTTCTCAGGCGCTCGATTAGGGCGGCATCTTCGCCCGCACACCCGGCCCGGTCCAGCGTCTCCTGCACCGCGACCAGGAGTTTCGAAACCATGTGCCAGTAGATGCAGCCGAGCCCTTCGTATTTATAGAATGTGCCGGAGCGGCCGGTGAAGGACTGGTGATCGAACACCTCCTCGTACAATGCGACGATCTGCGCTCTTTCGTCGTCCGGCAGGCTGAGCGGCGACAGCGCCTCCAGCAAGAGAGTGGAATTCCGGAAGGCCGCGTTGAAGTGAGCTACGCCGTTCACATCCTGCACCACGATGCGGCGGTCATCGCGTTCCATCATCTCCGCCAGCGGCTTGGATTTCGCAATGGCCGAGGCCGGAATGTTGTTCTTCTCGAAAAAGCCCGGCAGCTTGCGGTCCGGATACAGTACGTAGCTATTCTGGTCGGCGCGGTAAAGGCGGCTGTTGCGCAGCGCGTCAAGCAGCGCCGCCGATTCCTCCGCACCGAGCGCGCCAGAGCTGAGCACCGCCATCTGGCCTTCCAGCATCTCGTAGAGGCGGCGAATCGCGATCCCGCCGCCCTCCACCTTCATGAGGTTATAGGCGTGATAGAGGCCGTCAGCCCTCCGGTTGGCGCGAATCGAATGATCGATGTGCTGCAGCGCCACGCCGCAAAAGGCGTCCAACTCCGCGACGCTCAACGGCGTCTGCTGGCCGGGGAACGCATGCGCATAAAGCGCAGTACGGTAGTCGCTCCCAATGCCGCCCAGATCATCGAGAACGAGCTTGCGATGATGGTCAGAGATTGGTCCGGCGAGCAGTCCTGCGTCGCGTTCCAGCGCTTCCGCCACGCGGCGAAAAGTGTGGGCGACTTCCGAGGAAACCTCGATCGCCGGCGTGGAGGCGGCGCCGAAAATGCCGCGGCAGAACGACAGGAATCGCCGCAGAAAGCCGAGCGTCACCATCGAAACGCCGGAACCGACCAGCGCGTTGTTGGCGTCATTCCACTCCGGCCGCTGCGTGTTCATCCACAGGCCGGCTTCGGGGATGTAGTTGAACAGACGCGCCAGCACCAGAACCACCAACTTCTCCGCCAGGTTGGCGCGATACGGCGCACCGTCAGCACCCGGCAGAGCTTTGCCGTCCGCGCCCATCGATTCCGCCCGCGCGCGAATCTCGCGATCCAGATCGGCGTCGAAATCGATCGTGTTGCGCGGATCTTCAAGCAGCGCGCTATACGGCTTGATGCGGTAAGGAACATTCGCGTAAGTGAACACGCGGCGTGTCAGCAGTCCGGCGAGAGCGCCCGGATGGTAGCGCGCGGAAACCTCGAGCAGCTTCAAGAGGTAGACGACCTGGTGGTCGCCCCAATAGCCGATGTAAGACCAGGCGTCGTGCGGGTCGAGCACTTCCCAGTCGAAGCCGTCGCGCATGATGCGATATGGGTTGTAGCCATCGGCGGTCGAGGCGCCGGCGAACTTGAAGATCATGCTCTCGACGTAACCGGGAAAGGATAGGGCCAGCGCTTCCCAGTTCTGAAAAATGTCGCGCCAGTTGCCCTGGTAGTTGAGGATTCTCTCGCCGTGCTCGGACTTCACCTCGATAGCGAAGATGTTCCAGGGGCGGCTGGGATCGCCGTGGCGGCGGCTGAAGGTGAGAGGCAGGTACTCGTGCGCCAGGCGCTCCAGGTCCGGGTCGTTTTGCGCGCGCGCCAGCGACAGAAGGCGGCTGTGCAGGAGGGTTTCGTCGAGAGAATCGAGAAAGCCGGCCTGCCGCTCGGCTACCGCGTGGTTGGCCTTGCCGAGGAACGCTTTGAAATCCGAGCGGGAAATCGCGTACCCGCGGTCGGGGATTCCGCCGCGCATGGTATTGAATAGCGCGTTCGAGAAATGCCGGTCCGAGCTGAGATCGTCGCCAGTGAGTTCGAGGCCGTCGGCCGCGGCTACGATGCGAACCAGGTTGCGCGTGCCGCGTTCGACGTCCTCGTCGAGCTGAGCGCGCAGGCTGGAGGCTGCCGCGGAGCCGGTACGCTCGCCGGCCACCGCTCCCTCACGGTCGCGGCTCCGATCCGTGTCATCGAACGATGCCGGACTGCGGGACTTGAGGAGCGAAACGATGGATGCCACACCCGCGGCGTCCTGATCCACCTCCGCCACTATGCTCCACTCTTTGCGAGCGTTGGCGGGAAGGGCCAGCCGGGTGTTGAGGAAATACGAGCCGCGACGGCCGCGGATCAGCTTTTCTTCGTCCACCGTATCCCCGCGCCGGAAGCGTTCGAGCTGAGCCGAACACAGCAGACGGCGCGCCGGTTCAATGCCCTCAGACCAGACAGTGGTGACGCGCAGCGCCTCATTAGGCTCGGGCCGATCCGCTGGAACGGAGCTGAGCTTGAAGAGGCCGAGTCCGGTTTCGGGATCGAGCTCGTTTTCCTTATAGCCGTCCGCCAGCGTCGAGTATTCCATCTGGAAGCGGCGCGTGAGGCCGTGCGGCAGCAGGTTCTGGATGCCGTCCAGCAGATCGATCTCCACCGTCTCCGTGCCGAGGTTGACTAAAGTTGAGCGCCGCACGAAGCCGAAACGGTCGCTCGTCATCCAGGCGCAGGAGAAAGACAGTGCGAGCGAGTGGTTGACTTCCTCGAAGACGATCTTGTTGCTATAAACGCTCTTCGCGAGGCTGCGGGTGATGCGGTACAGACCTTCATAACGCTGTGAGAAAGGCTCCCACAGCGCGGTGTGCCCGGCGCGAGTGGCCAGCAGGATGGTCTTGCCGCCGGTTTGGTCCTGGCTGTCGTGGATACGGTCGTCGGTGTAGTAGGGGAACAGAGCGTGGTCGGGATCCCTGCGGCCGGCAGTGAGCGCGCCGGTGCTGGAGACGAACATCCAATGATCCGAGTCGCTGACCAGGCTCATCAGGAAGGGCGCCATGGCATCGTAGTTGACGATGCGATAGAAACGCTCGCCGCCGATGTCGATGGCGCCGCCCTCCACCTGGCGCGCGCCGCAGTTCAGAGGCGCTCCGCCGACGAAGGCCGTGCTCATTGGGGTTCGGGCAGGCTAACGCATGCCCCACCCATGCCGCGCGCCATGCTTACTGTGCCTCCTTCATGGCGGGAGCGGGCGGCGGATCGTAGCTCGGCGAAGTCGGCCCGGCCGGCATCAGGTCCGGATACAGCGCCTGCATCGCCAGCTTGGCTTTGCGGCCCTCGGAGAACAGCCCCCAGTGGCCCTCCGTCCCGTTTCCTTTCCAGGGCTCGTCAAACGCTTCGAACCAGAACAGCGTCACGTGATTGGCCTTCGCCCACGCGGTGAGCTCCTCATAGTAACGCTTCTGTTTCTTCTCATCGCCCGCCCGCGGGGCGTGCTGGTTGCCGACGCTGTAGGAAGCCCAGCCGGCCTCGCCGAGAACGATGGTTTTCCCCGGATGCGCCTTGCGCACGCTCTCATAATTCTTAATAGTCGAAGGCATGGCGGTATCAATGTCCTCGTGGCCCCACATGGGATACGTGTGCATGACGATGAAGTCCACCGCGTTCGCCAGTTTCGCTTGCGGCTGTTGCCAGTAGAGATAGTCGTCGGCGACGGTGACCGGACAACTTACCGCCTTCCTTACCTGCGCGACATACTCGAGCGCTTTCTCCTCGGTCAGCTTGTGATCGGACCAGGAGACCAGAATCTCGTTGCCGACGGCGACCGCCAGCACGATGTCTTTGTACTGGTTGGCCAGGCGGATTCCGGTCGCAGTCTGCTGCGCGCTCTCGGCTTCGTGGCCGGGCCGGCCGTCCAGCCAGATGCCAAGCAGCACCTTGAGCCCGATCTTCTCGCGGCGGATGACTTCCAGCACGTCCCCGGAATGTTGATCGCCTCCGTAGAGACGAATCAGCGTCCAATTACGCTCCAGGATCTTGAGGTCTTCGAGGATTTGCGCCTGAGTGGGGAAGCGGTTCAATTGGGGGTTCTGGCCAGCGCGGTAGCCGGAGTAATCGATGCCGTTGCCGTTCCATTGTTGTACCGTCAGATCGGCAGCCAGCGCCGAAGACGCCAGGGCGAAGATGCAAACAAGCGCCACAATCGGATGTGGCGCACGCACTCCTGCGCGCCGCGCCGGCACTATCGCCGGCGTGTCTTGCCACGGCTGCACCGCGGTCTTCATGCTGCTGCCTCGCCCCGCCGCGCCTTCAGCTCGGCCTCGATCTTCACCATCAGCGGATCGTTGAGCGGATAAAGCATCATGGTGGCGGCAGCCAGCACCAGCAGCACGCACGGGATCCAGCTCATGGTGAGGACGATGCCGTGGAGCGAGCGGGCGGTCTGCGGCACGTTGGCCACGTAACCGAAATGGTCGAGGAGGAGGCCGAATATCCAGGAGCCGATCGCCGCGCCGATCTTGGTGGCGAAGATGGCCGAGGCGAAGACCAATCCCGTGGTGCGGCGGCCCGTGCGCCATTCGGCGTCGTCGGCGGTATCGGCGAACATGGCGAAGACCAGCGGCGAGTTGAATCCGATCACGAAGCTGGAGACGATCTGCAGCGCGAAAATCAGCCAGAGGTCCGAGGGCCCCGCTAGCCAGAAGCCCGCGATCACCAGTCCGCCTAGCCCGATCGCCATCATGAACAACGGTTTCTTGCCGATCCACTTCGCCAGGTAGGACGTGAGTGAGACTGCCACTAGAAACGCCAGGCCGTTCGATACCAGGAACAACCCCACCAGGTCCTCGCGCTTCAGGAAGTATTTGAAATAGTAAGTGGAGGCCGAACCTTTGATGGCGAACGACGCCAGCACCATCAGCAGCACGCCGACCAGCACCAGCCACGGCCGGCTGCCGAACAGGTCGCCCAGGTCGCGCTTGATGTCGGAATCCTGCTGCGGTGGCGGAGCGACGCGCTCGCGTGTGCTGGCGAAGCAGAGCATCAGCAAGACGACGGCGCAGACGCCGTACAGCACCATGGTGAGCTGCCAGCCGCGCGCGTCGTTACCGTTGCCGAAAAACTTGACGAAGCGGAGCGTGAAGTACTGCACGAACACTCCGGCGGTGAAAGCCCCGATGAAGCGAATCGAGGAGATGGAGGTACGCTCCTGCGAGTTGGGCGTCATCACCCCCATCAGCGCAGTATAGGGGATGTTCACCGCTGTGTAGAGGAACATCAGCAGGCCGTAAGTAATGTAGGCGTAAACCAGCTTGGCGCCGCCGCCAAGATTGGGCGTGGTGAAGGTCAGCACGCCGGCCACAGCCAGCGGCACCGCGAACCACAAGACATAGGGCCGGAAATGGCCCCAGCGCGTCCTGGTCCGGTCGGCGATAGCTCCCATCGTCGGATCCGCCACTGCATCGGCGACGCGCGTGACCAGCAGCATGGTGCCGACGGCCGCGGCCGAGATGCCGAAGACGTCGGTATAGAAGATCATCAGGAAGAATTCGAAGGTCTTCCAGTAGAAATTCGAAGCCGCGTCTCCGAAGGAGTAGCCGATTTTCTCTTTGAGTGAAACACGATCTACCATGGGAACCGTTTTTACCGCAGCGCTCACACCAACCTCCCCGTTCGCGCACGCCTGAAATGCACCGGCGCTCTCAACCAGGTGCAAACAAGAGTCTAACGCCATTAAGTACCGCTTTGGCCGGGAACCGGCACAAGGCCAGTGCGTCTTGACGATGAAGTTCCGTTCCAGCCAGCCGGGCCTACTGCGCGGCTGCGCCGGAAGGGGAGCGGAAACGCCGCGCGCTGCCCTCGGTAACCTTGTAATCGGATGGCACCTGGAACAGGGCGGGCGAAGGCTCGGAGCGGCTGACATTGGTGAGGCGGGTGACGGTTTCGCCGCTGCGCGGATCGTTGCGCCTGGTCAGGACCGCCATCTGCAGATCGGTGGAATACCAGCGTTCGGTCACCACCTGAATCGGCGCTTGATTGCCGATGGCGCCGGCCGGTATGGTGATGGTGGTGCGGGTACCCTGCGCGGGCAGACCTTCGATGGTGGCGGCGCCGAGCGCTTCAGTCCTCACGGACTGATTGAGGCCGCTCCCGCGGGTCTCACGCCGCGCTTCGATTGCCTCGCCGAAGGAACGCGCGCCGGGACTCCGTCCGGCCCATGCCGACTTGTTGGCGGTCTTGCGCACAGGGTCGAGGGCGTAGCTGGCGCCGGCCACGGGGTCGCGGATGAAGACCACCTGCTGCGCGCCACCGCCGGCGGCCAGTGCGCCCAAGCCCGCCAGCGACTCCTCGCGGCGGGTCCGGCCCTGGCTATCGCGAAACACGCGAGCGGTGCTGGTCTGATGGATGCGGTTGCCGTCGGCCAGGATCTGGGTGCTCTCGGTAACCAGATCTCCCGAGAAGGGAGCCCCTGTTACTACGCGATGTGGCACGCCGGCCTCTGCGCCGAGGAAACGCGGGCCCGCGGCGCCGAAGTGGCCACGCCCTCCGGGCGGCGCACTCTGCGCCCAGGCGAGGGCGGCTGCCGCCAGGAAAAAGCAGAAACTGCTGCACGTCTTCATCGTCTACTCCGCCGGCAGGACCCGCGTCAATTCAGGAACCGGACGGCGCGCGCCATGCCATCCGGGCCTACCAGAACTTCGGCCTCCACACTTTCCGCGCCGTTATCGTCGCTCGCCGGAAGGCCCAGCGCGGTGATGGCGGAGCGCGGCAACTCAACCCGCACCAGGTCGACATCGTCATCTTGCGGCGAGCCCGCGACATTGGGCAGGGGAATGAACGCGGCGTCGTCTTCCACGATGGCAGGGGTGGCCGCGACGCCGGGGTTGGCGGCAAACTGGCGCGGCGGCGGCCGCACGCCCGTCCAAAGCGCAGTAGCAACCAGGAGCACCGCGGCGGCGGCGGCCCACCAGCGCATGTCGCTCGGCGCGGACACAGGGCGGCGGTACCGCTTCCGGTAGGCGCGCACCAGGCGCGCTTCCACGCGCGGCGGCGCCGACACGTCTTTCATATCCGCAGCCAGCAGGCGGAGGCCGGCTTCTACCGGCCCTCCGGCCGCCCAGCGTGCCGCACAAGAAGGGCATGCGGCCAGGTGCGCGTCGAAGTCCTCTGCGGGCTCCTGCCCGGCCCTATCGTTCCAATACTGTTCGCAGTTCATATCGCACACCTCGCCGCTTTCCACGCTGGAACCGGAGCGTTCCCATGGCGTTCCTCCCGGAATTTCCCGGCCAGCAGCAGCCGCGCCCGGTGCAGACGCGAGCGCACGGTGCCGATCGGGCAACCCAACGCCGCCGCGGCCTCGGCGTAGTCCACTTCCTCCAGATCGCACAGCACCACCACCTCGCGATAACGGCGAGGCAAGCTGCTCACCGCCCGCCGCAGCGCTTCGATACGCTCGCGGGCCGCCAGGTCCGCCAGCGGATCGGAAGCATCCACCAGCTCCGCAAACCCGGCTTCGGAACCCGCGTCAAGGCCCAAGTCGGAACGGCGCCGCTCGAACTGCCGCAGCAACAACTTGCGCGCGATGCCGAACAGGTAGGCGGCCAGGCTTCCGCGGTCCGGATCGAAGCCGCACTCCTCCCGCAGCAATGCCAGGAACACTTCCTGTGTGACGTCCTCAGCCACGGGCGCCGAGCCGCTCATTTGCAGAGCGAACCGGTAGAGGGACGGCTGCCGCCGATGGTAGAGAGCCACGAATGCCTGCTCTTGGCCAGCGCGGAGTCGCTCGAATAACTGGTGGTCCGATTCCGGCGGCTTCATCGGCCCTCACTTAATCCTTTCATACTACGGCATTAAAGTTCCACAATTACCGGGTGTCGACAAACCCATCACGCCGGCAGTGACGGACGATTCCCGCGGTCTGTCATTTTCATAATTTAGGCCTTTACCGCTAGTATCAGGGGATCTATCATCAACTAGATTATGGAACCGCGAACACCCGGCGCAGCGGCATGCGAAGAATGCGCCCTCTGGCGGAAGCGGGTCGCCAAGCTGGAAGCCGAGCTCGAACAGGCGAAAAGGCCGGACGACAGCGAGCAGGAGAGTTTCCGCCGGGTTGCAGATTCCTCTTCGTTGATGATGTGGATGTCGGGCCCCGACGCGCTGTGGACCTACTTCAACCGCGCATGGCTGGAGTTCCGAGGCCGGTCGATGACCGAGGAGTTGGGGAACGGCTGGACCGAAGGACTGCATCCCGACGATCGCGACATTTGCGTCGAAACCTATCTCAAGTCATTCAGCGCCCGGCTGCCCTACCGCGTGCAATATCGCCTGCAGCGCGCGGACGGCGAGTATCGCTGGGTGGAGGACCGGGGCCTCCCGCGCCTGGACGTAGCGGGAGGTTTGGCGGGGTTCAACGGCACAGCGGCCGATATCGGCGACCGCCATCACCCGGGTTTCACACCGGATGAAGAAGCGCTGCGCATCGTGTTCACGCTGACCGAGCGCGAACGCCAGGTGCTGGTGCTGGTCGCGGAGGGCAAATCCACCAGGCACGCGGCAAACCAACTGGGGATCAGTTACAAGACCGTGGAGTCTCACCGGAGCCGCATCCTGGAGAAACTGGGCGTGCATGAGACCGCCAGCCTGGTGCGGTATGCGATTCGCGCGGGATTGATCGCGCCATAGGCGAAACGCGCCGAAGCGCTGCGGCCGGCTGCACGCCGGCGGTGCTGCGGGAAAGAAGCGATCATGCCGGCAAAAGAAGCGCTCATGCCGGCATAGGGCCGGCAACGGTTTCGCGGCGGGCGAGCCAACCGAGAATTTCCGGCGCGCGCATCGGCTTGGTGAAGTAGCCATCCATTCCCGCGGCCAGGCAGCGTTCGCTGTCGCCAGCCATGGCGTTGGCGGTCATCGCTATGATGCAGATGCGCCCACCGGTGCCGCACTCGCGGCGGCGGATTTCTCGTGTGGCCTCCAGGCCGTCCATCTCCGGCATCTGGACATCCATGAGAATTACATCGAAGCGCGATGCGGCCCAGATCTCCAGAACCTTTTGGCCGTTTTCGGCCACCGCCACCCGATGGCCGGCTTTTTCGAGGGTACGCGCGATCACGGTCTGGTTGATGGGGTTGTCCTCGGCCACCAGAATGCGCTGGGGACGGGCGGCGCAGGGCGGCGTGTCCATGGCGGGAGCCGGATTGGCGGTGGGCGCAACCATATTCGCGCGCGCGAAACGCGCCGTAAAAACGAAGGTGCTGCCCTTACCGGGCTGGCTCTCCACCCCAATCTCGCCTCCCATTAGCTGCACCAGCCGGGCTGAGATGGCCAGGCCGAGCCCGGTGCCGCCATAGCGCCGGGTGATAGAGCTGTCGGCTTGCCGAAACGCCTCGAAGACCGCGCTGCGTTGTTCCGGAGAGATTCCAATGCCGGTATCGGAGACCGAAAAACGCAGTTCGAGGGCACCGGCCCAATCCGAAGCTCGCTCGACGGTTACGGTGACGGCGCCCTGGTGAGTGAACTTCAATGCGTTGGCGATGAGGTTCAACAGCACCTGGCGCAAGCGCAGCGGGTCGCCGTTGACTGCGGGCGGCACATCGTCGCGGACAAGGCCGGCTAGTTTGAGTCCCTTTTGGCGAGCCACCATCTCCAGCGGGCGGAGTATGTCGTCGAGCAGCGGCCGAACGGCGAAATCGGTCCGCTCCAATTCCATCCGGCCAGCTTCGATTTTGGAGAGATCCAGAATCCCGTTGAGCAGCGCGAGCAGGGACTGCGCGGAGGATTGCGCGGCACCCAGGTATTCCCGCTGTTCGGCGGTGAGGTTCGTTTCCTCAATGAGGTGCTGCATCCCCACGATGCCGTTCATAGGGGTGCGGATCTCATGACTCATGTTGGCCAGGAACTCGCTTTTGGTCCGGCTGGCGGCTTGCGCGGCCAGCTTGAGCGCCGCCTCGTTCTCCAGTTTCGAGCGGATCACCGCAGTCTGCTGCCGCACGCGGCGCCGCAGGATCCAGATCCATATCGCCGACATGGCAGCGATGCCGCCCATCCAGCCGGCCACAGCGGTGGTACGCTCGCGGGTGAGCCACGACGCCTGGCGCAGCACCCGGACATCGGCCGGACCACGCAGGAGAAGCTGAAAAGCACGCGGAAGCGCGTCATGCTCACCGCGCTCCACCGAGCAGATACCGCTCAGCCGGAGCAGAGCCCCTTCGCGCAGGCGCGTGAGCGGATCGGCCGCGCCGTCCCTCTCCATGGTGGCGTTAAACAGAATGTTGCCGGATTCCAGAGTGAGAGTCTGCTGGGCTGCGTCAATGACTCGATTCACCAGGTACCCTTCGGTGGTGATGAGGCGGCCATCGAACTCCCCGCCCAGTGCCTGCTGCGCATCTACCGGAACTCCGAGCGGCGCTTTTCCGGGGCCGAGCTTGCGCAGTTCGGCGCTTCCCAAGACCGGCGAATAGGCACCGGAGACCGCAAATCCAACCGCCTCGACCCGGTCGCCGGGTTGGAAACGCTCCTCTTGCTCGGTTCGGACCAGCACGCCGCCGGTTTCATCGGCTACGAACACCTCGCGGGAACGGGCGCGCTGATACTCGACCGTACCGCGGACCCGCACACGGTGCTCCCACTCGTTTTCCAATGAAAAGTGCAGCAGCCCGCTAATCGGCCGGATGGGAGATGCAGCGGCGGGCCGGCCCGGCAGCAGCACCTGAATATCTTTCAGATCGGGCGCATACAGGATGACTCCAGCCAACTGCCCCATGGGATTGAAGACCGAACCCGCGACACCTCGAATCCGCACCGCGGCATCGATGAGATGCGTGGGCAGCGGCAGGGAGAGCGGGTAGGGCACGTGGACGACAAAGCGGTAGCGCCCGGCGGCGACGTCCATCTCGATGTGGGGCTGGTGGTAGTGGCGGGCTACGGACTGTACGACTCCTTCCGCCGCGACGCGCTGGCTGTCGAATCTTCCGGAGAACAGTTCCACCAGCGAGAGTATTGGAGGATCGGGCAAACGGGCTCTTCCGAGCACGTGGAAGCTGGCATCGGAGATAGCGGGCGCGAAGCCGCCCAAATCGGCGACACCTTCCAACTCCGCCGAGTCTCCCTGGCGCACCGGGGCGAAGCCCGGGGTGAACACGAAGATGCCGGCGGTCGGATCCTGAAAGAACAGGATGTGAAAGTCGGGATCGTAGAAGCTGACGACGCCGCGCAGCCTCACCGGTACTTTGCGGGACACGCTGCGCAGAGCGCGGACCTGCGCGGCCCAAACCAGCGGCGGACCGGTTCTCTGGGATGGCGGCGGTTGGGGCCTGGCGGCGGGGCTGGACTCCACCCGGATATCCCACCCGCCGGCTATCAGCAGTTGGCGCCCGAGAACAGCACCGCTCAGGCTGTAAAGCGTGGCCGGCACGCCGCGGATAGTGGCCGCCGCCCCAACCAGCTTATCCGGCACAGCGCCGTTGCGGTCCAGCAGGATGGCATCGAAGTTGGCGCCGCCGGAATCGACCCTCAAACCCACGCGCCCGTCATGGCGTTCCGCCCAACCGCGTATGATGCAGTGAATCTCGCAGTATTGGTCCTGGCGCTCCGGCAACTCGAGATCAGCGGCGATCAGCCGCACAGGAGGAGGGAGGGAAGCCTTGCCAGCGGCTTCCGCGGTGGCGTTGCGCACCATGGGGAAAAACTGGCCTCTGGATGTCACGCCGCGCAGCAACAACACATCCCCCTGGCTGAACTGCGCGTGCGTATCCCGCAGTTCGACGCGGATGCCTCCCGAGGAATCCTGAATCAGCAGGACGTTGGGGAGCGAATCGTGGTACAAGGTGACGGCTCTGAGGCGGACGGGATAATGCCGGTCGGCCTCTTCCGGGGCGAGCTGGCGGATTTCGGCCACCGAAGTGAGCACGGGGAGGGTGCTGGACCAGCGCCAGCCGCAGCCTGGGGAAGATACCGTCACCGCCAGCGCCAGGATTAGATAAGCGCCCGGCCACACAAACCCGGAGTTGCCCACGCGATGGCGCGCCTTCGCACCAACCGTGCCAATTGCACTCACTTGGATCTTATCGGCCTATTCGGCGGCGTGCATTAGCCCGGCCTGGGCAAAATCTGGCTTAGGGTGCGCGACAAAAATGTAGACCGTCATGCGGCTGACGAGCGATCCGCCCAGTAGTCTTCGAATCTGCGGCTGAGGCGGCAGCAACGCAGTGCGACGATGGCGTTGGCGCCGCGGACGGTCCAGAACATGCCGGATCGTTTCAGGCGCACACCAATCACGGTCTTGCAGCCGGCCTCGATGACGCCGGATCCGACGAAAAGGCCTTGGGCTCGGAAGGTCGGATAGCGCATCCTCTCGGCGTTGCGTTCCAGATACTCGGCTTCGTTTTTGACGGATTTGGCGAGTTCCTCGGAGGCGGGCTGGAGCGCGCCGAGGGTTTTCACCAATGCTTCGATCTTGCCCTTTTCCAGACGGTCCAGACAGCGGGCAAGCCAGCGTTGGCGGGCCTTGTCGTCGCCTGGGAACAGTTTGGCGGAGAGTTCCCAGAGGTGCTGGCGGGCGTGGTAGAGATCGACGATCTGAATCGCGCCGGGGAAGTGCTGGTCGGCCAAATTCCAGATCCACACGGCGCCATCGCCGAGCAGCACTTTCTTCAGCGCCCGGCTCCAGCCGCGCCGCCAGGCTTCGGTGTAAAGGCGCAAGCCGAACTGCTCGGCCGATTCAATCGCGCCCACGTAGGAGGTGGAATCCTCATCGCGCACCGGGCGGCCCTCCGCATCGGTCGTGGTCTGGGTGAAGAGGCAGCCGAGTTTGACCTCGCGCGTGTGCGCCGGCTGGCCCTCGATCTTGCCGGCGCGGTCTTCGGTTTCGGCCTTCACCACCGGAATGCCCGTGCCGTCCATCTCGATGTAGAGCAGCGGCACGGCGGGCGCGCAAACCTCCGGCAGTTCCAGTTGTTTGGCCTGTAGGATGGCGGCCTGCTCACGGGCTTCGATGCCGGCGCCGATGTCCTCGGTATGACGCTCCACGGCTTTGGCGGGAACCTCAATACCAGCCAGCAACCCGAGTTGCTCGCGGCTCTGCTCGAAACTCGCTTCACTCCCCACCACCGCCATCATGCGCCGCACGCCCGGCGAACACGCTACCCCTTCCACGTCCAGTTCGCGGTCGCGCGGACTGCAGCCCGCGTGACAGTGCGGACACACGTAATAGGGCCGCTCGATAGTGATCGGGCCAAGCACCGTCAGAACCTGCTTGGCGCGCACCTGGTGGAAGCGCGCCTGGTGGCCGCAGGCACACGCCACCGTGAGTTCGACCTCGGTGGGTGCGCTCAGCAGACGCTCCAGCGCTTTCGCGCCGAGGTGATGGCTCGCGGCGCGGGTCGCCATTTCGACCGCCTCCAAGTCGCATTGGCCGCTCTTGCGCAAGCCGGTGAAAATGACTTCCAAAAGCGCGGCTATTTCCCGCGCCGCCTCGCGCTGGACTGCCTCGACCGTTTTTTTTCCGCCCCGGTCCACGACTCCTCGGCCGGCCGGGAGCGGCAGATCTTCTCGTTGACCTCCAGCAATTCCCGGCTCAACTCGCGGAATTGATGAAACGCTTCCACCTCGCGCTGCGCCTTGCGCAGTTCGGCCGGTGAAGCGAAAGACTCGCTGACTGTCTTTCCACTCACTTTACGGGTCAGTCGATAGTTTGGACCGTGGCCCTGCTGGCCCGCCTTGTGGCACCGGCAATCCGACTTCCCGCAGCGCCCGGTGATGCTGCTAACCGAACCGCTCCGAAAGTCGCCCAAATTGAGAATGCGCCCGAGAATCGCGGAGCGCTGTTGTTCCAGCACGGCCAGAGAATCAGGCAAGATCGCACCTCCATTCCTAACGTATCACTACGTAAGGATTCAGGCCACAAAAAAAGAACGCCGCCAATCGCTACAATTTTGTCGCACACCCTCTGGCTTACACTGGCTGGTCGAATCGGGCCCAAAATGGCTAGTATGGTGCGCCGCAGATTTCGAACCCTGGTTCTGCCTATCGTGGTGCTCCTGCCGCGGGCATTCGGGCAGGACGCCGTATCCTCTCCAGCCAGTCGAGAGCAGAATCGCGTGCCGGCGCCGGCATTCGAAGTTGCGTCGATCAGACCGTCCGATCCCGCCAGCCGGATTTCGATCGGGCGCTCCGGCGACCGGCTCAACACCTCGAATACGTCGCTCGAAACGCTCATCACATGGGCATATGATATCCGCAGCGATCGTCTTTTCGGCAAGCCGAAGTGGCTGGACTCCGTCCACTACGATGTCGTGGCCAAAGCGGGCGCGACGCTCACTCCTGGCCTGTTGCAGCGGATGATGCAGTCGCTTCTTGCCACGCGCTTCCGACTCGCCATTCACCGCGAAACCAGGGAGCTCCCGATGTATGCGATGGTGGTCGCCAAGAATGGCGCCAGGGTCCAGTTAACCGAGGCCAGCGGCAGCGCGGGCCAAAACCCATTCAACATGACAACCGGGGGCCGTCTGACCGGCAGCCAGGTCACGGCCGCGATGTTGGCCAATGTGTTGTCCAACCAGATCGGCCGTTCCGTACAAGATCAGACGGGGCTGAAGGGAGTTTTTGATTTCAAACTGGAGTGGGAGCCGGATACGGAGGCCCAATCCACCGGGGTGGACGGCGCGCCGGCACCATCCACGGACGCTCGCACCGGACCGTCGATCTTCACCGCGATCGAGGAGCAGCTCGGATTGAAGCTGGAGCCGCGCAAGGGTCCGGTGGAAGTGATTGTGATCGACCAGATAGAAAGCGCTCCAACAGCCAATTAGCCAATCGCGCCTGGCTGCGCCGCTGCAGAACCTGGCCCTATGAGCGGGGATGCGCACTGCGGCGATTCAGGAGGACCGGCCCTCCACCATGCGCAGGCGAAAGTCGCGCAGATTGCGCAGCAGGTAATCGGGCGCGAGCGCCCGGAGATCTTCCACCGGCGTAATGCCGGTCTGGACGGCGATGATGCGGATACGGTTTTCGCGCGCGGCGATGACATCGGAAGTGGCGTCGCCCACCAGTGCGACAGGCGCATGCGCGGGAAGCGAATGCCGCCCGACGGCCTCGCGGATGGCCCATTTCACCAGGCGGCCGCGAGTGGGGGCCATGTCGCCGAAAGCGCCGTAGCGGAAGTAGTGTGCACAGCCGGCGCGCTCCAGTTTGCGCCAGCCGATACGGGTGAGGTTGCCGGTGACCAGCGCCAGCAGAAAGCCGCGCCGGACCAGGCGTTCGAGCAGCGCCGGCACACCGGGGCAGTGCATGCCTTCGAGCGGCGGGCACACGCGCAGGTAGTAGCGCTCCGCGGCGTGCTGAATTGCGGGCATCGACTGGCGGATGAGCGCGCGGTTGGCACCCGCGCGGCGCATCATTTCCGTCACGATGGCCGGGTCCAGCATGCCCTGCACGGGAATGCCTACGGTACTGGTATCGAGGCCGGCGACCTTGCGGATGCCGTGTACCAGTGCCTGGCGATGATGCGGCCCGGCGCGCCGCAGCAGGGTGCCATCGATATCGAATAAGACCAGCGCGCGATAGCTCACAAACCGATGCTAGCGCGAGTGAGCGCGTGCGATCTCATTGGGTCAGGTTTCCTCAAAAAGGCGCTTGCAGATCGGGGAGTGGACGAGGGCGCCCCAAAACGGGGCGAATTCGCCCCGTTTTTTGAAGGCGCTTTGCAATGGAATCAGGCACTTGAGTCTCTTTTGGTGGGGCGAATTCGCCCCACTTTTGTGCTTTCCGGTGAATCGAGGGGATCGCTCCCGATACGATTATCCCGCGTGTGCCGTTGACGGCGGATCCGAGGGCGGGCGGAAACCGGCGCAACGCCATGAAAACAGGTGCGAAGATTTTTCGCGAGGCTGTGGTGAACGGAGAAAGAACTGAGCTATTCGGATCAGGTTACTTCCTGTCGGTCCCTGGGTTCCGTCCAGGGGTTTGGTGGCCTGTCCCCCAATTCCTCCCTCCAATTCAGGAAATGCGTCCCCTTTTCTCCCTCCTCCTCGGCCGGCTTCGTTCGCAGCCTGGAAATCACGCTGCACCGCCGCTTGAGACCGGACAAGGGCGGTCGTCCGCCCAAGGAAGGCGTTACTCTCGCACAGCAAGCGTTCTCCTTTGGGCAAGACTGATGGGCATGGTTACGTCCCGTCCGTCCCGTGGTTTCCAGTCGTGCGGCGCAATACCGGGAACGCCAGCCGCAGTTGCATACCCCTGCAGCAACTGCCAGACGACTTTCTCGCTCAACGCAGCAGCCTGGGCTTGATCGCCTCGATGCACCGAACGAAAGACCGGGCCGTCGCAAACGCTGGCGGCTGCCGTCCAACTGTCGATCGCCACTTGAACCACGTCTGGAGCTATGCCAATTGAAACGTGTCGGCGTAGCCCTGCAGGTCCAAATAGCCAGTGCCGGAAAGGCAGAAAGCAATGATCGCGGCCTTACCCGCTTGTTGAAAGTGTCCGGCTTCCCGAATTACCTGAGCGACGGCATGGCAGGTCTCAGGAGCGGCAAGAATCCCCTCGGACTCGAAGAACAGGCGCCCCGCGGCGAACGCCTCCTCGGAAGAGACGGCCGCGGCTTCGACCACGCGGTGGTGGAAAAGATAGCTGAGCAGCGGGCTCTTGCCGTGATAGCGCAAACCGCCCGCGTGCATCTTCTCGGGCAGGAACTCACGTCCCAGCGTGTACATCTTCACTTGAGGCGTCAAGCCGAAGGAGTCCGCGAATTCGTAGCGATATTCGCCTTGCGTAAGCGCCGGAATCCTGTCGGATTCGACGGCGAGCATACGCGGAATCTTTCCGCGCCAAGGTCCATGGCCAAACAGGGCAGCGGCGAAGGGGCTGATGAAGCCGGTGAAATTGGTTCCGCCTCCCACGCAGCCGACCACCAGGTCGGGCTCGACACAGTTCTGTTGAAGCTGATCGGCAAGCTCGACTCCAATCACGGTCTGATGAAGTGCCGCGTAGTAGCTCATGCATCCGAGTGCCAATCGGGCGTCCGGCCGCGCCGCTACCAGTTCCATCGCTTCGCTCATGCCGATGCCGAGCGAGCCGGGATGCCCTGGGTCCTGGTCGAACAGCGCGCGGCCGCACTCGGTGAATGGACTGGGCGAGGCGATCGCGGTCACTCCGGCCAGCTGCATGAGATAACGCCGATAGGGCTTCGCGCTGTAGCTGTTTCGCGTCATGAATACGGTGCAGCGGACCCCCAAGTTGTGGCAACTCCATCCCAGCGCGCAGCCCCACTGCCCGGCTCCCGTGTCGGTGATAAGCTCGGCCAAACCTTGCTTGCGGGCGTAATAGGCCTGCGGAACGGCGGTGTTGGGCTTGTGGCTCCCCGTGGGCGAGAGATCTTCGCGCTTAAAGTAAATTGCGCCCGCGTAGCCGAGGGCTTTTTCCAGCCCGCGCGCCCGGTGAACGGGAGTGGGCCGGTATTTCGCATACTCCCGCGCGACTTCTTCCGGAACGGGAATACAGGCATCCGCGCCATAGGGGCCATCCAGTAGCTCGATGTGCGCGCACTCCTCACTATAGATTTTCGCAAGACCTTCAAACGAGACGACCTGCCCATCGCCGGCCCGTGCGAGGGGGAGTGGGGAAGGCAGAAGCGCAGCAAGGTTCAGCCACGCTTCCGGAAGCGGAGTGTGAGTGTGCATTGGCATAATAGTAGTATCTGCCGCGATCAGCGGCCGAGGCCTCCGGCGCCCCAGGGAGGGGATATTTTGCCTGCCAGTGTGACAGGCAAAGCTTCAACGAATTCGATTATGCGCGGCAGTTTGTAATCGGCCAGCAGGCGGCGGCAGTGCGCGATCACATCGGCTCTGGTTATTTCGGCTCCTTCACACAACTCGATCCTGGCCCGGATCAGTTCGCTGTCGCGCTCGCCACTGCCCGAATCGACATGACATGCCACAACGCCTTCGAGCGACTCGACCGCCTGCTCGATCTCCACCGGATCGACCTTCACGCCAGCCATATTAATCACCCTGCGTCTTCTGCCAAGGAGCCGCAGTTGCCCGTCCGAATCCAGGCAGCCGAGATCACCCGTCCGGAAAAAGCCGCCCTCGAACACCTGGAGATTCCATTCCGGGTCCGCGACATATCCAGACATCACCATGGGTGACCGCACGGCCACTTCGCCTTCGTCGAGGATACGGACCTCGACTTCGTCAATGGGAGTTCCGACAGTTCCCGATGACTCAGGCTCGGCCGAGCGATCGATCGAGATCACGCTGGTTTCCGTTGATCCATACAATTGTCGCACGCGCGTGCCGAGACGCTCCTGCCACGCTAGCTCCAGCGTCTGAGTCATGCGCGCGCCGGCGGACACGCACAGATGCAGAGTGGGCAGATATTGAGATTGGTCGAGCAGCATCCGGTAAATAAATGGCGAGCCGATCAGGACATCGGCGCTCTCCGCCACCACCAGCCGCGCGCACGCCGCTGGCGTGAAATGCCGCATGAGGACGAGGCGCGCGCCGTTCAGCAGCGGCACGATCAGGCTGTTATGAAATCCGCTGGAGTGATAAAACGGAACCACGCACAGGAAGCGCCGCCCAGGGTCGATGCCGAGAGCCCGGGCGACATTGCGGGCCCCGGCCACCAGGTTCCCATGGCTCCGGGGAACGATGCGCGGAACGCCCGTGGAACCGGACGTCGCCAGATAAAGCGCTGGGCTATTCGCGTCCGCTGCGTGCGCCAGCGGCGAGCGGGGAGCTTCGTCAAATCCGTCGTCGATCACGGCCACTCGTTCGCCGGAGATCACTTGATCCCACTCCGGGCGTGACGCACGTCCGGTTATGACGCCGTGGATCTTCAGCCGCTCGCAGAAACTCCGCAGTTCCCGAGCGCGCCACCCCGGATGCAGAGGCATGAAAACGCCACCCGATTCAGCGATCGCAAAAAAGCACGCCACGAATTGCCACGAATTCTCTAGGGATCCCAGAATCACGTCGCCGGGCGCTACGGCGAGGCGCTGGTGCAACCACTCCCGGCAGCAATCGATCCGCCGCAGCAATTGACCGTAAGTGATTCGCTCCTGGCCGTCCACGATGGCCAGGTGTCCCGGGTTGTCTTCGGCAAGAGCTCGCAGCCGTTCGGCGATCATCCCTTGTAGCCAGCCCCTCCGCGAGCTTCCACATACGCCGCGAGCCGCGGCAGATCCTCGATGAAATCCAGTCCGAGCATCTCCGGCTCGATCACAATGTGGAACTCCTTTTCCACCGCCACGACAAAGGCCAGCGCCGCCATGGAATCGACGCCGGCAACCTCCGACAATCGCGTGACTCCACGCGATTCGTCCTCCAGCAGGTTTAACTGGAGTGATTCGACAAGAATCGTGCGAATACGGCTCAGAGTATCCGGCTGGCTGGGCGGCTCACGCATCATGGCCAACATATCCATTTGGCCCGGCGCAAAAAACCCGGTGTCTGGACTCTGAATAGCGCGGGTACAGGAAATGACGCCCATGACGCGTGGTCATGGCTCTGGGTCCGGGATTTCCGCTTGGGTTTTCGCCTCGGATTTTCGCCGTGGCCTTTTGGCATTGATCGATTATACTTCTAGCCGCCTCGGTTGAAGCCGTTTCATCACTTCTTCCATCCGGACTCCTCGCGGCTTCGGTGCCGCTTACATACTCATCCATTGTTCCCACTCTTCCGGGTAATCCAGGATTTGTTTTTCCACGGTCTGCACGAAGGCAGGCAGATTGGCGCGAATGAACTCGTCGCGTCCTGGGGCCTGGACGATGTCAAGCATCGGACCAAAGATGATGCGGAATCCTGAGCTTCTGCCAAGGCAGAGCATCGGGATAACGGCACAACCCGACAGCCGGACGAGGTCGAAGATGCCTGTCGAAAAACGCCGCGGAGTGCCGAGAAAGGACCACGGCGTGGTTCTTGTGCCGGATTGCCCGTCGAAATGGATGTTGACCAAACCTCCGGACCGCAGCCGGCGGAGGATCTTCAACGTGCATTCCCTATCCTGAATATAGACTGACTCGCCAATGATCGCATGCAAGAACTCCACGCGACGCGGCTCCAGAATACGACGCCCGAAGCGCCCCCACCAGTCTCCATGTGGAGTTTGGTCGCGCACCGTCAGTATCGGACGTCCGATGGTGGCGAGATACCGCTTTGCGACCCGGGTTGCGCAAAAGTGAGCTGTCAGCAGGATCAGTCCCTTGCCGGCCGACCTTCCACGCTCGAGGTGCTCGATCCCCTGAATTCCGCTGCACCGTAGCCTCTTTGCGGAGGAAGGCCAACTGAGCATCAGGTCGTCCAGCATTCGAATGGCAGAGTTGGCAAGGAAGTTGTCGGCGATCTGCGGCACCTGATCGCGCGCTATCCCGGCACACTGGACCGTAAGCAGCCGCTGCGTTACAATCTCCCTCCGCTTCCGCACGCGAAACCGGAACAGCCTGCCAATCGAATATATAAGAGCCTGGGGACCAAAAGCCGACAGAACTCGCAGCGGATATAGATAAAGCAGCCAAAGTAGGTCGTCGACGGTGAGAACCGGCACGCCATCGACGCTGGGTGACAACGGAGGCTCCGCCGGCTCGCTCCTGCCAGGCGGGTCCGTTAGCGAGTCCTCGCGCATTGCCGTTCCTGACATCATAACCGAAGTATTCAGGGTTTTCCTGGGCTCCCTCGTCCCGCGGGAAGTGGTCGAGGGGGAAAGTCGTGCGGTTGGAGCGCGCAGTCAACGGTTGAAAGCTCCACCGATTGTCTAAATGCTCAAGATGGGCACCGAGATCGGATTCAAGCTGATCCACTTAATGCCGTAATTGGAGCGCCTGGGGAAATGAAAGGCTTTCTCCAACTCCGGTGGGTGCTCAGAGCGCGTCCGAAATCGAAACCTGCACTCGAAGATAGAGATTGCTGATGCCAACGCTTCACTCTGGCTTCGGTGGCGATTCAATACCAGACGAGCCAGTCGTCGGAGGCAGCAGGCACCCAGGTTAACTCAACATCCGGCAATTCTTCTTGTTTCCGGTCGTGAATGTACGCTCGGGCAACGGCCATCGCGTGTTCCTTGGCCTTTGCCTCGCTGAACTGGTGGACGCCGTGAATTGTCGCACCCGGACCGTAGAGGAGCACCCTCCAATCGCTGAACTCTGAAATCACGAGGAGAGTGAGGTAATGATATTGAGCCTTAAACCCGGACATCGATCGAAACATAAAAGGCCTCCAGGAAGGCAATCACCCACGACCGCCGCAAGGGCTGCACGGCGGCCGTGCTTCCCACGGTGACTATAGGACGGCTGGATCCGAAACACAACCAAATCTCCCAGACGAGGTGCTCGGCTTCCAATCAACCCAACCCACAACATTCGGGTACTTGCCGAATTTTAGATTACCCGGGTCACGAAGACCCCGAGGAACAGAATCACGATAGCCAGCAGTGTAGAGATCAAAGCGAAACTTTCGCCGCGCCCCGCGTGGCGGCGCGCTCTTAGAGGCGGGCTTCGCGGCCCGCAGTTCCGACGCCGGTCCGGTGAGAGAGTATTTCACCAATGCTTTGGCGCAATGTTTTACCGCCCGGCGACGGCGCTTTCGGAGGCTGAGAACGTCTTTTTCGTTCCTGAACTGTTTCCGCTCAGGGGAGCAAATTGGCGGCGTGTCGTTGACGGGCATCAATCTAGGATGAGAGCTAACGCGTATGCCCAGAACCCTGGATGTTTGCGACGTTCGACGGTATACATCGGATACGCTCCTTTACGATTTAGGCCAAGTCAAGATCAATATTACGCTTGGGGCGGCGGTGCGGATGTCCGCTAGTGCGGCAGGTGCGGCTATTGCCGCAAACGGATCTGAGAGGTCCATTTGCTGTAGTCGAAGCACCGGAACGGCGACTCTGTTGGGACCTCACCGCCTCCGAGGGTCTCGTCACGGAATCGGAGTGATGCCGATGTTCTGAAGATGCAGAGAACCCGCCGAACCTGCAAGCCCCTGATCCCGCCTTAAGCTTTCGTCTGTGAGGCACGCACCCGTCGGGCCGCCGAACCGCGGTTCCGGTAAACGGCCAGCGAAAGATCGTCCGAGGGTCGCCTACAATCGGCACGGGCGGGTGGCCTGGTACGTGCCGCTCGCCGGCGCGAGGAGGAAAACGCGGCCGGACCCCGCCAGCACGATTCGGTGGGGACTGGTCACGCCTAAACTGCGCAGCAGCATCTCAGGCAGCGAGAAATCCGTCTCGGGATGCGCTTCAATCAGGTGCTTTGCTTCGGCGAGAGAATGGGGCCGGATCGCCGTGGCCACTGCCGCGTCCGACGGCAGGTTGAAGTACTCCAGCCGGCTGCGGAAGATGGGCCGCCAGGCTTCCAGTTGGTTGTACTGCAATACGGTGGTGGAAATCCCGAGCCAGGCAAAGTCGAGCGGAGGGCGCTCGGTCCCGGAAGGCCGTTCAGTCGCCATCCAGCAGTAACGTACCCGTGCAAACGGCAGGTCCGACGAGTAGAATTCATCGTGGGGCTCAACCAGGATCAGGTCGTTGCTGCGATGTTGCTCGCAATACGCTCGCAGACCCGCCGCCTCGGGGAGTTGGGACGCGACACCGGCCGGAATGGCCCAGACTTCCGAGCCGGACACAACCTTGACCACAGTGCACACCACCAATGCGGCCAGCGCTGGCGCTCGGCCTCGACGGGGCAGCATGCCAAGCAGTTCCGTCGAGAGCACCGCCAGCGGCGGGATCAACGGGACCACATAGGAGCCCGAGCGGAAGCGGAAGGCAAACAACGCTGCGATGACCGCCGCGGTCCAGGCCAGCGGGACCGAGCGCTGCCGCCACTTCAATAGCAGGGGCGCCACGGAGAGAGCAACAGCCACACTGAGCACCGGGTCTGTGAGGAACAGCCGGCGAGCGTAAAAGACCAGGTGGTTCTCGTTCGAATACTGTGGGGGAGCGGTCACGCCGACCGCAAGATGCTGCGTGAGGACATACTCCGCCACAAACCAGCGCGGGTGCACCGCCAGTTGGTACAGGTGCCACGGCAAGGCAACAGCCGCGGCAGCCGCACACACCGCGACCAGGCGCGCTGGCTTTGGGCGCGAATCGCGCGGCGCCAGCGCCGTGTGTATCGCGAGCGCGATCAAGGGCAGAAGGCCGGCGGCGCCCTTTGTCATGATGGCCGCGCCTGAACACACGGCAAAAATCCATAACGAAGACGCGCGGCCGAGCGCGGGATCGCGTGCCAGCACGCACATGGCCGTTACAAGCCACAAAGCGAGGAGCATATCCGTCATCACGAGCCGCGCAAAAACGTAGAACAGGTGACTGGAGATCAGCAGCAGGACCGCGCCCGCGGCCACCGCCAAGGAGTGAATTCGCCAGACCAGCAAAAACACGAGCGCCGTAACCAAGGCCGCCGCCACGAGCGATGGCACGCGGAGCGCCCAAGCCGAGACTCCGAAGACTCTGATGCTCGCCGCGGCCATCCATTGCAACAGCGGCGGCTTGTTCAAAACGTAGCGGGCAAGGTAGGTCGGCGTCAGCCAATGGCCATCCGTGACCATCTCGATGGCTTCGCGTCCATAAACCGCCTCATCCTGCGACGTGATGTGGCTTACCGGGTCACAGTAAACGCTCGCGATCCCACTCCGTTCAACACCCAGGCTGAACCACGCGAGCGACGCGAGAAACACCCCGGCAGCGGCCAGGGATCGCGTGGTACCGATCAAAGCCATGGGGTCATTCTACCTCTTGTGCCGATGGCCGTCCGAGCGCACGACGTTCGAACTCCACAAACCGCTACCCCCGGCACACACATCATTGACCAGTTGCACCGCTCCACGCGTGACCAGAATTCGCCAGATTAAGCGTCGTCATCGCCGGCGTCTTGCGGTCCACATACTGCGCACTGGTGCCGATCACTTGGACTTCTCCTCCTGATAGTCCAAATCGACATTGACTTCCCAGAGGCCGGTCTTGTCCGTTTTGCCGGCAATGATGTTGTCCACCGCCATCATGGCGGTCAGCATCGAGTGGTCTTGGTTGTTGTAGCGATGCATGCCATTGCGGCCAATTAAGAACAGGTTGCTGTAGCGGTCGACATACTCGCGCACCTCGTTGAACCTTGCATATGTGCCGAGATATGCGGGATAGGTCTTTTCCATCCGCAGGACCGTAGAGTCGAGCACTTCAGTGGCGTCGATGATCCCGATCTTGTCGAGTTCCTGGCTCGCGAGAGCGACCAGGCGCTCATCGGAGAGGTTCCACAACTCGTCAGACTCGTTGCAGAAGTACTCGAGGCCCAACCAGACATTCGCCGGATCGGCCACCATAAAGGGGCTCCAGTTGTTGAAGATCTGGAGCCTACCGAGCAGCACGTCGGGTTCCTGGATGTAGATCCAGTTGTCGCTGATCAGCTTCTTCCCTTGTGGCGTGTCGTCATTGATTCGGAGCGAGCGAACCAGGAGGCCGACCGTTATGAAGTCTCTGTAAACTAGACCATCCGACACTTCCCGGACATTTTGGGGAGGAGCGACGTCGAAGGACCCCATGAGTTCCTGTACTGGGGCGGTGGAGAAGAAATATTCGCCCTGGAAGGTTTCCATCCGCCCCGTCGCGGAGTCAGAGGCCTGCAGTGCCCGGACCTGCCAGCCATCGGTGATAATCCGCTCGAACCGATATCCGGTACGGATCTCCCCGCCCCTCTCTTTGATGCGGCGTGCCACCTCGTCCCACATTTGTCCAGGCCCGAACTTGGGGTACAGGAACTGTTCAATTAACGAGGTCTGGGTATCCTTCTGCCCGATGTCGCTGCTGCCACGCCTAAACGCCTTCCTCATGGCGTGAATCAGTGTCGCCCAAACAGAGAGGCCCTTGATCCGCTGGGCACCCCACTCGGAGCTGATTTGATTGCACGGCACGCCCCAGACCTTCTCGGTGTAGGATTTGAAGAAGGTACGATACAGCTCCTTTCCAAAACGATTGATGAAGAACTGCTCCAGTGTCTCCACGTCTTTCAGCGGAAACAGCACGCTCTGGAAGTAGCTCATCCCGATCTTGAAGGTCCGCCACAGGCCAAGCTTCAGAATCGTGTCCTTGCTGAGTGAGATCGGGTAATCAAAGAAACGGCGTAGGTAATAAATGCGAGACTTGCGAGCCCGCAACAGCATCACGCGATCCGCGGCGGCCGGGTCAGGGCCAGATGGGGAAGCCGCGATTGCCCGCTCCATGCGGTGGTATTTGATGGCTGTCGCGCTATTCTCGGACGCCTGCAGTGGGAGCATCCGCAGCCACCACTCCATGACGCGGTCGGATTTCGAGAAGAACCGGTGCCCTCCGATGTCGATCCGATTACCCCTATAGTTCACCGTGCGGGAGATTCCGCCCATGCAGTCGCACTTCTCAAGGACTATCGGCTTGATCCCGGTCCGAGTGAGCAACTCGTAAGCCGCCGTCAATCCCGCTGGACCTGCTCCGATGATGATTGCCTGTTCTTGATTCATGCAGTTCAACAGTCAGGGAGATTCAAAACTATAACAGATCGAACTTGCTTCGGCGGATCTGGCTCCCAGCGCGGACGGCGGCGGTCATCCCAAGAGCCGCCGCATTTCACCGGAGCATCCGGCAACCTTTGTCCACCGCCAAAGCCAACGCCGAGAGGAGCCTCCCAAAACGCCCGCGCCCTCTTCGATGGTCAGCTCCAATCCCTGTCACCGATGCCGTTCAACAGACGAAAGCTCTGCGGACATTCACTACCAACGGGTCGCCGATTTCTTGGGGCCACCCTGTACACGATTTTGTACGGGAAAACCGGTGAACCTGCGAAGTGCGCGCACCGTGCGCACAGTGTTTTCAATAACTTACGTGTTTTCAATATCTGGACGGATTCCGATTCCGACCCGCGCCTCCAACTGAAACCAAAGGGAAACCACCTAAATTCAGTAGTTTGGCCCACTCTGCGGCATTTCCCGTTCATTCCCTGGCGTTCCCTCTTCTTCCCCATTTTGCCCGAAGCAACCGGCCATCGGCCTTGCGCCCGCCACTGTTCCAGCGCCGTCGATCCCGCCAGGGCGCCGGGCTTCTTCGTCAGCACGTCGAGGTAGTGCTCCAAGTCCAAAATCTTCTGCTGTCGGCTGAAACACCGCTCATGCCGCGCTACGCACTTGCCTTCGTGCCAGATCTCCACGTACGCGGCATGCGCCTTGGCTTCGGTGCGGGCTCCCGCGGGCAGCGGCGCCGAGTAGAAGTTCGTCAACACGTTCACGCAGCCGCTGCCGTTGACCTTCGGAAACGACACGGCCGCCAGATCGAATCCTTCCGAAGCCAGGGGCAGCAGATGCTCGCGCTCGATCGCCATGGCCGCCCCGATCGTCTGATTCCTCCCGGAAATCACCCGTTGCTCTTCCTCTTTACAGCCAGCCAGCAGCAACTCATTCAGGTGCTCCAGGTCCCTCGCCGCCGGCAACGGGACCAGGTGATTGCGCCGGAAATACCCGCCTTCCTCTTCCACCCCGCCCTTTTCATTCCCGCGCGCCGGATTGCAGAACTCGCTGCGGAACCCCCAATGCGAACGAAACGCAACGAACCGGTTGGTTTCCTCCCGCTGATGCCCACGCAGAATCTTCTGGACCGCACTTTTCAGCGCCGAGATGGCTTTGAAGTGTTCGTGGCGGGCATCGCGCAGCCACTCGAAGACCACCGATTCCGTGTTGGCCACCACCACTCCAGCCGCGCGCATGCGGTCGATGGCGTTGCGGTGGTTGGCCGGATTGCGCGAGCAGCAGGCGTCTTCAGCCACCCAGACTTCGCGGCCGGCGGCTCGCAAGTCGAGCGCGGACTGGAGGACGCACACGTGCGCTTCCATGCCGGCCAGAACAATCTGCGACCGGCCGGATGCGGCCAGCGCCGTGGTGAACGCCTCGGAGGCGGCGCACGAGAAGCACGTCTTTTCGACACGCGGCGTGACCGGTGGCAGCACTTCCGCAACCGGCGCCGCGGTGTGGCCGAGTCCTCCGGGATATTGCTCCGTCACCAGGACCGGTATGCCGAGCAGCGCCGCAGATTCGGCGAGAATCCGGGTGTTGCGCAGCATCTGTTCGCGCGCGGCGGCCGGCATTATGACCAGCAGACGATCCTGGATGTCGACGATCACCAGCACGGAATCGGCGGCCCGTGCCAGCGGAGATGGAGTGGTCATTGGCTTGGCGGCTCGCGGTTACTTTACCGTCATCGGCTTGCCGTTCCTCAAGTCGTCGATGAGTTCGAGAGAAGCTACATTCTCGATCACGTCAGGCTCCGCGACGTTGTTGAAGACGCAATGGGCGACGCGGACTCCGGAGATTTTGGCGTTCTCATATCCGCGCAGATAGAGCGCATAGCGGCTGCGCTGCGAGGTTATGTGTTCCACCACCACGTTGCGTACGCTGGGCGTAAATGGGCCGCCGGGGCCTTCCTCGTAATAGAAATCGATATCGATCACGGCGCGCGCCACTTCACCGATCGTGTTGTTGCGGAAATAGAAATTCTCCAGGTCGCCGCCGCGGTGCGAGTTGGTTTTAATGCGCAGGCCGCGATCGAGGTGCGGGCTGTCCATGCGGTTATTCTCCATGTACACGTTGCGTATGCCGCCGGAAACCTCGCTGCCGATGGATACGCCGCCGTGGCCGTCCTTCATCCGGCAATTCCGCACGATTACGTTTTCGCAGGGGACATTGACGCGCCGGCCGTCGCGGTTGCGGCCGCTCTTGATGGCGATGCAATCGTCGCCGGTGTCGAATTCGCAACCGTCGATCAGCACGTCGGACGAGCATTCCGGATCGCAGCCGTCGTTGTTCGGACCATGGCTGGAGATCTTCACGTTGCGCACCGTGACATTCCTGCACAAAACCGGGTTGAGTTCCCACATCGGCGAATTGCGGATGGTGACGCCTTCGAGAAGAACATTCGTCGAGCGGTACGGCTGCACGAAGTTGGGCCGCAACTTGGATCCCTCGCCGTAAATGCGCTGACTCACCGGCACATCTTTTTCGCCTTGCTCCAGCAGCGCGCGGTTATCGGCCGCGGCTGGCAGCGGGCCGCGCGAGTAATCTCGTTTCCACGACCACCAATGGTCCGCATCCGCGCCGCCATCGAGCGTGCCCGTTCCAGTGACCGCGATGTTGGTTTGCCCGAAGGCGTAAATGAAAGGCGAGTAATTCATGCACTCGGTGCTTTCGAAGCGGGTTAAGACCACCGGCAGATAGTCGTGCGGATCCTGGCTGAATCGCAGCGTGGCGCCGTCGTCCAGGTGCAGATTGACGTTGCTGGACAGATGGATCGCGCCGGTAAGGAAGACCCCGGCCGGAACCGCCACCCGGCCGCCGCCAGCGGCGGAGCATGCCTGGATCGCCTTGGCGATGGCTTCGGTGGCCTTCAATTTGTCCGCCTTCGCGAGCGCCGAAACGGGTGATTTCGAATACGCGATCCGGAAATTGCGGCGGTCGGATGCGGGCCAGAATCTGATCCAACGTGAGCGCGGACCCGGCGGGCGGCCCTGCGCGCAGGCGGAAGCGAGCGGCCGCCAACGCGGCGGCGCCACCTAAAAGTGTGCGGCGTGTCATGGTTTTCCCTCGATTATTATAGGCCCTGCGCTCCATGGTTTCATTGAGTTTTTCTAAAAAAGCGGTTTAACGACACGGGCTTGACGCGTATCTGTGCCGCCCAATATATTCAAATCGGCAAAGAATTGTTTTTTAACGCTTTGCTCTGGCGGATCTATTGTGAGCGATAACAACGGACTTCAATTAGGACGATATTCGTTTGGAATGGGCGACCGCTTTGCTCACCAGGCGAAAGCGCAATTAGCGGCTTGCGTGGGTGCCGCCGCCCAAGGCGCTTCGGTGACGCCGGTATGGAATAAGTCTAACCGCGAACACAAGATTGTAGGCTCGGAACCCGCCAGCGCGCGCGCTGCCGCCGATGCTGCGGTGGAAGCCCTGGACTGGAAGCAGCCGTATTTTCTCGACGCCGACCACATCAACCTGGAGACGGTCGACCGGTTTCTTGGGGCGTGCGACTTTTTCACGCTGGATGTGGCTGACGCCATCGCGCAACGCCCGAAGCCCGGCGCGGTGGAAGCGTTTCTGGCGCGCCATAAAGAACTGGTGGGACGAATCGAGATCCCCGGGCTGGCGGAACCGCTGGCGCTCACCAAGGAGAAGGCCTTCCGCGCGGCGTCCAAATACCTGCATGCAGTCAACGAGGCTGCGGCTATATACCGGCACATCGCGCAGCGGGCGGCGGGCAGCTTCATCACGGAAGTTTCGATGGATGAAACCGACGCGCCGCAGACGCCTGCCGAGTTGTTACTGATTCTGGCCGCCCTGGCCGACGAAAGCATCCCCGTCCAAACCATCGCTCCTAAGTTCACCGGCCGCTTCAACAAGGGTGTGGACTATGTGGGCAACGTGGAGCAGTTCGAGCGGGAGTTCGCGGCCGACGTGGCCGTGATTGCGCACGCGGTCGAACGATACAAACTGCCCAAAGACCTGAAACTGAGCGTGCACTCCGGCAGCGACAAGTTTTCGCTATACGCGCCCATTCGCCGCGCGCTGGGCAATAACGGCACCGGCCTTCATCTCAAGACGGCAGGCACCACGTGGCTGGAGGAACTCATCGGACTGGCAGAAGCCGGTGCGGAAGGGCTGGCGCTGGCCAAGGAGATTTACACGGAGGCTTACGAACGTCAGCGCGAGCTATGCGCACCGTACGCTTCGGTCATCGACATCGATGTCTCCAAGCTTCCCACGCCCGCCACGGTTAACGGCTGGACGGCGGAGGAGTATGCCGGCGCGTTGCGCCACGACCCGCAGAACCCGCTCTTCAATCCCAACCTGCGCCAGTTGCTGCATGTGGGTTACAAGATCGCGGCCAAGATGGGCGAGCGGTACACGAAGATGCTGGACGCATGCGAGGAGAGCATAGCGCGCAACGTCACCGCCAATCTCCTCGAGCGCCATATCCGGCCGCTGTTTCTAGGCACATAGTGGGGCCCGCGCTTTCGCCTGCCAACCGGCCGATCGAGCAAACGGGGGCACCGGCCTATTTACCCGCCCAACAGGGCGAGCGCTTGCCCAGGAATGCGGAAATGCCCTCCTGCGCGTCCGCGGCCAGCGCGTTCATCGACATCACCTCTTTGGCGTAGGCGTAAGCTTTGGGCTGGTCGAGATCGATCTGGGTGTAGAACGCCTGCTTGCCCAGAGCGACCACCAGGCTGCTCGCTGCAGCGACCTTCGCCGCCAGCTTGCGCGATTCGGCTTGCAGTTCGGCGGCCGCAACCACACGATTCACGAGACCCCAATCGGCGGCGGTGCGGGCATCCACCATTTCGCCGGTGAGCAGCATCTCGAGGGCGCGCTTGCGGCCGATGGCACGGGTCAATGCGACCATCGGCGTGGTGCAGAAGAGGCCGATCTTCACGCCCGGCGTGGCGAAGGCGGCCTCCTCGGCGGCGACAGCGAGGTCGCAGGCGGCCACCAACTGGCACCCGGCGGCGGTGGCCACGCCCTGCACCGCGGCGATCACCGGCTGCGGGATGGATTGAATCTTCGTCATCAGCTCAGTGCAGACGTCGAAGATGCGGCGATATTCGGTGAGGTCGCGGCCGGTCATTTCGCTGAGATCGTGGCCCGAGCAGAACACCGTCCCGGCTGCGCCGAGGACCACGGCGCGGATTTCCGGGCTGCTGCCGATTTCGTCCAGGCATGCAATCAGCTCCAGCATCAGGCCGAGCGATAGGGCGTTGCGGCGCTCGGGCCGATTGAGGGTGACGATGGCTGCCGCGCCTTCCACCTGGTAGCGAATGGATTCCAGTATGCTGGTTGCCATGCGGATGCTCCTCTTCTTCTTGATTGTAGTCGCAGCCGCCGCGCAGCCGGCCGAACTGGCGCTGCTGAACGGCAAAATCGCGACCATGAATCCCCTTCAGCCGGAGGTGAGGGCGTTGGCCGCCCGTGGCGGCCGGATTATCGCGCTCGGCGGCAACGGAGATGTCGAGCATCTCATCGGAGCGCACACGCGGGTCATCGATTTGCATGGGCAGCTTGCCATTCCGGGCTTCATCGAGGGCCACGCGCATTTCACCTCGATCGGCGAATACCGGCTAGGTCTGGATTTGCGCGAAGCCCGCACCTGGGACGAGATTCTGGCGCAGGTGGCGCGCGCGGCGCGGCAGGCCAGGCCGGGCGAGTGGATTGTGGGCCGCGGATGGCATCAATCGAAGTGGATCCGGGCGCCCGATCCCAACGTGGAAGGGTTCCCCCTGCACGCCCCGCTCGACGCCGTTTCCGGGGATCATCCGGTGATGCTCGAACACGCGAGCGGGCACGCAACGTTCATCAACGGCCGGGCGATGGAACTGGCCGGGATCACACGCGCCTCGCCCAACCCCAAGGGCGGCGAGATTCTGAAAGACGCGGCCGGCAATCCTACCGGCTTATTGCGTGAGACGGCGCAAGGACTGGCGAGCCGCGCTTTGGACCAGTGGCGCGCGCGGCGTACGCCCGACGAACAGGCCGCCGACTTGCGCAAGGTGATCGGCATCGTCACCGCCGAGTGCTTGGCCAAGGGCATCACCACGTTTGAGGATGCCGGTTCTCCGCCCGCCACCGTGGATATGTTCCGGCGTATGGCGGAGAATCGCGAACTTGGACTACGCCTGTGGGTGATGCTGCGGGAGCCGAACCAGAAGTTGGAGGCGGATCTGGACCGCTATCGCACCCTCGGCGCGGGCGGCGAGTTTCTGACGGTTCGCGCCATCAAACGGTACATGGATGGCGCGCTGGGCTCGCGCGGGGCCTGGCTGCTGGAGCCCTATTCCGACTCACCCGCATCGACGGGGTTTAATGTCGAGGATCCAGCCGACATCCGCCGCACCGCCGAACTGGCCATCGCGCACGGATACCAACTGTGCGTGCACGCCATCGGCGACCGGGCCAACCGTGAGGTGCTGAACATCTACGAATCGGTTTTTCGCGAGCATCCGGAGCGGAAGAATCTGCGATGGCGCATCGAACATGCGCAACATCTCAATCCGGCCGATATTCCGCGCTTCGGCCAATTGGGCGTGATTGCAGCCATGCAGGGCATCCATTGCACGTCGGACGCGCCGTTTGTGATTTTGCGCCTGGGACCGAAGCGCGCGGAAGAGGGAGCGTACGTGTGGCAAAAGCTCATGAAGACGGGCGCGATTGTGGGCAACGGCACCGACGCGCCGGTGGAAGACGTGAGCCCGATTGCCTGCTTCTACGCTTCCGTAACTCGAAAAGCGAAAGATGGGTCGGTGTTTTATCCGGATCAGCGCATGACGCGCCAGGAAGCGCTGCGGTCGTACACCTGGAACAACGCGTATGCGGCGTTTGAAGAAAAACTCAAGGGGTCGCTGGAGCCTGGAAAACTGGCCGACATCACGGTGCTGTCGCGGGATATTCTCACCATCCCAGACGACGAAATCCTGGCCACACAGGTGGTGTACACCATTGTGGGCGGCAAGGTGGCGTTTGAGGGGACGGCGAACGCTGCCCAGCGGTAGTCTGTACCTCTGACAGCCACGCGGCTGCAGAGCGTGGCGGTGGAATCAACGAAGTATTGAGACGAATCTCGACGCGGCAGGCAGGACTGCCGCCTAATGCAATTTCGGAGACTCGCCTACCTGTAGAAGGGTTGCCTGCAAAACTGCATCCTGATATCCTTTGTGTTAACCGAATCCCTCAAAATTTCACAGGAGAACAACTATGGCAGTCAAAGTCGGTATTAACGGATTCGGCCGTATTGGCCGGAATATCGTCCGCGCGAGCATGCATCGCGGCGATATCGAATTCGTGGCAGTGAACGATCTCACAGATACGAAGACTCTCGCGCACTTATTGAAATATGATTCCGTGCTCGGCACGCTTCACGAAGAAGTGAAGGTGGATGGCGACGTCATTGCAGTCGGCGGGAAGAAGATCAAAGTATTCGCCACCAAGGACCCGGCGGAGCTCGACTGGGCCTCGGTTGGCGCGCAGATCGTGGTGGAATCGACCGGCCGGTTCACCGACGCTAAGGATGCCTCGAAGCACCTGCGCGGCCCGGTGAAGAAGGTCATCATCTCGGCGCCGGCCAAGAATGAGGACATCACCATCGTGCTGGGCGTGAATGACGCGGCCTACGATCCGGCCAAGCACAAGATCATTTCCAATGCCAGTTGCACCACGAACTGTCTGGGGCCGGTGGCGAAAGTGCTGCACGAGAAGTTCGGCATCTTGAAAGGATCGATGACCACGATCCACAGCTACACCAACGACCAGAACGTGCTCGATTTCCCGCACAAGGACCTGCGCCGCGCGCGAGCCGCTGCGCTGAACATGATTCCCACCACCACAGGCGCGGCGAAAGCCATTGGCCTGGTGATGCCGGAGCTCAAGGGCAAGCTCGACGGCTACTCGATGCGGGTGCCGACGCCGGACGTTTCGGTGGTGGACCTGGTCGCCGTGCTGGCGAAGAATTCGACCGCCGAGGAAGTGAACGCCGCTTTCCAGCACGCCGCCGCGCACGAACTGAAGGGCATCCTGGCCTACACCGACGATCCCGTGGTGTCGACCGACATGCTGCATAATTCGAACAGCTCGATCGTGGACGGGCAGATGACCAAGGTGCTGGACGGCAACCTGCTAAAGGTCGTGAGCTGGTACGACAACGAGTGGGGTTACTCCTGCCGCGTGGTCGACCTGATCGCATTCCTCACCAAGAAAGGCCTGTAGGACAAGAAAGCCGGGACGACTCCCGGTTTAGCCGGCTTGACAGCCCGCGCCATTTAACGGCCGCCGGGCTTGACGCGTTGCGCCTCTGCTATGCTCAAACCAAAGAGGGGCGCGATGCGTGCTGGCAAGCTGCTCAAGTGGTTGGCGTGCGGCGTGGCCTGTCTGTCCGCGGTGTCCGCGTTCCAACGTCCGTTCCGCCAGTTCGAGGGCGTCGAATACAGCATTGGCGACGTCCCCCTGCCGCCGGACTACCAGGAAAAAACCGAGTGGGCTTTTGCCCGCCTGATGTTTCCTCCGGGTCCGCTCAACGGCTATCGCTACCGTGACCTCGACTGGCACATCGGAGTCTCGCTCTGGACGCAAGATTTTCCGCGCGCCGACCGGCATTTTTCGCTCGCCGTGCGCCGCCTTACCCGCATCCACGTGCGCTCCGTCGAGCAACCGGTGAATCTGGATGAGGGCGATGCATACGATTGGCCGTGGCTTTATGCCGTGCAGGTGGGCGAGTGGGGCCTCACCGATCACCAGGGGCAGGAATTGCGCGAGTACCTGCTGCGCGGCGGGTTTTTCATGGCCGACGATTTCCACGGCGACGCCGAATGGGCCCAGTTCGAATCGCGCATCCACAAAGCGCTGCCCGAGTTTCCCATCCGCGAGATTCCCGACGACGATCCCATTTTCCACACCGTCTACAATCTCGACCAGCGGATACAGGTGCCTGGCCAGGCCCACCTGTATGCCGGATACAAGTCCAATAACGGCCCGTCCAGCCGCGGCGCCCATTGGCGCGCCATCTATGACGGCCAGGGCCGCATCATGGTCGCGATCTCTTATAACTCCGATATTGGCGACGCCTGGGAGTGGGCCGACGACCCGGAATACCCCGCCAAGTTCTCCGACGAGGCCATCCGTCTGGGCGTCAACTACATCGTCTACGCCATGACGCACTGAGGGCCACGCCAGGACAGACCCGCACGCTGATTGAGGGCGCGATGAAGGCGGGATGCGGTCGGCTTTTACGGCTGCAGCAGCTTGCGGTCGCGCATCCAATCCAGCAATCGATCCGGCCAGTTGCCGACCGGCCGTTTGGACCGGAGGCCGAAGCCGTGGCCGCCGCTTCCATAGATGTGCATCTCCGCCGGCACGTGCTGCTTTTCCAGATCGAGGTAAAGATTGACGGTAGTCACCACATGCGAGCGGTCGTCATCGGCGCAAACCAGGAACGTCGGCGGTGCATCTTTGGGCACGGTGATGGTTCCAGGCCGGTAGCCGGGATATACGACCACCGCGAAATCGGGGCGTGAACCGGCCCGTTCGATCGGATCTGCCGCGTCCGGGTTGCCCGCGTCGAAGCGCGTCTCCATGAGCGCCGCCACTTCGCCGCCGGCGGAGAATCCCATGATGCCGATGCGCGCCGGATCGATGCCCCATTCGGCAGCGCGGCTGCGCACCGTGCGCATGGCCCGCGCCGCGTCAGGCAGAGCGTCGCCTTCCACCGTGTAGTGGGAGCCCGGGGCGCGCGCCAGCCGGTACTTCAGCACGAACGCGGCGATGCCGTTGCGATTCAGGAAATCGGCGATTTCCCAGCCTTCCTTGTCCATCACCAGTTGCGAATGCCCTCCGCCCGGCGCCACCACCACGGCCATTCCGCTGGTTTTGTCCTTGGGCGGCAGAAACACGTAGATCGATGGGTAGTGGACAACCGTGAAGTTGCTGGGCAGCCGGGCGTCGCCTTTGAACACTTCCGGCGCTGTCTCCCCTTCCGATCCCGGCGCGCCGTTAGGCCAAAGCCGGATCTCCTCTCCGCGCTCGGCGGCCAGCGCGCTGGCCGCGACGACCAGGGTCAGCATCCATTGCGTTCGCATGTTCCCTCCCGGATCTTTACTACGCTACCACGCGCGACCGGGCGGGCCGCTCGGGCGAGGGTCCGAACCAAAACAACAGTCCAGGCTTTTGTTTTGGCCGGACGGCGCCAAACCGGCACTAACCGCAGCCGTTTCTTCTGCGGGGGCAGATTAACATTCCTTCACGCGAAACGCCGCCTTTTTCTGCGGCGCCGTATCTCTATGTGATAGATTTTAGAGAGGAGACGCATTGATTTCCGAAGCTCCCGCTGCCTTCCTTCTTCAGACTGATCTTGTGCAGATGGTTCAGGAATCCGGCCCCGCGGCCTGGGTCGTCCTGGCCATCCTCGTCTTGTTTTCGATTTTTTCCTGGACGGTGATTTTCGCCAAGATGAGCTCGCTCAGCGGCGCGCGCAAAACGAATTGGCGCTTTCTGCGGGCGTTCCGCAAGGCCCCTGCGTTGGATGCGGTGATGGTGGCCAGCGAGCAGTACCGGCCATCGCCGCTGGTTTCGGTGTTCGATTTCGGCTACGAGGAAGTGGAGCGGCAGGTCAAGGCGCACGGCCGGCTGAACAACCGTACCGCGCTCGAGAGGGCGTTGCAATTGGGAGTGAGCGAGGAAGTAGCCAAGGCGGAACGCAACATGCACTGGCTGGCGATCACGGCTTCGGTCTCGCCGTTCGTCGGCCTGCTGGGCACGGTGTTGGGGATTATTCGCACCTTCAACGCGCTGGGCCACCAGGGAGCGACCAGCCTGGCGGCGGTTGGCCCCGGCATCTCCGAAGCGCTGGTCGCGACGGCGCTGGGCCTGTTTGCCGCCATTCCCGCGGCCCTGTTTTATAACCTGTTCGGTAACCGCATCCGCGAGATGGGCGCGCGCCTGGACGATTTCGCGCTCGAGTTTTTGAACCTGGCGGAGCGCAGCTTCGGAGAGTAGCGATGGCATTCTCTGCCAACGGCGGCAATGGTCACGCTTCGCGGCGGCGCGGCGGCACCGGTCTGGCGGAGATCAACATTACGCCGTTTGTCGACGTCCTGCTGGTGCTGCTGATCATCTTCATGCTCACCGCCCATGTGATGCAATTCGGTTTGGAAGTGGACGTGCCGCACACCAGGTATCTGAAAGACACAGCGCAGGAGCTACCGGTGGTGAGCATCACCAAGGACGGCACTTCTTACCTGAACGGCGTGCCGACGAACATCAACGATCTCGGCACGGCGATTCGCCGGCGCTTCGGCAAGGCCAAAGGCGTATACGTGAGCGCGGACAGAGAAGCCATCTGGGACGTGATTGCCCAGGTGACGGCGGAGCTGGGCGCGGGCGGGTTCCAGGTCAACATGGTGACGCAGCCGGAGGATACCTCCAACACTGGCAGAAGGTGATGGCCAAGCACGTCGACATCCTCGACCAACCGGACCGCCTGACCCCCTGGTTCGTGGGCTCGGTGGGTTTTCACATTCTGTTGGTTGGAACGCTGCTTTCTTATGGCGTTTTGTTCGGTCACAACGTCGCGCAATGGGGCAGCCCCACGGGGGGCGGCATTGGGGCCGTGGCAGTGAATCCGGTGGCGCGCATTCCTCTGCCCGCGCGTCAGGCGCCCGAAAATCCCGTGGCCAACCAGACCGAATCGCAGGTGCCCACGCCGCCGCCCAAGCCCAAACCGCACCCCAAGGCGCGGGTCGAGGAACCGGAGCCGGACGCCATCCCGCTCAAGGGCCGCAACGCGCAGACGCACATGAACGAATACTCCGCGCCGAACAAGTTTCGCCAGCAGCAGCAGTTTCGGCCCAACCAGCTCTATAGCGAAGCCGGCCAGAGGATGAGCTCGCCGATGTACGGCCTGCAGGGCGGAGGCGGAGTTGGGGTGGGAGACCTGTCGCCATTTGGGACGCAGTTCGGATGGTATGCCAAGCTGATCGTGGACCAAGTGGGCCGCGCCTGGCGCACCAGCGACTTGCGGAATGTCACGCAGGTGGCAGCGGTGACGTTCACGATCAATCGTGACGGTTCCGTGAGCCATGTCCACATCACACAGCCCAGTGGCAATACGACGCTCGATTTATCGGCGCAGCGCGCGATTTTTGACGCATCGCCTTTTCCTGCGCTGCCGCCCCAGTATTCGCAAAACAATGCGGAAGTGGAACTGCGGTTCAGCTTAAAATGAGGGAACCATGAACAGGCTCGTTTGGATCGCGTTGGCGTCGGCTGCGGCATTGATGATGGTCGATGCCCAGCAGGCGCCGGTCTTCACGGGGAACGTCAGCAAAAGCGCGCAACTCCCGGCCATAGCGGTTCCGGATCTGCGCGGCACCGGCGCGGCGGAAAGTTACATGGGGGTTTTCAACCAGACCCTGTGGAACGACCTGGAGGATTCCGGCGTGCTCAAGATGGCGCCGAAGACGTTGTATCCCAAGGGTATTCCGCAGCAGCCGGCGGACTTTCGCCAGCCCCCGCCCGTGACCGCAATGCCCCGCTCGCGGCATGGCGAAATGGTCGCCGCGCCCAATGGCGGCGGATATTGGATGAGCGACTGGTCCAACCCGCCGGCCAGCGCCAATTATCTGGCCTTCGGTTACGCCGCCCAGGAGAATGGCGTGCTGATGCTGTTCGGCAATCTGTTCGATTTGAGCCGCGATACGCCGGCCAACGCGCAGATGATCTCCAAACGGTATCTGGCCACGACCGCCGACGAGAAGGGCGCGCGGCAGATGGCGCACGAGTTCGCCGCCGACATCCTAAAGATGTTCGGCGGAAAAAGTCTTGTCGGCACCCACATCTATTACGTCCATCAGGCCGGCTTCAAAGCTCACAAGGAAATCTGGGTGATGGATTTCGACGGCCAGAACCAGCATGCCATCACTCATTTCAATTCGTTGACGATTGAGCCTTCGGTTTCACCGGACGGCTCCAAGATCGCATTTACTAGCTACGCCAAGGGGTCACCTGCTATATTTGTTTTTTCAGTGGATCCGGTTCGGGATTTGCGGTTTTATAACCAGGCTGCCTCGATGAACGGGCAGCCGTCGTTCACACCCGATGGAAAACAGATTGTGTACTCTTCCTCGGCGGGACGCTGCTGCCGGATTTTCATTGCAGGCTTGGATGGCAGAGGCTTTCGGCCCATAACGTCGGGCGGTTTTATCGACACCGAGCCCAAAGTGAACCCGAAAACGGGCGGCACGATCGTGTTTTCCTCCGGCCGCTCCGGGCCGGAGCAGATTTACATGATGGACATGGACGGCGCGGACATCGAGCGGCTGACCGACGGCACGGGCGAGGCGTCGAACCCGTGTTGGCATCCGAACGGCCAACTCATCGCTTTCGCCTGGACGCGCGGTTATGCCCAGGGCAAGTTCAATATCTTCAACATGGATGTGGCCTCGCGCCAGTACGTGCAGTTGACGCACGATGAGGGTCGGAACGAGAATCCCAGTTGGGCACCGGATGGTACGCACCTGGCCTTCATGTCGAACCGCACCGGGCGCTCGCAGATTTGGACCATGCTGGCGACTGGAGCCGCGCAGCAGCAACTCACCCGCGACGGGCTCAACTACAGCCCCGCGTGGGGAATGTAAATGAAATCAGGAGGCAAGTTGATGTTCACCAAACGACAGATCAGTCTCATCATTCTGGCAGTTTCCCTGGCTTTCTTTGCGTACGGTTGCAAGAAGAAAGCGCCGGCGCCGCCGCCGCCACCGCCGCCACCCAAGGTCGAGGCTCCAAAACCGCCGCCGGCTCCGACGGTGACGAAGTTTGACGCTGAACCGAGTTCCATCATCCGCGGCCAGTCGTCTGTGCTCAGTTGGGAAGTCTCGGGCGCAGTGACCAGCGTCTCCATCGATCAGGGCATCGGCACAGTTCAGGACACCGGCAGCCGCCGTGTGTCGCCGGACGATTCCACCACATACACTCTGACCACGACAGGGCCGGGCGGCACCAGCACGGCCAGCACTACGGTGAATGTGTCGGCGCCGCCGCCACCGCCACCGCCACCGGCTCCGGCACCGCCGGCGAAGACGTTGTCGGATTGGATCTCGGGACTGCAGGATGCGTACTTCGACTACGACAAGAGCGATATCCGCGCCGATGCGCAGACCGCGCTAACGGCGGATGCAGCCACGCTCAAGACCATCATCGCGGACTTTCCCGATGCCATTCTGACCGTCGAAGGGCACTGCGATGAACGCGGCTCGGCCGAATACAACCTCGGACTGGGCGACCGCCGCGCCACCTCCGCCAAGGACTTCCTGGTGCAATTGGGGGTTCCCGCCGAGAAGCTGAAGACCATCAGCTACGGCAAGGAGAAGCCCGTATGCACTGAGCAGACCGAGGACTGCTGGCAGAAGAACCGGCACGTTCACTTCTCGACCGGCCAGTAGGCGCCCGGCCGTGGTACGGCAACACCGGATGGGGGGCGCGCGTCCACGCCCCCTTCCGTTCTCCTAGAGGAGTTTTATGTTTCGACGTCTGTGTGTTTTGATGTTAGCGGCGGCGCCGGTAGTGGCGTTTGCTGCGGCCAGCAAGGAAATGCAGGAACTGCAACGCGATGTGGCGCTGTTGCAGGAGCAGGTGCGGCAGCTCCAACAATCGCAGGACAAGCAACTCGCCGCCATTACCGTAATGGTGCAACAGGCGGTGGATGCCGCCAATCGCGCTAATACCGCGGTCGCCGTCATCCAGAGCAGTTTCCAACAGAATATTTCCCAGCAGGAAAACAAAGTGGTGGCGCCAGTGGTCGGGCTTTCCACCCGCATGGACAACATGTCGAACAATTTCGCCACGCTACAGCAGTCGGTGGCCGACCTCACCAGCCTGGTGGAAAAGCTGCAAGCGCAGATGACCGACCTGAATAACGCGGTGAAAGTGATGCAGGCACCGGCGCCGGCGCCGCCGCCCACTTCCGGCGGGCCGCCCGCTTCGGCCGCGGGCCCATGCCCCAGTTCCGCCACGGACCTCTACGCCAACGCGCGGCGCGATTTGGACGGCGGCAAACTCGATATTTCACTGCAGGAATTCGGCGACTACTTGCGCTGTTTCGGCTCGACCGATCTCGCCCCTAACGCTCAATACTATATCGGCACGATTCATTTTGGCGAAGGCGACTATCCCACCGCGCAGAAGGATTTCGACGCGGTGCTGGAGAAATACTCGGACAATAACAAGACTCCGGCTGCGCTATTTTACAAGGGTGAAACCCTGGTGAAGATGGACCGGCGGACCGACGCGCAGAAGGAATACCGAGAGCTTATTCAGCGTTTTCCCAAAGCCGACCTGGCGGCCCGGGCTTGTTCCAGGCTGACGGATTTGGGCTACCGCTGCCCGGCGCCGGCCACTCACGGCCCGGCCCGGAAGCGCGCCACCGCTCCGAAGCAGTAAGCCCGTTCGATTCTGCGCCGTTCAGCGTCGGCGACGGAGCGCCTGGGAGCGCGTTCTGCGTTCCGTTAAGACATTTCGGGAACATCGCCAACCGGCTCGGCGTATCTGGTCTCAGAAATAGCTAAACTGTTTCCATACGGAAGGACTCACTGGATGATACTAACGAAGAAGCGTGTGCTGTTTGCCTGCGGTCTGCTCGGCGCGACATGTATGGTTGCGATGGCGCAACAGCCGAAGCCGGAAGAGAAGCCGGCCACGAGCCGCACCTTGAAGGCAAAGATGAACTACACCGGGGCTGGCACGGTGGACGAGAAACACAAGATATTCCTATTTGTGTTCGATAGCCCGGACTTCATGCAAGGCGGGGCCATGCCGGTTGGTTTCGGTTCGACATCCGCCAAGGACGGAACCGTCACGATTTCGGATCTATCCGTTTCGCCGATTTACGTGGCGGTTGCCTATGACCCGGCCGGCGGATATGACGGGCAATCCGGCCCGCCACCTTCCGGTGCCTCGATGGGCGTGTACAGCAAGACTCCCGGAACGCCTGAGCCGGTGAAGATCGATCCCGGACAGACGGCGGAAATCACGGTGGCGTTTGACGATTCACACAAAATGCCGTAGCCGGCGGCGGCCGCTTGAATGGGCGCGCCAGCCTCTCGATCGATGGTGGTGCACCCGGCCGTGACTCTGCGCGGCGAGTGACGGCTCAATGATACTGACGCTACTGGGAGCGGCAACGCTGGCGGTGTGGGTTTACCTGCTGGCTTTTCGCGGCGGCTTCTGGCGTATGGAATCCGTGCCGGCGATGGCAGCGCCCGCTCCGCCTCTGCCCGCCGTGGTGGCGGTGATTCCGGCGCGCAACGAGGCCGAAGTGGTGGGCCAGGCGATTCGCTCGCTTGCAGGGCAAGACTACGCGGGCGAGTTTCATATCGTTCTGGTGGATGACGCGAGCTCGGACGGCACGGCCGCCGCGGCACGAAAGGCGGCGGGAACCGAATTGCTGACAGTGGTTCGCGCGGCGCCGCTTCCCGATGGATGGACCGGCAAGCTGTGGGCCGTAAGCCAGGGTGTTGCCGAAGCCGAGCGGCGCGCGCCGGAATTCCTGCTTTTGACCGACGCCGATATCACCCATCCGCCCTCCAACCTGTGCGATCTGGTGGCGCGCGCTGAACGCGGCGGCTATGACCTGGTATCGTACATGGCGCGGCTGGGGTGTCGCACCACGGCCGAGCGGGCGCTGATGCCGGCCTTCGTCTTTTTCTTTTTTCTGCTCTACCCGCCAGCCTGGATTCGCGATCCGCGGCGGACTACCGCGGGCGCAGCGGGCGGATGCATGTTGGTGCGGCGCCGGGCGCTAACCGCCATCGGTGGAATTGGCGCCATCCGCGGGGCTTGGATCGACGACTGCGCCTTGGCGCGCGCTATTAAACGGCGCGGCGGCAAGGTGTGGCTGGGTATCAGCGAGCAAACGCGGAGCGTCCGCGGTTATGCGAGTTTTCGCGAAGCCGGCAGGATGATTTCGCGAAGCGCCTTCACTCAGCTCCGCCACTCGCCGTGGCTGTTGGCGGCGACCGTCGCCGGGCTGCTGGTGACTTACGCAGTCCCGCCCGCGCTGGCTGTGGCGGCCACCGGTTCCGCGCGCTGGCTGGGAGTGGCGGCGTGGGTCATCATGGCGTTTTGTTACTTGCCGGCGGTGCATCTTTATGAATGTCCCGCATATGAGGCCCCGTGCCTTCCTTTGGTGGCGCTATTCTACTTGGGCGCCACGGTGCACTCAGCGTGGAAATACTGGCGCGGCGATGCTGGGCAATGGAAAGGCCGCGGGCAGCCGGTCACTCATTCTCGGGCCGCGGCAAATGCAGGCCGAACAGGTTGATGAAGCGCTGGCAGCAGCGGTGGCAGCGATACGTCTTCAGGTCCGCAATCGACAGCACTTTTTCGAGAATCGTGAGCCGCTGAGCTGGGAAGACGTCCGATGATCCGCAGGACGGGCAACCGACCTCACTCACGCGGGACCGTTCGGGCTTGGCGCGGCCCGTGGGAGCGGCCGGCTGTTCCAGCGGGCGGTTTTCTGCGGGGGTCCCAATTGCTTCGGCGGGGCTGAGACCGTTGATCATGATGTGGAGGAGCCGCAGTTCGGTAGACACGTGCCGCAAGTCGAATTCGCCGTTCGCAGAGCGGCAGCGTGCCGCCAGGCGCAGGGCCGCGGCTCTGACCGTTGACGGCGATATTTCTAAATCGTCATCGGTGCCGGTGGGCGGTGGACAGCTTCTGGGATCGAGACCGGTCAGCATCTGATGGAGCAGCAATCCAAAATCGCGCAGATCCGACGCTACAGTGGCAACGTGGGACACGCCGTTTGGCTGCGGCAGGGCCGGGCCGTTCGGTCCGATCATGATCCATGCAGGAGCCAGGGCGCCGAAAGGGCAGCCGCGGCGGTGAAAGTCGGCCGCGCCGGATGCGATCTCCTTGGCATAGGCCAGCGCCACCGGCAGAGGCAACGGGCCCGCAGCCAGCACGTCCGCCAGCGATCGCGCTTCGGCCACTAGCGTGGCGCCAGAGTGCGCTCGCGTTGCCAGATTGATCGCGTTCCTCACAGCCACGTCAACTCACGCTTGCGCAACCGGCTTCGGACCGCTCCTGTACCGTGGATTGGAGCGTTTCCAGCGCCTCAACCACACGCTCCACAAGCTCGTCGGTCTGGGCGACCGCAGTTTGTGAAGACTCGATGGCAGCGGAGTGTTCCTTCAACTGGCTCTCCATCTTCCGAATATCCGCCTGAGCCAGCTCCCGTGATTCCGACACCTGTTCGCGGATGACGGCGGCATTCTGTTCCAAACGGACGAGCCGGTCTGCGATGGCGCCCAGGCTTTGATCGATTTGCCCCAAGCGCGCGGCAAGCGAATCGAGGCTTACTTCGGAGCGTGTTGCGATTTGGTCACTCAAAGATGGGCCTCCAGTTTGGCTCGGGACCGGTGGTAACTTCGGGCCCGGCATAAGGCGCAATCCCCTCTGACGAGTTCGCCAGCGGCCGTTTCACACCGGCCGCACGCACCATGCCGGCTGGCGAAGCCGTGCCTTGAACCTGGCCCGCGCCGTGGAGTTTGCACGGTGCTTCTGCCACCGTCATGGCGTAGCTTGGAGCTTCGGGTCCGGCGGTGTCACATAGGCGAGGCGCAGCCTCGAACGTTCGCGAGCCCCTGCGAAGCCGTGTAAAGGGAACAATCATCAGTGCGCTACGGTGATCTTAGCGGCGTTTCGCCCCCGCAACAAGCTGCGCTAGGATAATAGGGGTCCACGGCCGTACTATCATTACTCCTCGCCAGTTAGAGGGCGCACGTTAACCAAAGAGGATGGCGCTGGATAACGGGCGCGAGGGCGTGTACAATGGACACTTCGGGCCGTGGCGCAGCCTGGCTAGCGCGCTTGCTTGGGGTGCAAGAGGTCCCGAGTTCAAATCTCGGCGGCCCGACCATGTTTTCAACAGCTTACGGAGATTTGACCCCAGTTTCATCCCGCATTATCCCGCAATATCCCGCACAAGTTTGAGGGAAGCCACACCCGGACCCTTCTTTTCCTGCTTTCCGGAGAGCGAGTTCCTGCACCCGTTCGACCGCCTGCTCCCGACGCGTCAAAGCACTCGTCATCCCAGGCTGTTGGTACACTGCGTCATAAACGTAGACAGCCGCGAAAGGGGTAACAGGGTAACTGTCGCGTGGTTGTGAACATCGTACTTGAGTAGACCGGCCAGCGGGCAGACCCTCGGGTGCATGGGGAACGAAAACGGGGAACGAAAACGAACGAAAACGGGGACAGCCTGAGAGCCTGTCGGAGATAGAAGTATCACAAAGTACTTGACAGCAGGAAGCAAATCCGTATCATAAGGGCGTGGACAAGCGTTTTCGAGTTTGCGACCTCGATCAGCAGTTTCTCCTGCCGCCTTCTTTGCAGGACTGGCTGCCGGAAAACCACCTGGCTCGCTTCATTGTCGATGTCACCAACGAACTGGATCTGTCGGCCATCTATGCGCAGTACGGGCGCCAGGACGGCCGCGGGCTTTCGGCCTATCACCCGTTACTGTTGACGCGCTTGCTGCTCTATGGCTATTGCGTCGGCGTAACGAGTTCGCGGCGCATCGAACGCGCCACGCATGATGATGTGGCATTTCGGTATCTAGCGGCCAACCAGCACCCCGACCACGATACGATCGCCGCATTTCGGCAGCAGCATCTGGAAGCGCTCGCGGGCCTCTTCGTGCAAGCCCTGCGCCTGTGCCAAAAGGCGGGCTTGGTGAAACTCGGTAACGTGGCCATCGATGGTACCAAGATCATGGCTAACGCCAGCACCCGTCGTTCGGTGTCGTACCAGAAGCTGACGGAACGGGAACAATACTGGAAGGACACGGTGGAGCGGTTGCTGACTGAGGCGCAACGCACCGACGAAGAAGAGGACCAACGCTGGGGGAAGGGGCAGCCGGCCGAGCCGCTGCCTCCCGAGCTGGCCCACGCGCAGAGCCGGCTGGCGCGGCTGCGGCAGGCCAAGGCCGAGTTGGAGCGGGAAGCACAGCGGGAGTTAGAAGCCGCCGCGCAAAGCCGTCAACCTCGCAAGCATGGCCGTCCGACTAAAGAGCAGGCTGCCAACCACCCGCCGGAAGATCCGCAGCAGCGGCAGAGAGCCAGGGAGCGACTACGCAGGGCGAAAAGCCGCGCGGCCGAACCCAGCCGGCAGTACAATTTCGTGGACCCGGATTCGCGCGTGATGAAGGACAACGCGCGAAAATGCTTTGTCCAAGCCTACAATGCACAGATCGCAACTGACTCGCACGCGCAGGTGATCGTGGCGGCTGAGTTGACACAACAGACCACGGATCGTCAACAGCTACTCCCCATGGTGCACGCGGTGCGCGAGGCGACCGGCAGCGCGCCGGAGACTGTCACTGCCGATGCCGGTTACTGGGACACCATCAGTCTGCGCGACCCGGCGATGCGAGACATTCAGGTGTTGGTTTCTCCTGACTCCCAGCCGCAACCGCCCGGTGGGCCGCTGCCTCCCAACGCACCGCAAAACGACGAGGCCCTGCACATGCGAGAGCGGCTCGCCACCGAAGATGGCAAGGCTCTATATGCGAAGCGAAAGGCAACCGTCGAACCCGTGTTCGGTCAAATCAAAGAGGCACGGAGCATCCGTAGATTCAGATTACGGAGTCTGAAAAAGGTGACGTGCGAGTGGAAACTCATCTGCGCGACTCACAACCTACTGAAGCTCTTCCGTCATCGAATCGCACTTGCGCCAAACTGGAATCCAATCACTGTCGGATAAGACCAGTTTGCCGCCCGCAAAACGGTCGCTCCATGGCCCTCGGCAGCCAGACACTCGCTGTGTACGGCCCGCACCGAACGGAGAGGTCACCCGCAAACAATTTCTCTCCGACAGGCTCCTGACCTGCGTAGTTTTTTCTGAGACTTCGGCGCCGGCTGGTGCACTCCCGGCTGGTGCACTCCCTGAGCGTATGCCGCGTCGTAGCCGCTGCATCCTGCCCGGCTTGCCCTGCCATGTCACGCAGCGGGGAGTCAACCGGTGCGAGACGTTCAGCGCGGACCAGGACCGCTTAACGTACCTTCGCCTTTTGCATGAGAACCTGGCAGACGCGCACACGCGACTGCTTGGCTGGTGCGTGATGACAAACCACGTGCACCTGATCGCCGTCCCGGAGCGCGAGGACTCGTTGGCGGTTCTGTTGCGGCGCGTCCATGGGCGGTACGCGCAATATTACAACACGCGTTGCGGGCGGACGGGCCACCTCTGGCAAAACCGTTTCTTCGCCTGCGTGCTGGGAGCCGATCATCTGTGGACCGCGCTGACCTACGTGGACCGAAACCCGCTGCGGGCCGGGATGGTGCGCCAGGCGGCGGAATACCGGTGGTCCAGCGCAGCCGCGCACGTCTCCGGCGTGGACAGCGGCGGGCTCCTGGACGCGGGCTGGTGGCGCGCGCAGGGCCGCTGCGGCGACTGGGCCGAGGAGCTTGCGTGGGAGGATCCGGAGGCGACCGCCGCGCTGCGGAGCTGCACGTATGCGGGACGACCGTTCGGAAGCGCGCGGCTGGTGAGAGAGATGGCCGAGCGCTTTGGCCGCCGCTGGACGCGCGGGCGGCCCAAGAAGGAGGAAGCGTCGGCAGTCGCTGCGGAGGAAACAGCGCGCCAATCTGCGCTATTTTGAAAAGGCAAGGGAGGAGCCGGGCTATCGAAATAAATGACGCAGATCAGGCTGTCCCGGTATTTTCCCAGGAGTTCTGAAGGTGGTATCGATGGCGTTTATCGAGGAGTCTCGGATGGCCCTGCTGTTTGGCCTACGGCAAATGCGCAGAACACCCGTCTTCACTGCGACTCTCGTCTTCACGCTAGGGCTCGGGATTGGTGTGAATACCGCGATTTTTTCCTTGATCGACACCGTCGTGTTAAAAAGACTCCCTGTTAGGGATCCCGGCAGGCTGGTGTTTTTCTCGGACAAACTGGATCAAGGCTGGATTAGCGGAAGCGGTCCGGTAGGAAAATGGGACTACTTTAGCAGTCCATTTTTCGAGTATGTGGCTGAGAAAGACACTCCAGTGGCGGGCATCAGCGCCTTTCAACGGCAGGTGATGTCGCTAAGTGCGCGAATCGAGGGCCAAGGCCTATCAACGCAGGCCGAGCGCGTGAACGGCAGGCTAGTTTCTGGGAATTTCTTTTCTGTTCTCGGGTTAGATGCTCTCCGGGGTCGCACCCTTATGGAAGGGGATGACCGCCCTACAGCGGCACCTGTTGCGGTTATAAGCTATGATTATTGGACGCGCCGATTCGACAGGTCCCCTCAGATCCTGGGCCGCACGGTTGCACTTAACGGCTCCCCCTTTACGATCATCGGTGTGACGCCGCCTGAGTTTTTGGACGTAATGTTGACTAACTCTGTGCCGGATCTCTGGTTGCCGTTGAGTGCTCAGCCCGCGGTCATGCAAGGTGCCTCATACCTCCTTGACAACCACGTATTTTGGCTAAATCTGCTCGGGAGACTCAGGTCCAATATTAATGTTTCAGTGGCTCAAGCCTCACTCAATGTTCTTCTTCGGCAGTTTCTGACGATGCAGCCAGAAGCGTCGGCCTCGCAGCGTGCTCTCGATGAAATTCGACACTCATATATCACCCTAAGCCCGGGAGAAAGAGGCCTCTCGTGGCTTCGTGAAGGTTTCCGTCAGCCCCTGCTGGCTCTTATGGGTATCGTAGGGCTGCTGCTTCTGGTCGCTTGCGTCAATATCGCCAACATGCTGTTGGCGTCAGCTGCTTATCGCCAGAGGGAGATGGCGACGCGGCTGGCACTCGGCGCCGGCCGGGGGCAACTCCTCCGGCAGCTGCTCACTGAGAGCTTGGTTATCGCAGTGCTGGGAGGCACCCTCGGCCTCATTCTCGCTGCGCAGGGGACCCGCACTATCGCATTCTTTGCCGGAGTAAACACGACTGTTGATGTCCTCCCTAATCGCAGCGTATTGGCTTTCACAGCTTTCGTGTCAATTCTTACGGTGGTTCTGTTCGGGTTGGCTCCATCCATCGGAGGCTCGAGGGTAGAGGTCGCGTCCGCGTTGCGGGTGAGCGGTTTCGGCGTACACCTGCCCAGAAGAGGTACAACACGTTCGCGAGGATTGATCGTGGCCCAGGTGGCCTTGTCTATGCCGATGCTCATCGGGGCTGGCGTTTTGCTTCGCACGCTCGCGAACTTGGAACATTTGAGAGATGTCGCTGTACGAGAGCCACAAAGACATGTCCTTTTCGTCGAGATCGATGCGCGATCCGGCGGATACAGGCCGGACCAGCTCTTGGGCTTCTATCTTGGCTTGCTGAACAAGGTTAAGGCTTTGCCGGGCGTTGCATCGTGCAGCTTGGCAAGCTATGCTCCCATGAAGGGTACTAGTCTGGATAACGACATATCCTTCGAAGGATACGCACCATCGCGCGGTCAGGATATGCGAGCCTGGGATGTGGCGGTAGCTTCGGGGTACTTCGAGACGGAGGGCATGCGGCTGCTTGCAGGCCGACTGTTCGGTCCCGGCGATACGCCTAACTCCCCGAAGGTGGCCGTTGTCACAGCAGAATTCGGCCGACATTTTTTCCCTGATGGAAATCCGATCGGACGGTATTTCAGCCAGGGTACACCATTCGAGAAACCCGGAACGCAGATCGTGGGAGTAGTCGAGGACACGAGATTTAACACCGATTTTCGAAGGCAGGCTCCGCGAATGATCTTCGTCCCGGTGCCTCAACTTACTGGTGACTCGCTTTTTCTTTCCCCTTATCTCAACGATTTAGAAATTCGTTCGTGGCGCGATCCAAAAGCTATAATTGGCGAGGTGCGAAGTCTATTTGCTCAAGAGTATCGAGACGTGCCAGTCCTGGGAATCACGACGCCGGTCGACTTGGCGGACGGGTCGCGGTCGCTTAGCAACACGCGCGGCCTGTCACGCTTGGCTGCCGCTTTCGGCCTACTAGGACTAGTTCTGGTCTGCACGGGACTCTACGGCGTGACCTCATACAACGTCGCGCGGCGGGTGCCAGAGATCGGGCTCAGGATGAGTCTGGGAGCGACGCCTTCCGATGTGCTACAGCTCATGCTTGGAAAGGGCCTCGTGCTTGCTGTCGCTGGAATTATGATCGGTCTGCCAATTGCGCTTATAAGCACCAGGATGATCGCCAGCCAGCTCTTTGGAGTCGAGCCGTACGATCCGCTGACCGTGTCGGTTACGATCATGCTGGTGCTGCTCGTCAGCTCGATAGCGTGTGGCATACCGGCCCGAAGGGCCATGAAAGTGAGTCCGATGGCGGCCCTCCGACAAGAGTGATTTCGCTAATCTGAATTGGGCTCTCCCGCAATTTCCGTGCAGGTGTTGATCGCCCCAAATGCCCCAAAACATAGAATGGCACAAATGTTCTATTGTTGAGTTCGCTACTCTGAATTGGCCCCTTTCGATGCTCTGATCTGGCCCCACCTGTAAACCATAAACCGTGTATCTTGTTTTGGGCCTCCGGGCCCAGAAGGAAGGACGGTTTTGTGGGGAAAACGGGGACAGCCTGACCTGCGTAGTTTTTTCTGAGACTTCGGCGCCGGCTGGTGCACTCCCGGCTGGTGCACTCCCTGAGCGTATGCCGCGTCGTAGCCGCTGCATCCTGCCCGGCTTGCCCTGCCATGTCACGCAGCGGGGAGTCAACCGGTGCGAGACGTTCAGCGCGGACCAGGACCGCTTAACGTACCTTCGCCTTTTGCATGAGAACCTGGCAGACGCGCACACGCGACTGCTTGGCTGGTGCGTGATGACGAACCACGTGCACCTGATCGCCGTCCCGGAGCGCGAGGACTCGTTGGCGGTTCTGTTGCGGCGCGTCCATGGGCGGTACGCGCAATATTACAACACGCGTTGCGGGCGGACGGGCCACCTCTGGCAAAACCGTTTCTTCGCCTGCGTGCTGGGAGCCGATCATCTGTGGACCGCGCTGACCTACGTGGACCGAAACCCGCTGCGGGCCGGGATGGTGCGCCAGGCGGCGGAATACCGGTGGTCCAGCGCAGCCGCGCACGTCTCCGGCGTGGACAGCGGCGGGCTCCTGGACGCGGGCTGGTGGCGCGCGCAGGGCCGCTGCGGCGACTGGGCCGAGGAGCTTGCGTGGGAGGATCCGGAGGCGACCGCCGCGCTGCGGAGCTGCACGTATGCGGGACGACCGTTCGGAAGCGCGCGGCTGGTGAGAGAGATGGCCGAGCGCTTTGGCCGCCGCTGGACGCGCGGGCGGCCCAAGAAGGAGGAAGCGTCGGCAGTCGCTGCGGAGGAAACAGCGCGCCAATCTGCGCTATTTTGAAAAGGCAAGGGAGGAGCCGGGCTATCGAAATAACTGACGCAGATCAGGCTGTTTGAATGTATAAGGGCCGCGATGGAAATGGGTTCTCCTGAAGGGTACAATGCCGAGACCGGCTTATCGGAGCCGGCTCAGAAACCTCAAACAGGAGAACCCCATGAACGTCAACCACTATATCGGATTCGATGTCCACAAGAAAAGCGTCAGCTACTGCGTGAAGACCGCCGACGGGACGATCGTCGAGGAGGGCAAGCTGCGGGCGACGCACGACGTGCTGCGCCAGTGGGCCGGCGAGCGGTCGGAGCCGTGGCGCGGGGCGATGGAAGCGACGCTGTTCAGCGGTTGGATCTACGACACGCTGCGACCGTTTGCGGCCGAGCTGCAGATGGGGCACCCGGCGCTGATGAAAGCCATCGCCGCCTCCAAGAAGAAGAACGACAAGCTGGACGCGCGGAAAATCGCCGACATGGTGCGCTGCGACTTACTGCCGGCGTGCTACGTGGCGCCGGTGGAGATCCGCGAACTGCGGCGGATGCTACGTTATCGCAACCTGGTGGTCGGCCAGGCAACTCGCATGAAGAACAAGATGAGCGGGCTGTTGATGGAGGTGGGCGCGGAGTACAACAAGCAACGGCTGCACGGGAAGCAATACTTCACGGAGTTGCTGGAGACGGTGGCGGAGGTGCCGGACTCGGTAAAAGACCTGCTGCGGCTCAGTCGTGGTGCGATGGAGATGTTCGAGACGACGCAGCAGCAGTTGCTGGCGCGGCTGCGAAAGGACTCACTGTTGGCCAAGCGAGTGATCCTTCTCGAGAGCATTCGGGGCGTGGGCGAAGTGACGGCGCTGACCTGGGCCCTGGAAGTGGGCGACCCGCACCGATTCTCTTCCTTGGCGCACGCGGTGAGTTACTGCGGACTAACTTCGGCGCTGGTCAGTTCGGCCGACAAACAACAGCGGGGGCCGCTCTCGAAACAGCGCAATGCGCACTTACAGACGGTATTAGTCGAAGCGGCCAAACTGGCGCCGCGGTGGAACCCGCAGTTGGCGGCGTTACACACGCGGGAGTTGGAACGGGGAAATCGCAACCGGGCGACCCTGGCGGTAGCGCGCAAGCTGGTGGCGTATCTGTTGGCGGTGGACAAATCCGGCCAGCCGTTCGAGGTGCGCAGTGCACCGACGGCCGAAACGGAGGCTCAGGCAGTGGCGTAAGAAAAAGCTCAAAGCTCACCAGCGGGAAAGGTTGTTTTCCCACCCAAGCCGCCCGTCGGGAAATCTCCGATAGCAGAACGGTCCTCGCGGTCAAGGGTTCGCTCCGCCGCGCCAAAAACCGGCGCGCCCTTGACCCCTCCGGGCCGTTCCGCCGGAGCACCAGTCGCGACGGGCGGCTCCGGCGGGAAAACAACAACACCCTGCCGTGTGCAGCCCAACTACGATTTGCCAGCGATCCACCGGCCGTTCCTCGCCGTACAGGGGACTGCAACAAGGAGCCTTGCCTCCTCATGTGCCACACCGTCTGTTTCGAGGCCGGCCGGTTCACTCAAACTCAATCTTCGTGGACGGCTTCGCGCTGTTCCCGCAAATGGATGTCTGGTCACGCTGACGCTGATGCGTTGACCCAATTCGCAACGGATCGAAAACGGCAAATCGTTCAGCAGCTCGTCGGACCTACTGCGGCGCTTCAGGAAACACTTCCGAGTGCAGGGGAAGTTCTGTTTTCCCTTGACAAGCCCTTAT
>CAVXJY010000093.1:0-51182 GCA_963761855.1 Bryobacterales bacterium | reverse complement strand
GGCCGGCAGCAACTCGCCCAGGTCCCGGGTCTCGAGATGGACGCTGAGCACGCGGCCGGCGGCGCCGGAAAAGACAACGCGTGAGTGCGGCAGGTTGAGGCGAGAATGCCCGAGATCGAGGATGCCGCTGCGTGCGTCGTAATCGGCGGCGATTTCGCCATCGACCGGCGGGCTTGCCGGAGCCGGCGCGATTTGGAGCGTGGTGCTCAAATGCAATTCGCGCGGGTCGGCCAACGAGCCTCCCACTTGCAAGGAACCGGCGGCTGTGGCGTCCCACGGTAGCGCGGCGGAGCTGTAAAGGCTCACCACGCGCCGCACATCGAAACCGGCAATGGTGCCGCCGACCGTGAAGCGATCGAACGCGCGCAGTCCGACGGCGCCGGTGAAGGCTCCGCCCAAGGTCTCGACCAAGACCTGGTGCAACTCCAGATCGCGGCCGCGGAGCACTGCGGCGGCAATGGTAGCCTCTGCGGGAAGCGAACCGCGACCCAGCACCACCTGGCCGGAAAGCCGCAGCGGACGCACCGCGATGGTTCGCGAATCCGCAGTGAGCGTGCCGGAGGCAGCGAAATGGTGCAGCCGCACGGTGGCATCGTGGTACTCGAGGCCGGTGCCGAGCAGACGACCGGTGAGCGAAACATCGTTGCCGCCGCGCCAGACGGCGGTGCCCTTCACCTCCGCCGTGCCACGGTCGAGCAGCCTGGTCTTAAGAACGCGTTGGGCATCGGCGTTATCGAGGCGCGCTTCAAAGTCGAACCGGCCGCGCGGGTCGGCCAGATCCTCGATTTGCCCGGAGAGGCTCAACCGCGATTTGCCGGTCGCGAAACTGGCGGCGGCGATGGCGATGCGATTGGGTTCCAGAGCGAACGACGCGGCGATGCCGATGGCCGTTTCGGCCACGCCGGGAGCGGCGAACTCCAGAGGATCGATCTCGATATTGCCCCGGTAGCGCGTACCGCCGGCGTCAAAGACGAGCGCCGCCTGCAGGTTCCGGCCTTGTGCGGCGAAGGGCACGCTGGCATGCGATTCCACCTGAAACTCGCCGTGCTCGAGGCGGAAACGGCCGATGGCGAGCTTGAGGATGGTCGCCATGGCGTCGCCGCGCCGGCTGTGCGTTTTCGGTTGCGGCAGGTTGGTGTGGCCGTTCGAATCGACAATGAGGGCGATGCGCGGCGCCTCCACGTCGAGCCAGCGAATGTCGATATCGCGTTTCACGAGCGAGACGATCTTCAGTCCCACGGCGATGGAGGCGGCGCGAAACAGCGGCGGCTTGCCGGTGGGCTCCGTGCCGTGCAGGATAACGGAATCCGCCTGCACCCGCAGGGTGGCGAAATCGAAACGCAACTCGCCTATTTCCATTCGCCCGCCGGTGGCGGTTTCCGCCGCACCGATCAGCCACGCGCGCGCCTTGCCAAGGAACCATTGGCTGCGTAACACGAACACGCCCCCGACTGCTGCCAAGAGCACAATGGCGGCGGCCGAAGCGGCAATCCAGCGGAGCCGGCGTTTCATTGGAACGCCTCGTTGTGATAGACGATCGGCGTTCGGCGCCGGGCTTCGCGCAGCCAATTGTCCATTTCGCTGTCTTCGCGCCGGCCCGCCAGGATGTCTTCGATCTGGTCGCGATAATCGTCGAGCGAGAACGTTTTCCCGGGCTCTTCCGCGCGCAGCCGCGGAGCCAGCACGGTGTCGAAATAGTGCTGAATCTCTTCCCCGGTGACTTGCACGGCGGGCCGGAACCGAACGTCGATGAACTGGAGCAGCGTGCGCTGCCACAGCAGCGCGTCTCTCACGTCCTGATCGCTGATGCCGTATTTGGCAAGCGCCCGGCGGTAATCGGCTTCGTTCGGGTAGTAGCGGTGCCGGAACGCGGCGAGCGCGGGCTCGATTTCGGCGGGCTGCGGTACCGGGTAGCGGTTGGTCTCGAGCTCGCGGCGCACCAGCGTCTGTTCCACCAGGCGTTCCGCCGTGGCGCGCTTGTTCGCCGCGCTCTGATCCGGCGGTTGCCCGTTCAGAAACGCTGTCACGCGAATATCGCGGTCAATGTCGCTCGAGGTGATGACGCGGTTGCCCACCGTGACGGCGATGCGGTCGATGATGGTGGCCGAAGCCAGCGTGGCGGCCAGCGCCAGCAAAAGCACGCGGCAAGGGGCGGCGGAACGCAACTCGAGCTCGCTCGTCAAAACGTTTGTCCTATGGAAAAGAAAAACTGAAAATGGCTCACGGTCTGCTGGGTGCATAGATTAACGGGATTCTTGCAAGGGTCGACACCGGCGTTCACCAGGTCCTGCTCGGTTCCCCTGAAGCCATAGAAGCGCGGCGGATTGATGCCGTAGGCAAAATCTACGCGGAACGGGCCGATGGGCGTGCGGTAGCGGACGCCGAATCCGACCGAGTGCACCATGTAATCGAAATCCCCGAGGCCGTCCTGTTTCACGCGGAACGTGAAGCTATTCGCGCCGGCGAAGGTATTGCCAAAGTCGTGAAACAGCACACCGCCGATATTCTCTCCGATCAGCGGGAACCGGAGCTCGGTCTGATTGAAGAACAGGGCGTTGCCGCCGATGGGGAAGCCGGTTTCCGGATCGCGCGGGCCCGACTGATCCTCGGGGAAGGCGCGATCCGAGGTTACGCCGCCGCCGAAAAAGCGCTCCGGCAGCGGGACCACATCCTCCCCAGTGCCGCTGTAATGGAAGGCGGCGATGTTGCCGATCTCGGTGCTGCGCGCCAGCACGATTTTCTTGCCCAGCCGATGGTAAGTGGAGTTGCGCGCCAGCACGCGCACGAAGTCGCGCTCCGAACCGAAAATGTGTTCGGCGAAATCCACGTCGAGCGTATTGTAGATGCCCTTGTGCGGGTCCAGGGGATCGTCGCGCCGGTCTTGAATGACGTTAAAGGAAAGCAGGCCCAGCCGGACCGGTTGCGAGAGCAGCGGGATGAGCTCGGGCGAAATCTTCAGCGTGCCCTGGTCTACGCCGACCGACCGGTAAGCGTAACGGTAGAGCAGCGTGATCGACTTGTTGACCCGTTGCTTCAACTGCGTGGAGACTTCTTCGCGTTTATAGGTGAACGTGCGGACGTCCTTGGAATTATCGTAGGTGGCGGTGAAGCTTACGATCAGGTTGTCATTGCCGCGAAAACGGGGCCACTCGTAGTTGAGAAGCGCCTGTTGTTCGAGGGTGGAGAACCGCGTGCGGAGGCTGATGCTGTGCCCGATACCCCACAAGTCGGAGCGCGTGACGCCCAAAGAAACGCGCGGAGCGAATCCGGTTTGCCCGGCCGGCGCATCCAGACAATAATCGCAGCCGCCGATGCGGGCGAATTCGGCGCCGACGCCGATCGAAACGGAATAGCGCCGCGCTTCTTCGAGATCGTATAACACGTACTTCTGATCCGTCTCTCCGTCCGGGTTCTGAACAGCCATGTCGACGCGCGAGAAGATGCCGAGGTCGTACAGCCGGCGCTGCGTTTCGCTCATGGCCGTGGGCGATAACGGATCGCCGGGGTTGAGCCGCAGGTTCTTATAGACCAGGCTGGGCCGCGCGTGCACGAGACCGCCGGGATTGAAGAGCACCTGGCGGACGAACTCGCGGCCGCCCTCGCGAATGGTATAGAGCACATCGACGCGATTGGGCGCGGCGGGCTTGGAGCTCCAGGCAAAGGTGGCGTTGGGGAACCCGCTCTGATAATACTGCGCCATGATGGCGTCGCGGTCCACGGCGACATTGAACTCGCTGAACGGCTGATTCGCGACCGTGCTGAGCAGGGCAACGATCTTGGCTTTGTCGAGTTGTTCGATGCCGTCCACGGTGAGGCTATTGACGAAGGTTTGCGCGCCTTCGTGGATCATGATCCACACCGCCTGCTCGCCGCTATGGCCCCGATAGTGATCGTCCAGCCGGTGGGTCACTTTCACGTCGCGGAATCCGTTGGACTGGTACAGGTTGACAATGGAATCCTCGTCGCGGCGCAGCAGGTCGGCGCTGTAGCGCCCGTGCGGAAACTGCAGCCAGGAGGCGGTGCGCAGGAACATGCGTTCCCGTATGTCATCGGTCGAGAAGTAGTGGTTGCCCTGGATGCCGATGAAAACCAGCTTGTGCCGCGCGCCGAGGTTGACGAGGTAGTCGATGGTGGCCTGGTCCTCGCTAACGCGATGCTGCTTGAATGCGACCTCGGCTTCGAAGTAGCCCTCGGATTGGAAATAATCCTTCAGGTTGCGGGAGCCCTCTGTGAGCAGGTCAACATCGACCGAGCGCTCCTGGAAAATCGGCACAAAGCGCCCCAGATTGTTCTCGGAGAGTTTAGCGCCGATGGCGTGGAGGCGGATGCGCGGGCCTGCCTGGATCGTCAGCGCCGGCGTGGCGCGATTGGTTTCGGCATCGTACTTCACGCCTTCCAGTGTCACCCTGGCTTCCAGGCGGTGATCCTTGGCGTAGCGCTCGCGCACGCGTTCCAGCGCCTCGCGCAGGCGGGTTTGGGTCATCGGCTTCCAGGTATGAATCAGCCAGCGCTGGAACCCGGTGGCGCGAAGCAGGCTGGCGCGATCCAGCATGACGTCGCCCTGGAATGTGGGCGGCGCGAAACGGGCCCGCGGGCCGCTATCGATATCGAAGTGGATTTGGACCTGCTGGTAGTCGTTGTCCCAATCGAGGACCGGCTGCACCTCGCCCTCGAACAGGCCGTTCGATTCCATCAGCTTCTTCTGGCCGGCTTCGGCTGCGGCCAGGCTTGCGTCCGTGTATGGTGCCCCGAGATCGAGCCCCGCCGCGTTTTCGAGCAACGCAGCGCTCGGCGGGCTGGAGATTTTTCCGCTCGCCGCCACATGACCGACGAACCAACTGTTCTTGGTGAGGAAGCGCACCACCACGCCGCCCTGATACGGTTCGGCATCCACCTGAATATCGGTATACCGGCCGGTGGCGAAGAGGCGCGCGATACTGGCGCGGACGTCGCTCATCCGCAATGGCTGGTTCCGCTTCAGCGGGAGGATCTGGTTGATTTCAGCCGGGTCGAGTGGTTGCCGGCTTGGCTCAAACTGAATGGCGGCGATCCGCTTGCCTTCCCATGAGGTGTCTTGGGCAAGCAGCAAAACCGTTGGCGCAGCAAGGGATACCACGGCGATGCGAGAGACGCTGGCGAACAGGCGGCGCACCAGAAACATGATAGCGTAGCGGGTGAGAGCAGGTTTGTGACCATGCGTGCGCGACACGAAGATGGGGCCTCGGATTCTGCAGACGCCTCGCGGCCGCGGAACGGGTCGGAACCGAAATGAATGCGGCCGAGCGCCAGCGTTACTCGCGGCAGATCCTGTTCTCAGGACTGGGCGAGGCGGGCCAGGAGTCGCTTTTGCGCGGCCACGCGGTGGTGGTGGGCTGCGGCGCCCTGGGCAGCTTTCACGCAGCGGCACTGGCGCGGGCAGGTGTGGGGCGGCTCAGCATCATCGACCGCGATTACGTAGAGCCGGCCAATCTCCATCGTCAGTGGCTGTTTGAAGAATCCGACGCGGCTGACGCATGGCCCAAGGCGGCGGCCGCGGCGCGCCGGCTGGAACGCATCAATTCTTCGATTGCGGTGCGCGGTGTGGTTGCCGACCTGACGGCGGAAAACGCCGCGGAGTTGCTCGACGGCGCCGGGGTGATTCTCGATGGCACGGACAACTTCGAGACGCGTTACCTGATCAACGATTTTGCCGTGAGCCGCGGCGTTCCGTGGATCTACGGCGCCGCCGTGGGCAGCTACGGCATCACCATGCCTGTGATTCCAGGCCACACGGCGTGCCTTCGCTGCGTCTATCCCGACCCTCCGGCCGGCCCGCAGCCGACCTGCGAAACCGCGGGCGTGCTGAACGCGATTGTCTCCGCCGTGGCGTCGCTGCAGGTGGCCGATGCATTGAAGATCCTGAGCGGCCACGCCGGCCTGGTGTGCGCGCGCATCACCACCATTGACGTGTGGGAAGGCGGAATCCGCCAGATCGAGGCTCCGCTGCGAGATCCCGATTGCCCCGCCTGCGGCCGGGGGGAGTTTCCGTTCCTCGAAGAAGCGGCGCGCCCTCCGGTGCGCATGTGCGGCCGCGACGCGGTGCAGGTCCACGAGCGCGAAGGACCAATCGACTTGCCAGAGTTAGGCGCGCGTCTGCAGCCGCTAGGCGAAGTGCGCTGCAGCGAGTTCGCATTGCGGTTCCTCGCCCCGCCCTACGAACTAACCGTTTTCCCCGATGGCCGCGCCATCGTGAAAGGCACCACCGACCCCGGCGTAGCGCGCAGTTTGTATGCGCGATACGTGGGGTGAGTGAGGCGTGGGTTGGGGACGAGGCTTCAGGACGCGCCTAGCCCGAAATAGTGGGCTATCGCCCTGGCCGCTAGGCCAACGCCGGCGTTTGCTGCGCCTGTCGCAGTACTCACAGCGAGCTTTCCGAGCCATCCCTCAACTGCGGCCTTCTTGTCTGGACTGGCATCGGTGGACTGCCTGAGAGTTCGCCCGTGGCGCGTGCTGTCAAGCCTGCTGAGCCGAGAGTCGTCTCGGCTTTTCTTGCCGCGCTCGACCAGGGATAGTCCGCAGCGTTTGTCACCAGCCCGGCCCTCACCGGATTGTTCTCGATATACGCGTTGATGCGCTCCGATTCCCGATCATTGCGCACCCAATGATCGTACGATTCAGCCTGCCAGAATGGCTGCCCCGTACGTCCGAGCAGGCGATTCGCTTCTCGTGCCGTGTAGCCCTTCACGGTTTGCAGGAATCGGCTGGGGCTCACCAGCGGCGTCACCAGCAGATGCACATGATTCGCCATCACCACGAAGGCGTGCAGTTCATAGCGCTGCAGTTGTTCAGCGTTGTACCGGATGGATCCGATGACAAGCTGCGCAACGGGCCCTTGCTTGAGATAGAGCGGTCCACTGCGGGCTGAGTCGAGGTAACGATCCATCAGACAAAGGCCTGCCCGGCATTCAGCTTGCTTGGCGGCGGGTAGAGGTTGCGTGGGAGACTGCCGTGAAGATGCCAGGTGATGAATAGGGCTTTGCCTGGTGGGTAGACGTGGCGAAGGCGGCGGCGCGGGAGATCCATGACAAGAGAGTGGGCGCATTCGCGAATGAATCTCCTGAAGAAAAGACAAGAAAAGGCAAGAAAAGCCGAGATGACTCTCGGCTCAGCAGGCTTGACAGCCCGCGCCACGATGCAACTTGAGAGTCTGGGCCACCATACAATAAGAGGTTATGATTTCCGCCCTACCGATTGCCGGCGGGTCCGTGACATGCGGTGCGGCCGCGATGGCGTGGGCGGTGCGCGGGCGGGCCTCGGCGGTGTTTGGTCCCTCTGTGTGGCGAGGGCCGCGCGAGCGGAGAGTGGTGGCGCTGACCTTCGACGACGGTCCTAGCGAAGGCACGCAGGGCATTTTAGAGATTCTTGCCGCCCACGGCGCGCCAGCCACGTTCTTCCCGTGCGGAGCCAATGTGGCGCGGCTGCCGGCGGTGGCGCGCGCGGTAGCTGAGGCTGGACACGAGATCGGCAACCACAGTTATACTCATCCATTGTGCTGCTTCCGCTCGGCGCGATTCGTCGAAGCCGACATGGCGGCCGCGCAACAGGTTATCCTGGAGCGCACGGGGGCGCGGCCCGTTTGGTTTCGGGCGCCCTACGGCGTCCGCTGGTTCGGCCTCGGGCGCGCGCAGCGGCGGCTCAACTTGCAGGGCGTTATGTGGACTGTAATCGGCTATGATTGGAATCTGAGGGCGGAGGCCATCGTCGAACGAATGGCGAGGCGCGTGTCCAATGGGGCGATCCTGTGCCTGCACGATGGCCGCGAACTCCGCGTACGGCCGGATATCGGTGCCACCGTCGAGGCCGTGCGCCGCCTGGTTCCCCGATTGCTGGATCGGGGCTATAAATTGGAAACGGTAAGCCGACTCTTATGTCCGACGACTTAATCGAACGGGTTCGCAAGGCGATCGCCTCCTCAAAAAGGATTCCCCTGGAGACGGTCACCGTTGACAGCGACTTTCAGCAACTGGGGATCGATTCCATGGACGCGGTGGAGATTCTGTTCGCGCTCGAGAACGAATTCGACATCAACATTCCCGACGACGAAGTGCGCAGCGTGCGCGGTGTTCGCGACATGTGCGTGGGCGTGGAGAAACTGCTGGCGGCCAAAGCGGCGGCGGCGGAAACGCAGGCCGGCCAGTAAGCGATGCGCCGTGTCGCCATCACGGGGATGGGCGCCATCTGCGCGCTCGGCCGGACCACCGCCGAAGTCGCCGAATCGTTGCGCCAGGGCCGCTCCGGCATCGCTCCGATCGAATCCACCGACGCGTCGCAATTGCGCTTTCGCAATGGCGCCGAGGTGCGCGGCTACAGCCATCGGGGCTATTTCGACGACCGGCGCGCCGATTTCATCGACCGCTTCGCGCAGTTCGCCGTGATCGCCGCGCGCGAAGCCGTCGCTTGCGCGGGAGTCGAATGGACCCCAAAGCTGCGCGAGACCGCGGCCATCATCACCGGATCCTGCGTGGGCGGGCAGAGCACGGAGGACGTCGGTTTCCACGACGTCTACAAGATGGGCCTGAACCGCGTGCACCCGCTGACCATTCCCAAAACCATGGCCAACGCGGGGGCCAGCCACATCTCGATGGAATTCGGCATCACCGGCCCCAGTTTCACCATCTCCACCGCGTGCTCTTCGGCAGGCCATGCTATCGGGCAGGCCTTCTGGATGGTGCGCAGCGGAATGACGGATCTGGCGCTGGCCGGCGGCAGCGAAGCGCCGTTCAGCTTCGGGATTCTGAAAGCGTGGGAGGCTATGCGGGTGGTTTCGCCCGAAACCTGCCGGCCATTTTCCAAAGACCGGCGGGGCATGGTGCTGGGCGAAGGCGCGGCCATGCTGGTGCTGGAGCCGCTCGAGGCCGCGGTCGCCCGCGGTGCGCGCATACACGCCGAAATCGTCGGCTTTGGCATGTCGTCCGACGCCTGCCACATCACGCAGCCTTCGGCCGAGGGTGCGGCCAAGGCCGTTCGCGCCGCTTTGTGCGACGCCCGCTTGATGCCGGAGGCGATCGGCTACGTGAATGCCCATGGCACAGGCACGCTCGTCAACGATGCCACCGAAACCGCCGCACTGCACGCGGTGTTTGGCCCGCATGCCGGCAAACTGGCGATCAGTTCCACCAAATCGATGCACGGCCATGCGCTGGGCGCCGCCGCGGCCCTGGAATGCGTCGCCACCGTGCTGGCGCTGCGCGACGGTGTGCTGCCGCCCACCGCCAACTACAACCTGCCCGACCCGGAGTGCGATCTCGACGTAATACCCAACCAGGCGCGCCAGGCGCAGGTGGAGTGGGCGATTTCGAATTCCTTCGCTTTCGGCGGCCTGAACGCCGTGCTGGTCTTGCGCCACGCATAAGCCCGGTGCCTGCCCGATCTCTAGCTGCGCCAGCAGCCTCCGGATGAACTACGGTGTGCTAAGATCGGCTGGAACTGGCTGGGAATTCAGAGGCTTCTCAGGCGTCTGCCGTTCGCCGGAGGCTATCTCAGTGGGGTGCTGTATCGCTGCCTGACCGCCATCTGACCTCGTCATGCTGGAGTATCGGAGAGACGATTATGTTCGAGCGTGTAATCGGCGGCGTCAAGGGCGGACTCTTCGAGCCGGTTTCAGGCGGTCTCCAGCCTGGTTTTCAGAGCTTCCAAGACCGTGGGTTCGAAGTCGGAGACTCCGAAGCCCGAACAGCCAAGGGGCTCTGGCAAGTTCGTTCCAGACCAAGATGAATGGATCAGAAGCCACTATTTTGACGTTCCCCAGCAAACCGTTGAATTCTGTGGAGATATTGCCGGCAAGTGCGTGCTCAACCTGGGCTGTGGTGAGATGCTGACCGATTTCGGCCTGCTGCAGCGGGGCGCGAAGCAAATCGTCGGGCTGGACCTCGATGAAAAGCCGCCGCGGCATCTGGAAGTGGCAGCTGAGAAATTGCGTCAGCATGGCATCGATCCTCCCGGCGACTACAACAGCCGGATTGCGTACCGACGCTACGGAGGCACCAAGTTTCCATTTGACGACGGCCAATTCGAATTCATCTTCTCATGGTCCGCATTTGAACACGTCAGGGACGTGCCGGCAGTGCTCTCCGAGACTCGCCGCGTTCTCAGCGACGATGGGTGCGCCTTTATTCAGGTCTATCCGTGGTATCAGAACTTCCTGGGAAGCCATCTTTGGGATTTCATACGGGAGCCATATTTTCACCTGACGCGGCCATCGGACTGGATCCGGCAGGAGTTGGAACATTACGTGGCGGAGCATCCTGTAAGCCGCGGCCTGGTTCTCGACGAGATGTATCCGGCATATCTTTCCGTTAACCGATATTCGGCGAACCGTTTTTACCGCGAGGTTATAGCGGCCGGCCTGCGTGTGGTGAAAGCCAAAGTCATCAGCGCCGATCTGGATATCTCGGCGGCTCCGCCGCACGTCGAGTTTTCCGATTTGATGATCCTCGGCACCATGATGCTCCTGAAAAAGGCTACTCGCACTTCCGTATCTTGATCTGGCACATTTGGCCCGCGAACGGGCCGCGGACCGCGGCGCCCACCGATTCATTTCCAGCCCGCCCTCGAGCTTCTGCATAAGTCCGCCCGACACCAGACGAGGACCGACTTACTCATTACCGAGAGAGTGGGGAGCCTATTCCTGCGCGCAGCCAATTCGGACGCGTGCACGGTCATCCGGCTCGTTTCCATTTCGGATGCAGCGGTGTTATTTTGGAATTATGGAAGCTTTCATCGACCAGGTGATTGCGAGCCGCGGCGGCCGTCCGGGCGCGCTGCTAGCCATCCTGGAAGCCGTCCAGAACCGCCATCCCCAGAAGTACCTCCCGGAAGCCAGCTTGCGCTACATCGCGGCGGCAATGAAGATTCCGCCGGCGCGGATCTACAGCGTGGCAACGTTTTATGCGTTGTTCAACCTGCAGCCGCAAGGGGATCATACCATCTGCATTTGCCGCGGCACTGCATGCCACACGCGCGGCTCGCGCAGTCTGCTGGAAAGCGTCCGGCTGGACTTGGGGATCGGCGGCGGCGAAGATGCATCGCCCACGTCGCCGGACGGGAAGTTCACGGTTCGCACAGTGGCGTGCTTCGGGCAGTGCGCCCTGGCCCCGGTGGTGGAACTGGACCATCGCATCTGCGGCCACGTGAATGAGCGGACGCTGACGCGTGAAGTGGCGGCCATCGCCGAGGGGCATGACCGATGACGCGGATTCTGGATATCAACGCATTCAGCGAAGTTCGCGAGCAAGGCTTGGCGAAATTGATGCCGTCCCGGCCTCGCATTGCGGTCGGAATGGGAACCTGCGGGCGCGGCAACGGGGCCGAGGGCCTGTATCATGCCTTCGCCGAACAGATCGACCGCGCAGGCGCGGACGTGTCGCTCGCCAGCGTGGGCTGCCTTGGGCCTTGCTCCGAGGAGCCGGTGGTGACCGTGCGCTTGCCTGGAAAGCCGCTGGTGGTCCTTCACCGCGTGCAGGCGAGCGATGTGACGCGCATCCTACACGATGTGGCAACCGGCAATGTGACGCCGGACCTGGTGTACTGCAAGATCGAGGAGTGGGACCACATCACCTCGCATATCAAGTACGGGACCGGTTGGCCGGAGCTGCGCAATTGGGACGAGGTTCCGTTCTTCCGCGGCCAGAAAAAGATCGTCACGCGCAATTGCGGCTTCATCGATCCGGACGATCTCGAAGAGTACATGGCCGTCGGTGGTTACCAGGCTTTATATAAGGTTCTGATTGAGGGTCACCCGGAGGCCGTGATCGAGCAGATCAAGGCGTCGAAGCTGCGCGGGCGCGGAGGCGCGGGATATCTCACTGGAAACAAGTGGGAGTTCCTGGCCAAGACCAAGGTCAGCCAGAAATACATCGTCTGCAACGCGGACGAAGGCGACCCCGGCGCCTATATGAACCGGAATGAAATCGAGAGCGACCCGCACTCATTGATCGAAGGCATGATCATCGGCGCTTACGTGATGGGCGCCCCCGAGGGCATCGTATATGTTCGCGCCGAATATCCGCTGGCAGTCCACCGGCTGGAGCGGGCCATCGAGCAGGCGCGGGAGTACGGCATGTTGGGCGAGAACATTCTGGGACGCGGGTTCCAGTTCGATATCTCGCTGGTGGAAGGCGCGGGAGCTTTTGTATGCGGCGAAGAGACGGCTCTCATCGCGTCGCTAGAAGGTATGGCCGGGCGTCCGCGTCCTCGGCCCCCGTTTCCGGCGCAGAAGGGTTTGTGGGGCAAGCCGACCAACATCAACAACGTGGAAACGTGGTACAACATCGCGCCCATCGTCACCAAAGGCGCCGCTTGGTTCACCGAAACCGGCAGCGCGAAAAGCGCGGGAACCAAAGTTTTCTCGCTGGTCGGCAAGGTTACCAACTCAGGACTGGTGGAATTGCCGCTGGGTACGCCGCTGAAGACGCTGGTCTATGACATCGGGGAGGGCGGCATCACCGGCAAGGCGATCAAGGCCGTGCAGACCGGCGGGCCGTCGGGCGGTTGCATCCCGCAGGAGATGTTCGACACCGCGGTGGATTACGAAAGCCTGGCGCAGATCGGCTCCATCATGGGATCGGGCGGCATGGTGGTGATGGATGAAGACAACTGCATGGTGGACGTGGCGCGGTTCTTCATCGAGTTCACTCATTCCGAATCCTGCGGCAAGTGCGTGCCCTGCCGCGTGGGCCTGAATAAAGCACTCAAGATTCTGAACGCGTTCACGCAGGGCGTGGCCACTCACGAGCATTTCGAGGTGCTCGAAGAGCTCGGCCGCATGATTCGCGATTGCTCGTTGTGCGGCCTGGGCCAGTCGGCGCCCAACCCGGTGCTGACGGCGCTGCGCCACTTCCGCCACGAATTTGAGGACCACATCGTAGCGAGGCGCTGCCGGGCGGGCGTCTGCGAGGAACTGGTGCTCTCGCCGTGCGAGAACAGTTGCCCGCTACACATGAACATCCCGCGCTTCCTGCAACTTTACAAGGAAGGCAGGCTGGACGATGCGTTCGAATCGGTAGTGATCGACAATCCGCTGCCGGCATCCACCGGGCGGGTGTGCCAGCATCCATGCGATAACCGGTGCCGCCGCCAGACGCTGGACGAAGCGGTAAACATGCGAGATGTGCACCGGCTGATCGCCGACACGGTGTTCGCCTCCAACCGGTACGAGGAACTGACGGCGCGGGTGGTGGCGCGGCGATTGCCGCCTAGCGGACGCAAGATCGCGGTTGCCGGAGCCGGGCCGGCCGGACTCACCGCCGCATACTACCTGGCGATGCTGGGGCACGAAGTCACCGTGTATGAGAGTAAGGCGGAAGCTGGCGGAATGCTTCGGTATGTGCTGCCCGAGTACCGGTTGCCGAAAGAGGTATTGCGAAAAGAAATCCAACTCATCGAACGCATGGGCGTTAAATTCGTGTTCGACACGCGGGTCGGCTTCGACCTGCCGCTGAGCGAACTCGATGACCGCTTCGACGCGGTTTTCTTGTCCTTCGGAACCTGGAAGGAGTCGTGGGTGTATCTGCCGGGCACCGAGTTAAAAGGCGTGTGGCCGGCGCTGCCATTCCTGGAAGCGGTGGCGCGTCAGGAGGAAATCGGCTTAGGCCGCAAAGTGGCTGTGATCGGAGGCGGGAACGCGGCCATCGATTCGGCGCGCACGGCCTTGCGGATGGGGGCGGAGGCGCTGATCCTCTATCGCCGCGAGCGGAAAGACATGCCCGCCATTGAAGAGGAGACGCTGGCAGCCGAAGAAGAGGGCGCCAAGATTCTGTTTCTGGTGGCGCCTCACCGCATCATCGGGACTTCCGACGGGCGGGTGAAAGCGCTCGAAGTGGTGAAGACGAAGCTGGGCGAGTACGATTCCTCGGGCCGCCGCAAGCCGGTTCCGACCGACGAGATCCAGCGTTACGAATGCGACAGCGTAATCTTCGCCGTCGGGGAAGCGGTGGACATGGACCTGCTGCAAGCCTCCGGCCTGAAAATCAGCGCGCATAATACGATCGACGTAGACCGCTATTCGATGGAGACCAGCCGGCCGCGGTTTTTTGCCGGCGGCGATGTGGTCAGCGGCGCTTCGAATCTCTCCAACGCGATGGGTTACGGAAAGAAAGCGGCGCGCAACATCGACGAGCGGTTGATGGGCGTGCGCCGGTGGACGCGGTTGTTTCCGGATTTCGAGTACGCGCAGGAGGCGCCTTTGCAGCCGAGTGAGAGCCGTCGCCACCATCCCAGCCAACTCCCGGCGTACCTGCGGGTGAAAGGCGTCGAGGAGGTGGTTACCGGGCTGACGGTGGGGGAGGCCCACGAGGAAGCCTGCCGGTGCCTGCGCTGTGACGTGAAAGCGGTGAGCGGGAGATAGCCATGGCGCAAAAGAAAATCTCGATCCGGATTGACGGCGAACTGGTGGGCGCCACCGAGGGCATGACGATCCTCGAAGCGGCGAGCGGAGCGGGGAAGGAGATTCCGAGACTCTGTTACATGGAGGGCCTCACTGCGGTGGGAGCCTGCCGTTTGTGCGTGGTGGAGGTGGCGGGTATTGGACGTCTGTTGCCGGCCTGCACCACGCCGGCACAGGACGGCATGTCAGTGACCACGGTCTCGCCGCAGCTCACGCGTTACCGCCGCATGGTGATCGAACTGCTGCTGGTGGAACGCAACCACGTCTGCTCCGTGTGCGTCTCGAACGGGCATTGCGAGCTGCAATCGCTCGCCAAATCGCTCGGTGTGAGCAGTGTGCGCTACCCCTACAATTATCCACGCCTGCCGGTGGACCTTTCGCACAGCCGTTTCGTGCTGGATCACAACCGCTGCGTGCTGTGCACCAGGTGCGTGCGCGTTTGCGCGGAAGTGGAAGGGGCGCACGTTTGGGAAGTGACCAACCGCGGGATTAAGTGCCGGGTGACCAGCGAGCTGAACCAGCCTTGGGGGTCGGCGGCGAGTTGCACCAACTGCGGCAAATGCGTTCAGGCATGCCCGACCGGTGCCTTAATCGAGAAAGGGTTCGCGGTGGAAGAGATGACGAAGCGCCACGAAAACATCAGCGCCCTGGCGCTACTGAAAGGAGCCCGTCCATGAACCGGCTGAAGCTGGCAACAGTGTGGCTGGACGGCTGCTCCGGCTGCCACATGTCGCTGCTCGATATCGACGCGGCCATCATCGACGTGGCGGGCAAGGCCGACCTGGTGTACGGTCCCCTGGTGGATGCGCAGGAGTTTCCCGAGGGCGTGGACGTCACCCTGGTGGAAGGCGCCGTGAGCAGCCAGGAAGACTTGAAGAAGCTGCAGAAAATCCGCAGCCGGACCCGGACCCTGGTGGCACTCGGCGATTGCGCCGTGACCAGTAACGTTTCCGCCATGCGGAACGGCCTGCCGGTGCAGAAGATGCTGCAATCGATCTACGTCGAGGGCGTGCAGGAGTCCAAGGGCGTGCCGACCGATGGCGTGCCGGCGCTGCTGGCCCAGGCGCGGCCGCTGCGTGAATTTGTGAAGGTGGATCTGCATGTGCCTGGATGCCCGCCCGCGTCCAAAGCCATCCTCAGCGTTCTCGGCGATCTGCTCGCCGGGCGAAAGCCCGACGTCAGTTCCAAGTTGAAGTTCGGGTAGGAGGCTCCCGCATGAAACGCATCACGATCGATCCGGTAACGCGCATTGAAGGCCATGCGAAGATTACCATTCATCTGGGAGACGACGGCAAGGTGGCGCGCACCCAGTTCCATGTGACACAGATCCGCGGGTTCGAAAAGTTCACTGAGGGCCGCCCGTTCTACGAAATGCCGGGGATCACCTCGCGCGTCTGCGGCATCTGTCCCATCAGCCATCTGCTGGCGTCTTCCAAGGCGTGCGACGCCATCCTCGCCGTGCGCATTCCCAAGACCGCCGCACTGCTGCGGGAACTGGTCCATTATGCCCAGTTCGTGCAGTCTCACGCGCTGAGTTTCTTTCATCTTTCCTCGCCCGACCTGCTGCTGGGTTTCGATTCGGACGTGGCGCATCGCAACGTGATCGGCGTCATCGAAAAGCATCCGGAGTTGGCGCGCGATGGCATCGAGCTGCGGAAGTTCGGGCAGCACGCGATCGAGATTCTCTGCAAGGAGCGGGTGCATCCATCGTGGATCGTGCCTGGAGGAATGAAGGAGCCGCTTAGCGCCGCCGGGCGCAGCGAGATACTGGCTGGGTTGCCGCAGGCCAAGGAAATTGCGCGGCGGGCGCTCGGGTTGTTCAAGAGCGTGCTGGATCGCTTCGACGAAGAAATCAAGAACTTCGGCACCGCGCCTATGATGAGCGCCGGGCTGGTGGATCGGACAGGTGCCATCGCCCTCTACGACGGCGGGTTGCGCTTCCGCGACGCCGAAGGCGCGGTGGTCGAAGACCAGATTGCGGCAGAGGATTACGCCGCGTACATCGCAGAAGCGTCGGCGAAAGACTCGTATATGAAGTCGCCGTTCTTTCGGCCACGAGGGTTTCCGGCGGGAATTTATCGCGTGGGTCCGCTGGCGCGATTGAGCGTGGCAGACCGCTGCGGCACGCCGGAGGCCGATCAAGAGCTGGCTGAATTCCGCGAGCGCTTCGGCCACACGCCGCGCAGTTCGTTCCTTTATCACTATGCGCGCCTGATTGAAGCGCTGTATGCGTTGGAGCGAATGGAAGCGCTGCTCCAGGATCCGCGCATCCTGGACAAGCACGTGCGGGCACGTGCCGGGGTGAACGCGCTCGAAGGAATCGGCGTCATCGAAGCGCCGCGCGGAACGCTCATCCATCATTACAAAGTGAACGAAGACGGCGGCATGGTCTGGGCCAACCTGATTGTGGCGACGGGGCACAACGCACTAGCCATCGCCGGCAGCGTGGAAGAGACGGCTAAGCACTTTGTCGATGGCGGCAAGTTGCAGGAGGGCATGCTCAACCGCGTATCCGCAGTGGTGCGGGCCTATGACCCGTGTCTGAGCTGCTCGACGCACGCCGGCGGCGCCACGCCGGTCGCAGTGGAGTTGCGCGGACCGGATGGGACGCTGCTCGATGAGGCGCGCACGTAGCCGCAAGGACAGCCCCGCTTTGGGCAGGCTCCAGGCTGCCAACCCCCCGCTTGCGGGCGAGCATTTTTTTATGACTGAACACGGCGCCGGTTCCGATGCTCTTTCAGAGGCGCGACGGTCAGGGACCGGTTGCCGGCGCCCGCTCCGAAGCGAAGACGCATCGAGCAGAGTCTCGACGCTGCACGCAAAAGTGCGTGCGCCACGGCGCCCACCGCTGATTGTCGGCTATGGCAATTCTCTGCGCGGAGATGACGCCGTAGGTCCATGCCTGGCCACCATGCTGGGCGGAGTAGCCGTGCAGCAGTTAGTGCCGGAGTTGGCTGAGCGCCTGGCGGCCGAGGAGAGGGTGGTCTTCGTCGACGCGCGCACGGACTTGGCGCCCGGCACCGTACAAACGATGCCTGCAGGTGGCGAGAGCCCATCCACGCACTGGTGTTCACCCGGCTGGCTGCTGTGCCTGGCGCTGGAGGTTTATGGCAATGCACCCGAGGCGGTGCTGGTCGGCATCGGTGCCGAATCCTTTGAGCTTGGCGCCCCGCTGTCAGCCGCAGCGCAGCAGGGCATGAAGAAGGCGCTGGCGCAGATTCGGGCGATGGGGTAAACGGATGCACCGCGCCGGAAGCGAATCATTGCCCGTCAATACTTGGACTAGCGCGCCGCCAAAAGAAAACCTGGAAAGCCCCTCAAAAGCCCGAGGGGTGGCTCAAACACAACAAAAAGGCAGGTGCACCTTTCGAATGCACCTGCCCCTCCTATGAGCGTCATTGCGCGAAGGACTAAGTGCGGCGCTTTCGGCCCAGTGCGGCGAGCGCAAGGAACGCGCTGCCGACCATCGCCAAGGTAGCCGGCTCGGGAACGCTGCTGACGGCGGTAGCATTGACAGTTCCCTCAATGGTCGTAACTCCAGGGGGGGTGCCGGAATTAGGAGCGACGATTAACGTGGGTGTGATGATCGTGAACCATGTCGTTCCGAAATCGCCGGTCAGAGCATTGCTCATCCCCGGCCCGAGTTGCACCGGCGACCAATCGATCGAAATCGTGCTGACATCGCTCCAGACGCTGCCGCCACTCGAGGTACCGACGAACTCCCCTGTGGCGCCGTCAGTGTCGTCTGTGACGACCAAGTCAAACGTGAAAGCGCTAAAGGCGGTGCCAAGGCCCGAGGCCTCGGTCCCACAAGTAGCGCACACGAGATCAAAGCTCCCGAGACCAATATTGGTTGGTGTGCCGACGCTGGTGTCGACAATCGGGTTGTACATAAGGGTCGCAACGGCGCCGCCGGTACTGTCCAGTACATCGCCGCCGGTGGTGAACATCGTAAGTGGCGAATCCCCCGTGTCGTAGACAATGGTGCTGGCGCCGGCGCTCGCAGTTGCGAATACGAGTACCGCCGCCGTGGTCAAGGCAGCATAGATAAGTCGTCTAACTGTCATCTTTTGTCCTCTTTAACCTCTCATTCGTGCCATTTTGAATGGCCCTCAAGTAGGCCGCCTTCTCTTTTTTCAGCCCTCCGCTGTAAGAGTTAAGGGGCAGTAAACATCGATAGACCTATGCGCCCGGCGGGTTCTCCCGACAACGTTAGCGGCTAGGTTCCTGCCTAATACAACGTCGTCAGGTCCCATACCCGCAAGGCGACCGTGAAGGCTATGGATTCTTGCTCCAGGCAGATGGTCCCCGCAATGGTGTGCGAAGCTGCCACGGAAAGGGCCCGCGTCACGGTCCGCGCGAACTTCTCCGCGCCCAGCGAAACGAATGGAAAGAATCGGCGCAAGAGTGGCCGGCGCTGAAACACACGGTTGCGTCACATGGGTTCAAGGAATCACATAAGTCCCGCCGACGAGACCGGGGTATTCGTGCCGCTATTGCAACCGGGTTTTGAGTCATATTTCAATCGAGGTTGTCACAGTTGACACGTCCGCAACGCAGTCATCGGCTCGGCCGATGATTGGATAGCTGGCTGCACGTTTACTGCCGGATGCGGTCATTAGTGTTTCGTAACCAATTTGAGTTACAGAGTGTTGTCGCCGACGCATGATAAGGAGCCTAGGGATCTATCCAGTCCTATACTGCCCATTGAGAGATGCAGCTATTCTAGTAGGAAAATAATCGGTATTCTAGTGGGAAAATAATCGGAAACGTCTCGGCTGTGAGGGTTGATACAGACAGTCAATCGGGCAGGTTGAGACGGGACGAAAACAGGCGGTTTGCGTAGTGAATAAATTTCCAAGGTGATGCAAAGCTTGCAAGGCAATTGGTGCGCGAACGCACAAACGGAAAGGAACGACGCTAGCCGTTCAGTTTGGATTTGCAGGCATCGGCCATCGGCCTTGAGTGCCTATAGGCACGTAATGGGCGCACGTTCCGGCATTAAATCGCCCTGACCTACGCCTCGCGCGCCGAGCAGGTTGTGACCGACCCTTGCGGTCGGGAACGGTCGATTTAATTTTAATAATGATTTAATAATCATGTTCCGGGCGGTGGCGCAGTCCGGCGCGCCGATGCGAATTGGCCGAGGCGCTCCGAAGCGTTCGGTGGACCCCGCAGCCGAAAGAAAGCGATGGCCACGGCTGTTTGACTCTAACTGCGAGCGGGCGTCAAAATGAGAATTCCGGGTATCGCCTAGCCGCTATGATCGCTGCCGGAGTTGAGCACCACAACGCCAACCGCTGGCTGATCGCGATCGCGGTGATGTCCAGCGCCGTGATGGAGGTGCTGGACACGTCGGTAGTGAATGTCAGTCTGCCGCACATCGCCGGGAACCTCTCTGCTACCGTCGATGAAGCGACCTGGGTCCTGACCTCGTACCTGGTGGCCAATGCGGTGATTCTGCCGATCACCGGTTGGCTGGCCAACCTGATCGGACGAAAGCGGCTGCTGCTGATCGTGGTAACCGGGTTTACGGCCTCCAGCGTGCTCTGCGGGCTCGCGCCAAGCCTCCCCGCGTTGATCCTTTTCCGTATTCTGCAGGGGACCACAGGCGGCGGTTTGCAGCCCCTTTCTCAAGCGGTGCTGCTCGAAGAGTTTCCCGGTCAGGAACGCGGCAAGGCTATGGGATTTTGGGGGCTGGGCATCGTGGCCGCTCCTATACTTGGCCCGACCCTCGGCGGCTGGCTCACCGATACATACTCGTGGCGCTGGGTGTTTTATATCAATCTGCCGATCGGACTCGCGAGCCTCGTCATGATCTCGCTGTTCCTCTATGATCCTCCCTATCTCCGCTCCGGCGGCATGCGCGTCGATTTGTGGGGTCTGGGTATGCTGGCCGTGGGTATGGGGGCGCTGCAGATCATGCTGGATAAGGGACAGGAAGCGGATTGGTTCGGTTCCCGTCTCATCATCGCACTGGCGGTGATTGCAGCCGCCGGGCTAACCGCATTCGTCCTGCGGGAGCTTTCTGTCGATCATCCGATCGTACGTCTCCGCCTGCTGAAGCACCGGAATTTCGCATCCGGCATAGCGTTGATCTTCGTCCTCGGATTCGTGCTCTACGGCACATTGGTGCTGCTGCCGTTGTTCATGCAGACGCTGCTGGGCTGGACGGCCGTAACGGCGGGATTCTGGACAAGCCCGCGCGGAGTTGGTACGGCACTCTGTATGCCGCTGGTCGGCAGCCTGCTGGGCCGGGGATGGGATGGCCGCCGCATGCTGGTCTTCGGCTTTGCGGTCGCCAGCCTGGCGTTTTTCGGATATTCGCGAATGAATCTGCAATCGGGCACCTGGGACATCTTCTGGTACCAGATCAATCAGGGCGTGGGCATGGCGTTCATCTTCGTTCCGCTCACAGTGCTCACCATGGGCCCCATAAGCATGCGGGATACAGGATACGCCACCAGTCTGTACAGTGTGACTCGCAATATCGGGTCGAGCGTGGGGGTTTCGTTCGTCACCACCTGGGTGGCCCGGCGGTCGCAGTTTCATCAGTCAGTGCTGGTTGCGCACGTCACGCCCTTCAGCCCGCCGGCGCAACAGAGCTTCATGCAGGGCCGTGCCCTGTTATTCAGTCACGGTTCGGACTGGGTCCGAGCGGGGCGCCAGAGTCTGGGCTTGCTATATGGCGTTGTCCAGCAGCAGGCGGCGTTGTTGAGCTTTGTCGAGGCCTTCCGCATCATGGGTTTCCTTTTTCTGGCCATCATTCCTCTGGTTTTCCTGATGCGGCGGGCGAAGCGGAACGCGGCCTCTGTGGAGGCGCCATGACGGCTCTCCCGGTTTCCGCTAGCACGATTAGGAGGAACCTAAGACTGGCGCCGGCGCCTGGACCGCCCCACACCGGTCCAGGCCGCGTCGCTTACAATTGAATATAGCTATGAACCGCACTCTCTTTGCCACTGTTTTGCTTCCCTGCCTGGCGCTTGCCGTCACCTTTGACTCGGGTAAAGTTCTGGGTGGGACGAATTCGCCCATCGTACTCGAAGTGTTCAATAGTTTCGACTGCCCGCATTGCAAGGAGATGCATGACGATCTCTTGCCGCTGCTGGTGCGCGACTACGTGACGAGCGGCAAAGTATGCGTAGTAAATCGCGAGTTTCCGCTCGCCGGCCCGTACCACCCCTATGCGCGGGAAGCGGCCCTTTACGCCACCGCGGCGGCGCGCATCGGCAAGTACGACGCGGTTGCCGACGCCTTGTGGAAGAATCAGGCGATCTGGGCAATCAACGGCAAGGTTTGGGAGACCGTGGCTACGGTGCTGACTGAGCCGGAGCAGAGGAAGGTGCAGGCGCTGTCCAAGGATCCGGGCGTCGAGGCGGAAGTGCGCCGCGACGTCGACGATGGCACCAGGGACGGTGTCAACGCCACGCCGACCATATTCATCACGGCCAACGGCAGGCGCTTCATGCTGCCGAGCGGCGTGCCTAACTACGAATTGCTGTCAAGCGTGCTGAATCATTACCTCGGACATTAGGCAAGCTTTCCGCGCGGTTGCCGCGTCAAATATATATGAAAATGAGACTTGGCGTTTTGGCGCTGCTACTGTTGTGGCCGGCGATGGCGGCGGTGAGCGATATCGACCCCAACAAGACGGCCGGCAACGTGGCTGCGCCGGTGACGATTCAAGTCTTCAGCGATTTCGAATGCCCGGGCTGCAAGGCGTTTCACGAAAATACTCTGCCGCAATTGCAGCGGGACTTTGTGGCAAGCGGCAAGGTTTTTCTGGTATATCGCGAGTTTCCTCTGCCCATGCATGCGCACTCGCGCGAGGCCGCCGACTACGCTGTTGCGGCGGCGCATCTCGGCTTATACCAGCCCGTCGCCGACGCGCTGTTCCGCGACCAACTCGCCTGGTCGGTGAACGGCAAGGTTTGGGAAACAGTCGCCAGCGTGCTGACGCTCTCGCAGCAGAAAAAGGTGAAGGCCGCGGCGGACGGCCCCGCCGTATTGGGCGAGATTTTGCGCGACGTGAACGCCGGGCTCGCGGCTCCGGTGTCCTCGACGCCCACCCTGGTGGTGTCGCGCGGCGCCAGGCACTACCCGGTTTCCGGCACGCTGAATTACGAGATTCTGAAAAGCCTGATCAATGACCTCTCCAAGTAAGACACTGCGCACCGTCATGCTGGTGCTGCGCATCGCCCTGGGCGCCGTATTTGTCTATGCCGCCTGGACCAAGCTTCGCACGCCGTGGGAGCTGTTCGCGATGTCGATCGATTCCTACCGGGTGCTGCCGCTCCAGTCAGTAGAACTGGTGGCGCGCACCCTGCCCTGGTTCGAACTGGCGGTGGGCCTGCTGCTGTTAGCGGGTTTCTGGCTGCGGAGCGCCGCCACGGCCGCCACGCTGTTGCTGGCGGTGTTCTTTGGGCTGATGGTGCGGGCGTACGCAACCGGCATGGAAATCAATTGCGGCTGCTTCGGGCCGGGCGAAGTGATTTCCTGGAAGACGCTGCTGCGCGATGGTTCGCTGCTGGCGGCCGCGCTTGCGCTGACAGCTCTCAGTTTCATCCGCCGGCGGAAGGCGGGGCCGGCCGCCGTTGTACCGGCCGGCGCGCAGGAGTCGTCACGCGGTTAGCGTTTCGACCGCTCGCGGCTCGGATAGGCGCTCGGAGTTAGTCGTTCGGAGCCACGACCGTCAGGGAGTGGTTGCAGATCTCTCGGTCATCGAACCAGCACTTCGCTCGCGGTCGCCAGCGTGACACCGGCCTCGTGCAGTTCTCGCAGCGCCCGTTCTCCCGCGTCCTGCTGCAGCGCCGCCACCGCGTCCGTCACAATCGTCACCGGTTTGCTGTAGCGCAGCAAGCCGCGCGCCGCGTGCCAGACGCAGACTTCCGTCACCACGCCGTAGACCACAAAGCGGTCTACCGAGAGGCGCTCGAGCAGCGGCGCGATAGTGCCGGTCTCGAACACGTCGATTGTCTGTTTTTGCACGATGATCTGCGCCGCGCCCTCGGTGTCTGGCAAGCAGCCGCCGTTGGGCACCACGACGGACGTTTCGAGCAGCGTGGCTTGCGGCTTGCGTTGGCCCAGGCACCCGGCAACGCAGTGCGGCGGCCATTGCGCGAATTCTGCATCGTTTTCGGCGTGCGCGTCGGTGGTCGAGATAAGTACGTTCCCGCTCGAAGCGGCGTGCCGGTTGAGCCGTGTCACCGCCGCGATTACGCGCTCCGCGCCAGGCGCATAGAGAGCGCCCGCCGGACTGACGAAATCCAGTTGCGTATCCACGTCGAAGAAGGCGGTTCTCATGAGACCGGCGCCGCCCCCACCAGGTTCGAGCGCGTGTGCTCTATCAGCGCGCGCAACTCGCGGCTGTAAATCACCGGCCACGGCTCCGTGGTTTCCAGTTGGCGCAGCGCAGGCGAAAGGCGGGCCACGGATTCACGGGCGTGCTCCCGCGCCTGTTCGAGGCCAGCCAGCGGCTCCACCAGGCGGCCGCCGAGGATCACCGGCCGCAACAGCGCCTCTCCGCGCCCGCATTCTCCGGAGCGCGCCACCACGTCGCGCGCCACGTCGCGGAAGATCTGCTTGGCGCCTGGAATGGTGCTTTTATCGTCGCTGTACTTGGCGGTGTAGCGCTTGATGCCGCCGATTTCCATCTCCACCATTTTGTAAACGCCGCTCAGCGAGGGCGCATCGGCGGAGATGGAAAGCTGCGTGCCCACCCCGAAGGTGTCGATGGGTGCGCCCGCTGCCAGCAGCTCGCGGACGCGATACTCGTCCAGATCTCCGCTGGTCATGATCCGCGCGTCTTTGAGACCGGCTTCGTCCAGGATGGCGCGCACCTGCCGCGCACCGGCAAGAAAATCGCCGCTGTCGATGCGCACGCCCCACAGCGGCTGCCCTAGCGCCGCCACCAGGCGCGCGGCCTGGGCCACATCGTAGGTGTCCAGCAGTTGCACCGCGTGCTCCCCGAGCGCACTCTGCAGCTTGCGGAACGCTGCCTCCTCGCAGGCAAACGACATCACCCAGGAATGCCCCGCCGTGCCCGCGACGGGAATCGAAAAGCGGAAGCCGGCGAGGGTGTTGCTGGTAGCCGCGCAGCCGCCCAGGTACGCCGCCCGCGCGCCCAGCACGCCCGCCTCCGGGGTGTGCGCGCGCCGCGTGCCGAATTCGATGACCGGCTTTCCCTCCGCCGCGGCCACCAGGCGGGCCGCTTTGCTAGCCACCAGCGTTTGGAAACTCACCGCGGAAAGCAGGTACGTCTCCGGCAATTGCGCTTCGATAATCGGCGCCCGGATGGTCAATACAGGCTCGCCCGCGAACAACGGTGTGCCTTCCGGTACGGCAAACAGGTCGCCCGTAAAACGAAAATCGCGGAGGTAATCGAAAAACTCCCGTGGCGCCCGGGCGAACTGTGCAAGGCCGCGCAGGTACTCGATCTCATCGGCGGCGAAACCGAGAGTCAGCAGGTAATCCACTGCCTGCGGCAATCCGGCCGCCAGGACATAATTCCGGTTGGGCGGAAGCCGGCGGATGGCGAACTCGAAAGTGGCGATTTCCGCCGACTTCCCGGCCTGGAAATACCCGGCCGCCATGGTGAGTTCGTAAAGATCGGTGAGAAGACCGTTCATGGGGTTCAGTGACGCACCCTTACGAAAAGCTACCGGCCACAGATAAACACAGATGAACACAGATCGGGAAACAAGGCCAGATCGGAAAGCAAGGCCAGATACAATAGCAAGGCCAGATACGATTGCACGGCCAAAAAGGATAGCACGGCCAGATACGATAGCACGCTCAAAAAGGATAGCACGGCCAGATACGATAGCACGCTCAAAAAGGATAGCACGGCCAGATACGATAGCACGCTCAAAAAGGATAGCACGGCCTTTGTCTTCTTATCTGTGTTTATCTGTGTTCATCTGTGGCTCAAAGCTTCTACTTCTTCTTCCCCGGTGGCGCGGGCGCGGCTTGCTTCACATCGCTGGCCGCCTTTTCGAGATCTTCGACGCTCTTGGCATCCAATACATAGATGCTCGGCTCGCCTTCGCGTTGCGCCAAATACTTCTCGCCCTGTCTGCTTACGATCACCCGGTCGTTCCGTTTGCCGCCGTTCCAGGTGACGGTCGCCTGGAACACCGGCTGGCCGCCGCCCTGCTCCGCAAACCCGGTAGCAGTGAAATCGCGCAGCTTGTCGATCAGATCCTGCACGCTTGCGTTATCCATATTCTTGGATCCCGCGGTCCACTTGTCGCCGCTCTTAGCGTATGTCACGGGGGCACCGGCGCCGTTCTTGATCTCGATCTGACTGGGATCGCTGAAACCGAAATCGAACAGCTTCTTGTTGCGGAAATCGTCCAGGCCCTTGTTCAGTCCCTCGCCGACATCGGAGGCGACCTTGTACACGCCCGTCACAGCCGAACTGCGCGCATAGTAGTTGTTGTCCTTGTCCTTGCGAACTTCCAAGGTCTGGGAGCCGGAGTTATCGGTGACCTGGGCAATGGCTACCGGGGCCGCCGCGGCGAACTTCTTGGCGGCTTCGTCCGGGGCTGTGCTGAGATCCATCTTGGCGTCGTGCAACTTGCCAACCAGGGTGTCCACTTGTCCGCTGTCGGCCCGCAGCGGGCGCGGTTCCACGATCTGCCATTCGTTCTGCCCGTTCTTGCCGAATACGACCGCCGGCCCCTTGGCGGCCAATTTCACACGCGTCAGCTTGTCGGAATCGAAGCTCAGCAGCCGCTTGTCGCGAAGGTCGTTGGCGGTCTTATCGAGGCTGGTCTTGACGTAGCTTGACACCGTGTACACGTGCGGATCGCCGGACACTATGGCATAAGCGCCGGAATTGGTTGGGGTGTCGTCGCCAATGGAGACTTCCACCTGCTTGCCGTCCTTCTTGATTACCTGCGCTTTCAAGGACGGATTCGCCAGGCCGAAACTGGCCAGGTCCGTGGCGGTGTTTTGTATGGTCTTGTCGGCGGTCACCGAAGCCAGCGAAGACACTAGCGACGCGACGGCATCGGGATCGGCCGGCAGCGGTTGCGGCTCGGTCAGCGCCCATTTGCCGCTGTTGCGGCTCAGCACCACCGCTTCGGCGCCGCTCTTCTGCAGGCGGATTTCGCGGAATTGATCTTCCGGAATGGAGACGATCTTGGGACTCGTCTCGGAGGGCTCTTTTTCCTTCTGCGCCTGCTTCTTATTCGAGTACCAGATGGCGCCGCCCAACACAGCCAAAAGAACGACGGCTACCAGCAGTCCCTTCGGCTTCATGGGTTACCTCCGCTTCCACCAGGTGGCCAAACCGAACGCCACCACCGTTAGGGGAAAGATGAAGATGCTCAGCCAGAACAGCATGTTGAGCCGCTGCCCGCTGACGTTTAATTGCTGCTCCTCGGGCGTTTTGGGACGAATCGAAATCAGGTCCTCGTCGGAAGACAGCCAGTTAATCGCGTTCACGAACAGGTCGCCGTTGCCGAGTTGCCGCGAGCCGGCGAGGCTGTTGACGGCCCAGAGTGAAGTGCCGCTCACCACAAACCGCCCCTGCTTGGGGCCCGAGTAAGTGCCCGCAGCGAGCAGGGTCAGCGGTCCCTTCTTGCCTTTCTTGGGATCCACCGCGCCGCCCGGTCCAATCTCGGTGGTGGCCAGACTGTCTTCCCCGGTCACCACCAGCTTGCTCACCGAAGTCTTATCTTCACTCTTGGTATCGAGCGACCGTGTCAGCGGAAACGCCGTTGGATCGCCCGCCAGCGGCTCCGTAATCGGATGCGATTCATATTTCACCACTACCGGGATCTCCGGCCCGAAGCCGAAGATTTGTCCGAGGCCGCCTAGATCGAGCACCAGGTCTTTGTTGACGGTGACGCCCCAGCTTGCCAGCAGCGCGGCCAGCTCATCGTTGGGAGCGGCGGGTTCGGAGCGGCCGATGCGAAGCACGTTGTCAAACATGAACATGGCGCGCCCCCCGCCTTCCACGTAGCTCTTGATTGCCGCCACCACCGGCGGCGGGTAGTCCTCGACGGGCCCGCCGGAGACCAGGACTGTGCAATCTTTGGGAACCTCGACCGGTCCCGACGGCGCAGCCTGCCCGATCTCGACTTTCTTGCCGGCCTCTTCCTTTCCCGTATCGGGCGCCGCGGCGGGTCTGAGCGAAACCGACCGCGACTTGTAGTTGTCGTTTTCCAGCAGCGCCTTGAGTCTTGAAAAACCTTCGCGATCCTGATCGTCAATCGAGTGCTCGCCCGCCCCGGTCATAAAGCAGACGTTACGCTCGCCGCTTTTGAGTGCGCGGATCAGCGCGCCGGTGATTTCCTCTTCCGTCAGGCTCTTGGCGCCTTCGTGGCGCGGGCCGTTCTCCACTATCACCGGCGAATCCTGGCGGAAACCCGCGGCTTTGGCCAGCGTTGGTTTCTTATTCGGGTCGATGTATTCTACGCTCAGCTTCGGCGACAGCGATGAGTAGCGGTCCAGCAGGTCGCGCGCGTTGGGGAAGCTGCCGGAATCGCCGAAATAGATCAGGCGGATGTTGTTCTTCAAGCCCTCTACGATCTTGATGGTCTGCTCGGAAAGGCTGTACTGCTTGTTCTTGGTAGCGTCGTACGACTTGTCGTAGCGATTAACCAGAAAATTCACCGCTGCCAGAATCGCGATTACAACCAGAATGTAAACCGTGACGTAAGCGCCCCACTTGGTCTGCCGGGTTTTGAGCCATTTAGCCGCCATGTCAGCTCCTCCACCGCAGCGATTCCATGGATCGCGATGTAATGAACAACGAGAAGAAAATCATGGAGAGGTAAAAGACGATGTCCTTGGAGTCCAACACACCTTTGGAAAAGTTATCGAAGTGGGTGACGATGGATAAGTAATTGATCACCTGCGTGGTGGCGCTGCTGTCGAAGGCGGTGGCCCAGCTCAGCAGCCACAGCAGCAAACACACGAAAAATGTCACGCCGCCGGCGATGATTTGGTTTTTGGTGAGAGTCGAGATGAATTCACCGATCGCCAGCAGGCAGCCTCCCTGCAGGATCAGCCCCAGGTACGCCACCAGCACCGGCCTCCAGTCGGGCTTGCCCCAGGCAAACAGCATGCCGATATCGAGCACCGACATGCCCAGGATGCACAGGTACAGAAGCATGGCGCCGGACCATTTGCCGAGGACGATCTGCAGGTCCTTCACCGGCGACGTAAGCAGCAGCTCGATGGTGCCGGTCTTCTTCTCTTCGGCGATCAGCCGCATGGTGATCATGGGAATCAGGAATAGCGACACGGTGCTGGCGAAGCTCAGCAGCGGACGGATGATCATGTCGTTCAGGTTGATGGGCTGCATCTGGCCCATCATCTGAGCCTGTATACCCATCCTCACCACATCGCGCGTCGCGGTGTAGAGCCCGAATCCGAAAATCAGTCCGAAAAACGCCATCAGCAGGTAGGCGATGGGGGAAGTGAAGTAACCTTTGAATTCCTTCTTGCAAATCAGGAACATGAGCTTCATTTCTTTGCTGCCTCGCTTTCCGCGGGCGCGCCGGCCTTTGTCTCCGCCGCCGTCAGTTGCAGGAATACCTCTTCCAGGCTGAGCCCCACCGGCCGCAATTCACTGAGGTTCCAACCGGCGTTGACCACGCTGCGCGCCAGGTCGGAGCGGATCTGGCGCCCCTGCAGGCTCTCGACTTCGAATGTCAGCCGCCCGTTCTTGGAATCCTTCATAACTACGCTCCTCACGCCAGCCACCTGCTCCAGGCGCTGCTGCACCTCGCTCGGGTCCGGGCTGCCGGCCGGGGCCTCCACCTCGAGCGCCACCGATTCCGAGCCGCGCAGCCGATTGGTGAGGTTGGTCACCGAATCGATGGCGACCAGCTTGCCGGCGCTGATGATGATGACGCGCTCGCAGGAGTGTTCCACTTCCGACAGAATGTGGGTGCTCAGAATGATCGTGTGACTGCCGGCCAGCGACTTCAGCAACTCGCGGATTTCGATAATCTGCTTCGGGTCGAGGCCCGAGGTCGGCTCGTCCAGAATCAGCACATCCGGATTGTGGATGATGGCCTGCGCCAGGCCCACGCGCTGCCGGTAGCCTTTGGACAGCTTGCCGATAAGCTTGTCACGCACGTCGCCGATGGCACATTTTCCCACCACCTCGTCCACCCGTTTCTTGAGGTCGGCGGAGGCAATGCCCTTCAGCCTGCCGGTGAATTCGAGGTACTCGATCACCTCCATCTCCGGGTACAACGGCGGAGATTCCGGCAGGTAACCGATCCGCTTTTTTACTTCGATGGGGTGCTCCAGCACATCATAGCCGGCAACCGACGCCGTGCCGGCCGTGGGGGGCAGAAAGCACGTCAGTACACGCATGGTGGTGGTCTTCCCGGCGCCATTGGGCCCCAGGAAGCCGACGATTTGTCCCTTTTGGACCTCGAACGAGATGTTGTCGACCGCGACGGTGCGGGCGTACCGCTTGGTGAGACCTTCTACCTTAATCATTCGGTTGTTTCCCAGACTGAAGAAGATTCAGTAGTCGCCATTTTTGGGCAGCGAATGACGGCCTGGAAGGACGGCCGGATTCAGATTGCTCGTGAGTTTCTATGATAGAAACCGCGCACAAGCCTTGTCAAATCAGCGGCGAGCTTGTCAGCGCGCAAAGGAGCGGAAGAATCGGTGAGAGCGAAGCGGATGCGGCCAGGGTGAAATACTTCGAGCCATTTGCGACTCGGAAGGTCTTTCCTGGTTGCGTATTGCCGAGTTTAGGACAACAATACCTTGTATCAATGAACTTCAAAACTTTTGTCATTCTTATGGCGGGAATGCTTCTGCCGGTTGGCGCGAACGCGCAGAGCTACCCGATTCCGGGCGGAAACACCGTTGTGTTCACTGGGAACTGGCCTGCCGCCGACCTTCAGACTGTGCTCACAGCGGCCCAGCAACTCTGGCCGGCACTGCAGACGGTGGCGCAACCAACGGGCTCGCAGTGGACGGCAGCCTACCAGGCACAGACCCCGTCGAGCGACCCGTGCACGAACACGTCGTCGTTAAACGGCCAACTCGATCTGCTGGGCGTGGCGCACCAGATGAGCCTGGCAATGTTCACGGTGTGCCAGTTTTCGACCACGGACATGGCGGGAGCATACACGGCAGGACAGGCGCGGGCGAAAGCCTTTCTGGCGCTGCGGGCGCTGGCCAGGGCAGGCACGGCCGGTGTCGCCCCAATGACGTCTCTGGCGGGTATGCCGGGCAACCTCAGCCAGCGGTATTTTGCGGCGGGCGGCTCGACAAGTTTTGCCGGGAATGGGGGAAACCCGGAAGCTATTGCTTGCGTGTTCGAGCTATTCGCGGCGAAGCTCGGCGGGACATCGCCGACCCTGGTTCCTCTCGATGCGGCGTGGGCTCAAATAACGATTCCCGCAAGTTTCACAGGGCGAGCGGACCAATTCATGCCGCTGTTTCTCTCCGCCGCCGACGCGGTGGTGGGAACCATGGCGGGTAGAAATCCCTCGACCTGGCTGCAGAACCTGCCGGCGGCATTCAGCCTGGATTCGGCGCAGCGCACAGCGCTGGGTTTTCCTGCGGCCGGCGATCCAACCGATGGCGTTTGGATGCAGGCGTACTGGTTGGGCACGATTCCGGGCTGGAACCAGTCCCGGACGGTGGTGAATCCAACCGCAGCGCAAGTGGTGTTGAAGCAGAGCCAAGGCGGAATTGCGAGTTGGAGCGGCACTCGGACCGTGAAGTTGCGCATACTTGACGTGACCGGCGCCACGGAACTTTACGCCAGCACTCTGGAAGTCTCCTCGGGAAGCGGCACGCTATCGATACCGCCGGCTGTGGTGGCCGGCCTGGCGGATGGCGCTTACCCGGCTGAGACCTGCGTCCTCGAGGATGATGGGACGAACTGCGACCCTCAATTGGATCGGTTCCAGCAGATACTCATCGATCAAGGCGGCTGGACTGCGGGCAAGCTGGTTGTGATCGCGAACGGTCCGGGGTATTCGACGTTGAACAAAGCGGCGCTCAGCCTCGCTCCGGGCCAAACGTACAGCCTGACGGCGCGTCCGGGGGCGGTGGCAATCGGCGGACTGCCTGCGGCTTACGCGGAAGTCGCGTTGAGCGACGGCACTGCGACGCGGAGGTTTCCATGGGTTCCCGATGTGCCGGGCGGCAACATCTGGACCTGGACGCCGTTTGAGGATCCCAACCTGTTAGCGATTTTGGATGCGGCTACGTTCCAGCCGAGCCTGCTCGGATCCGGCTACCAGGTTTCTCCGAACACGTGGTACGCGCTGGTAACGGTGGGAGGAACTCCCGGCGAACCGGATTTCACGGCACCCGGCGGCAATGGCGCATATCCCACTCAGGCGTGTGCCGGCGAATACGGCAGCACGACCATCGTCTTCTCATCCAATGGCCAGACTTGGAACGCCAACACTAACTATTGTTCGTGGGGACAGATCAACATGCTGGCTCCCTCCACGCTGCCGGCCGGCGAGACCGTCTCTCTGCAGATCTACCGCAACGGCGCGGCCTCGAACGTCCTGCAGGCCGTAGTGTCGGCCGCCGAGCCCTCTGTCTTCATCGCAGACGCGGGCCTGCAACTCGGCACGGTGACCTTCGCGGTCGGTTCACAGGCTGGAAGCGTGGTGACCCCCGATCTGCCGGCTCATGTGGGGGACGCGCTCTCGGTGTATTACACGGGCTGCGGACCGGTTTCGGAAGCGCTCCCGGCGGGACAACCGGCGCCACTGGATCACTTGATCTACGCCACGCTTCCGGCTCAGGTCGCCATCGGGGGCGCGCTGGCGCAGAATCTGTTCAACGGCCTTGCGCCCGGGTATGCGGGATTGTGCCAGTTCAACATCCTCGTGCCCGTGCCTGTGAGCGGAACGACCACGCCGGCAACCACCATCAAAACCAGCCCGATGGTGCTGAGCGTCGACAACCAGGCTGCCAACCAACTTGTTTTGCCGGTCGTGTTCGAGCCAAACGACTCGTACTTAGGCAACGTCAACGCGACAGTCACCGTGGTCCAATACGGCGATTATCAGTGCCCCTATTGCGACGCCTTCTTCGTGAATACATGGCCGCAGTTGAAAGCGGAGTATGTGGACACAGGAAAAATTCGATTTTTGTTTCAGGATGAAGCCTTTTTGGGAGCGGATTCGACGACCGCAGCCATGGCAGCGCATTGCGCGGGCGACCAGTATCGATTCTGGCAGTACCACGATTATCTCTACCTTCACCAAGGTGGCGAGAACAGCGGGTGGGCCTCGGCGGACAATCAGAAACAATTTGCCGTCCAAATGGGCCTGAATACCGATCAGTTTAATCAATGCCTGGACAGCGGCAAGTACATCCAGGAGGTTCAAAGCGAAGCGGCCACGGCCACGAGCCTGGGTGTGACCTCGGTGCCTACGTTTTTCGTGAATGGAACAACGAAGATAGTCGGCGCCCAGCCGTTGGCGGACTTCGAGGCGGTGATCAACGCCGCGCTGAGCCAGTAGGCCGCCGCGGTGTGGTGGGGTTTGTGACCACCAACCCACTTGAATCGGACTCGCAAGTCCGTAATATGGAGCTATGTATTTGCGGTGAAGGTGGCGGTGTTGACGCCAATCCCCAGCGCCAGCGTGAGGATGGCGACCGCCGCGAAGCCGGGTTGCGCCCCAGCACGCGCAGCGCGTAGCGAATGTCCGAAATCAGCTCAGCCATATCACTGATACGCTCGACGAGCCGGAAAGCACGCAGAAAGTTGCATCGCGCTGCCGGAACCGGGGCGTAATTATTTTCGTAACCATTTTCAGTCTGGCCAGTATTCCCTTTTGAAAAGCGGCAAAAAGTGGAGGACGAACAAATCATGCGGCAAGTTCGGGATGGCGAGGTGAACGGCCTCGAGGTCTTGTTCGACCGCCATCACCGCGCCTTATTGCATTACTTCCTGCACCTTACCGGGAACCGCGCCACCAGCGAGGACCTGGTGCAGGAGGCGTTCTTTCGCGTCCTGAAGTACCGCCGCAGCTACCAGACCGAAAACGGGTTCCGCGCCTGGCTGTTCCAGATCGGCCGCAATGCTTACCTGGATCATATCGGTCGGCGGAAGAACGAAGTCGCCTGGCCGGCCGAAGCGCCTGAGGTCAGCAGTCCCGACGCCCCGCCCGACCGGCTCATGGAAGAGAAGCAGGAAACCGCGCTGCTGCGCCAGGCGCTGGCGGAGATGCCGCCGGAGAAAAGGGAAGTGCTCGTTATGAGCCGTTTTCTGGAGTTGAAATACGAGGAAATCGCCGCCGCCCAGCAGTGTGAGGTCGGAACCGTGAAGGTGCGTGTCTACCGGGCGCTGCATGAATTGGGCGACCGCTTCTTCGCCTTACGTGGGGAACCAATGTCATGAACTGCGAGAACATCCGCGAACAACTTCCCGAGTGCCTGGCCGGCAGGCTCGGCGAAAGCGCTCGCGAACGCCTCATCGAACATCTGGAAGGCTGTTCCGCTTGCCGCGCCGAGCTGGCGCACCTGGGAATCGTCTGGCGGGGCCTGGAAGCATTGAAGCTCGATGCCGAACCCGATCCGGCGATGAAGGACCGTTTCCAGGCGACTCTCGCCGCCTTCGAGGCCGGCCTGGAGCAGGGCCGCCTGACCGCCGTGGCAATGCCCGCGCGGCCCCGCCACGTGCCGCCGCATTGGGCGTGGCAACTGGCGGCTGGACTGGCCTTACTTGCCGTCGGCCTCGTTGCCGGGCGCGGTCTGGCGCCGCGTCCATCCGTGAGCCCGGAGATATCGCAACTGCAGGGCCAGGTCGAGAGTCTGCACCAGTTGGTGGCGCTTTCGTTGATGCAGCAACAGCAGTCTCCCGCCTCCAGAATCGAGGGCGTCGCTTATGCCTATCAAATGACACAGCCAGACCCGCAGGTGGAGCAGGCGCTGTTGTACGCCGCCGGCCACGATTCCAACGTGAATGTGCGCCTCTCTGCCATGGATGCGCTGGAAAAGTATGCGGCCGATCCGAACGTGCGGCGCGCCTTGCCGGCCACGCTGGCCGAGCAGGATTCGCCCCTGGCGCAAGTGGCCCTGATCGACCTGGTAGTGAAAGCCAAGGACCGTGATTGCGCTTCCGCGCTGCGCCGCCTGGCGAGCGGGCCGGAGGCAGATGAGGCTGTGCGCCAGCGGGCGCAGTGGGCTATCGGAGAGTTGGGAATCAAAGGAGAATCCAGATGAAAGCGCTCTTGCTGCTGACCGTTTTGCTGGTGCCGCTGGGGGCACACGATTCCGACCGCCACTGGCAGGTGGAAGACCAGGAGACCGTCCATCACTCCTACGCCGGAGGTACCGGCCACAAACTGATCGTCGATAACTTCGCCGGCGCCATTCACGTTAACGGCGGCGGCAGCCGGATCGAGGTCACCATGGTCCGCCACAACCACGCCGATTCCGCGGAGAAGCTGGCCCAAGCCAAGCGTGAGGTAAAGCTCGAAGTTACCGAGGAGGCCGGCGAGGTGAAGTTCCATCAGAATTACCAACACGACCATTTTCGGATTGATCGCGAAGGTTATCACGTCGAATTCGACTATGACATCCAGGTGCCCGCAGGTACCGCGCTTTCGCTCGGCAACTTCAACAGCGAAATCGCTGTCAAGGGAACCAGCGGAGATTTCAACCTCCACGCCTTCAATGGCCACGTCGAGGTGGAAGACGTTACCGGCGCCGGCAGCATCGACACCTTCAACGGGCCGGTGAAGATCGCCTTCCGCCGCAACCCGGAGCGCGATCTCAAAGTCAAGACATTCAACGGCCCGGTAGATGCCTATTTCCAACCCGGCCTCAATGCCGAACTGAGCTACAAGACGTTTAACGGCGGTGTGTTTTCCGATTTCGACGTAGCGCCGGTAGCCTCCAAAGCCAGCGCCGAAGCACATGGCACGAAATACGTTTATCACAGCGGCCGCTCCGGGTCGGGGCGCATCGGCCAAGGCGGACCAAGGCTCGAATTTGAAGGCTTCAACGGCCCCATCCGCCTGCATGAGGCGAAGCCCTAGGCGGGTAGATCGGCCGCACAAAGAAGAAGAGGAATACCAGTCATGAAAACTATATTCGCCCTCGCGGGCACAGCCATTATCGTGTGCAGTCTAGGCGGCGCGCAGGACTACGAAGGGCGCGTTGTGGTGCCGGCCCGCCCGGGCGGCCGCGCGCGCCAGGTAAATGTGCATATGCTGAACAACCCGATCACAGTGAAAACGTACGGTGGCAACGACGTGATCGTGGAAGCCGGCTCTCACCCCGCGCCCAGCGTGGGAGGCATGCGCCGCATCGACGTGCCGCGCGGCCTGAGCATCGAAGAGGAGGACAACGTGATCAAGATCCACTCTGAGCCGCCGATGCAGGGCCCAGTAACAATCACCGTTCCCGCCGATACTTCGGTGGATCTGCACACGCTCAACGGCAACGTGAGCGTAGAGGGCGTGCGCGGCGAAGTGGATGCCGACACCCTCCAGGGACGAATTGAGTTGACCGGCATCTCGGGAACCGTGGTGGCGCACTCGCTGAACGGCCCGATCCACGTCACCATGGACCGCGTCGATCCCTCCAAGCCGCTGTCGTTCAGCAGCCTGAATGGCTCCATCGACGTGACGCTGCCGGCCGATATCAAGGCCAACGTGGAGTTCAAGACCATGCGCTCCGACATTTTTAGCGATTTCGAAATCGCGCTCGGCGGATCTGCGACCACCCAGAAAGACAATTCCGGCGGGCTTAGATTCCGCCTGCGATTCGACAACAATTTCAACGGTGTCATCAACGGCGGCGGCGTGCCGGTCAGCTTTCACACTCTCCACGGAACCATTTACCTGCGAAAGAAGAAATAGGCGGGCAAGCTAAAGAGCTTGCTGAAAAACGCTAAGACATGATCAGCCGCAGATAAACGCTGATGAACGCAGATTGAAAGGAATCGGCTTATCCGCGTTCATCAGCGTTTATCTGCGGCCTCCAGGTATTCTTTCAGACTTTTTCAGCAAGCTAAAGCATGCCTCACCAGCGGCGTTATTGCATAAAATGATGGAGTAATGAAAACTCCAACTACGCGCCGCGGATTTTTGAGCGCGGCCGGCCTGGCGGGTCTGGGCTCAGTTGCCGCGACCGCCCCCAGCGCTTCGGCCCGCGTCGAACCCACGCCTTGGGGCATCAAGCTCGGCATCGCCACCTACACCTTCCGCAAGTTCGATCGGCCGCAAGTGATCGAAATGATCAGGCAGGTGCGCACTCCCTGGATCAGCGTCAAGAACACGCCGCAGCAACTGGCTACCAACAGCACTCCCGAACAGGCTCGCGAAGCGCGCCAGGCGTTCGATGCCGCCGGGCTCAAGGTGATGAGCATCGGCAACATCGATATGACCCGGGCCAATACCGTGGACGATTTGCGGCCGCTGTTCGAGTTGGCGAAGAACTTCGGCGCGCCCATGATGGTCTGCGCTCCCACCCAAGCCAACCTTAAAAACGTCGAGCAGATGGTCCGCGAATACGACATTCGCATCGCCATCCACAATCACGGGCCCGAAGACCGGCATTTTCCAAGCGCACAATCCGTGTTGAAGGCGGTTAGCGATCTAGACCCGCGCTGCGGCCTGTGCATGGATGTCGGGCACGCGTATCGCGCCGTCCGCACGCCCCGCTTGCAGGAATCGGCCGCGGCGCGAAAGGGCAGCGTCGTCTACCCCGACGATCCGGTGAACGTGGTCGCGCAGGCCGGCTCCCGCCTGCTCGATATGCACATCAAAGATCTCACCGATCTGACCAACCGCGACAGCCAGTGCGATGTGGGCGACGGCGAAATACCCATCCCGGCGATTTTTCAGCAGCTCAAGAAAATCCATTATCAGGGCTGCGTCGACCTGGAATACGAAATCCACGCCGACGACCCGCTGCCCGGCGTCGAGCGCTCCTTCAGCTATATGCGGGGCGTGCTGGCCGGGCTCGCGGCCGCCTGATCCACGCCATGCACAACATCGTAATCGGGACCAAAGGCGAACGGCGCGTGCTGGTGACGGCCGAAAACGCCATCAGCTTTCTCGGCGCGGAAGGTCCGCGCGTTTTGGCCACGCCCCATATGATCGGCCTGATGGAGCGCACATGCCGCGACACCGTGTTGCCACAACTCGAGGCCGGATACGATACCGTGGGAACTCACGTCAACGTCTTCCATTTGGCGGCCGCGCCCCTTGGCTCGCTGGTGCATGTTATCGCGGAAATTACAGAAGTGGTGGAGCGCCGCGTTCAGTTCCGCGTGGAAGCCTGGGATGAAAAAGAAAAGATCGGCGAGGGAACGCACGAGCGCGCCATCATCAACGTGGCCAGGTTCGCCGCTCGGATGGCGGAAAAGCAAACGGCTGGTTGACGGGGAGTGGGCACATCGACACGATTATGCCGAGACGAAACATGACGGCAGGCACGATCGTTCGCGCCATGGCGGCCGTTGGTGCTACCAGTTGAAAATGGAATGGACCGGGCGGAAAACGCTGGAGGGCGGTCGCTGGTCCGGCACCGCGTCCGCGACGTTGCCGGCCTGTTGGTGGTAAAACGCCAGCAGGACGGATTCATCGTAGTCGATGGCGCGGGCGTATTGGCGTATGTAACTGGTGTTGTAAATGCCGCCCGGCAGCCTGCGAAAATCGCCCTGCTCAATCGCTTCCAGTGACCTGATACTGATCTTGGTCGATTCGGCAATCTCTTTGAGTGAAATGCCCCGGTTGCGGCGGATTTCCGCCAGTCCCAGTACCCTATCATCCTTATTCATCACTACACGCCTCAGCCGGCCACACCATAACCGGGGGTGACCCAAAACTCCGCGTCGAAAGAAGCAACACTATAACATCAACCTCCACCTCTGTTAAACTCTTTTTTCATGGATATATGCCGGCGAACGTTCGCGCTCTCGATGATGGGCGGCATGTCGTTCAAATCGTGGGGCTTAGAGCCACAGCCAAATTTGTTCGTGTTGATTCTAATCGAACTCATGCGAGCGGATTTCCTGGAATCTGTGTGGGGTAAACTAACCAATGGGGGGTTTCGGAAGCTACTATCTTCCGGTGCATATTTCCCAGACTGCCGGCATCTGGCCAGCACATTTCCATCGACCACACTGGCGACGCTGGCCACGGGCGCGTGGCCGGCCGAACACGGCATTGTGGCCGATTCTTGGTGGGATCACCGTTGGCGGCAAACGGCGAAAGCCTCCGAAGAGGAAATGCTGGCGACCACTGTGGCCGGCCAGATTGCCGCCATGGGCAACAGTCGAGTCTACGTAGTGGCGACGACTGCGGCGCAAGCCGGCCTGGTGGCGGCGCATCCGGCGGCGCGGACGTTCTGGCGCGACCAGCAAGGCCGTTTCAACACGCTGGGCGAGGCGCCGGACTGGCTGGCCCCGTTCAACACGCAAAGACCGATCGAGGCGCTGCATGACGCCGGGTGGCTGGCAGCGGGCGCGCCGCCCGGTTCCCCTCCGCTGCGCGTCCTCAAGTATGACGCGGCCCATCCACAAGTCTTCGACGAGCTGTACCAGGCTTCGCCTTTTGCCGCCGCAGCCCAATTCGATTTCCTGCGGGAGTTGGCAATCAACGAACGGCTCGGACTGTCGGGCAGTTTCGATTTCGTCTGTCTGGTGGTCTCCGCGCCGGCCCGGCTGGGATTTGAAACCGGCGCCTTCTCGCCGCTGATGCAGCAGATGACGTTGCAGCTCGACCTGCAGATGGAATCTCTGCTCACGCAGTTGCGGCAAACGCTGGGCGATAAGGGATTCAATCTCGCCTTCGCCGGCTGCCACGGAGCGCCTCCCGCGCCCGTCCCCAGCGCCCGCCGCCGCATGGCCGTGTCCGGTGAGAGCGTGGCGCAAGCCGTCGACAGCGCCCTGCATAAAGGCAATCTCGGACACGTGCAAAAATACATCTACCCGTTTCTGTACCTGGATGGCGGCGTGACGCGTGACCTGGAACCGATGCGCCGGGCCGCTGCAGCGGCCGCCCTCGAACACCCGGCCGTCGCTGCATACTATACTGCCGGCGGCGTCTGTTCCAGCCGCGATCAATGGGAGCGCCGTTTCCGCAACAGCTTCCACCCCAACCGCTGCGGCGACGTCATGTTGTCCTACCGGCCGGAATACGTGGAGGACTACAACCAGGGGCGCGGCATCTCTTACGGCTCGCTGTACGACTATGACACCAGCGTGCCGCTATGCCTGTACGGCAAGCAGTTTCGCAGCGGAACGTTTGAATCGCCGGTGGAGGCAGTCGACCTGGCTCCCACCCTGGCTCGCGTCTGCGGCGTGGTGCCGCCTTCTTCCTCCACAGGCCGCGTCCTGGCGGAGGCGCTGGCCGAATGAGCGGCGCCCCGGACCCGGCGCTCGCCATCAGCCTGTGCGGCATCCCGCTGCGCAATCCGATCATCGCCGCCTCCGGCACTTTTGCTTACGGCGTGGAGTTTGAGCGGCTCGTGGATCTCAACGCGCTCGGCGGCCTGGTGGTGAAGGGCCTGTCGCGAGAGCCCATCGAGGGCAATTCGCCGCCGCGCGTATGGGAAGCGCAATGCGGCATGATCAACTCCGTCGGGCTGCAGAATATCGGGGTCCGCGCTTTCGTTCAGGACAAGCTGCCGTCTCTGGCACGGCTTTCCACACCAGTGTTCGTCAATGTCTTCGGTAACGCTAGTGAGGATTACGCCGAGGTGGTGCGGGTATTGGAGGATCATCCGGGCATTGCCGGCTATGAGTTGAATGTCTCCTGTCCCAATACGAAACACGGCGGGATTTACTTTTCGAGCGATCCGGCGCTGCTCGGCGACGTGGTGACGGCGGCCAGGCGCGTAGCGCACAGGCCGTTGATCGTCAAGCTTTCTCCCAACGTCAGCGCCATCGAACCCTTGGCACAGGCCGCCGCAGCCGCCGGCGCCGACGCCATTTCTCTGGTCAACACCTTCGTGGCTCTGGCCATCGACGCGCGCACCCGCCGCTCGCGCATCGGCGCCGGTTTCGGCGGCCTCTCCGGGCCGGCCATCAAACCGATCGCGCTGCGGCTGGTCTACCAGGCAGCCCAGGCGGTGCGCATTCCCGTGGTAGGCATGGGCGGCATCGCGAACGGCGTCGACGCGGCGGAGTTCCTCATCGCCGGCGCCACTGCCGTCGAGGTCGGCACCGCTACCTTCTTCGACCCCCAGTCGCCCCTCCGCATCGCCCGCGAGTTGGCCGGCTTCCTGCGCCGCGAACGCATCTCCGGCGTGTCGCAGATGGTTCGCACCCTAGAGCTGTAAGTTATACCAATCTAAGGCAATTGCGGAGCCGAAAGTACGAAATGATCCGCATCGGAGCGCTGCCGCGTAACCACAGCCGCTGGCCCGGCGCCTTACTCAAAGGAAGCACAATCTAACCCAAAGGGTTGGACGCGGAACAAAAAACACCTGGCGCGCCAACTGTTTTGTCGAGCCACAGGAATTTTAGCCTCAAGGAAGACTTTGGAACTATGACGAAAAAATCGCTGTTTTTGGTAGGGTTCGTGTCTGTTTGCACCCTCGCTTTAGCGGGCACGAAGAGTTACGCCGTTGTTTTCTATCGCCCCGCAGCCGTCGGCGCCCTGCAGTTGGCTCCCGGCCAGTACAAGCTCAACGTGGAAAATGGCACCGCAACTTTCACCAACGTTCGCACTAAGAAGTCGGTGTCGGCACCGGCCAAGGTGGAAACGGCCAATCGGAAGTTCGCCGCTACGGCGGTCGAATCCGTTGCTGACGGCAAGACCGACCGCATATCGGCCATCGATTTGGGTGGTTCGACCACCAAGGTGGAATTCGGCACCGCAGCGGCCGCGCCTAGCGGCATGTAGTTGCGAGCCTGACGGGGCAGCCTCGAGGCCGTTCGAGGCCTGTCCCGCGGTCCTAGCCTCGTTTCTCTATTCTCTTTCCCCCAGCCCGGCCCGTTCACCGGTGTTGCTCGCATGCCGCCCGGCCTTTGGGCGCTTGCACGCATCCCAATCGGTTGCGGATAGACGCGGCGCCGTCTGCAAGTCGCACTAACATACGCCAATTACAAAACGGTGAGTACGAAATGATCCGCATAGGATTTTTGAATGGAAACTTCGGGCGGGGCCCGGCGTCTTATCAGTTAGAAACCGCAACCTGCCCTCGGGTCGGACGCAAGACAAAAACATCTTGTGCGCCAGGTATTGCCACAGGAACTGAACCTCAAGGAAACTTTCGAATATGACGAAAAAATCGCTGTTCTTGGTTGGATTTGTGTCTGCTTGCAGCTTCGCTCTGGCGGGCACGAAGAGCTATGACGTTGTCTTCGACCATCAAGCCATCGCTGGTAGCCTGCAGTTAGCCCCCGGCGAGTATAAGCTCAAAGTGGAAAACGGCACCGCCACCTTTACCGACGTTCGCACCAGAAAGTCGGTGTCGGCGCCCGCCAAGCTCGAAACCGCTGGGCGGAAGTTCGCCTATACCGCGGTGGATGTCGTCCGTGAAGGCACGACTGACCGCGTCGCTGCCATCCAGTTGGGCGGTTCGGCCACCAAGGTCGAGTTCACCGGCGCCGCCGTCGCGCAGAGTGGCATGTAGTTTTCTGATCCGTGGGGCAGGTCCGCGGCCTGCCCCTTCCTCCTTCCACTGACCCTTCCTGGCACGCCCCGGTCTCCGAAGATCCCCGTTTTGCGTCGCTGCTTCACACGCCGCTGAACTTGCGCCTTCAGGGATTGTGAGAGGGCCTTGCTTCGCGACAGCCCTGAGCAACAACGAGGCTCGTCGTGTGGTTCACACCTGTGGCCCGGCGTCACAAGCCCGGCGCCAGGGGGATGTGCGCGACAGCACCGTGTTGAGGCAAAATAGTAGAGCGGCGTAGAGGGCAGGCATTTGGCCTGACCCGTGCAGCGGGGTCTGGCGGCATTCCGGGTCCATCCTAAATCGGAACAAAGAGGAATACGTGAAGAAATCGGCCATGGTGTTGGTTTGTGTTTTGTTGTGGGTGTGCCGGGCGCAGGCGCAGCCCTCGGACCCGGACGCTCCGGCCGGCGATACAAGCGCTGCGGCGGCGGATCCACAGAGCGCGCCGCCCGCCGCGCCGGCCAATCCACAGAGCCCGCCGCCCGCCACGCCACCAGCCAGCCAGGCGCCCGCGCAGACGGGACCCAACATTTCGGCGCCCCCGGAATTGCCCAAGTACCCGGACGTGCGGATGCCCGGCGAATCTGGCGTCTGGTTTGGCTTCGCTTTATCCGAGCCCACCAACAACCCCAGTTTCGATAAGGGGCGTAACTCCGGAGTTACCACCAGTTCACTCGTCACCTTCCAGGGCGTCCCGAAACTGGGAGAAAGCGCCGAAATCGGTGTCGCCATGGGTCTGCATAACGCGTTGGTGGTCTCCGGGTTTAACACGCGCTCGGCGGGCGATTTCACTTCGACCACGGCCCTCACCCTATGGAGCCAGCCTTATGAGCCGGGTGTTCTGATTTCCACCAACTATCATCTGCAGGATCTCAAGGTTTCGTTCGAATACCTGACGTGGCCCTATCCGGTGGGAAGCCGCCACTTCCGTTTGAAGACGCTGTGGCAGGTGCAGTACGTCAACGTAGCCACCGGATTCGACGCCCCGCTGTTGCCGATCACAGGTTCCGGGGGCGCACCCTTGTTTGGAGCCAACGGCCAGCCCGTGAGCTATAAAGTTTCAGGCAGCCGCTGGTTTCTCTCGCCCACCCTGGGCTTGGGAGCGACGGAATACCTGTCCAAGTTCTTACGGCTGGAACTGAACGCTTCGGGCTTTACGCTTCCGCAGCGCTGGACAATCTGGGATACGGATGCGTCCATCAACCTCCGTTTAGGACATTTCGAGCTGGGCGGAGGAGCGCGCGCCTTCCATTTCAAGACTTCGACCAACGGCCCCTACTACGTACGGGGGACCTTGATCGTGCCGCAGGTCGCGCTGCGCTGGTATTCGAAGTAGCGGGCACGGGCCGGCGCACCCGCCCTCCGAGCGCGGCGATTTCCTCCTCCGTCAGCCGCCGCCACTTGCCGATCGCAAGGTCCGCGATGCGGAGTGGGCCGATCGCGGTGCGAACCAGTTTTAGCACGCGGCTGCCGGCGGCTTCGATCATGCGCCGCACCTGCCGGTTGCGGCCTTCGGTGAGGACAATCTCGATAAACGTGTGCCTGGCGCTGTCGCGCAGGCGGCGCACTTCGGCCGGGCGCGTTGGGCCGTCGCTCAACTCGATGCCGCCGCGCAGGCGCTCGAGTTGCTCCTCACTGAGCAGCGTGGCGGTTTTCGCCTGATAGGTTTTGGGCACCAGGTGAGCCGGGCTGGTGACATGGTCGGCGAAGGCCGTGTCATTGGTCATCAGCAACAGGCCGCTGGTGTCCAGATCGAGGCGTCCGACCGGCGCCAGCCAGGCGCCGAGGTCCGCGATCAGATCGTAGACCGTCGGACGATTCTCCGGGTCGCGATAGGTGGTCAGGTAGCCCTTCGGCTTGTATAGCAGGATGTAGATTCCGCGCGTGGCGGTAATGGGCTTGCCGTCCAGGGTGACGCGGTCGCGCGCGAGATCGATCCACTGGTCGGGGTTGTGCGCGGTCACGCCATTGACGGACACGCGTCCTTCGCCGATCCAGCGGCGGGCTTCGGTGCGGGAGCCCCGTCCGGCTTTCGAAAACACGCGCTCCAGCGTCTTGAGAACGCGCTTGTTCCGCGGCTGCGCAGAGGATTTCAGTAACTACTCCTGGTCAACTAACATTACCTCGAATGCTATAGTTAAGTCTGGGAGCCAGAACAAACGGGCGCGATATTGATTCGGGGCGCGCGCCAACTCCTTACCATGCGCGGCCCACGGGGTGCCCGCCGCGGGCCTTTCTTGGATGAGCCGGGACTGATATTCGACGGATCTGTGCTGATACGCGATGGGCTGGTCGAGCAGGTGGGCCCTACGCGCCGGGTGGAGAGGCTGAAGACGGCGCGTGACGCGGTGGAGATCAGCGCTGCCGGCCGCGTGGTAATGCCCGGATTCGTCGACGGCCACACGCATCTGGCTTTTCCGCCGCCGGGCTGGACGCGAACCGACGCAGCGCCGGCGCTCAATGCAGTTAAAACCTCGACCGCCAGAAGCCTCGCCATTCAGGCCCGGAACTATCTGCAGTCGATGGCGCGGCACGGCACCACCACAGTGGAGGCCAAAGCCGGCTGCGGCGGTGGGCAAAGCGCCGAGTTGAAGCTCCTGCGCGCGTTGTCCCTGGTGAAGCGCGAGCCGCTGGACGTGGTAGCCACTTTCTTCTCGTGTTTGCCGCCGCCCGGTGAAGTGCCGGACGAGGCTCAAGCCGCGGTGGAGTGGACCTGCGAGACGCTTCTGCCGCTGCTGCGGCGCCGCCGGCTGGCCCAGTTTGCCGATATTGAATGGAGCCAGGACGGGATGCGGCAGCGGCTGATCCGGCGCTACCTGGAGACGGCGGCCCGGCTCGGCTTCGGCTGCCGCGTTCATGCCGACGGCGATGGGTGTCTCGAAGCGGTGGCCCTGGCGTGCGAGCTCCGGGTCTCCGGCATCGACCATCTGGAGAAGATTGCGGTGGCGGAACTGGGAGGGCTGGTGGCATCGGGTCCGGTGATCACCCTGCTGCCTGGCATGGCCTTTCACACAGGCATGCGCCCAGCCCCGGCGCGTGCCCTCATCGACGCCGGCGCCGCCATAGCGGTGGCCAGCAATTTCAGCCGTGCCGATTGTCCCATCCTCAACATGCAAACGGTCGTATCGCTGGCCTGCCGGGAATTGCGAATGACACCGGCCGAAGCGCTGGTCGCGGCCACCATCAATGGCGCCCACGCGCTGGGCCGCGCGGCCTTCGCCGGGTCCATCGAGCCCGGCAAGCCGGCCGACCTGGCCGTGTTCAACGTCTCGGATTATCGCGACCTGGGCTACTATTCCGGCATGAACCTGGTGCATCTCACCATGAAGCGCGGCGAATTCATTTACCAGGAAGGCGATGTCGCGCCGCTCGCGGCCGAGAATCTGCGCTTGGCCTGGTAGCCCCGGCCCACAAGGCCCCGGCCGGCGGAATTGACGCCAAGCCCTCTCACCCCCCAAAAAAACCGGGCGGCTGTCTGGGCCGCCCGGCATAACTTCCGAATACAGGGTCGCGGTTACCTGACGAACACCGAGATGCTGACGCTGACGGTCTGGCCTCCAGGTCCGTAAGCAGTCAGGGTGTAAGTTTCGTTGGTAACCGGGTTGTCGGTGTAGGAGCCGTTGACCGGCAGCGTCATCGGCGGTATATCGGCGCCGGTGAGCACCACCGAGGTGGCGTTCGCGGTAGTCCACGAAAGGGTCACCGGAGCTCCGGCGACGGGCGAACTCACCGGGTTGGCCTGGAACGAAAGAATCTGGACCAGGCCGACGTTGACCGTCAAGTTGCCCTGGACCTGGCCAACCGCGTTGGTGGCGGTAAGGGTGTAAGTTGTGGTCGCGCTCGGAGTAACTGTCGTGCAATCGTTGGGATTAAGATTGGTACCAACCCCGGGAGCGATCGAGATGCTGGTCGATCCGGTAACCTGCCAGCAGATCTTCGTCGACTGGCCCGGCGAAACACTCTGCGGGGTGGCGACGAAGGTCACGATCTGCGGAATGGCGGATCCGGTCACGGTCACCGTCGCCACTGCGGTGACGGTCTTGCCGTCCGTGCCGGTGGCGCTGAGTGTGTAACTGGTTGTACTGGCCGGCGAGACGGTCGTGCTCCCATTGGCGGTCACCGTGCCGACGTTCGGCGAGATGGAGATGGTGTTGGCGCCGGAAGTGGTCCAGCTCAGCGTGGTCTGCGCGCCAGAGGCGATGGTGCTCGGACTCGCCTGGAAGCGCAGAATCTGAGCCGTCGTAGAGCCCACTGCGACTTGCACAGTCTGCGTGGTGGTGCCGTTAGCGCCGGTCGCCGTTAGGGTGTAAGTGGTGGTGACGGTGGGCGACACCGCAACCGAACCGGTGGTGGCGCTGACCGGGCCGATGCCGGGCGTGATGGTGGCCGATGTGGCGTTCTGGATCACCCAGCTCAGCGTTGAGGTCTGGCCGGATGTGATGGCCGCCGGTTGCGCGGTGAACTGCACGATCTGCGTCTGTGTCGGCGCAGCCGTGGTCACCAAGGTAGTGGCCTGCGCGGAGATGCCGTCCGTGTTGGTGACCTTGAGCAGGAACTGGTAGCTTTGGCCGGCGGCGGCGGTGAATGAGGCTATCGCCTGGTTGGCGTTGTTAATCGTCACCGTAGGTCCGGAGGTCTGCGACCAGGCATACGTCAGAGCCTCGCCCAGAGGATCGTACGATCCGGAGCCGTTGAGCGTGATGGTGCCGGCGGGCACGCCCACCTGGTTCGGGCCGGCGTTGGCGATGGGCGGGCTGGTGCCTACGCGCCGCGTGCCGAACTCGTAGCGGATGCGTGGCACATCCATCGGCACCGGCGTCTTGATGCTGCCGTAATCCTTGGGATGGATGTAGCTGCCCATTTCCAGACCGAACAGCAACTGGCCGTTGCCGGTCGAGAAAACGCCGGTCTGATTGTAGTCGAGGGCGGCCGTGAAAGCGACACGCGAGCTCAGCGGCTGCGTCAGCTTGATTTCGCCGCCAACCGTATTGCCGCCATTCACTTCGCGTCGAAGCAGGCCGAGGTTGCCTTGCAGGAAGGCGTTGCCCCAGACGCCGACCAGAGCATCGGCGCCGTACTGGTTGACCACCTTGGCGTAAGTCTGCAGGAAAACGCCGGGCGCCAGGGTCTGGTTGTTGACCACGGCATAGTTCTTGAAGCCCTGCGTGCCGAAAACGCCGATGCGGCCGCGGTTAAAGATATAGTCCAGCAGGAAAGCGCCTTGTCCGAGCGTCCCGCCGTTTTGATACTGCTTGTAGTTCAGGTACTTGAAACTGCCGAATACGCCGGCCTGCAGATTGCCCCAACGGTTGACCAGGCCCAGATCGAATTGGGCTTCCTGGGCCTGCGGGTTGTAGATGTACTCGCCTTGCGCCTGTACGGCTGAGGTGCCGTCGCCGCCGAAGGGCGAGAAGAATCGGCCGTTGGCGTCGAAGGTCGCATCGCCGCGGCTGCTCGAACCGTAAGTCGGGCCGACGTTGATGCCGAGCAGCGAAAACTTCTGGTTGTGCTTGCGCGCTTCATCCACCGCGTTAGTGGCTTCCTTGTGGGCCACTTCGGCCGTCTGCTGTTCGGTCAGAGGCTTGGGCATGCCCTGGATCTGGTCGCGCAGCGTGTTGATCTGGTTGCGCTGGTCGGCCAGTTCGTCCTTCAGGGCCGCGTTTTCGCCTTGCAGGGACTTGACCGCGGCCAGAATATCATCCAGCTTGTCGAGCCGTTTGAGAATGGCATCGCAGCATTCCTGCTGCTTCTTCGCGAACCGGTCGAGCCATGCCTGCAAAGCCGGCAGGACGTCGCTGATGCCGCCTTCCTTCACCAACCGGCCTTGTCCATCCGTCACCCGGAGGGTGACGCGGCGATTCATGAAGCGGCCTTCCTTGGTTCTGTTGTTGACTTCCGGCTGGCGCTTTCCAGTGCCGGACACCGACACTTGATCGGCACTGGCGCCGTACTTGACCAGAAAATGCTTTACCGTGTTGGCGCGCTCCAGCGCCAGTTTGTCGTTGTAACTGTTGGAGCCCACGTAATCGGTGTGTCCGGTGAGCGCCACCTTGAAATCGCGATGCTGGCCCAACAGATCGGCGAGACGAAGCAGGCTGGGATAGCCGTCCGAAAGAATAGAAGAGTTGAACTCGAAGTTAATCTCTTCCCAATCCTCTTTGGCTTGGCTGGCCGGCGCCTCTAGACCCTGAGCAAAGAGTGCGGAGGCCATCATCCCAAGCGCGCTCAACGCTACGATTCTCTTCATTGTCTTTTTGATCTCCTCAACAGAAATCGGCTGTTCATGTGAAACGAGTATCGAAGCCTTTGTTCTTTCCTCCAACGGGGAGCGAGCCGCGACTTCCCGAGCAGTGCCCAAACTGCGACGCTTGCTTTCCGGTATGGCTCGTTCCCAAGACCCACGCTAATAACGTTATATTCTACACCGGAAACAAGTCAGATTCGCAAAAACTAGATCAAGTTACTTTGAATCTCGCGCCGTGAGATAATCGACTGCGGGAGCTGCCGGATGGACAGTCGCCTCCGGAAACGGGGGAGGAAAGTCCGGTCTCCACAGAGCAGCGTGCCGGCTAACGGCCGGGGTCCCTGACGGGATACGGAAAGTGCCACAGAAAATATACCGCCGTCCGGCGACGGACGGTAAGGGTGAAATGGTGCGGTAAGAGCGCACCGCGGCTGGAGTAATCCCGCCGGCAGGGTAAACCCCACGCGGAGCAAGACCAAATAGGGGAGAAGGGGCGGCTCGTCCCGCTTGACTCCCGGGTAGGTCGCTTGAGCTTGTCAGTAATGGCGGGCCCAGAGGAATGACTGTCGCCTTAACGGGTACAGAAACCGGCTTATAGTCCGGCAGCCCCTTGATACCTCGGTACGAATCATGACAGTACGCTCAATGACTCTGCATAATTGGAGTCAGTTGCGACTAATGTTGCGTTAGCGGGCGCCGGCCGCTCGTCTCAAGAGCGCCCCGCCGGCACCGGGATGGGCCGACATAGGCTAGAATCGTAACTTCAATCACCATGAACATGGCACGATTCTTGATTGCCGCGCTGCTGCTGGCGCCTGCCTGGGCAGCCTCGCTTGACGAACCGACCCGCAGATTGTCGCATGACGTCCTCCAGGAGCTGATCGGGATCAACACCACCGATTCCTCGGGGAGCACTACCGTGGCCGCCGAAGCCATGCGCCGGCGTCTGCTGGCGGCCGGGTTCCCCGCCGAAGATGTGACCGTGTTGGGGCCGAACGGACGCAAGGGGAACCTGGTGGCGCGACTGCGCGGCGCGCACGCAGGCGGACCCAGGCCGATCCTCATCATCGGCCACCTGGACGTGGTGGAAGCGCGCCGCTCGGACTGGACTACCGATCCATTCCGTCTGGTGGAGCAGGACGGGTATTTCTACGGCCGGGGCACCGAGGACATGAAGGGCGCCGATTCTATTATGGTGACTACGTTAATGCGGTTTGTGCGCGAAGGGTACCGGCCCGACCGCGACATCATCCTGGCGCTGACCGCCGACGAAGAAGGCGGCACGTCTAACGGCGTGGACTGGCTGCTGAAACAGCATCGCGACCTGGTGGATGCGGATTTCGCGCTCAATCCGGATTCGGGCGGGGTCACAACAGAGCGCGGCCGGCCGGTCGACGTCGAGGTGGGATCCACCGAAAAGCTCTACGCGGATTTCGAGCTGAAGGCCACCAATGCCGGCGGCCACAGTTCGCTGCCTGTGCCCGATAACGCTATCTACCACGTGGCGGACGCGCTGGCGCGTCTCCAGGCTGCGGTGTTTCCGTTCGAGCTCAACGCCGTGACGCGCGCCTATTTTGAGCGCCTGGCGCAGGTGGAATCCCAGCCGACCGCAGCGGACATACGCGGCATGCTGGCGCAGCCTCCGGACGCGGCAGCCATCGCCCGGCTGCAGCGCGTGCCCCGGTTCAACGCCCTGGTGCGCACCACTTGCGTGGCCACGCGCCTGGAAGCGGGTCATGCCAACAACGCGCTGCCGCAGAGCGCGCGGGCAATCGTGAATTGCCGTATTTTGCCCGGCCACTCGGCTGAAGAGGTGCGGTTGAATCTGGTAAGCATCTTCGCCGATCCCGCGGTTTCGGTGCGGCACATCAGCGATTTGACCGGCGAGATCACGGAACACGCGCCGCTCGATAAGCCCTTGGCGCCGGTGGCGCTGCGGACCGACGTACTGGCGCCGCTGGCACGGCTGGCGGCGCAATTCTGGCCGGGCGCGCCGGTGGTGCCGGTCATGGAAACCGGCGCTTCGGATAGCAAATACACCAATGGCGCAGGCATTCCCAGCTTCGGCTTCTCCGCGCTGGCCGTGGATCGCGACGATGTGCGCGCTCATGGCAGGGACGAGCGCCTCCGCATCGCCTCTTATGACGATGGCGTCGATTTCTACTACCGCTACCTGAAAGCGCTCACCGGCGGTGCGGCGAATTAGCCGCACGTTGTTTTCTAGGCGCCCCACTCAGTGAGATGAGGCCCCGAATTCAGCCGAAGTACCGATTGCCGCCGGTGCCCTCGCCGCCCGACACTGGAACCAGACGCTGTGACGAAACTGGCGAAAGGAACGCGCGGCTACGTTTTTGTAACCACCGCGATCGGCGCCGCCATGCTGATTACGTTTGTCGGCCTGGCCGCGGACGTGGGCTACCTGGAGTGGCAGCGGCTGCGGGCACAGACGGCGGCTGATGCGGCCGCTGCGGGCGCCATGTTCCAGCTCCAACTGGGCGCCAACGACGCGGCCATCACCAGCGCGGCACAGGCCGACGCGGCGCTCAATGGCTTCACCGATGGCGCGTCGAATACCACTGTGACCGTAAATCACCCGCCGCTTTACGGGTCGTTAGCCGGTAGTTCTTCGGCCGTGGAAGTGATCGTGCAGCAGACCGTTCCCACGTTTTTCCTGTCGGTGGTGAAGCAGAACCAAGCCACGGTGGCGGCGCGGGCGGGGGAGACGGTGGGAGCGGCGGTCAACCCTCCGTGCGTGTACGCGTTGGACCCTACGGCGTCGCCGGCCTTTCAGATCAGCGGCAGCGCCAGCTATTTTACCTGCGGTGTGCAGGTGGCTTCATCGAGCGCCACGGCGCTGCAGATGGGCGGCAGCGCGATTCTGTACATGGAAAACGGTGCGGGGGTCGGCGTGGTGGGAGG
>CAVXJY010000092.1:0-64634 GCA_963761855.1 Bryobacterales bacterium | reverse complement strand
GGTGATCACCGAGGCCTGTCCAGCGTGCTATTATTCGGGCCAATGTCAGATCATCAGATTCAGCTCGCGCTCATGTTCATCAACAGCCTGACCATGCTGGCTCTGGTTTACTACACGTTTGAAACGAGGCGGATCCGGAGAGTCGCACAGGACCAGGTTGAAGGAATGTCAAAGCCATGCCTGACAGTTTTTGCAAGGTTGCGAGCTACAGATGAAACCGTCCTGGAGACGCACGGTGCCGTAGGCGGCAAGGTAGCCAGCGGTGACAATGGAAACTTTGTTGTCCAAAACATGGGTACTGGTGTCGCGCTCAACGTCACCTATCACTTCGAAAGCCTCGATTCGCCAACAGCGAGCCGACGCGAAGAAAGCTACTTCGTGAACGTCTTGCAAGGCCAGAAGGTCAGAATGCCAGAGCCAATGAACGTGGCTTGAGCACCGGATCCGTTGCCCAAACACGCGCGAGGTCGGCTTCGAGCCGCGAGCTTTCTGCCGGCACGGCGCGCCAGCCGGGTCGATCCGGTGCGCGCTCTGCGACAGGAATAGCCCAGCGCGCGGTGCCCTCACGCGTCTTCGCCCGGTTCCCCGGCGCCCCCCTCGCCTTCAACTTGAGGGGTGGTTTCCGCGTGGAGCAGTTCTTCCACAAGTTCCCTGGCTTCCGCCTCGCGGTCGCGCGGCACCTGCACTCGGACCCACTTATGCAGAAATCCATCCACGTCCTGGACCAAGGTGGCGATTTGACCCAGAACGAAGAAGGGAATGCCCGCATCCTCTAGCAATCCCTTCGCCAAGGCAAGCTGGATGCCATCGTTTGTCTCCAGCACCACAACCAGGTCGAGAGTGGGGTCGAACGGGTCTGCCGGCTCCTCCGGTGGTGCTCCGGCCAGCAGGGGAACGTGGCAGTCTGAGCATTCGGTGAAACCCTCGCGATACTCAACGTAGCATTGGGGACAATACACGATTCACCTCTTGCCCAAGTCTATCGCCGCGTGCAGCCGCGCGTCAGGTTGGCTGGCTACCGGAGAGCCCGGCGGCTGTCGCTCACGTTTTATTCAACTGGCGGGGCAGATCGGCTATCGAATCGAGTACCGCATCGGGCCGGATTGCTCCTTCCAAATCCGTTGGACGGAACTTCCCAGTCTTCACAAGTGCGCCCTTGAGTCCTGCGGCCTGCGCACCTCCGACATCCGCCTCGATGTCGTCGCCAATCATGAGGGTCTCCCGGCCCTCGAGTCCAAGTCTCTCGGCGCCGGCCAGAAAGAAGCGGGCAGACGGCTTGCCGAACACGAGCGCCTCTCGTCCGGTCGCATGTTCCAGCGCGACTACAAACGGCGCCACGTCCAGCGATATGCCGTCCGAAGCCAGCCAGTAGCGAGTCATGCCGAGGGCGACGAGTTGTGCTACCGGGTTGTTATGCAACAGGCGGAAGGCGCGGTTCAAGGTTCGGTAGTCCCACAGATCTCCGAGATCGCCCACCACTACATATGGGGCTCCCTGTTCGGCGATGTCCGGCAGGCACGGCAAACCGGCAAACTCTTGCCGCGCCGACGGCCGCACAAATAGAGCGATCGGCCCCTCACGAACGGTTCGCAGCCATTGCGCTGCAGCAGCGGCGGGTGTGAGGATTTCCGTTGCCGCCGCCCGAATGCCGAAAGCCAGCAGTTTCTGGCTCAGCGCGGCACAACACTTCGACGTCGTGTTGGTCAAGAAGAGATGGGGAATACCGTGTGTCCGGACCCACTCCACGGTCTCCACTGCGCCGGGGATAAGGCGATCGGCATTATAGAGCACGCCGTCCATGTCGAACAGAATGCCACGCACGTCATGGATTCGAGACGTCTCCATCGCTCCCGATATGTTTCAATTCTAGCGTGGCGATTTGACTGGCTCCGGTGCACAATCGCATTACGGATTGCGCCTTATGTCATAGCGGGGCTTGATCCGGACACCGAATTCGGAGAGGCGCAGTTCCATTCCTCGGCGAGCATGGCATACAGAAAACTGCTCCTCCACGCGCCATGGATCTTGAGGTTCTTGACCAGGAACCTCTCCCTTCTCATGCCCGCCTTCTCCAGTACCCGCGCCGATGCGGGATTCTCCGGAAGACAGGTGGCCCAGATTCGATGGAGTTTGAGTTCCCCGAGACCAAAACCGAGCAAGTGTGTTACTGCGTCAGTCGCGATTCCCTTGCCCCAGCACTCGGGGCGAACCAAGTACCAGATCTCACCTTCTTCGACGCCTCTGATGATGACTAAGCCGCAGAGCCCAACGAGATCGCCCCCTGGCCGATGGGTAATTGCCCGGACGATGGACCTTCAGGGATCGGATGGGGATTCAAGCAGCGAATCGCTTAGGAATTTCTCGCTCTCCTCTCGCGAGCACAAGGGCAACAGCATGCGGCGCACGACGTCCATTCTCGAAATCAAGGCGTGAACGGCATCGATATCGCCCGGATCCAAACTGCGCAGCCTCACCATCGCCACCTTCTTCATCAAGAGTATAGGCGCAACTCCGCGAAGCCGGGAGATCAAGAACTCTCTACTTGGTTACGTTCACGGTTGCCTTGTCCGCCGCTCACGCGGACTCCGGTTCCCAGCCCTTCCGGTACTCGCGAGACAGATATTTATTCGCGTCGGGAACGTTGCTGATCTGCATGCTCTCCGCGTTGTACTGAAGTTTACGCCCCGTGCGCAGGGCTACGGCGTACAGGTTGACGGCCTCTGAAATGGGCCACGCGTTCAGAAAGTTTCCAGGCGACGGAGCGCCGCCCCGGCAGGCCTGCACCCATTGAAGCAGTCCAGGTTGAATGCGGTCTCCACTCGGCCGCTCAGGCGCCTGAGGCGTTGTGTACCCACGCATCCTGGATTCAGGAATCAGCCGCGGGCTTTCCACCTCGAAGCCTGCGAGGATCTTGCCCTTGTCGCCCACGAACATCATGCCTTCGGCGGGAAGGGCCTTATCGTCTTCTTCCAGTTCGTCCGGCGTCGGAGGCCTGACCCCGCCCTCATACCAAACCAGATCTATCGCGGGCCTTTGCCCCCGTGCCGGATACTTGAACCGCACGACGCTGGCCGTCGGGAACGAGAAGTCGTTTCTTACGGTTGTCGATACGTTCTCCGAGAGGATGCAGTTATGAGTCAGCATCGGCTCGATGCTGACAGGGCCGCTCAACTCCAGGGCATTGAACACCGTCCAGAGGCTGTAATGCCCCATGTCCGCCATGCTGCCGCCGCCAAAGTCATACCACCCGCGAAACACCATGTGCGTGTAGTGCGGATGGTATGGACGGTGTGCCTCCGGGCCAAGCCAAAGATCCCAGTCGAAACCCTTCGGGGTTGGAGGAGTGTCGGTCGGAAGAGTCGGATACTGCGGCCACACGGGGCGGTTCGTCCAGTTATGGATCTCGCGGAGGGTTCCGATGGCTCCGTCCCGCATCCAAGCCATAACCGGCTCCATCGACCCGTTTGCATCCCACGGCATGAAGTGCGTTGCAATGCCCTTCGTTCGTGCGGTATCGATGACGAGCCGGGCCTCGGCCAGACGGTTGGCGATAGGCTTATGCATCACCACGTGCTTGCCGCGCTTCATGGCGGCGATGCTGATGATCCCATGAAGATGATCCGGCGTCATGATCTTGACCGCGTTGAGGTCCTTCTCTTTGTCGAGTAACTCTCGATAGTCGGCGTAAACGGAACAGCCCTTGAATTTGTCGGCTGGCCTTCGCGTGGCATAGTAAGTGTCCACGATATCCTTCGCTGCCTCGCGACCACCGGGGATCACGCCATCGGCGCCGGCCCACCAATCCGGCTGGCCCAGTGCGGATCGAATCGCGCGGAGAAGGCCGCTGCTGGACCAGTCGCGATAACCGACGGCGTCCAGGCTCGGGTCGCAGACCGAAACAATCTGGATGTCCGGGACCGCGAGCATCGGCAGCAGCTCACGTAGGCCCTGCGTTCCCACGCCGATGTAAGCCAGGGTGATCTTGTCGCTCGGGGCGACGAACCCCGGCCCTCCCAGCACAGGCCGTGGAACAATTGTGAACGCGGCTACACCTGCGGTGGCCCCTAGAAACTCGCGGCGGTTCGGATCGGATGTCATCTGCTTCCTCCTTAGGTCAACGTGGACGCCTGCCATCATATCCCGATTACACGGCCAGGCGAACCCGATTCACGTTTCGCCGCTGAAAAACCGTAAGACCTGAATCGTGCTACCATACAAATGAAAGACGATTATGGAAGACCTGTTGCAACCCAGACACCTGCTTGTGATCTTGGCTATTGCCCTTTTGTTTTTCGGGCCGCAAAAGCTGCCCGAACTCGGCAAAGGACTGGCTCAAGGTATTCGCGGGTTCAAGGATGGGCTTAAAGGCGCCACTTCGGACACTCCCGATCGGCCGAAGGACTAGCGCCCGGACGGCCGGTTTTCTTGACGCGGAGCCGGCGTGGCTCTGGCCCGTGACAGTGAGGCGCATCCGGTTCCTGATCAAAGTTCCAGCTTACCCTGGTAGACCATCTCGTTCGGAAAGAAATCCTGCGCGAATTTCAGCTGTCCGACGTCCGCATCGAACTCGATCCGCTTGTCCTTGCGCGTGATCTCGTTACTCCGCGGGAAAAGATACAAGATCACGGGCCCGTCGTCGCGCATCAGCACTTCCACGCTCGAAGGCTTCATGTCCTTTTTCCCCTCGCGTTTAATCGCCGCGTGATTCTTGAGTACCCCGCCCAGACTGTCGGGATCCCCATTGACCATGCGCCTGGGCACTCCGTACACGGCAATTGCGTAGTGGTCCTCATCCACCGAGGGCGCGTTCATTTCGCGTGCGATGAGTTCCGCCGCACTCACAGGCATGGCGCTAATCCACCTGAGTGTCAACGTCGGCATCTGGCCGGGGTCCGGACTCCCGCCGCCATTTGAGCCGCGACCCGAACCTCCCATGCCGCCGTGCCGCCCCATTCCGGGAAATCCAACGCCGATCCCGCCCATCCCGACGCCGCCGGAACCCAGACCAACCCGCTGCTGGCCGGACTTGCCCGCCCCCGTCGGCGTTGGCGTCACGCTCTTCGCCCATGGCGATGCCGTGAGCACCTGCCGCGCTTCCTCTACGCTCCATTCCGCGATCAGCTTGTCCTTCCAGACTTGCGCTTCAGCGGCCAGAGCTGTACCGACGGCGGCAATCATCACGATCCAGGCGTAAGTTTGTTCTTTGGGCACTCATCCTGTTAAACGTGTTCAGTCGTCCGCCAGTTGCAACGTTCGGATCTCGCGAAGTGGCGCGATCTCCTGCTATACCGGCCTCTATTTCTTTTCTAGCTCATTCAGTGCTGCCAGCACCTCTTCGCTATGATTCACCGGGTTCACGCCAATCCACACCTTAGCGATCTTCCCGGTTGGGTCGATCAGGAACGTGTTGCGCGATGCGCGGGTGTTGTTGCGCAACGATCCATATTGTTCGACTGTCTTCATTCCAGGATCGGCCAGCAGCTTGAAAGTGAGGCCTTGCTTGGCACAAAAGTCCTTATGGCTGTCTGTGCTATCCACACTCACGCCCACAATCACGGCGTTGGCCTGTTCATATTTCGGCAGATCCCGCTGAAAATTGTGTGCCTCGATAGTGCAGCCGGGCGTGTTGTCCTTGGGGTAGAAATACAGCACCACCCACTTACCGCGAAAGTCGGCCAAACCAACCGTGGTCCCGTCCTGCGAAGGCAGCGTGAAATCCGGCGCCGGTTGCCCCACGGCCGGAATCTCACCGCCGAACGCGGGCACACCTGCTAATAGGAAGAGCATCCCAATAGCGGCGATACAAATGTTTCGCATCGATCCCTCCAATTCCCTTTCAACTGAAGATACACCGCCGGGCCCCGCTCGCGCAAAGCCTGGCGGACCCAGCGCGTGCGGTCGAGCGCAATTCCGCCTTGTGGAACGGGGCAGGTAGAATCGATGCAAGAGCACCAAACACTGTTAAAATGACCAACAAGAGGCAAAGGGCGCGCCTCGGGCTCGCTCCCGGCAGCCAGGCCGAATACGATCGTGGTGAAGCAAGCGGCTTATGTATGCCTGCCGAAGACGCTCCAGTAGCGGACTTGCGGCAGGAGTGTTGGCGCAAAACACGTGGGGAAACGAGCTAGACGTGTAACTAAGGGTCGTCCCGCGACGGCGGCAAGTAAGGTAATCACCGCGCCTCGCGACCGAAACCGTACGCGTGAGTTATGTGTCTATGTGCTGCTGTTTCTCGCTACCGTAGCAGTGTACGGCCAGGTCAGGCATTTTGATTTTGTCAATTTCGACGACCCGGAGTATGTTACCGAAAACAACCACGTGCGTGCCGGACTGACGCCGGACGGTCTGGCCTGGGCGTTCACTTCCACTGACCTTGAGAATTGGTTCCCGCTGACGCGCATTTCTCAGATGGCGGATTACCAGTTCTTCGGGTTGCGCAGCGGGTGGCATCACCTGACCAATCTGCTGTTTCACGCCCTGGCCACTCTGCTTCTGTTCGCCGCCCTTAAGCGGATGACGGGAGCTCTGTGGTGCAGCGCGTTTGTCGCTTTCCTTTTCGCGCTGCATCCCTTGCATGTCGAGTCCGTTGCGTGGATCGCGGAGAGGAAGGATGTGCTGTGCGGATTTTTCTGGTGCCTGACGCTGTGGTGTTACGCGCGCTATGCGCAACGGCCCGGCGTGGGCCGGTATTTGTTGGTCCTAGCCGCTTTCTGCTGTGGGCTGATGGCCAAACCGATGGCCGTTACGCTGCCCTTTGTGCTGCTGCTATTGGATGTCTGGCCGCTCCGCCGCGCCAATCGCCTCGCTATTCTCTGGGAGAAACTGCCGCTTTTCGCGATTGCCGCCGGAGTGTCGGTGGTTACCTTTATCGCGCAACAAGAGGGCCACGCGATCCAATCGCTGCGTACTGTGCCTGCCGGCTTGCGGGTCGCGAATGCTCTTGTGACCTACTGCAGGTATATCGCCAGGATGTTCTGGCCCGCGAAATTGGCCGTGTATTATCCGTACTCCCATAAGTTGCCTTTATGGTATGTAGCGGCGGCCTGCGTCGTCCTAGCGGCCATCACCGTCGTGGTATTGCGCTGGTGCCGCTCTTATCCTTATCTTGCGGTTGGATGGTGCTGGTATCTAGGGACTCTTGTGCCGGTGATCGGACTGGTTCAGGTGGGAGGGCAATCTTCGGCGGATCGCTACACCTACCTGCCGACCGTGGGGCTTGCCATCATGCTGAGTTGGGGGACGGCCGACTTACTCAAGCGCTTTCCGCGTGCTCGGACCGTGGTCGCCGTCTCGGCGCTGGCAGTCTGTTCGGCCTGTATGGTACTTACTTGGCTCCAGCTACGATACTGGGCCGGCACCGAGTCGCTGTTTCGGCACGCAGTGGACGTCACCGCCGACAACTACGTCGCCCAAAATAACCTGGCGGATTACTATCTGAGCAAATTGCGAAACGATGAAGCCCGCGCTCACGTAATCGAGGCGCTCCGCGTCCAGCCGAATTACGCGGAGGCGCACGTCAACCTGGCGACGATTCTCAGACGGGCGGGTAAGATGGATGAAGCCGAGAGGGAGTATCGTGTGGCGCTGACTCTCCAGCCGCGCAACGTGGAAGGGCATTCCGGGTACGGGGCGCTCTTGTTCAACGAGGGCCGCAACAACGAAGCGCTTCGAGAGTTCTGGGAGGCGGTCCAACTGCGGCCGGAGTCTGCCGACGGGCACTTTGTCCTGGGGAGGATGTTGGCTGCCCTGGGGCACACGGACCAGGCGATCCCGGAGTTTATTGAGGCGATCAGGCTCCAGCCCGAGTATGCCGACGCTCACCATAGCTTGGGAGTCGCTCTGTTGAGCCGCGGGAGAGTGAATGGGGCGCTCGCCCAATTCCGCGCCGAGGCGCAGCTAAAGCCCGCCGATGCGAGTGTCCACAATAATCTGGGCCGGTTACTTGCCAGCCTGGGGCGGTTCGACGAGGCGATTGCGCAGTTTTCGGAGGCTCTTCGGATTAAGCCGGACTTTGATGCCGCTCGCAAGAGTCTGGAAGCCACGGTCGCGCGACGCGATAGATCGAACCGTCCATGAGATACTGCGTCCATGGTGCGTCCTGAAAGACGCGTTCTTCTAGCAAGTGAAAGTCTTGTCCGGGTAAGCGCCGGAGCGCCCGGTAGCAGGCCCCAGCCGAAGGCAGAGATGTCGCCGGCCACAGCGGGGCGTCAAAAGTCCATTTTGTGGAGAGCAAGGAAGCGGGCCGCAACATCAAGTGAACGCTGCAGCCACGTCATAGTATCAGCCGAAAGGTGTTTGAAAGGGCCGAGCCAGTCATGTCATGGCGAAGGCAACAGACAGCAGTCTGGACCGGAAGGACTGCTGGACCTTTCCGGGGTAAGGGGCGGTGGCACGTTTCCAAAGAAGAGCGTGGAACAGGAGAGACCCTACCTGGCAGCCCAGTCAGGCAAAGACCGAGCGTATAAAGCCGGACGGCTGAAATCGCGAGGAGCCAGGAGGGAGTCCGAGGGGTCCACAGTACCGGTGAAGGCGCGCAAGATAACGCGCTGGAGGGAAGGGGCCCTGCTTTGATCGAGCTGCCAGGAGGTAAGTGCGAGGGCATGCCGGAAACGGCCAAAATCCCCAATGATAAAGTACGACAACTCCAACGCAAGCTATGGGTGTGTGCCAAGCAGAGTAAGACACGGCGCTTCCATGCGTTGTACGACCGGATCTACAGGAGTGACGTTCTGTGGAGAGCGTGGATGCGGGTGCGCAGCAATGGAGGGGCGGCGGGCGTGGATCAAGCCACGTTGCGATCCATCGAGGAGCAAGGAGTGACGGAGTTTCTCGAAGGGATACAGGCCGACCTGAAAGCAGGCCGATATCGTCCATCCCCGGTGATGAGGCGATGGATACCGAAAGCTGATGGGAAGCAGCGGCCGCTGGGGATACCGACGGTGCGGGACCGGGTGGTGCAGATGGCGGCGAAGATAGTGGTGGAACCGATCTTTGAGGCGGATTTCCAAGAGTGCAGTTATGGATTTCGTCCGAAGAGAAGCGCTACCCAGGCTCTGGAAGCAATCCGCGAAGCGGGCAACCGGGGCTACAACTTCGTCATCGACGCAGACATCAAGGGCTACTTTGACAACATCCAGAGGGGAACCCTGATGGAGTTGGTGAAGGAGCGAATCTCGGATCGAAGGGTATTGAAGTTGATTCGGCAGTGGCTGGCAGCAGGAGTGATGGAAGACGGAACGGTGAGGGAAACGCTGGCGGGAACCCCGCAGGGCGGAGTGATCTCGCCGTTGCTGGCGAACATCTATCTGAATTACCTGGACCGGTTGTGGCAGACCCGATGCAGACAGTTGGGGTTGCTGGTGCGGTACTGCGACGACTTCGTAGTGATGTGTGGGAGGGAGTCGCAGGCCAGGGAAGCGCTGCGGCGGATCGGGCTGGTAATGCAACGGCTCGGACTGCAACTGCATCCCGAGAAGACGCGTATGGTGGATCTACGGAAAGGCAAGGAGGGATTCGTATTCTTGGGGTGTACGATCCGCAAGAAGCGAAGTATTCTGCGAAACCCGCGATGTCATTTCATGCATCGTTGGCCGTCGCCCAAGGCGATGAATCGATTCCGGGGCCGAGTCCGTGAGATCACGAGTGCGCGGAGCAGCGGGGAAGATGTGAAGCAGATTATCGCCAAGCTGAATCCCGTTCTTCGAGGCTGGGGAAATTACTTCCGAACGGGCACGAGCTCACGGGAGTTTCTAAAGATGGACCGGTTTGTGTACTCGCGGCTGGTGCGCTGGTTATATCGGCGAGGCGGGCAGCGGGCAACGCGGCGGGGCATCTGGACCGGCGAACAGTTTTGGAGTATGGGCCTGTACCGCCTGCGTGGGACCGTGCGCTACCCGGCGCAAGCCGCACCAGGAAGATCATCGTTAAGCCGTGTGCGGGAAAACCGCACGCACGGTTTGAAAGGGGTTTGTTGAAAACGGGCTGGCTATTATAGCCAGTACCGCGTCAAAATCTACCTATGTGGCGAGCGCCCCGGGAATTACAACCTGGCTTGCGAACCCCGCGCCCTTACAGCGACACGTGCAAGGTTCCAACCGTCCCGGACGGAACGTCGCGGAAACCCAGGCTGAACCCAGTTGTCCCCGGCGGTGTCTTAACTCGCGCACCCATGACGAGACCCTTTTGCTGAACCAGGTCAAAGGTAGCTTCGGTGAAATTCAGCGGAATCGTCGTAAGTTGCTCCACCTTCCCTACCACGATCAGAAACTGCAGCAAGCCGGTCCACTTGCCGTCCTTGGGTTCGAACGTGATGTTACGCGGGTCGATCGTCACAGACGCCTTGTATCCCCCTTCGACTGGATCAAGATGTACTGCGAAACCGATGCCGGCGAGAACAGAAACACCGGCCTTCCATGCTTGTCCTTCACAACCACGTTCAGCAGGACGACAGGCGTTTCCGTATGAATCGTAACTTGATCGGGGGTGGTTTGCGGAACCGCCGGCGAGGACAGTCCCAGAAACAGCGCCATCAGCGGGCCGTAAGGCCGGGAAGCAAAGGTGCGGCAACTAACAAATAAAACGGATGTGCGAAACCGCATGCGTTCTCCGCAGCAAGCTTATTTCGCAAGTTTATATCATATTCCGGAAACCGAGCTTACGCGGGCCCGCTGAGGTGTTGGGATGTCACCGGTGAGGCTGGCTGGCGGTCTCAACGCGGGAGGGATCGGGGAGCTCAAGGCGGACGGGGCCGGTCGACGCCCGGACGACCAGTGAAGTGCCGACGCGAAACTCAACGCCTGCCCCGCGAGTCCGGATCGACCGTAGCAGCGCCTCGCAGGCGACGCGGGCGATCTCGATGCGAACCAGGTTCACGGTTGTCAGCGGCGGCTCGGTGAACTGTGCCATCTGGATGTCGTCGAATCCCACCACCGAGATGTCCTCCGGTACCCGCAACCCGCGCTGGCGGATAGCGCGGAGGGCGCCGATCGCGGTGAGATCGTTGGAGGCAACCACGGCCGTAGTGCCGGGCGCGCGCTCGAGCACACGCTCCATCGCCTGGAATCCGCCGTCCGCTTGATGGTTTCCCTCTTCTACCAGGGGCTCAAGCCACGGGCCGCCGGGCGGCTCATCGAGGCGCTTGAGGAACGCGTCGCGCCGCTCGCGCACCGACTCGAGGCGCAGCGGCCCGGAGATGAATGCGATGCGGCTGTGCCCCAGAGCGAGCAAGTGCTCGACCGCCTGCGCGATGCCGTGAGCGTAATCGATCTTGACGTTGCTGACGCCGGCAGCGACATGGCCGACGTCCAGAAACACCAGGGGCACCTTCCGCCTGGCGAAAGTCTCGGGCATGGAAGGATCGACTTCGGACGTCATGATCGCGACGCCATCGATTTTGCGCTCGATCATGCGCCTCACGCAGAGCGCCGTGCGCGCCGGATCGTAATGGGTGGAGGCGACAAACACATCGTAGCCGCGATCCAGCGCCACCTCCTCAAAGCCCTTGATCAGCTCGGGGAAAAACGGGTTGGTGATGTCGGAAACCACCAGGCCCAGCAGATGGCTGCGGCCCGAGGCCAACGATTGTGCGTTGGTGTTGGGGCGGTAGCCGAGTTCCTCAATTACTTTCCGCACCCGCGCCGCCGTTTCCGGCCTCACTTGTAAGCTGCCGTGCATCGCGCGGGAAACGGTGGCGATGCCAACGCCGGCGCGCTTCGCGACGTCTTTGATCGTCATCGCACGCCCCTGTCACGAGTCTACAATGCTGAGGGCAAGCTCGGCAGTAATTCGCCTGGGGCTGCGTACGGCCCGGAAAATTGCGCGCCAGCCATGGCGCTAGCAAATGGAAGAGAGACACATAAATCCGCAAGCGTTTCGGCGTAAAATGAGGGCGGCCAGGAAGGCAAACCGAGATCCTGGTCCTTAGCTGAATGACCGGGACAACAGTTTCACACCATCGCATCCGACGGAACCCGGCGGCGCTTCACCGTGAACGGCCTTCGCTTGCGAAAGTCCTCGCGGCGCGGTGCGGAGTATTTGCAGAGCCGCAGGCGATTCCAGCGGGCCGGTTGTGTCCATGAACTCGCCTGCTTTCGCCGCCGGAGAGTCGCTGGATCCGGTCGCTGCCTATGACCGGGTTGCGCCTGTGTACGCGCGTCTGGCGGCGGAGCGCGGGGCATATCTCGACGCCATCGACCGGCTTGTCATTTCCCGGATTCCGCCCGGCAGCCGCTCGCTGCTGGATGTGGGCGCCGGGGATGGCGCTCGCGCCGCGCGCATCGCAGCAGCCGCGGGCTTGCGCGATCTCATTCTGCTGGAGCCGAGTGGCGTCATGCGCAGCCAGTGTCCCGCGCAGGCGAATATTTGGGCACTGCGGGCCGAAGATCTCCGCCGCCAGCAGGGCAGCTTCAACGTCATCACCTGTCTCTGGAATGTCCTCGGACATATTCTGCCTACCGCCGCCAGAGTTGAAGTACTGCGCCAGTTCGAGCGGCTGGCGTCTCCGGAAGGCAGGATCTTCATTGACGTGAATCACCGCTACAACGCGCCTCATTATGGCGCGCTGGCCACGGTGGCTCGTTTCCTGCACGACCGGGTTTCGCCAGGCGACGGCAATGGCGATGTCAGAGTTTCCTGGAACGTCGAAGGCCATCGCGTCTCAACCACCGGGCACGTCTTCACTCACCGCGAGTTCACGGCTTTGTGCCGGGACGCCGCTCTGAGCATCGAGAAGCGGTTCGTGGTCGACTACGTTTCCGGACGACTACGGCGGTGGAGTTGGGAAGGCAATCTTTTCTACGTTCTGCGCCGGCTTTGAACGGCTGCGATCGCCTCGCGCAGAGTTAGGCACACCTCGGCGATTTGGTCGTCTGTCAGCCGATTGAAAAACGGCAATGCCAGTGTCCGCGAAGCCACCTGCTCCGTCACGTTGAGCTCGCGAGCGCGATCGGCGTATGCCGCGTAGAGCGGCTGCCGATGTATGGGAGCGAAGTAGCGCCCGCAACCGATGCCCCGCGAAGCCATATAAGCAAGAATCCCGTCGCGCTCTTCCTCGGTGAAGCCAGCCGCCAGCCGAACCACGAAAACGAACCAGCAGACGCGTCCCTCGGCTGTTTTGAGAAGCGGGAGGGTGAGTTCCGGCACCGTCCGTAAATGTTCGCAGTAACAAGCCGCGCGATTTTCGCGCTGCGCGAGAATGCCATCGATCCGCTTCATTTGGGAGAAGCCCAGCGCGCAGTTGATTTCGGAAAGCCGGTAATTGTAGCCGAGCAGGGAATGATCCAGCCAGCCGTCCGCCGGCCTGCGGCCCTGGTTGCGGAGCGCGCGAATGGTGTCGGCCAGATGCCGGTCGCTGGTCACGACCATTCCGCCTTCGCCGGTGGTGATCGGCTTGTTGGGATAGAACCCGAAGACGCCGAAATCGCCCAGTCCGCCGACCCTTCTTCCCCGGTACTCCGCTCCCAGCGCTTCGCAGGCATCTTCGATCACGCTCACGCCGTGGCTGTCGGCAATGTGGAGAATTGGATCGAGGTCCACAGGACATCCGAATGTGTGCACGGCGATAATGGCGCGAGTCCGGGGCGTGATGGCGCTGGCCACGCTCTCGGGCGTAAGGTTGAGCGTGTGCGGATCGATGTCAGCGAATACCGGCCTGGCCCGCTGGTACAGAACCGCATTGGCAACGGCGATGAAAGTGAACGATGGGAGAATCACTTCGTCGCCTTCACCGACGCCGAGAGCGGTAAGGCCAAGGTGCAGTCCCGCCGTGCCCGAAGACAAGGCCACGCCGTAAGGGACGCCGGCATAATGGGCGACGGACTCTTCGAATTCCTCCAGCTTGGGGCCGATGCTGAGCCGGGGAGTGCGCAGCACGCCCACCACGGCTTCGATATCTTCTTCGCCGATGTCGGGCGCCGAGAGCGGAATTCTCATTTCGCCGGCCCACCGGCGCCCTGCTCCACGGCGGGCGCCCGCTTGATGAGAAGTTCTTCGCCCAGCGGCGTGGACGTCAGCACGGAGACGATTCGCTCCGCCGCATGCCCGTCGCCATAAGGGTTCTCCATTCCACGCAAAGAGCGGCGAAACGCCTCCGTGACGGCCGTGCCAGCGCGGTCCAGAATGGAGGCGGCGTTGGCTTCGGCATCGAGCACGTTGCGGCCGCGTTCCCGGCCGCGCTGCCGTATCCCCACGTTGACCACCGGCAGCGCGAAAGAGGCCGCCTCCATGATTCCGCTGCTCGAGTTTCCCAGCAGAAGATCGACGCACCCCAACAGACTCCAGTAGAGAACCGGCTCGAGGTTGACGAACACCCGGCCGTTCCCAGTCCGGCGGATGAAGGATTTGGTGCGATCTATCAGGCTTCTACTGCCTGCGTCGGCATTCGGGTAGCAGAACAGAAGCTGTCCCGGAACGGCTTCGAGCGCGGTGAACAGCGCGTCCGCTTCCCGCGTGGGGTCGCGGGCGATGGTCGTGGGGTGATATGCGATCAGCGCAGTAGGGTGCGCGAAATGGATGTCGAGGCGCGCCTCCACCTGCTCGCGATTCATCAGCGGGCTGCGCCGCAAGTGGTCGAGCGAAGGAGCGCCGGCGCGGTGCACGCGCCATTCCTCTTCACCCATGGCGATCACGCGCGCCCGCGCCAGCTCCGTCGATGTAAAGTGAATGTGGCTCAGCTTGGTGAGCGCATTGCGGATAGCGTTGTCGATGGCGCCTTCGCTGATCTCCCCGCCTTCGACGTGCGCCAGAGGGATGCGCAGCGCCGTGGCCACGGCTGCCGGCGCCAGCATCTCGTAGCGGTCCGCAATCAGCAGCAACAGGTCGGGACGCAGCCGGCCGAGACAGTCGGCCAGGCCGAGTGTGGCCACGCCGATCGTCTTGGCCATGCCGACATCGCTGTCCGAACTCAGGAGGCATTCGATCCGCGCTTCGATTGGGAACCCGTCTTTCTCGATCTCGCTTGCCGTGCAACCGAATTCGGGTGAAAGATGGGGCCCAAGCGCGATGATCTTCAGATCCACCTCGGGGTGCGAGGCGAGCTCGCGCAGCGGCCAGTACAGGTGGTTGTAGTCGGCGCGCGAAGAAGTGACAACGGCGATCCGGCGCGTCATCTTGCGACGCTCCCGCCGGCATCCATGGCAGCCAGGATGACACAGCTCGGCTGGTACTCCGGAACCATTGCGGATATCGTTCCCATGAGCCCCGCTACATCGCCGCTAGCGAGGTGACAGGCGAGCTGTTCCATTCGACCGTGCAGTTCGGCCGGCGCGGGACTTGGGGTCCGGATGACTTCCAACGGACCCATGCTCGATCCTTCGCGGATTTCTTGCTGAAAGATCAGATCTTCGTTGAGCTTGTCTCCAGGCCGCAGACCGATGAAGCGGATTGGAATTTCATTTCCGGCGCCGTTCGTGGCCGCCGCGATGAGGAAACGCGCGAGATCGGCAATTCGTTCCGGCTCTCCCAGCGCCGGCAGCAGGATTTTCCCCGCACACTGCGCCGAACCGGCGGCGAGAATCGCATCAACCGCATCGCGCAGCGACATGAAATACCGGCTCACCTCCGGATGGGTCACGGTAACCGGTCCGCGCCTGGAGATCTGCTCCCGAAAGATGGGGATCACGCTGCCGCTTGATCCGATGACATTAACCAACCGGACCGCGTTCATCCGGCATTTCGGGCCGCTGAGCGCGGCCACCGTCAATTCGGCCAGCCGCTTGGAGGCGCCCATGATGCTGTGTGGATTGACGGCCTTATCCGTCGAGACCAACGTCAGCGCCGGCACACCGTGATGGAGCGCCGCCCGCGCCAGCGCGTATGTGCCAAGCGCATTATTCCGCACCGCGGCCAGCGGGTTGAGTTCCAGCAGGGGAACGTGCTTGAAGGCAGCCGCATGATAGACCGCACCCACGCGAAAATGGCCGAACAGGCGGTTTAGCAAAGCGGCGTCGCTCACACTGCCCAGCACGGCTTCATGAGCAACCTGCCCGTGCGCCGCTTCCAGGCGCTGTTGAACCTCGAAGAGATTCTGCTCGGACGAATCGAGCAGGATGATTCGAGAGGCCCCGGCCGCAGCCATGGCGTCCACCAGAGCCGATCCTATGAAGCCGCCCGCTCCGGTTACCAGAACCGCCTGGCCCGATACTGTGTAGCCATATTGGGAGCCCGCGTCGCCTTCACCCGCCTGTGACAAAAACCGATTGTATTGGAGCGTTCCCGAATTGGACATAGTTGACGGCTGCCCGCCTCGACAAGTATGGCGCAAGCGCCCGGTTCGCGCGCAGGATGCGCACCCTGGAATCCCCATTTTGCCTTCCGAGCTTGAGCCAAGTCCAGTGCCGGCCTCAGTGAGAGGTGCTGTGCTTTTCGCGATGGACTCCTTTGTCTGCTTCCTCACAGCGCGGGCGTGCACGTTTCCCGACGGACCATGTCGGGCTGTAAGCTGGGTTTGTGAGGGGATCGAAGTGATGGCCGGCTGGGCTGCCCGGGCGATCCTGGTGCCGGGGCTTTTGATGGGGCTGGCCGCGGGCGCGTGGAATGGGGCGGAAACCGGCAAGAGCCCGGCTGCCGGCGCGCGCGGCGATGCCACCATCACGATCGATTACCCGCAGGATGGATCCATCTTCCCGCCGGATATCGCGCCGCCGGAGTTCCTCTGGCGGGATAGCGCGGAACACTTCACGTTTTGGCAGATCGAAATCTCGTTCGGCGATCGCGCGTGGTCGATTCGCGCGGTGTCCCATGGCGAGCGTCCGCGCATAGGCAAGATCGATCCGGAATGCGTTGCCGACACGAACTCACCGCCTACGCTCACGCCCGAAATGGCGGCGGCGCACGCCTGGAGGCCGGACGCGGCAACGTGGCGGACTATCCAACGGCACTCGGTTGCCGGCGCCGCGACCGTGACCATCCTCGGCTTTCGCGGCAACGGCGGGGGCCAGCCCGTGTACAGCAACAGGATCGCGATTCACACTTCCCGCGACCCGGTGGGCGCGCCCATCTTCTATCGCGATGTGCCGCTCATGCCATCGGAGTTGGAGAAGGGCGTGATCAAGCCGCTGGCTGCGCAGGCGCTGCCGCTCGTCAAATGGAGGGTTCGCAACGTGGGCGAAACCAGCAGCCGGGTGGTGATGGAAAACCTGCCGGTGTGCGCCAACTGCCATTCATTCTCGGCGGACGGCAAGACGATGGGCATGGATCTGGACGGGCTGCAGGGCAACCGGGGGATGTACTTCCTGGCGCAAGTGGCGCCGGAAATGAAAGTCCGCAAGACGGACGTTATCCAGTGGAGCTCGCCCGAAGGCAAGCTGAAAGGGAATATACGCATCGGTTTCATGTCGCGGGTGTCGCCAGACGGGCAAGACGTGGTCACTACCGTCAACCCGGCGGCCATGACGGCATCCTCCGAAACGCCAGCCAGCAATTATTACGTAGCCAATTTCAAGGACTACCGGTTCCTCCAGGTGTTCTACCCGACGCGCGGGATTCTGTGTTGGTACAGCCGCGCAACGGGAGTCTTGCGGCCGCTGCCCGGCGCCGACGACCCGCGGTTCGTGCAAATGGGCGCGGTGTGGAGTCCCGACGGCCGGTACCTGGTATTTGCCCGCGCCGCAGCCGCCGACCCCAATCCACCGGGCGTACCACTGGCGAAATACGCCAACGACCCGAACGAGCTGCAGATGAAGTACGACCTGTACCGGATTCCGTTCCACGATGGCGAGGGCGGCGCACCTGAACCGATCGCGGGCGCATCGCAAAACGGAATGAGCAACACGTTTCCCAAAGTGTCGCCGGATGGCCGGTGGATCGTATTCGTCAAGAGCCGCAACGGGATGCTCATGCGTCCCGACAGCCAGTTGTACATTGTCCCCACGGCCGGCGGCGTGGCGCGGCGCATGCGGTGCAATACAGCGCGCATGAATTCGTGGCACAGTTTTTCGCCCAATGGACGCTGGCTGGTGTTTTCATCGAAGGCGCGGTCGCCTTACACGCAGATGTATCTTACGCACATCGACGAGCGCGGCAACGACAGCCCGCCGATTCTGATCGAGAACGCAACCGCAGCCAACCGCGCGGTGAACCTGCCGGAGTTTGTGAACATCCCGCCGGACGGGTTGCGGCAGATCGCCGGGCCGGTGATCGACTATTACCGGCTGGTGGATGGCGCGACCTACCTGCAGAACACCGGGGAATATGAGGCGTCCGCCGCCAAGTGGCGGCAAGCGCTGGAACTGAACCCGAACGACGAATTGGCGCACCGCAAGCTGGGAGCCGTGTTGTTGATGACGGGCCACCGGGAGGAATCTGCGGCGCAACTGCGGCAGGCGGAGGAGATCCGGCTGCGGGCGGCGCTCGATGCCGATCCGAAGTCGGCACGGCGATACAACGACCTCGGCGTGCTGCTGGCCGAGAGCGGGCGGACGGCTGAGGCAGCGGCGCAATTCGAGAAAGCGGCTGCGCTCGAGCCGGATTTTGGCGCGGCGCGCGCGAACTTGGGCGGCGCGCTGGCGAAGCTGGGGAAGTTGGATGAGGCTCGCACGGAATTGCAGAAGGCGATCGAATGCGATGCAAATTACGCGCCGGCGCATTATCAGATGGGGCTCGTTTTGAGCCAGCGGGGGGACATGCAGGGCGCCATCGGCGAGTGGCGGAGCGTGCTGGAGCTGGACCCGAAATATGCGGAGGCGCACGATAGTCTGGGCGATGCCCTGGATGCGCAGGGAAGGACCGCGGAGGCGCTGGCGCAATGGCGCGACGCAATCGAGCTCGAACCGAACGACGCTCAGGCGCTGCGGCGGGCGGCGTGGGTGCTGGCGACCTCGCCCGATGCTGGCATCCGCAACGGCGCAGACGCGCTTCGCTTCGCGGTGAAAGCGATGGAGCTCTCCGGCGGAATGGACGCTCACGTGCTCGACACCTTGGCAGCCGCCTACGCCGAGAAGGGGCAATTTACCGAGGCAGCGCTGACCGCGCGCAGGGCGCAGGCGCGGGCCACCGAAGAGAATCGCCCTGCGCTGTCGGATGAGATCAAAGCCAGAATCGCGCTGTATGAAACGGGGCGGGCGTTTCGCGAGCGGGATGTGCCGGGCGCGCAGCCTTGAGGCGGTGGTTTCGCTTTGAAAGCTCGCACCCGGACTGGCTGGCTTTTGAGACCAATAGCGCACGGGCGGTAGGGGCGGTGAGCGATAGGCGGCGAATTAGTGCGTTTCATTTCAATTTCGCTTCACGGCCTCCAATCGGGCACGCGGGCTTGGCCGCCAGTTAGCTCCGGAGGGACCCGATGATCGGTTGTGCCCGTCTATTCCATATGGTCGTTCAACCGCTCTTGTTGACCATGGCTCTTTCAAACTTCGCATTGGCCCAGGCGCCAGGCAGCAGCGCATTGCCTGCCGGTTCCAAGCCAAGCTCCGGGCCATCGTCGGCGCAGTGGCGCCGCCTGAGCGTGAAAGAGAAGCTCCGCTACGATGCACGCCACCTCCTCGACCCGGATAACATCGCCTTCGCCGGTTTGGGTGCGGGTTTCGACCAATTGCGGGAGCGGCCGGGGCAATGGGGCGATGGAGCTAGCGCTTTTGGCGAACGGTTCGGGTCCCATTTGGGGCAATATGTGGTGCAGCGCAGCATTATGTTCCCGGTGCAGGCGATCGACCACGAAGATACTCGGTATTTCCATTCGACGAGCACGGGGTACAAGCGCCGCTTTCGCGATGCGGTTCTCCAGACTATCTGGCGCCGCAACGATAGCGGCGGCAGGATGCCCGCATACAGCGAATTCCTCGGCGACTACGGCGCGGCCGCGGTATCCCGCACTTGGTGGCCCCCTCAATATCACAATGGGTTAGCCATTTTCATCGCTGGATCGGACACAATCATGATCGATGCAGGCATCAACGTCCTTCACGAATTCTGGCCCGATCTGAAACGTTGGCTGCACTTCAAGCAATGAGCGTTCCGGCCGCCACAGGGCGATGGGCCGGCGGCTCGTGCATGCTGGCGCGGACCGAAAGCGGCGAACCTTGTCTACGGCCGCTCTTCGACCCGCACCTTCCCGGCGAAACTGCGGTACGCGTAAACGAAATACGCGGCTACCAGCAGCATGCCGGGGATGAACCAGACCAGGCCGACGCGCAGGCCGTACGGCGCGGCGGCGGCGTTGGAGATGGTCAGCGAGTGCGTGGGGTCGCCATTCGACGGGAGTACGCACGGATACAAGCCGAAGGCCACGCTCACCAGCATCGCGGCCAGAAATAGGCACGACGCGAGAAACGCGGCGCGCGCCTGCAAGCGCCGGTTCATCAACCCGGCGGCCAGCAAGGCCAGGATGGCGGCGAGCGGGAAAATCCATCCCCAGGGCCGCGCGGTGAAGCTAGCCTGCAAGCGCGGTTGAACGCTGAAGCTGGCCAGCGTGAGCAGCGCGATTAACGCCAGCACGGCCCACCAAACCAGCCCCGCCACGCGGCGCGCCCGCTGTTCCACCACGCCGGCGGTTTTGAGCGCCACCCACAGCGCGCCATGCAGCGCCAGCACGGCCAACACGGCAACGCCGGCGAGCACGGTGTACCAATCCAGAATGCCGGGGGACTTGCCGGGCGTCCAATCGGTCCACAGCGGAAGAAAGAATTCGCCCGAAGCATCGAGAGGCACGCCGCGCACCACGTTGCCCAGCGCCGCGCCGAAGAAGATGGCCAGCAGCGCGCTCGAGACCGCGAAACCGGCGTCCCAGAGCGGGTGCCAGACGGGACTTTCCACGTGGTTGCGGAACTCGATCGAAGTGCCGCGCAGAATCAGCAGCCAGAGCACCATCATCAGCGGCAGATAGAAGCCGCTGAAACTGGAAGCATAGAGCGTCGGGAACGCGAAGTAGAGCGTGCCGCCGGCGGCCAGCAGCCAGACTTCGTTGCCGTCCCAGACAGGGCCAACGGTAGAGAGCACCACGCGGCGCTCGTCATCGGTGCGCGCGACGAAAAAATGTACGATCCCAGCGCCAAAATCGAAGCCATCGAAAATCACGTAGGCCGCCAGCATGCAGGCGACCAGCCAGAACCAGATCGTTTCCATAATGACTCCTCAAACGGCGGCCGCGGCTTCCGGCCCCTCTTCGATTTCACGATAGACCAGGAACAGGAACAGGATGGAAAGAATGGTGTAGATACCCAAAAAACCGATCAGGGTAAACAGCGCGTTGCCGGAGGAAACCTGCGCCGAGACTCCGGCGGGCGTGCGCATCACGCCGTAGATGAGCCACGGCTGCCGTCCCACTTCGGCCGTGATCCAGCCGGCCGTGTTGGCGATATAAGGGAAGGGCAGCATCATCATCAGCAGCCAGAGCAAAGGACGCGAATGGTAGAGCGCGCCGCGCCACAGGCGTAGCGCCGCGATGGCCAGCACGGCGAGAAAGATGGTGCCCAGCCCGACCATGATGTGGTAGCTGTAATAGACCAGCGGCACGTTGTCGGGCCAGTTCTGAGGCGGGAACGAATCCAGCCCCTTCACTTCGGCCTTCCAATCCTGATACGTCAGGAAACTCAGCGCCCGCGGGACGACCAGCGGATTGTCGAGACGCTGCCGGCCCATGTCCGGCTGGCCGAGGATGGCAAGCGGCGCGCCCTGCTCGGTGCCGAAGAGGCCTTCCATCGCGGCCAGCGTTACCGGCTGGTTCCAGGCGATGTTGCGGCCCTGCCCGTCGCCGGAGGGGAACAGCATGAGGACGGTGGCGGCAATGCCGGCAATCACTCCCAGGCGCACGAAGCTGCGGCCGTGCTCTTCCGAGCGCCGCGTGAGCAGATAGAACGCGCCCACCGACGCCATCACCACGGCGCCCGTAACTACCGCGCCGGCCATGGTGTGTATGTATTGCCAGCCGAGCCACGGATTCAGCAGCAGGCCCCAGAAGCTGGTGAGAACCATCTCGCCGTGGGAGCCGACGGCATAGCCGGTCGGATGCTGCATCCAGGCATCGGTGGCCACGATCAGGAATCCGGAAAGCCACGAGCCGAGGAACACCAGCAGCGCCGTGAACCAGTGCGCCTTCGGCCCCAGCCGTTTTTCGCCGAACAGAAAGGCGCCCAGAAAACTCGATTCCAGGAAGAAGGAAAAGACTCCCTCCATGGCCAGCGTCTGGCCAATCACGCCGCCGGCCGATTTGGCAAAGCGCGACCAGTTGGTGCCGAACTGAAACTCCATCGGGATGCCCGTCACCACGCCCATGGCGAAATTGATGGCGAAAATCTTGGCCCAGAACCGGGCGGCGCTCGCGTAATGCGGGTTGCCTGTGCGGAGCGCCATGGTCTTCAGAATCAGAATCAGCAAGGCCAGCCCCATCGTGAGCTGGGGAAAGAGGTAGTGAAAGGTGACAGTGAATGCGAAGTGCAAACGATGAATCGTAAGCGCGTCCATAAGACTCCGGGGTGGGTCCGCAGCAACAGCGGCACCGCAACCCTCCATGCAGTTTATCTCGCGGCGCGCGGCAGCGGGGCGCGCGGATCGCGACTGGTGTCGGAAATAGTGAACGCTTGCTCTACTGTTACCAGGAACGTTATTGTTACCGGGAACGCGGCTAAGATATGGGCGCGAGCGGAAAATCGCTCGTTCTTACTCGATGTCGCTCGCCAGGCCAGCCACTATCACTTACTCGCGTGACGCATTACGGATCTTCTCCTCTTCCACTTCAACGCCGAGGCCGGCGCCGGTGGGCACCCGGAGGCTACCGTCTTCGATCCGAAATGGCTGTTTGAGAAACGAGCCAGCCAGGAACTGGAGCCCATTCAATGCCGCCGGATATTTCAAGCCATAGGCTCCGAACAGGGCGAGCGAGGCCGCCAGCGAAACATCCGGATCGGTGAGCCCGCTGCCGAGAAACATGAGATGGCTGCGCTCCAGGTACTCAATTTGGCGCCGGCAGTCCCACAGGCCCGCCGTGCGTGCGGGCTTCTCAGCAACTCCATCCAGGAGGTTGAGTTTATGAAACTCAACAAGGTCGGTTAGGGAGACAACGCCTTCGTCCAGAAGTATGGGCAGCGCCGCTTGTTTATTCAGCGCGGCCAGGCCGCTCAAGTTGTTCGGCGCCACGGGCTGCTCCAGCACATTCACGCCGGCGTCGCGCAGCCTGGGTGCGACGAATAAAGCGCTCTCAGTGTCATAGCCGCCGTTGCCGTCCGCCCATAGGAAGCTCGACGGGGCGAGTTGGCGCACCTCACGCGCGAACGCGATATCAAACTTAGGATCGGGGCCGATCTTGATATTGAAATGCCGGTAGCCGCGCTGGCTGCCCTCCGCCATGAGCGGGGCCACGTCATCCAGGCTGGTCACGTTCACTGTCCAACTCAGCGGGATTCGCTCGAGCGGTTTGCGGCCCCACAGCTCCGGCAGGCTCCTGGTGCGCAGTTTGCCCGCGAGATCGTGGAGCGCCAGATCCAGCCCCGCTTTTGCGATGGGCATGCCGGTCGAAAACGACGCAGCGACGGCCTGGTCCATCAGCCGGTGCGCCTGCTCGATGTCGGTTGGGTTCTTGCCGATCAGGGCCGGCGCCAGGTATAGCCGCAGAGTGGAAGTCACCGACTCCAGCGTCTCGTAACTCCAGGCCGGCAGCGGTACGCTCTGGCCCCAACCCACCCGCCCGCCTTCGCAGGTAACTTTGACGAAAACGGCGTCGCGCTCCGGCTTGGGCAGGAATTTGAAATGCGACGTCACCGGGTAGCGGACGGGGAACACTTCAATCGATCGGATGGGCGGCGCATCCTTGGCAATCAGGGGCAAGACAGCGAGGCTGCCCACAAATCCGCGCCGGGTCATGCGTCACCCGCTCCCTGATGTGCCGGCGCCGCGGCGCGCCACATGGCGGCAGTGGCCGGCAGACCGCGGCACGTAGTATTCATATCCATAAGTCGATCCCGCGATTAACTTCCACCCTAGAATACACCTATAGTTCGACCGTTAAACAAATTGTTCCCTCAGCGAGCTTGACACAGAGTGAAGCAGCGCACACGGGCGTGGTTTGGTAATGAGTTCGCCGACCGCTCCCTCGCGGTCGCGGCTCCGCTCAGCGCCGCGACCGGGCTTGTGAATGAGGCACAAGTCGCGGCGAGCGGCGAAGGTCTTGCCTCATCGCTGGAGCGCTGTGCCGCAGCCGGCACAAGATGCGAGCCGCGCGCGTGGCGGAATTCGGGTAACCGGCAGTGTTGCGGCTTGTGGAGATCGAAGAACCGCGGCCTACGCCGGATGAACAGACTGATTGCGGTGCGCGCGTCGGTTTTCGCCAAAGAGCGTTCCGTGTTATGGGGCAGCTACTGTGAGGAACGCATCAAGCTGCGTTTCGGCGTCGCCCAACAACGCCGTGATCAGGTGATCTCCGGACGATAGACCAGACGGCACAACGAAGTTGATCTGATAGAGACCCGGAGCCACCAGGCCGGCAAAGGTGATCTGGGCCTCGACGGCGTCCACCAGCATCGTCGGCCAGACAGGGAGCGGCAGGGGGGATGGGACGACCTGTCCATTCGGGATTTGCGGGTTGGTCGCGCCGAAACCGGTTCCGTAGATTATGATGGTTTCGCCGGGCGCGGCTGGGGCAGTGGTGGTACCGCTGATGAGGCCGGCCGGACCGATCAGCGAATAGTCCGCGTGGGTCGCCGCGACGTAAACATGGGCGTTGGTCGCGTTAGTTCCAATGGTAAAAAACGAAGGCGCGGTGAGTTGCGCAGTGGTTGTCACGAAGGCGCTGCTAAGTCCGTTGTTAGTGCTCCGGATCATTACCGGACCTGGAGGAATATCGGCTGGGACCAGGAAGTTAACCTGCATGTTGCTTACAAAACTCACCGGCGCAGCTTCGCCGTTCACGGTCACCCCCACTCCACCCACCGTGGTGGGCAGTGTGTCGCCCGTAATCGACCAACTTGCCGGCAGCGGGGCCAAGGCCGCGCCCTTCAGAGCCACCCAGGTGTTAGGGGCGATATCCGAGGCCAGAAAGCTTCCCGCGTTCTGAATGCCCGACACCGGAAAGGACGGAACGGACTGAATGCTGCCAAGTAAACCGTGAGACCCGACGGGATCGTTATTGGGGCCTCCTCCGATGCCGGCTGTGAAGTAAAGCGTGCCCGGGTCTTCACTATCTGCGCCGCTGCCGAAACTCAGAGACCACAGCCCCGGGTAAGATATCGGCGCACCTGAAAGATCGTTCAACGTGGCCAGCCAGTCGCCGTTGGTCAGATTGTACGCGTTGATCTTGCCATCGCCGAAGTTGCCGACCAGCAGCGCGCCTCCGAACGGTCCGAAGGTGGAAGGAGCAACGGCCATGCCCCAGGGCGAATTCAGCGCGCCGTTCGAGATCAGAGTAGCAACCAGTTTGCCCGTCTGATCGAACATCGCAACGTATCCATTGCCGGGCCCTTCCACTGAAACATGTTGCGTGGAATCCTGCTTCGCGTAAGCCACGTAGACATTCCCGCCGATGACGGCCGTGTTGTATGGAGCGAACCCTGCCGGCACCGCCGGGTTCACGAACGCGCCGGCGACATGGACGGGCGTGAGAGTGCCATCGAACACATCGACGGTCCCGCTGTGAAAGTTGGCCGCAAATAGCTGCGGGGCGCCTGTCACCCCTCCCAATGCGCAACCCGTGTAGACCGCGCCCGACGCCGAGTTATCGAACAAAACCTGAGCCTCCGTGGAACTTACGCTCGAATTCCAGCCGGTGATGAGGCCGTCAGTGGAACAGAACAGGAACGAAGCCGTCTTGCCCGCTGCGACAACGAATGCTGATGTGTCGGAGGCGAACGTGTTGAATATGACTCCAGTAACCGGTCCGCCGGTCTTCGCCCCCCCCGGCCGCCGGAATGTCTACGACCAGCGCCTTCGCTGCGCCGGTCCCGTCGTAAAGGGTAGAAGTGCCGGTGCCGTTGTTGCCGATCCAAAAAGGAGTGGACCCGAACCCGTTGCCCCAAGGGTTTACGAGGTTGGCATCTTGGTGATCTGCGATGCCGGATAAGTCGGAGACAAGATTGTGAACCAGAAAAGTATTCGGAGCGGGCTGCGCCATCGCCCACGTACTCAGCATGCCGGCGAAAATTCCTAATCGGCAAATGGCGCGCGCAATATGCGCTGACTCAAGCAGTTGGTCGTGTTTCATAGCAGCAGTGTACAGTGAGAAGCTGAGTGATAAACGTAAACTCAACCCAACAGCGGCAATTACATGGTGACAAATGGCACGTATCCTTCAGCCATTCGGAACGCTTGCAGTTTCCGACAAGAGGTCCCAATGGATCTACAATTGTTTCGGTCCGTGGCAAAACGGATTCACGCCGGGCGCCGGATTTGGCGGGCCCTGGGAGCTCGGAATGTAAATCGATGGGAGATGGTATGACGAAACGTTGGACGGAGTGGTGGTTCGTGCTTGCGCTGGTGGTAGGGCTTCTTCCCGCGCAAATTCACGCCGCTGTTTTCGATGTGAAGGCTTATGGAGCGAAGGGCGACGGCAAGGCGCTTGACTCGGCCGCCATCAACATGGCGATAGAAGCCGCGGCGGCTGCGGGCGGCGGGACGGTACACTTTCCGGCTGGGACCTATGTAACCGGTTCGATACACCTGCGGAGCAACCTAAGATTGCGATTCGAGCCCGGCACTACGCTCGAAGCGTCCACCGACCCAGCGGCATACGACGCACCCGAACCAAACCAATGGGACAAGTTCCAGGACTTCGGCCACAGCCATTTTCACAACAGTCTCATCTGGGGCGAGGGGCTGGAGAATGTTTCGATCGAAGGCGCCGGCCTGATCAATGGTAAAGCGTTGGTACGCGAGCGCGGCGCCACCGGCGACAAAGCCATCGCTCTTAGACTCTGCCGCAAGGTGACGCTGCGCGATTTCTCGATTCTGTCGGGTGGACACTTTGGTATCCTCGCCACCGGCGTAGACAACCTGACGATCGACAATCTGACGATTGACACAAATCGGGACGGGGTCGACCTGGACTCCTGCCGGAACGCGCGGCTTTCGAATCTGAGCGTCAACTCGCCGAACGACGACGCTATTGTGATCAAGGGAACGCATGCGCTCGGTTTCGCGCGTGCAACCGAAGACGTGACGATCGTCAACTGCCTGGTGAGCGGTTACGACATCGGATCGCTGCTGGACGGCACATATAAGCGCACCATGAAGCAGGCGCCCGATCGCGACGGTCCCACGGGGCGCGTCAAGATCGGCACAGAATCGGAGGGGGATTTCCGCAACATCACCATCGCGAACGTGGTCTTCGACCGGTCGCGCGGACTTGCCCTGGAATCGGTCGACGGAGCGCATTTGGAAGACATCGCGATATCGAACATCGCCATGCGGGAGGTTTCGAGCGCCCCGATCTTCATCCGGCTGGGCAGCCGGATGCGGGCTCCGGAAGGTACGCCGGTCGGATCGCTGCGGCGGGTGAACATCAGCAACGTGATGGTGTATGACGCCGATCCGCGCTATGGTTCGATCATCAGCGGCATTCCCGGCCACGACGTGGAAGACGTGAAGTTAAGCAATATTCGCATCCTCTACCGCGGCGGCCTGACGCTCGATCAGGTGGCTAAGCAGCCGGCGGAGATGGTGAATTCGTTCTTCTTCAGAACCTCGGGCGGGGTGCCACCGCGTGAACCGTACTCGACACCGGAGCGGGAAAAAGAATATCCGGAGCCCTCGATGTTCGGCCTGTTGCCCGCGTATGGCTTCTTTATCCGCCATGCCACGGGCATCGAATTCAATAGTGTGGATGTCGGTTACATGAAGGAAGACCGGCGGCCGGCATTTGTGCTGGATACGGCGAAAGGAATCGACCTGCAACACGTCAAGATGCAGAAAGCGTCCGGCGTGCCGGCGATTGTGTTGCGGAACATCGAGGACTTCACGGTTTACCGTTCATCACCGGTGCCGGACGCGCATGTGGACAAGGCAGATCGAAAAGAGATGTGAAGGGGGCCCGATAGCTTCCGTTGGCAGGTGAAAACGCCTGCCCCGCTTTGGATCGCGAACCCGGGGTAGCCGCGCTTAGACCGCGCGCCAGCGGCGGGGTCTGGCTTTTGGTCGAAAGGTTCTCGAAAAACGCTGTTGCGCCGGTGACGAGGATGGCATGACGATGACGGGAGCCGGCTTCTGCTCGCGTGGCACGTCGTCCGACACCTGGCGGCGGATCAGGCGGGTGGTCAGGGTCCGCTCGATATGAGCCACCTCGGCACGCTCTGATCGCGTGGCGAAGGTCGAAGCCGTTCCGCGCGCGCCGGCACGCCCGGTGCGGCCGACACGGTGAATGAAGTCCTCCGGGACTTGTGGAAGATCGTAGTTCACCACGTGCGAGATCCCTTCCACGTGAATGCCGCGGGCTGCCACGTCGGTAGCGACCAGGACACGGAACTGGCCGTCCTGAAATCCGCGCAATGCCTGGTTGCGCTGGTTTTGGCTGCGGTCGCCGTGGATAGCTGCGGCCTTGACGCCTTCGCGCGAGAGCCTCTTCGACAGCCGGTCAGCGCCGCGCTTGGTGCGCGCAAATACCAGAAAGGAGCCGGCCTCCTCGCGCAGCATGGTCTGCAGCAGGCCCAGCTTGCGATCCTGTTCCACTTCGTAGAGATGCAAGTCGACTTGCTCCACCGGCTTGATGGTGGAACCGACTTCGAGGCGGACCGCGTTGCGGACTTGCGTCCCGACCAGGTGCTTGACGGAACTTTCGATGGTTGCCGAAAACAGCAGCGTCTGGCGATCGGAAGGTAGAGCCGCCATGATTCGTTTGACGGTGGGGAGGAATCCCATGTCGAGCATACGGTCGGCCTCGTCCAGAACAAGGATGCGGACGTTCCCGAGGTCGACAAGCTGCCGGCTGAGGAAATCGTACAGCCTGCCTGGTGTGGCGAGCAGCACTTGCGACCCGCGGCGAATGGACTGCAATTGGGTCCGCTCGCTGACGCCGCCGACTACTACCGTGGCCCGAATTCCGCTGCCGGCGGCCATCTGTGCGAACGTTTCGTTAATCTGCATGGCGAGTTCACGCGTAGGAGTCAGGATCACGCTGCGGACACCAGGCCGTGATGGCAGCTTTTCAAGGAGATGGATTACAGGTAAGACAAACGCTAATGTCTTGCCGGTGCCCGTTTGCGCCGTAGCCACCAGGTCGATTCCGTTTAGTGCGGGTTCGATAGCTTGGGCTTGCACGGCGGTTGGTTGAGTGAAGCCATGCTTTGCGAGATTGCTCTTCAGCAAGGCAGAGAGAGGGAGTTCAGAGAAAGTTTTCATGAATCGTTTCGTTTGAGGAGGAAAACCGGCGAGCCAACTCGCCGATCAGGGGAGCAGGGGTTGCGGATCAACTTCCAGCATCACTATTCTAGCATGCCGCGACCTCCGAACCGCTTGGAGTGCGGAGGCCCCGGTGCGCGGAAGCCGCCAAAGGCACCGCTTTGATTGAGCGCGGAGGGCGCGGGGGCAGCCGTCAAGCCTTCTCGACGTCGATGCCGGCGCCGGTTAGGGCGGCCTCGACCTCGGCCGGGCGCAGGCGCGTGGCATCGTATTCCACAGTGAGGCTGTCCATGGCGGGCGACAGGCGCACGCGCTGAATGCCATAGAGCGTGTGGGCGTCGGCAATGGTCTGGAGCAGGGAATCGCTGAGTGGTTGGCGGAGGCGGAAACGGATCTGCACCTTAGTCATACTCATTTACAGAATAGCAGCGTGATGATTGATCGGCCCTGCGCCCCGGCCCAATCCGGGGTTGGTGCGGATGGCCTCAGTGAGCCAGCGCTTGGCGCGTGCCACGGCTTCGGGGAGCGCAATACCGCGCGCCAGGCAGGCGGTGATGGCGGCTGAATACGCGCAACCGGTGCCGTGGGTGTGCAGCGTCGAGATGCGTGGTGCGGCAAACTCATGCCACGCGGAGCCGTCAAACAGCAGATCGACGGGATCGCCCGGCAGGTGGCCCCCTTTGAGGAGCACGGCGCGGGCACCCATCTCGTGGAGCCGCAGGGCCGCGCGGCGGGCGTCTTCCATATCGTTTATGGCGAGACCTGTGAGGGCCGTGGCCTCGGGAACATTGGGAGTGACGAGCGTAACCAAGGGGATCAACTCCTCCGCCAGCAACCGGAGCGCTTTCGGCGCCAACAAGGGCGGGCCTTGGGTGCTGACGAGGACCGGGTCGACCACCAGCGGGAAGTCGAAGTGCCGTGCGGCCTCCGCCAACGCGCGTACAATCGCCGCTGAGCCAAGTGCGCCAGTCTTCGCGGCAGCGGGCGGGATGTCCTCCAGGAGAGCCTCAATCTGCTGCCGCACCAGGTCGGCGGCCAGCACTTCCACGCGCGAGACGCGCTGGCTGTTCTGCACCGTGATGAGCGTGGCCACGGCTTCGCCGTAAACGCCGAACTGGTGGAAAGTTTTGAGGTCGGCCTGCAGGCCCGCGCCGCCTGTGGGATCGGATCCAGCGATGGTGAGAGCCACGGGCATCATGCTGTATCAAGAATAGCTCGCTCGCCTTCCGGAGCAGGATTTGGCCGGCATCTGTTCCGTTTTTGCTGCGGGGCAAGGCCGTCCCTTGTTCCAAACCGAAACACGTTCCAGTCCGGAACATGCCTCTCCTTCCTTGGTAACAGATAAAAAAGTACTTAAAGCCTAAAGTTCTTGGCACTACGGATGCACTCTTAGCGATGCCGGCCGGTTCGGGCCGGATCTGAGGAATCCGAAAAAAGGACGGAACGCGATGAAGGTGCCAAGTGTGTCTGTACGCAAAGAGCGCAAGATTACCCAGGAGATTCGCGATCAAACCGTGCTCGAACATCTTCCCCTGGTGAAGGCGATCGCCATCCGGGTCCATGAAAACCTTCCGGTGCATGTCGATCTGGACGACTTGATTCACGCTGGCGTGCTCGGCCTGTTCGATGCCGTCACCAAGTTCGATCGCCGCAAGAAAGTGGAGTTCCACAGCTACGCCAAACACCGCATCAAGGGCGCCATCCTGGACAGCCTGCGTCAACTCGATTGGGCTTCGCGCGATATGCGGAAGCGGCAGAAACAGATTGATGCTGTGACCCGCGACCTCGCGGCCAGGCTGGGGCGCAATCCCATTGAGAGCGAACTGGCCCTGGAACTGGGCGTGAGCACGGACCGCCTGCGCCGCATCCAGGTTGAACTGCGGCATCTCGGACAGATTTCGATTACGCAACGGGACGATCTTGATCGTGATCGCCCACAGGAGTTCGCGGCTACGGTCGAGCTTCAGCCCGACCGCATATGCGAACGGCGCGAGCTCGAAAGCACGCTTGCCCGAGCCATCGGAACGCTTCCTGCACGGTACCAGAAGGTCGTGTTCATGTATTACACCAGCGAGATGACGATGAAGGAAATTGGCTCTTTACTGGGCGTCAACGAAAGCCGCATCTCGCAGATTCATAAGACGGCGCTGAAAAAAATGGCGCTGGCATTGGAATCCCAGGGCATCCGCTCGGCGGAAGCCTTTCAGCCGATTTGAGGTATTCTCACCCGCGGTGCATCAGACTTCGAAACCTGCTCCAAACGGCTGCGAGACTGGCTGTGTTTTTTTGATGAGAAGTTCTGTCGCGGCAGGGCACCTTATTATCAACGATGATATCCAGGGCCGAGCGTCCGGCCGCAAGCCTGGACGATCGCATCGCCGAAGCTCGCAACCAGTTGCAGCGGACTCTGGAAGGGCATCCGGAATTCGAACGCCGGCTGGTGAAACTGATCCGCCTGGTGGACGAGCGCGACCAGCGCATGGCTGCACCACGCATCCCCGCGGCATTCAGCGGTTGGCGCTGCGCTGGCCGGCGCGCCTGAACCATTTCGCTTCAAGGCTCGCCTGCCGCCTATGTAACCGGATCTGGCGGACAACCCTCTAACTAGATAGGAGGGGTGTGACATGAGAACAGCTACAGCTACAAGAGTTCTGATGGCCACGGCTTTGCTGGCCAGCGTCGCGCTGGCGACTACCAAGGATCGCTTCCCAAAGCCGGAAACCGACGATGCGCTCGCCAAACAGGTGCGGCACGTGATCCTGTCGTACCCCTATTACTACATCTACGACCAGGTTGACCAAGCCGTGCACGGCGGGCAGGTTGAATTATTCGGAGCCGTGACGGAGCCCTACAAGAAAGCCGATCTGGGGCGCCTAGTGCAGCGCATCCCCGGCGTCGCCAGCCTGAGCAACGACATCAAGGTGCTGCCCCCCTTGCCCATGGACGACCTTCTGCGCCGGCAGGTGGCGCAAGCCATTTACAGCTACCCGTTATTGACCCCGTATGCCGCTGCCCCGGTGCCTGCCATCCATATCGTGGTGGATAACGGGCACATTACTTTGAGCGGCGTGGTCGCCACCAAAACCGACAAACAGGTGGCCGGCATCTGCGCCATGGGTGCCGGATTGAGTTTCGGCCCTGTGGTGAACAACCTCAAAGTTGAGCATCCTCCCGCCAAGAAGAGCTAAGCGCCGGTAACGCGGAAAATGAGGGCCGGGCCTACTCCTGCCTGGGGGCCAGATTGGCTCGGGCTGCGTGGCGGGATATGCTGGACCAAGGAGGTGCTGTTTGTCGACTTCTTTTCCTTACGAAACGCGCCTGGACATTCTTCACTCGCCGCTGGAATTGATCGACGTAAAGGCCCTGGCTGGCGCGTGCCAATACAAGTGGTACAACCAGACTCTGTGCAAGGTCAACGAATCGGTCGTCCGCGTCGGCGTGGTGCAGGGAGAGTACCATTGGCACAAGCACGACGCGGACGATGAATTCTTCTACGTGGTGGAAGGCCGGTTGTTGATCGACTTGGAAGACCGGACCATCGAGCTGGCTCCGCGACAGGGCATCGTCGTCCCGAGAGGGGTAGTGCATCGAACCCGTGCCCCGGAACGAACCGTAATGCTGATGGTAGAGAACGCCGGAATCGTTCCGACCGGCAACTGAGCACTCCCCCGAAAAGGCGCGAATTCCGGTAGAGGGAGCGAAAAAATGCAGCGACAGCTACTTGCCGCTGTCGCCATCGCCCTCGCGAGTCTCGCGCTGCGCCGTCTTGACACAGGCAAGCAGCGCGCGGTACTCACCTTGCAGCGTCTTGCGGTAGGCGAGGGGACGCATTCCCATAGCTTTGGCGCGCCGCTCGAAGGCCGCCTCGGCTTGTTCGATTCCCCATCGCTGGCGCTGACCAGCCATTTCGCGCACCGCCGGACCGCAAACGAAACCGAAGGTAACCATAGAAGGGAGCGCCAGCGCGTAGTTGTCGGGCAGCCCCACCTCCTCGAACGGGAAGCCGGATGCCCAATCGGTGTGGTAACCCACCAGCATGTTGTTGGGGTTGACCGATACCTGCAAGTGGGTGACGCAGTTGGTTGCGGGTATTCGATAGCGGCCGCGGAGCAACTCCGTCAACATGGCCGCGGAGCGCACTTGAGCCGGGCTGAGATGGGCCTCGTTTTGCCCGTCCCCGGTGCGCGCTTCGAATGAGACTCCCAGGAAGCTCTCGTTGAGGTTGAGATACCGCCAGTGGTCGTCGGCCCATACCGAGTACCCGGCGTGATTGGCGGCGTCCTGCTCGGCCACTACCCGAAACACGCGGCCGAACCGGTCGATCAAATAATGGTAAGCGCATCTGCGCCCGACATACTCGAGCAGCGATTCTCCGATCCGTTTCAAAGCGCCGTTCCGGCTGGCCTCAAAGGGGACTTGAAGGCTTTCGGTGCTATGGAAAACGATCCCCGCGGGCACCGAGCGGCGCACCGCGCCGCCGCTGGTGGGGTCATTCACCGGGAACGCCAGGTAAGAGCGGGGATGGTTGGACACGGCAAACCGGGTGTCGATGTGTAGGCCGTTGCTGAACACTTCCTCGCTTCGGCCCTTTTCCACCATCCACACCTCGGGCAAGTCCGGCGCGGCAAGGGACCGCGCAAGCCCGCCCGTCGGGTTCCATGCCTCCGGCGGCCGCGCGCGTGCCGCGGCGCGCACCACCAGAAACGCCGCGATCAGCGTCAGCGGGACAATTGCCAGCAGCAGGTAATGGAGGAATGCTCTCCAAGGGCCGTGGCGCCCGCCCCGCCATGGCGGCGGCGCCACGGCTTTGAGGAAACGCAGGCGAATCACCGGATCGCCGATGCAGCGGGCGACCAATTCAATCGATGGCCGTTCCACGCTCTTACTCATTCGTGTAAGTAGTATCGGCAGAATCGGCGGATTCTCTTAGGAGTTCGGCAATTCCATCCTAGCCCGTACGCCGCTATGGGCTTTTGGCAAAAGTCCGTGAGAGAAATCTACTCTCGGAGGTACTACCCAACCAAACAGGGATTAGCGCCCAGGTCGCAGACGTTACCAAAGGCCGGCGTTAACCGGAGTCGCCTATGCTACGACGTTGGTTGGATTTCTCGAAGCGGTCGCCCCGCATCTGGGGCATTGCCAAGGCCATGGACATGCTGAACAGCACCCATCTGGCCGGAATGTCGGCAGAGGCGAAGCGCTGTGCCCTGTTGATGGCTCTGGAGGCCGCCGGCACTGAAGTGGAGGCTCTCCTCCAGGACGCCCTGATGCAACAGCGTTTGCTCGACCAGCAGGAGGAGCAATCGGAGGCCCAACTGCGACGCATCGAAGCGGCCAAGCTGGAAGAAAACCGCGCGGTGCAGGCGGAGTTGGATCGTTTGACCGGCCGGTATATGGAGCGGCTCCAGGCCAATTTGGACGTGATTGCCCACCGCCAGGGAGAGTTTCGCGCCTGGCAAAAGCAAAAGCAGCAGGAATCGCAGCGGATGGCGGATGCAGCGGCATTTTGTGTCCCGCACGGGCACGTGTCCCGCAGCGCCACTTTATCGGTGGTGATGGAGCCCGTCCGGGCGGCGCGGGGCTAGGTGGCGACCCGCTCGAGTAAGTTGACAGAACAGGAGACATTGATGAAAACCTCGGAATCGGATTACACCCAGCCGCTCGGGCTTGATGTGGGGACGAGCCGCATCGTGGTGGCGCGCGACGCGGGCAAGCGTTACGAGTATCAAGCGCAGCTTAACGCCTTTTTGACGCTCCCATATTCCAAACTGGCGGAGAACCTCCTTCAACGTGAAGGCATCCTGCACGAGGTGCGGGGAGCGGAAATCGTGGTCACGGGCAACGATGCCGAAAAGTTCGCCGAGGTCTTCCACGTCGAGACGCGCCGGCCCATGCGGAAGGGCGTGATCAATCCCGACGAGCCACACTCGCTGGCGGTGCTGCGCCACATCATTTTCAAGCTGGTGGGCCAGGCGGCGGTGGAGGGGCAAAAGATTTTCTTCAGCGTGCCGGCGGGCATCGAAGGTGAGGAATCCGGCATCGCCTACCACGAGGCTTCGATCCATGAGCTCCTCAGGGAGATGGGATACGCGCCCACACCCATCGTAGAGGGCCTGGCGGTGGTCTTCGGCGAATTGAGCGAATGCAATTACAGCGGTATCGGGATCTCCTGTGGCAGCGGCCTGTGCAACGTGTGTCTGGCCGTTCTGTCCGTTCCCGTGATCAGCTTCAGCGTCGCCAAGGCGGGCGATTTTATCGACACGCAGGCCGCGCTGGTGACCGGCGAGATGGCCACGCGGCTGCGGGTGCAGAAAGAACAATCGTTCCAGCTCAACGGTCTCAACGGGGAGCGGGTGCAGAACGCGCTCACCGTCTACTACCGCGAGGTGATCCGCAACCTGATCGAAACTCTGCGGCAGCACATCGCCTCCGCGCGGCGCCTGCCCAAACTCGAGCAATCCGTCCCACTGGTGCTGTCCGGCGGCACCGCCATGCCGGTCGGCTTCCTGGAATCCTTCGTCTCCGCTCTGCGAGCCAGCGAATTCCCGGTGCGCCTGTCGGAGGTGCGGCTGTCGGCCGACCCGCTGAATTCCACCGCCCGTGGTGCCCTCATGGCCGCCCTCTGCTAGGCGCACCTCCGGCTGATAGCGCAGATCGCGGCAGACCGGTTGGCCGAAGTTCGTCCTCGATCAGGTAACCTGAGCCCGATTTCGCTGGCCAGGGCCATATCGCGAAACCGCTTATTTTCAACTGGATACAACTGAGTAGATGGTTTCGTTCCCCCCGTTCGCCGGTTGGCAATGCACATCTGGCGAAGCTGCGCAGCGGAAGTGCGCTCGGGCCGTCGTCTCGGCGCAAACCGGAAAATCCCCCAACACACTCTCGGCAATCCTGTTTTAGCCTTAGAAATCCTTTCAGCAATCCAGCCAGCGGAAGAATCGCCTGTTTCGGTGCCGGTGTCGCCAGAGGGCTACCAATTCTGTTATGAATAGGGACTGAACCCAAGCGGACCAGGTATGCCCGTCCGGCGTAAGGCCGGCCTGGCGGCAAGAATGATCGTTACTGTAACGGTGCGGTCACTGTTAACACTATCCTGGTAGAGGGCATATCAATGGACCATGGCGCGGCTGTCAAGCTAGGCGCTCCTGAGCGGTACGTGGCGGGGGACTTATCCCAGACCGAGCGGGACGAATTCGAAGAGCATTTTGCGGATTGCAGGCCCTGCATGAACGATGTCTGGACGGCGTCCGCCTTCGCCGCCAATGCCAGGGCCGTCTTTGAAGAAAGGCTTACCCGCAAGCCGGAACCGCAGCGGGTGGGCTGGCTGGCTTGGCTGCGGCTGCAAACCGCAGTGCCCGCTTTTGCCGCTGTGGTGTTCGCCGCAGTGGCCGGCTACCAAGCCACGGTCACGATTCCAGCGATGCGGGCGCCGCAGCAGGTCGCCGCTGCCGTGCCATTAGATGATGCGCAACGCTCGGCACCGCGCACTTTGGAAGAAGGCAGGCTCCTCAATTTCGAGATAGCCGTGGCACCCCAGCCAGGAACCACGCGTCTATGGGCGGAATTGGCTGACGCATCCGGCAAGGTGTTGAATCGGGGGTTCCTTCCATCGCCGGCTCCCGGCGAGCCACTGGCCGTTCTTTTCCCGGGCAAGCCGGGTCCGGGCCATTACTCCGTCGTCGTGCGCGCCGGCGAATCCGGCCCGCAACTGGCGCGCGGTGAATTCGACATTCAGCCAAGGACACACTAGCAGATGAGCAAGTCTTACACATACTCCGCATACGCACTTGGTGTCTCAGCGCAGTTTCATAGTCTCGACGATTCGCACAACCTCGACCACGTTGTTCCCACGCTGGGAGCGAGCGTGCTGGCGCCGACCGGCGGTCACTCGAGGTCTCGCGTGATCCACTATGCCTTCACCGTCGATCAGCCTCGCAAGCGAACCCTGCTTTCGGTTCGCAAGATCAAGACCACGGTGTCCGGCCGGAACCTCGGCAACCGCTATGAAACCGAAGTAGAGGCCGATATCGAAGCTGTCCGTCTGGTGGAGAAACTGCATATCGGCGCCGTCCGCCTGCACCTCCTCTCTACCCTCGACGCCGAATCGGAGGGCGCCACCCCCGTGGTCACCACCAAGGGCAGCCATATCGAGGGCGTCCAACTCGGCGCGGTCACGGCGGAAGTGGTGCTGGACGAAGAGCCGCTGCTTTCCTGTGGAAACGCCAAGCAACTCGCCGACTTCTACTACAGGCAGACGGAAGACTACCGGAAGAAGTATGGCTGGCGCTTTGCGCTGGATGCGGCGCCCGAAAGCCCGGGCGTACGCTGCCTCCAGCACAAGTTCTCGCTGGTCCGCGAGATCCATATCACTGGTCCGGAACGCGACAAGCAGCCGATATCCGTGGACGGTTACACTATCCACTGGAAGGGTTTCGGTAAAATCATCCTCGGTGAGGTCCAGGTCAAATGCAACGACCGCCGCGTCACTATGGTGCGTCTGGCCATGGGTTCGGATGCGGGTGGGCCCGGCACGGTGGGCGGCGGTCAATCGAACGGCAGCAACGGCTAGGCTCCTGACGGCTGCCGCGTGCAGCCTTTTGCTTCCCATCCTTTCCTGTTCTCGTGGCCAATCGGCCGAGCAAGCCTACGCGCACGCGTGGGCTGAATTTGTTGCGGGCGACCTGCAGGCGGCCGGCCGCGACGCTTCATCCTACGCCGCGCGCACGCCAAAGGAGCCCGATTCCTATTGGATTCTGAGTCTCAAGCTGCTCGATGCCGAGGTGTTGTATGCGCAATCGAATTGGAAGGCGGCGCACGCTCTCCTCGCGGCTCCCATTCCGGCCGGTCCCGGGCTGGGGCAGCTTGAAGTGCGGCGTCTGATCGATCTGGTTGCGGCCGATCTTCAAATCAGCGGCGAGACCGCCAAAATCCCGCAGTTATTGGCGCAGGCTCGCGCCGCGGTAAGCGACCCCGAATTGCGCGTCCGCTTGAGCCTCACCGAGGCCCTGGCAGCTTTTAGGGCTCACCCGGAAGCGGCCCGCCTGTCGGATATCGCCGCCGCGGATAGGGCGGCGAAAGAACGGTTACCCTACTGGCATGCGGTGGCCCTCAATAACCTGTGTTATGCGCTGAAGAAGCTGGGACGCTACGACGAGTCGGTCGATGCTGGACAACGATCCCTGGCCGCCGCCGATAAGCTCGGCGCGCGCCGCATCGCCGCGATGGCCCACCTCAATCTGGGTTCGGTGTACGCCATTCTGGGCGACTTTGATAACGCCTTCGAGCACCAACGGCAGGCCGTTGCCACTTTCAATGCCACGGGCGCGCGTGAGAGTTTGATGATCGCCCTCGGTGAGCTGGGACTGGCCTACGATGGCAACGGCGATTTCCCAAACGCAATCGCTAACTACCGGCGGGCATACGATCTCGCAGTGGCGCTCGATCGCAAGAGCGCGGAGGCTCGTTTCGCCGGGAATATGGCCCTGACCTTGATCAAGGCCCAGCAGTGGGACCAGGCCGCGGAATGGAACCGGCGTGCCACGGAGCTGGCGAGCGCGGTTGGCGCACGCGACACCATCCCGTACCTGGAGCGGAATCGCGCCCGCATCGCCGAGGGCCGAGGGGATTTCCAAGCGGCCACGCGGATTGGCCAGGGTCTGCTCCGTGCCACCGACACCCCGCCCGGCATCCGCTGGGCGTCCTGGGATTTGCTGGGCGCCCTCGCGGAGTCCGCCAAGAGTTTCTCGCAGGCCGACCGTTGTTATGAGCAGGCTCTGCGCGTCATCGAGGCCACCCGCAGCGACCTGCTCGATCCGAACCACCGCATGACGCTGCTTTCAGAATTGATGCCCTTTTACCAAAGCTACGTCGACGTTTTGTGGCGGCAGAAAGACGACGCCGGCGCCCTGCAAGTGGTGGAATCGAGCCGTGCGCGCGTGCTGGCGGAGTTGCTGGAACAAGAAGCCGCGGTCGCTCCGCTGCGCGGCCTGCCGGAGTTTGAGCGCGTCGCGCGCGTCGCCCACTCGAGCATCCTCTCCTTCTGGCTGGCTCCCGAACGCTCCTTTGCCTGGCTGATCACCGCGAACGGTGTGCAGCGCTTCCAACTGCCCGGCTCGGGTACCATCGAGAAGCTGGTGACAAAATATCGCGACACGGTGGAGCATTCGGTGCGCGATCCGCTCGAAAATACCGCCGGCTCCGAACTCTGGCGCCTGCTGCTGGCGCCGGTTGCACCGCACCTCCGCAAAGGTGAACGGCTGATCGTGATTCCCGATGGCGCTCTGCACCGGTTGAACCTGGAGACGCTGGTGGCGCCCGCTCCTCATCCGCACTACTGGATTGAGGACGTGGAGATGGCGGTGGCGCCTTCGATCGCGATCCTGGCGGCGCCGGCGTTGGCAGGCGCAGGAAAGAATCCTTCGCTGCTGCTGATCGGCGCACCCGACTACGCAGGCACCCAGTACCAGCCGCTCTCCAACGCACAGCGCGAGATTCGCGACATTCAGGCGGATTTCCCGGGGCGGGCGCAGCAGGCTTATCTGGGCACGCAGGCCACCCCGGCGGTTTATGGCCACTCGGATCCGCAGCGCTTCTCACTCATTCATTTCGCCGCCCACGCGGAAGCCAATTCCCAGAAGCCGTTGGAATCGGCGGTAATTCTCTCGCATGGCAAGCTCTACGCGCGCGATGTGGTTGGGATTCCCATCCATGCCGACCTGGTCACCATCTCGGCTTGCAGCAGCGCGGGCACACGCGCCTACGCGGGCGAAGGCTTGGTGGGGTTCGCCTGGGCGTTTATGCGGGCCGGCGCGCGCGCCGTGGCCGCCGGCCTGTGGGATGTGAGCGACAGTTCCACCGAGCAGTTGATGAACTCGTTCTACCGGCGGATGGCCGCGGGCGCGGATCCGGTCACGGCGATGCACCAGGCCAAACTGGAACTGCTCGGCTCCGCCCGCTTCGCTCGCCCTTACTATTGGGCGCCGTTCCAGATTTACGTGGCGTCGCTGAGGCGTTGAAGAAGGACGCAGGGGGCTGGCGCGTGCGCAATCGGGCTTCGTTCTCTCCGCTAGTTCAGGAGCCCGGGCGCGCAGCCGAGGTCCTGCTTCGCAACCTGGCGGATAGAATCGGCCTCGAACTGCTGGCCCCTCCGGAGGTAGTTGGCGATCACGTTGCGCGACGCCGAGCAGATGTCGCTGTGCACCAGCGGGCAATCCGGGTTGAGGCTGGGTGCGCCGGCCTGGCGCGTCACGGCACATCCCTGGGGATCGATCTGCCGATACAGTTCGATCAGCGTCGAAGCCGCTGCCGGCTGGTTCGGATCCACGGCCAGCGCTTCCACCAAAGCTGCCGCAGCTTTGCGCGGCTCGGCATTTGCGCGATAGAGCGACGCCAGTTCCTGCAGGAGTTCGGGTGACGACTCCAACGCCCGCCCGCGCTCGAAGGCTGCCATCGCGTCCCGCGTATCCGAGAGACGCAAGTACGCGCGGCCCAGGTTCAGATACAACTTGCTGGGCAGCGAAGTAAGCCCCGGCCGGCCGCGCCGTGCGTTATCCGCCCGGTATCGTTCGTCCCACACCAGCTCGATTTTCTCGCTGCGGAAAAGTGCGTTCAACGATCTCCGGTACCAATATGCGGCGTCCAGGCCAACGGGTGCCTTGCCGGCCGTGTCTTGGGTTGCCAGTCTATCTCCAATGTGACGGTAAAGGAGGGCTGCGTCGGCGTAACCGCCGGCTGAGTTTTCGGAATCCGGCAGCCCGTCGAGGATGGCGAGCGCGCGATTCGCGTAGCCAATCGAACGGACCACATCTTCCTGAGTGGCAAGAGCTGTGTTGGTTGCCGCGGCCATGTTCGTTTTGTAACTGTCCGGCGCCGCCGCGGCGCCGCTGAGCCAAAACCGTTGCGGGTCGAGCCAGTCGGCGTTGCGGTCGTAAGTACGCGCGGCGCACCCAACCAGTAGCAGGCTCAGCCCAGCGCCCGCAGCGTACCGGTAGGCGGGCCGGGTTGCCGGTACGCGCTGCCAGAGCGCGGCCAGAGCCCAGACCACGGCGACCGCAAAGCCCACCGACGGAAGGTACAGAAAACGTTCACCCATGATGGCGCCGATCAGGACAACGAGATTCGACATGGGCGCGAGGGTGACGAAAAAGAAAGCCGCGCCGAAGAGCAACGGCAGATGACTCCGCCAGGAACGGAGGACCACAATCGCCACCGCCACACAGCCGAGCATGGCCGCGATGGCTTTCCAATCCTCCCAGCTCCGCAATCCCCAGCCGAATAGCGGCACTTCATTGTATCCGTAATCCCACGAGAGACGCGCCGGCCATAACAGCAATCCGAAATACCTGCCGATCACCTTGACGGCCGTAATCCGCGCCGTCCAGAAGCCGGCGCCCAGCAGCGGGTTCTCATAGAAGGGAGTGGCCAGATGGGGCAAGCCGGCGAGCGCCTGAGAGCGCATGTAGAAGTAAACGAGGCACGGGATGGCTGCTGCGGCGTAGCTCGGCAGCCGAGACCTCCAGGTGGCGGCGCGCCCGAAGGTGAAATCGTAGATCGCGAAGACTGCCAAAAGCACGATCGCGCTCTCCTTCGAGAAGATACCGGCCGCCGCGGCGAGCCCGATGGCCACGAGCCATGCTGCCCTCCGTACCCCCGTGGCATCCAGCACCTTCCGATGGCACAGCAGCCCGGCCAGCACCGAGAATGCCGCCAGCATGTCCGACCGGCCCACGATGTTGGTCACCGATTCGGTCAGCACCGGATGCAGCCCCCATAGGGCGCTCAGCAACAGAGCGGCCGGAATACGTTTGAAAACTGCCAGCCCCAGGGCGTACACGAGCGCGATGTTCACCGCGTGCAGAATGAAGTTGAACCAGTGATATCCGTACGGGTCTGCGCCGTTGCCTAACACAGCGTAATTGAACAGAAACGACAGCGTGGTCAGCGGACGGTACAGCCCGGTGTTGGACGTCTCCCAATACTGCTCGGTCAGGATGCGGTGAAGATGGGTCAGTGTCGCCGCGTGGACGCGCGTGTCATTGAGGATGATCTCCGCGTTATCCACCAGAAACGGTGTATGAAACGAGTTCGCATACGCTAGCAATGTGAAGCCGATAACGGCGGCCAGCAGCAACGCGTGCTTCACTGCCAGCCGTGCCGCGATGAAAGGTACTCCGGTCTTAGCGGCGGTACTCCGGCCTCGTCTTTTCTCGCGGACCACCTTGCGCGCCGGCAGCCGCTCGCGTTTCAACTTCTGGATATTCCTTGCCATGGGGCCGTTATTATTCTAAGGTGTCTGCGGAATGTCGTAGACGTACAAGGAGTGACTAACCATGGCGACCGGCCGCGACGCGCCGTCGAGATTACCTGGAGGGAATGGTTTACTCGTATCGCAGCGCGGTTACCGGATCCACCTGTGTCGCCCGTCGGGCTGGGAGGTAACCCGACAGGGCCGCCACTGCCACCAGCCCAAGCGTTGCCGCAATCGCCGTCGCGGGGTCATGCGACCCAATCTCATAAAGCTGGCTCTCCAACAGCCGGGTGACCGCCAGTGCGATGGGCAGCCCGATCAGCACGCCCGCGCCGGCCAGCAGCAGCACCTCGCGCATCACCAGCCACACGACGTTGCCCGCCGACGCGCCCAGCGCCATGCGGATGCCGATCTCGCGCGTCCGCCGCGCCACCAGAAACGCCATCACGCCATAGATCCCGATGGCGGCCAGGATGGTGGCAAGCACGCCGAATGCGCTCGAGAGCGCCGCCGAGAGGCGCTCCACGGCCAGCGAATCGTCCCGCTGTCTCTCCTCCGTCTTCATCTGGTAGACGGGCAGGTTCGCATCCAGCTTGCGCACCGCGGCGCGAATCATCGGGAACATCTGTTCGGGCCGCAGCGGGGTGCGCACGTAGCCGGTCATTTGCGCGGCCCAGTCGTGCTGCAGGTAAGGGAAGTAGACTTCGCGTTGCAGCTTCTCATTCATCTGGCTGTACTTGGTATCGCGCACCACGCCGACAATCTCGATGTCGGTCTTGGTGCCGGGGTCGCCGCCCATACCGATATGCCGCCCCACGGCGCCGTGGCCGCCGAAATAGTGCTCTGCGAATTTTTCGTTGACGATGGCGACTTTCGGCGCACCCAGCGCGTCCTGCTCCGTGAAATCGCGCCCGCGGTAAAGCGGAATCCTCAATGTGGAGAAGTATCCGGGCGAAATGTGATTCACCCGCGGATTCATGTCCTCGCCCGGCTTGGGCACATAGCCTTCCACGCTCACCGTGCTGTCCCATTCATCGAAAGCGAGCGGCGGGACCACACACAGAGCGGCCGAGCTGGTGCTGGGAAGGGCCGCCAGCGAATCCTGCAGTTGCCGGTAGAAAAGCTTGGCGCGTACTGGAGTGTAGCCGTTCAAGGTGGGGTCCACTTGAAAACTGAGCAGGTTGTTCACGTCGAATCCCGGATTGACGCTTTTCAGGTTGTGCAGACTGCGCCCGAAAAGTCCGGCGCCGATCAGCAGCAGCAGGGAAAGGCTCACCTGCGCCACCACCAACATCTTGCGCCAGCGCGCCTGCCCGCCTCCCACTACCCCTCCCGCCTGGTCCTTGAGCACCGCTGCGATTTTTGGCCGGGCCGCCTGCAGCGCCGGCGCAAGCCCGAAGATCACGGCCGTCACCACCGAAACCGCCATGGTGAACAGCACCAGGCGCAGGTTTGGATCGACGACAAACCGCAGCGGCGGGTCGGTCTCCGGCATGATGCCGATGAGCAGCCGCATGGCCCAAGGCGAGATGGCCAACCCCACTAGGCCGCCTGCGAGGGCCAGCACCAGACCCTCCACCAGGAGCTGGCGGACGATGCGCGCCCTCCCCGCGCCCAGCGCCAACCGCACCGCCATCTCCTTCTGCCGCGCCGACGCTCGCGCGATCATCAGGTTGGCCACGTTGGCGCAGGCGATCAGCAGCACCAGAGCGACCATCGCCATCATCGCCCACAGCGGCGCCTCCAGGAACTGTCGCACCACGTCCTGCCCGCGCCCGCCCGGTGCCGCCTCCAGCGTCCCTTTTAGAAACTGCTGCCGCGTATACGGCGTGGTGTGCGCGAATTCCTTTTGCTGCACCTCCATCTCCAGAGTGCGATGGTAGAGCGGGGCGAGCGACGCCTTCGCTTCCCGCAAATCGACGCCCGGCTTCATTCTGCCGAAGACCTGCACCCAGCGCTGGCGGCGGTCTTCGAGCGGCTTGGTCTTGTCCGTCATCTCCCCGGCCATCGCCACCGGCACGAAGATCTGCGTCTGAAACAGCGCCTGCACGCCCTCGAACTTCCGCTCCGCCACGCCTATGATGGTCAGCCGGTGGTCCCGCACCAGAATCTGCTTGCCAATCACCGACGGATCGCCGCCGAACCTGTTCTGCCAATAGCTGTAGGTGAGCACGGCGAACGGCGCTCCGCTGGGAGTGCGGTCGTCTTCGGGGGTGAACAGCCGTCCCAGCGCCGGGCGCACGCCCAGCACGGGAAAATATGTTCCTGAAACCAGCTCTCCGGCTACCCGCTCGTTGCGTCCCTCGAAACTCGCGCTGAAACCGGTGAAGTAGGTGCAGAACATCCCGCTGAAGACTTCGTTCTGTTTGCGCAGATCCTCATACATGGGATAGGAAATGGCGTTCATGCCGTTGTTGGAGCCGTACCAGTCGCCGCGCTCCACCAGTTGCGCCAGCCGCTGCGGTTGCTCCACGGGGAGCAGGTGCAGAATCACCTGATCGAGCAGCGTGAACACTCCGGCATTGGCGCCGATCCCCAGCGCCAGCGAAAGGACCGCGATGGAACAAAAGACCGGAGACTTGGCGAGCGTCCGGCCGGCGTAGCGCACGTCAGCAAAAAGGCTCATCGACACTCCCGCTCAGATGGTTTCTCATCAGCCTTATACGCTACAACATACGCGAAAACACGCGCCTTGTTCCCCTGAATTTGTTTCCGGCCGAGGCCGGGTTCGCTGTCCACATCCTGAACTGTACGAATCCGGCCATGCACCGCGGCTGGAAAAGACCGTGTCTCCGGCAGACCGGCGGGAGCGTGCAGTCTGCGATTCCCAAAGCGGCGGATTACGAGGTTGCGCTCTGCTCGTAGGTGCCACCCCGCCGACATACAATCTGGGTATGAACCGTCGCGGCTTTTTTAAGGCTATTGCCGGTAGCGCTCTACTGCAAAACCAGGCATCCCGCGCGTGGGGCGCCTCCGACATGGGGTCGGAGATACTCGAATATGGGAAGCCTGTTTTCAACTTGCGCAAGTTCTTCGACTCTCCCGTCAAGATCGCATCCATTGAGTTACTGCAAGCCCACGATCACTTTTTTCTGCGCACGCGGTCGTCCGATGGTGCCGAAGGAGTTATTCAAACCAAAGACATCGTGGACTACATCCCGATTTTGGCCCACCGCGTCATGCCGCACTTCCTCGGCAAAGATGCCCGCGATCTGGAACACCTGGTGGACGAAGTCTATGTGACAAACTCCAACTATAAGCTCGCAGGGCAGGAGTTCTGGTGCCCGGTGGCATACGTCGAGCAAAGCCTGTTCGACTTGATGGGAAAGGCGCTGAAGAAACCCGCGGCCGAGCTCATGGGAGGTATGCTGCGAAAGGAGATCCCGGTCTATCTCTCGGGATCGGGACGCGAAACCACAGCCGAGCAAGAGGTCGAAGTGTACGTGCGCGAGGTGGAGCGGACAGGGGCCAAGGCCGTCAAGTTCAAAATCGGCGGCCGTATGAGCGATAACCGCGACGCCTACCCCAGGCGCACCGGCAAGTTGTTGGAACTGGCGCAGCAAAAACTCGCCGGCAAGGTGACGTTGATGGCCGACGCCAACGGTTCCTACGACGCGCGAAACGTGATCGAGATCGGCAAGCGCTTGCAGGATATGAAGTACTTGTGGTTTGAAGAGCCGTGCCCTTGGGAAGAACTGAGCGAGACCAAAAAAGTGGCCGACGCGCTGGACATGAAAGTGGCGTTTGGCGAACAGGACTCCAGCTTGTGGCTGTTCCAGTGGATGATCGACAACAAGGTTATGGACGTAGTGCAGCCCGATTTGAACTACAACGGCGGTTTCATCCGCACCGCCCGGGTGGCGCGGATGGCTCGCCAGGTGAATATGTGGATCTGCCCGCATGACACGCAGACGGGCGCCGCTACCGTAAATATCCTCCAATTCGCGGCGGCCACGCCAAATATCGGGCCATGGATGGAGTACGTGTCGCGCAAGGCGCCCAAAAAGGAATCGTGGTACTCACCCAACTTCGACATCGAGGACGGCGTGATTCCAGTTCCGCCCGGACCGGGCATGGGACTGGAATTCGACCCGGATTTCCTGAAGAATGCCGCCGTGGTAAAGCTTTCGTAAGGAGGCGCCGGGGGATGGCCTCTTACGCTCCGCGTCCCCGGACGCCCGCGGCCGGCCGCAGCGATTTTTGTGTAACCTTTCCCGGCATCCCCGGTATTACTGCTGAACGGAGAACCAGCCAAGCCCGGTAAGAGCCGGCGCGGCGGTCTTCCGCACAGCAAGGAGGATTCGATGAAATCGGCACTTACCAGCGCGGCTTGGATCGGATTGGCCGTTTCGACGGGCGGCGTTCCCTTATTCGCTCAACTGCAGAACAACACGGAAAAGCGCATGACCTGCGATAACGGCAGGGACAGCGGTGAGCGTGCGCGCCATTGCGAGATTCGCGAGCAGACTGTGCCTTCCGCGGGCCGCCTGAATGTAGATGCGGGCCGCAACGGCGGCGCAACCGTTAAAGGATGGCTGCGAAGCGACGTCCTGGTTCGTGCGCGTGTCGAGGCTTCGGCGGATACCGAAGCGGCCGCGGCGCAGATGGCGAGCCATGTCGCCGTTGACAACTCCGGCGGACAGGTGCGGGCCACGGGCCCGGAATCCGCCAACAATTCCTGGTGGAGCGTCAGCTATGAAATCTTCGTTCCGCAGAACACCGATCTGGAGCTGAAGACCCACAATGGAGGCGTTTCGATCTCCGACGTGCGCGGTGCAATCCACTTTGCAGTAACCAACGGCGGCGTGCATCTGAAGCGGGTCGCCGGCGATGTGACGGGCTCTACTGTGAACGGCGGAATCCATGTGGAGCTTGCGGGCGCAGTCTGGGATGGGCGGCAACTGGACGTCAGCACGCGCAACGGCGGCGTGAGGCTCGCCGTGCCTTCCACCTACTCGGCGCACATACAGGCGGAGACGGTGAACGGCGGATTGCAGTCGGATTTTCCGGTCATGGTGGACAAGAATGCCAAGCCGCGCCGGCTGGACTTCAATGTCGGCTCCGGCGGCGCATCGATTCACGTCGCGACCACGAACGGCGGGGTTAGTGTGAAGCGGGTCGAATCGCAGTAATCCAGGCAGGCGGCGGGCGGGGCGGGCTCGCGCCAGCCAATACACCACTTCCGCGGCTAGGGCGTTTTCCGACCAAGTGGCGCGACTAGGGCCGAAGGGGTCGTTCCCAAGACGCTTGCGCACGTGGCACAATCGCGAAGAGAGGTGACCATTGACAAGCGCAACAACTCCCGATGAGAAGCAGTCGGCTCGCATCGCAACCGTTGAGCAGCACGTCCGGCTGGAGAACCAGCACGACTTGGAAGGGGGTTCTCTCCACCTTCGGCGACATAGCGCGTTACGACGACGAGCCGTGGAACGAACATTACGACGGACGAGACGGAGTGCGCCAGTTTTACATGCAGCTCATGACGGCCCTGCCGGACTTGGAAATCGAGGTGCGCCAGAAACACGTCGCCTATGAAGCGATTGTGGTGGAAGTCATGATTCGAGGCACACACCTTGGTGGATGGAAGGGTCTTCCTGCGACCGGGCGGCGACTGGAACTGCCGCTTTGCGGCATATACACATTCGACGCTGACAATCGGTTGGCCGGAGAGAGAATCTACTACGATCGGGGAACGGTGCTCAGGCACCTCGGCGTGTTCCATGAGCCGGTCAGCTTGGTAGGTCAAATCTGCACTTTGGTTACCCACCCGGTGACGATTGCTGGGGCCTACGCAAGAAAACTCTCCCGTAAGTGAGTGCCGTCGCGGAGCGGCGGCGCCAGCCTGTTTCCCGCCGCTCCAGAACGCCATCTGCTACAGCTTCCTTATCCCCAAGTGAGTGTATTGCCATCTCGTTGATCGGAGCATTCGGTTTCCCTTACTGCTCGACGACAGGGGTCCAGCCGCCAAGGACGAATGCCGGATCACTGTAGTTGGCGATGGTCTGGGCATCCTGCGGCTCGGTCAGTTGCCTGGACGCGGGGTGCCGCTGTGTGACGTCGATAGGATGGCCGTCGGCATCAGTGCTGTGGAACTCCCAGAAATGAATGTGCGAAGTCTCGCCGTCGATAGGTCCCCAGCCGGCCGGTGGAATGCCTTTGAGTCGGCAGTTAATGAGTACGGCCTCGGCGTAGGGGTAGTTGAGGCCGTGGTTGTTGGGCAGGCGTGCCAGCACGCTGACATGGCGGTAAGCAGCCGAGGAAGGCCGGACGGGCGGCGAGGAGGAGTTCAACGGCAGCGGGCGGTCGATGGAGGTGAAGGTGCAGTCGACGAAAACATTGCCGTGGTTCGCTTCGGTGTTGCGAATCCACATGAAGGGCCCTACAGACTGGATCTCGCAGCGGCGGAAGAAGGCGGGGCCGACGCCGAGGATGGTGTCGCCGTCGCCGATGATCGTGCTGTCGGTCAGATAGACGGAGCCGCGCAGATTGAGCGCATCGCCGGAGCCTTTGATAGTCATGTGGCTGACTATGTTCTTCGAGCCGGAGATCAGCAGGCCTTCCGCCTGGCCGAAGTAGTAATTCTTCACACTGAAATTGATGAACTCGATGCCGGTTGAATCGTATGCGGAGAAGGCGCAGCGGCGGTTCGGCCCCGGCTGCGGCGGATTGAACGCGCTGTTGTTGCCGTAACCAACCTGAACCTTATCGCGATCCTCGCCGCGGAAGGTGAGATTGGCCTTGTGGCTGAAGAAGACGATCTCCTCGTAGGTGCCATTCTCGATGAAGATCGTCACCCGCTTTAATGGATTGTCGGGAACGAAGTCGACGGCGCCCTGGACTGTGTTGAAATCGGCGCTGCCATCGGCTGCGACCACGACGCGAGTTGTATCGGCGCGCGGAGGAGCCTGCTTGGTGGCGAAACGCCAGGCGTGGTCCGTGGTGAAGCCCGCGAACACGCCAGTGGCGAGAGTGAAAACCCCTGAATCGACCTGAACGATGTATTTATGCTTGTACCGCAAGACGTTATTGTGGGGGTAAATCGTGGCCACGTTGCCATGGATGATGACGGGGTAGAAGTGAAAGTTAGCCAAACCGCCGATGGTCGTGAGCTGGTAATTGTGCAGATCGGCGGGCGTCGTTCTCACGGCCGGCGTTGTAGTGGTGGGCGAGGTGGGGATGGCAGGGTCAAGAGCAATCCCCGCTGCGTGCGGGGCGGCGATGCGCCGGGAGGGGTCGGGACCGGCAGGGACACTGAGGTCGAGTGTGTCGACCAGATGGTGGCCGGCTGCATCGTAGATGCGAATCTGGCCGGACTTGCCAAGAGTGGGAGGGCCGGAGAATGTCAGGACCAGATGTGTATCGGGATTGACATGGGTTGCATTATTCGCTGGGAAGCACGTAAAGGCTACCTCAGCGCGCGCACCAGTTGACAGGGCAATGGCGGCAAGCACGCAATATCGGTAGGTCGCAGAGCGAGGTCTCATGGTAAATGCTCCTGAACCGGAACTTCCATTTTAGCTTCCAGTTGGCTGCAGGCTTAGATCGAGCAGCAGGTGTGAGGCGGGCGTGGCTCGATTGCCGCCCAGCACTTAGAAACTCCGAAAGTTAGAAAGATTTTTGTCTTGATTTTCAGGAGGCCATCGGCGCGCAATTCCCGGGAAGCCGTTTCCGGCAAGCCGCGTACTATGATACTCCTATGATCCGCACAGCGGTAACAGGCATCCTTTTCTGCGGAGGAATTATGGCCGCTTCCGGTCTCGACCAGGCGCAGGCAGCGCGATTCGCCCGTTTGGCGCTCGATTGCGTGCATAAGGAGTATCCCAACAAGATCGCCCATTCCATGAACTCCGACGCCGACGTGAAGCCGCCGCGGGAGCTCACCCCGGCTTTCTATGGCTGCTACGACTGGCACTCCTCTGTGCACGGACATTGGCTCCTGGTGCGCCTGGTCCGCCTCTTCCCGCAAGCGCCGTTTGCCGCTGAAGCCCGCAAGGCCTTGGCACAGAGCCTCACGCCCGCCAACGTCGCGCAGGAAGTGAAGTATCTGAACGCGGAAGGCCGCACCGCGTTCGAGCGGCCCTACGGCCTCGCCTGGCTGCTGCAATTGGCTGCGGAACTGAGAGAGTGGGACGACCCCCAGGCCCGGCAGTGGTCGGCGGCGCTCGCGCCATTGGAACAGGCCGTAGTCTCGCGCATCTCCGCGTGGCTGCCCAAGCTTGACAACCCCATCCGTGTCGGCGAGCACAACAACACAGCATTTAGCATGAGCCTCATGCTCGACTATGCGCGAACCGCCGGCAACACCGAGTTCGGCAAACTGGTCGAAGAGCGCGCGCGGCACTACTACCTGAAGGACCGCGGCTGCCCGGTGAATTACGAACCGTCGGGTGAGGATTTCCTCTCTCCCTGCCTGGCCGAAGCGGACCTGATGCGGCGCGTCATGACGCCGGGGCAGTACGGAACCTGGTTCCGGGACTTTATCGAGCGCCTCGACTTCGAGCCGACCGTTGTTCCCGACCTCAGCGATCCTAAGCTCTACCACCTCGCAGGTCTGAACTTGAGCCGCGCATGGATGATCGAAGGGATTCTCTCGGTGGTGCCGGCCACCGATGCACGCGCGGCGGCAATGGCGGACTTGGCGACCCGCCTCCGCGCAGCCGGCCTCGCCAGCATCAATAGCGCGCATTATGAAGGCGGGCACTGGCTGGGAACCTTCGCGGTCTACCTGGTCACGGGGCGGGGGCTGAAATGACAGTCGGCGTCCGCTGTCTGCCGGCACTGAGGTGCGCCGACCGCCCGTTGAGCTTTTTGTTGACAGCCGTGCCGAAGGAGATAGTACCTGCATCGTGTCAAGCCGTTACTTGACCCCAGACCACCATAACAGCCCAATAAACAAAACCTGCATCGGAGCCCGCAGCCACAATCGCGTCGCCGGTCTGCCGCCGAGCGTCAAGCCTTCCCGCGCCGCTCGAATGTTCGCCGGAAATATCGCTACCAGCATGACGATCAGCGCCACGGCCGCCGCCTCTTGGGATTCGCCACTAGCAACCCAATCGCACCCAACCACTCGCAGATTCCCGTGAAATACACCATCCCCATCGGCTGCGGAAAAACGCTGGGCACCATTCGCGCCATATCGTGTTTCATTCTTGTGAAGTGTGCGGCGCCTGTGAATACGAACATTGCCGCCAGAGCGAACCGTGCCGAGTCGTGCCAGCTTGCCAGCGCCGGAATCTCCAGGGCTCCTATCCCACGAAACACCAACCACGACCCAAATAGCACGATCAAAGCTGCCATGCCGGCGTCCTCCTGACTTCCATTCTGTACCAGCCCGATATGGACCAAGGCACAGGCACCCCATGCGAGGATAGGCCGTGCCCCTTCGTTTCGACCGACGGGTGGGACAAGGATCGCCAGTTGGAGCCTTTATGCACCCGCACTTCCAGCCGCAGATCGGATTTGCGGTCGGCACACTAGGCACACACTCGGCTCACGCCGCCGGTAAATTGAAGCTGCGCGTTTTTTTGCTATCCGATTGATGACAAGGGTGGTGCGGATGAGAGGACTTGAACCTCCACGGAGTTGCCCCCACTAGAACCTGAAGCGAATTTAGGGTGTTCTGGAGCGGCCCGACCCGTCCAACTTATTGATTTGTCATCAAGGGCCGGTCCGGTGCGGCCCTACTCGGCCGGGAGCGTAAGGTCCAAATAGGGTCCAAGACGGTTTCGAGACCGACGGCTACCGACCGACAAAATGCCCAGCATCTGGACCGGACGAACCATCTGGAAAGCGGCGCCGTGGTAAGGGTGGTGCTGGCATTCCAAGCCGCTCATGCCACTTCTCCCAGGCCTCCCGCGCGAACACTCCAGCCGGAGCATTCTCAAGTGCTCGTCGGAATTCTTCTGCTGGCAGGTAACGCTCGGCCACTGAAACGTCCGCCGAGGAGCCGTAGACAATCAAGTGCGCCAGAAACGTCATCAGATCGGGCAAGGGTTTTCTCCGGCTTCTCATACCAAACCACCTTCCGCGCCACCAACAGCAAGTCAGCCGGATACGGAGTCGTTAGGCTCATCGCTCCCGCCCTCGCGTGATGAGACCGCGTCGCGGATGCGACGAAGGTAGCTTGCCCAAGTCAACTGTTTGTGCCCACCGGACCAGTTCACCCAGCATGGCGCGCGAGGCCCAATCCGAATCTGAATCGGCCCGCATCGCTCGCTCCGGCCATGCTCCGCAACGACGAAGACGCCTGGCGCATCGGATCGCAGTTTGCTCTGTGGGCTCCACCTTTTGTTCATTGTCCCATGTAACCTTTTGATTGTGGGTCCGCCGACCGGCGGGTTTCGATGCTGGCGGTGAGGGTGGGATTCGAACCCTACGGGATCATTGATAAATCGCAAGTTATTGATTCTACGAACTCAGAAAACGCACCAAACGCATCCAAACATAGTCTCATTACGAATTTATTGCGAATTCGGCCACTCGGTTGCGCCCAGAGGCCACGTGCTGCGCCGTCTGGCTCGGGGTTCGCCGGTTACGGTGCAGGATGGCTTGCACACTCTCCCAAGTTTCGGCCTCTACGATGGCTTCATGCTCGCCATCGTAGACCTGGCCTTTGAACTCGACGTTGCCGGTGTAGATCGGGTTTGTCAATAACCGGTACAGTCGGCCCTTGGTGAAGGGTCTGCCACCCTTGATCGCGCCTCTCTTCGTAATCCATTGCTTGGTATGCCAGCCGCGGCGGTCGATTTCGCGCACCACCGGCAGCATGGCCTTGTGGTCGAGATACAGCTTGAAGATGTTCCGTACTTGCTCGGCTTCGTTGGCATTGAGGATCAGCCGTCCGCCACGCGGGCCGATGTCGTAGCCGAGCGTCGGGTGGCCCCCTGTCCATTTGCCCTTACGCCGCGCCGCCGACATCTTGTCGCGCGTCCGCTCAGCGATGATCTCGCGCTCAAACTGCGCGAACGACAGGAGGACGTTAAGGGTGAGGCGGCCAAGCGAGTTCGTGGTGTTGAACTGCTGTGTCACGGACACGAAGCTGACCCTCTGCTGCTCGAAGACTTCGATGATCCGGGCAAAGTCGAGCAGGGACCTGCTCAGCCGGTCCACCTTGTAAACCACGACACAATCGACCTCGCTAGCGCGGATGCCCGCGAGGAGCCGTTGCAGCGCTGGACGCTCCAGATTGCCGCCCCGGAAGCCACCGTCGTCATAGCGCTCCGGCAGCGCGACCAGCCCCTCACCCCGTTGGCTCAGGATGAAAGCTTCAGCCGCGTCGCGTTGCGCGTCGAGCGAATTGAACTCCTGATCGAGGCCCTCGTCGGTCGATTTGCGGGTATAGATAGCGCAACGGACCATCCGGACGGGAGTCGGCGCCGGCGCGTTGGCCACCGCCTGTGTGTCTCTATCGTTGCGCAACTCTAGCCTCCTTGGGTGGGACCAGGCCAAGCCGAAGGAGACAAAGCTTTGTGCCTCGCTTCGTGGTAAGCGTAACGCCTCCGGTCCCGGAGCCGGCGGCTGGGTGAGCGCTCGCGGCTAAGGGCACAGGTGGTGACGAGTGCTATGCTGGCCCCATTGACGTTCGAATTCTATCGCTTCCGCTTTTATTTCCGCTCTGCGGGCACGCTCTTTTTCCCTGTGTACAAATCCGGCAACATCGTGCGCGGGGCGTTCGGCGGCATCTTTCGCAAACTGGTCTGCATCCCAAGCTGCCACGACGCGAAGACGTGCGACATTCGCGCGGACTGCCCGTATGCACGCGTGTTCGAGCCGCAGGCGGCGCGGGGCGAGGGTCCGAGCGGGTTGGCGGACTGGCCGCGGCCGTTCGTGTTCCGCGCCGCTCACCTGGACGGGCGCACGATCCAGCAAGGAGAGGCTTTCCACTTCGACGTTCACATTTTCGACGTGCGCGATCCGGCGCTGCCCTATTTCGTGCTGGCGTTCGCCCAACTGGCGCGAGAGGGTCTGGGCCCTGGGCGCGGCCGTGCCGAGCTGACTTCCGTGGATCAACTGGATCTTAACGAAACGAGAGTGGCGCAAGTCTTCGACGGCGAGCAGTTCCTGATGCGCGAACTGGCCGCGCCCAACGTCGTGGACCTGAGCGAGACGCCGGAGCGTGTGGGCCGAGTGCGGGTTCGATTCGTAACTCCCACGGAGCTGAAGGCAGGACACCAGTTGGCGGACCGGCCGGAGTTCGGCATTCTGTTCGGGAGACTGCGCGACCGCATCAGCACGCTACGCGCGCTCTACGGCGCCGGCCCGCTGGAGATCGATTTCCGCGCGATGGGCGAGCGCGCGGCCGCCGTGCGGACGACGCGGTGCGAGTTGCAGCGCACCGAGGTGGACCGGCTCTCGTCGCGGACAGGCCAGCGGCACCCCCTGGGCGGGTTCGTGGGCGAGGCGGAGTATGAAGGGGACTTGGCGGAGTTTCTGCCCTATTTGCGGTTGGGTATGTGGGTCGGTGTGGGGCGGCAGACGGTTTGGGGGAAGGGGGAGCTGACCGTTTCGGTCCTATGATTCCTCATCTATAGTTTTAGGGGTGTAGTGGGAAGGGGGTTGACACACTCCTTTGTTTAGGGTATATTCTTTCCGTGAGCCCAAAAAAGAAGGGCTCCGGAGTACGGAGCCCTTCTTCGGAGAGGTGGCGGAACTGGTAAACGCACCGAACTTATAATTCGAGATCCTGCCCAGGATTTGTGGGTTCGAGTCCCACCCTCTCCGCTAGCAGTATAGCCGATTGCCCGTTGAGAAGGGGACTGAAAACATCTCTAGTTTTTGGGTTGTGAGTGCTTTTCCCCGATGAGAAGGGGACGTTCTGGTTTTGCATGTCAACAGCAATCCAATTCGTCGGTGACCCGTTTGTCGACACGGGTGCGGCCGTTCTTGAAGTCCGGCTCGAAAAACTGTGTGCTGATTTTTCGGAGTCCGATCTTGCGAATCAGGCAAATGAATTGGCAGCCTTATATTGCCAAAAAGCTTGGATTGGGTATTTGACGGTCCACTTTCCGAACAGTTGCTGGTGTAATGCGACCACGGGAGCTGACAAGAAGCAGCAGCAACAGAACGCCTTGCTCCGCGCGTTCAACTGGCCTGCCCTCGCTGGGCGGGAATGCGTTTACTGCCGTCGACTCGCGCAGCAGATTGCTGATCGAAGCATGATTCCTCTGTTGACAGGCGCAACGACTATGACCACTGGACCAGGAGGTGAGCCGGGATTGCCTGTTTGTTCCGCTTGCTTGTTCGCGATTCAGTTCTACCCTCTGGCGACGCTTAAGGTAAACGGACGACCACTGTTCTGGTGGACTCCCCAACACGAGTGGATGTATTGCCTTACTTCGAATTTCGCTAAGCGGGTTTCACAAATAATCGAGGCGAGTCCGGAGCAGGTGCCCAGCCTGACCTGGCCATCCACGCGGCTAATCGAGGCAGCCGAGGAAGTTCTTAAGAGCGCGGCTGCAGCCGAATTGCCGCTGGTTGATCTGGTCGGCTGCCACACGACGAATTACGGCAGCGGTCCGGATTTCGAAGAAATCAGATTGAAACGCGGCATTCTGGAGTTTCTCCGCACTGCGAAGCAGTACTCTGCTTATCGGGCAATCCGTGACAGCGCTTGGGAAACGGCATCGACCAAACCACGCAGGGCGGCGACAGCGTCTGCGAAGAGCAGCCCATCGGGGTACAGACGCAATTTCTTTTTTGAGGACATTGGTAATATGTTCCGCCTAGCAACGGTTCGGCGAAGTGCGATCATCCATCGCCACTTCACTCCGCATGCCGGCCGTGAAGCAGGTGTGTTTGAACTCGCGTGTCACTTTTCCAGAAAGGTAATGGAGATGACCCAAGAACAAGTCAATGCGATCAAGGAGCTCGCGGGCCAGATTGCTGATTCGCGGCAAGCGGAAAACTATCTAGATCGCCTTTTTCAAAGAAGGGGCTTCACGAATTATATTCGTACGCTTACCGAAATCAGTGACCGGATGAAGCGTGCCAATGAGGCACCACTAGCAACCGAGACCATTCTGCAAGCATTCGATTTGACTAATGAGGACGACGCCTCGCCGCGAGACGAAGGTCTCGTTCGGGAGTTGATTCTCATTCGTTTGATAGAGGTATTACCACAAGAGCGGTTGAAGGAGCTACCGCAATTGGAATCGGAAGAAACTCAGGAGAGACGATAACATGGCGCATCTATCGGGAGCTTTATTGATTGATTGTCCGGCGTCGGCATTGAACAACTTTGGTTCGCAGGTCGAGATGTCGAAGCCTGAACGGCGATATGACAACTGGAGCACCGTCAAGTATGTTCGCACCCGCGAGGGAATTCTGCCATACGTTTCAGCGCAGGCGTTTAGGTATTGGTTGCGTGACACCCTCAAGGATGTGCCAGGCTGGACTCCCGCCCCAATCTTCCGCGAAGAGAAGATCGCTTACACTGACGCGAACCCTATCGAGTATGCCGAAGACGATCTCTTCGGCTACATGCGCGCTCCCGGAAGCTCCAAGGAAATCGACAAGGAATGGGCTGCAAAGGGACTTACAGGCCAGGAGAAAGACGGAAAGAGCTTTGTTACGCTCACACGGGCATCGCCCTTCAAGGTAAGTACATTGATTTCTGTAAGCCCCCTTAAGGAACTTGGTTTCGATTATGGGAGCATGTCGCGGGGCGAAGGCGACGCAGTCCCGCACGTCCACGAGTTCTATCGCACGACCCTTGTGGGACTTTTCTCTCTTGATCTTCGGATGCTTGGCAGGTTCTATCACGTGGATCGCACTGGCTTTAGGCACCTAGACGAGGTCCGCAAACGATTAGCGGAAGATCGGGGCCTGGCGCACTACGATAACGATAAGGCGTTCGAGCTCGATCTCGATACCCGCAAGTCTCGTCTGAAGCAATTGCTGGAGGGGCTAAGCCGCATCAGCGGGGGCGCGAAGCAAGCCCTTCACTACACGGACGTCGCTCCGAAGCTACTTTTCCTGGCTGTCGCGAAAGGCGGGAACCATCTGTTTGGCACGGCGATCGGCGCTGACAAGAAGGACGGCACACCCAAGATTCAAGATCATGCGCTGAGCGAAACGCTCTCGGTCTTCAGAAGCGATCTACTGTCCGGGTTTTACGCAGGATTGAGCAAGGGGTACCTGGATGAACAGCGGGGGAACCTTGAGAAGGTCACAAACGAGTTACCGGGATCATTCTTGGGCCACCCGGTGGAAGTGATTCGTAAGCTGATTGCCGACCTTGATACGAGCGCTCCGACATGGCTCGCTTAACTGTACTCAAAGTGATATCGTCGTCACTGACGACGTCGTTCCGCTATCCACGCGTTCAGGTGGGGCGGTTGCCCACCTTCGATATGCCGCCTCCTGCGACGATCTATGGACATCTCGCTGGCGTCGTCGGAGAGTGGTTCGATGCGGACGGATTAGAGTTCGCATATGCCTTCGAACATGCTGGCAAAGCATTGGACCTAGAAACGATTCACCCAATCGAGCATGGTTCCGGGAAATCCACACTCGCTAAGCGCGGATGGCCGCATCCCATCAATGTTCAATGCGAGACCAACGTTCAGCGCCGCGAGTTCTTGTTGAAACCGAAGCTCACGCTCTACCTGAGGTCGGCAAACGTGGTCCTTCTCGAAAGATTTCGAGATTCCTTTGCGAGTCCCTATTTCTCGTATATCCTCGGCCGGTCGCAGGATCTGGCGACTTGCCACCGGACCGAATTTGTCGAACTCGAAAATGCGTCTGACGCATTCTTTGCCGACACTCTATTGCCTTTCGAGTGGCGGCCATGGGTTTCGCCGGGAACCACGGTGTTGCTCCCGTCGCTAATTGACTATGAGAGGCGGCGGCTCGCGGTTCAGGATCGCTACTTGCAGGTCACGCAGCCACCGTTGCGGATCTTCGGCGGAACGGACGATCTTATCGCGCGCGACAAACTGCCCGCGGAGTTTTCGGTCGACCCGAGTGAGCGGCGGAAGTTTTCGGGACACACACTCAAACGCGGCTTGTATTTCTGGCCACTTCGGGGACCTCGTGCTTCCGCCTAGCCTTGGAAATCTGGCCGCTCGAATGTTCCACGTCCAGGCCAAGTCTGGAGGCACATCCCCGCTGCTGAATCACCTCTGCGATGTTTGTGGGCAAGCGAGACAGTTTCTCGCGGCATACAGACCGGAATGGCCTGCCAGGCCTGAAGCAAGTTTGCATCGAGTTCTTGCCTATGCGAGTTTGATGCACGACTTCGGTAAGGTTCACCCGGGTTTTCAAGCGGCACTACAACCGAATGGACCGCGGTTTAGAAACCGCCACGAGGTGCTCAGCTTGGCTTTTCTGGCATGGCTGGATGTGCCCGAGGTGGAGTTTCGTTGGATCGCCGCCTCAATTGCCACCCATCATCGCGGGTGGCATGAACTGCGCGACCGATTCATGGGAGACACGACTTCCGAGCATACTGATCTCGGGAAGCTGACTATCGGAATTCCCACCGTCGACGCGGCCTTGCTCCACGAAATACTGCGGACTGCCCAAGAAATCTTTGCCTACCTCGGCTGGCCCCCTTTTGAACAATATCGCCTCCTAAATTTCGTCGATCTGGATTATGGGGCGAGCATCGCTCGGGCTTTGTCCCAGGTCGACTGTCTCATGCAAGCTATGACCGCAGGTAGCGAACGGCGCAGACCTGGCGCCCCGCAGTCGCGTGATTGGCGACCAGTTCTTGCTGCCATTCACGCTCGCGGCTGGCTGTTGACCTCGGATCATCTGGCCAGCTTTCAGGTGAATGAGATCCGAACTGCTGTCCGAGACAGAAGCGAAGTGGACAACATGTATCCGGATTTCACTTGGAAGCCGCATCAACTGACTGTCGGCGAATACCGGGGTTCAGCGCTCCTGATCGCGCCGACCGGCAGCGGGAAAACCGAAGCCGCGTTACGCTGGGCGGCGCGTCAGGCGGAAACTGGAGCACACGGCCGACTTTGCATTCTTCTTCCGTACCAGACGTCGTTGAACGCCATGCAGAAGCGCTTGATTGAGCGGCTGGACTCAACCGCGTCCACACACCCGGAGCGCTGGAATCAAACCGTAAGCCTCCTTCACGGTCGCTCGGCCAGGCACCTTTATGAGTCGTTCCTGAAGCTGGACTATGCACCATCGGAGGCTCAGAAAAGCGCAAAGGACCAAAACGAACTGGCAAGACTGTTCGCTGCCCCAGTGGCGGTGAGCACCGTCTTTTCAGTGATTCGACTGTTGTTCGCGACTCGCGGACCAGAGCGTCTTATGGTCGCGTTCAGCGGCGCGCGGATTGTAGTGGATGAAATTCACGCTTATGCACCAGAGGTCACTGCATTGACTCTGACAGCTTTGGTCTTTCTGGAGCGCCGCCTGGGTGCGCGAGTTCTCTTCATGAGCGCGACGGTTCCGGATCATCTTAAGAAGGTTTTGGCCCGCACGATGGATATCCTGCCGGTACCCGAACAGCCGCCATGGGCACCCAAGGCTCGGCATAGACTGACCCTGCTGCCCTTCGACTCTCAAAGTGAGGATTCAATCCGTCTGATCGTCGAGGCATCTCGGCGCGGCTCCGTCTTGGTCGTCGTGAATCAAGTTCGCCGCGCAATCCAACTTTGGGAACTGCTACGCCGGGATGTTCGGTCTCATCTCTTGCACTCGAGGTATCATTTCGCCGACCGCGCGGCGATTGAAACTCGCATACAGCCTCAGTCGGGAGTTGTCCTGGTCGCCACACAAGCTGTTGAAGTCTCGCTCGATCTGGATTTCGATTCCTGCTTTAGCGAAATGGCACCGATCGAATCGATGGTGCAGCGTTTTGGGCGATGTAACCGGCGGGGTCTTCACGCGCCCTCGCCAGTTTTTGTTTTCTTGAAATTCCCGCAAGGCGCTAAGCCGCATCTTCCATACATCGAAGAGCACCTAACTGCGGTAGCCGGTGTCCTTAAGAAATTCTGTGAACGAGATGAAACAGAACTTACGGACAGCGCAGTGGACGTACTCCTGAACCGTTCGTATCCTGCCGATCTGAAAGTGCAACTGGAACGCCAGATAAGGGAGAAAACGGGACTTCTTCAGAAGCTTTTTGTCGACGATTGGAAACCGTTTGGGCTTGAGTCGAGTAAAGAACGAGAGGCGCTGGGAGAACAATGGGCGAGTCTATTCGATGGCAGCGAGGTTTTGCCGGAAGGTCTTATCCCGGATGCGAGGGCACAGGGAAGCTGGCTGGGCGCGGCCCGCTATTTGGTGCCCATCGCTGGTCGTCAGTACCGTCAATTCGCGAATCAGATCGATTGGAACGAAGAACTCTCGTGCTATATCATTCGCCGGCCCTATGGGGCTGGGGGATTGGACTTGCATTCCAGGATCGAGACGTAGAAGTGAGTAAGAGCAGGGGAACGATTCAGTAGTAACGAAAGAGGATCACGGATGGCTGCATCTCCACTTTCAGTTCTTAATCCACCCCGCAAGCCCCCCACTTCCGCGGGCCAGTACAACTGGATCACGGGCGGCGTCGATGTCGCGCCGGAACAGCTCGAATTGCCGCTGCCGCCGGTCGATGACGCGGTCCTGCCGGATGACGGCTCGGTCATTCTGCTCGCAACCGAGAACGGCTCGCAGTTGTTCGTCTCCGGCTTCGGGCTGTTCATCGGAAAGAAAAGCGAGCGGGTCGTGGTCAGGCAGGGAAAATCGGTCTGCGCGCAGGTTCCGCTGATGCGACTGCAGGAGATCATCGTGGCGTCGCGTGGCGTCAGTTTTTCGTCGGACCTTGTCGAGGAACTGTGCGAGCGGGGAATCCGGATCGCCTGCCTGACCTCCGCCGGAAAACCGTTCGCGCTGATCACGTCGCCGATGCTCACAGCGACCGTGGAGACGCGCCGCGCGCAGTTCGCCGCCTACCAGAATGAACGAGGCGCCGAGCTCTGCCGCTGGATCGTCGCTGGCAAGCTCCACAATCAGGAGAAACTGCTGCGCTATTTCGCCAAGAGCCGCGAGGGCGGGAGGAGGGACGCGCTGGAGAAGGGCGCGACCGCTCTTCGACGTCTGCGGAGAGCAGCCTTGGCGGCGGAGGGGAAGACGCCCGACGAAGTCCGCGGGGAGGTCATGGGGCTCGAAGGCACGGGCGGGCGCATTTACTGGCAACAGATCGGCAACATGCTGCCGGACGAGCTCGGGTTCGAGGGGCGCAGCCACCAGGGCGCGACTGACGGTGTAAACGCAGCGCTCAACTACGGATACGGCATCCTGACGGCGCACGTGTGGGGCGCGGTGATGAACGCCGGCCTGGAGCCTTTCGCCGGCTTCCTCCATGTGGACCGAAGCGGCAAGCCATCGCTGGTGTTGGACCTGATGGAGGAGTTTCGCCAGCCCGTGGTAGACCGTGCGATCTTTTCCTGGCTCAACAAGGGCGGCGTTTTGACGTTACAAAAAGGAATGCTTGACGCGGCGTCAAAGGAGAATGTGGCATCGCGCGTACTTATGCGGCTGGTGGCGGCGGAACAGCACCGGGGAAAGGAGCACCAGGTGCGTTCCATTGTGCAGATGCAGGCGCGCCTGGCGGCCAGCGCAGTGCGGGGACTGCGGCCGTACCGGTCATTCTCCTTCAAGTGGTGAGGCATGGCGCATAAGAACCGCTATACCGGCGTGCTGAAGCCCCTGCCCCTCGGCAAGGGGAGTCCGGAAGTGTCGCTTGTGTTGATCTACGACATCGAAAATGATCGGCTGCGCACCCGGGTGGCGGACGTTTGCCTGGACTATGGGCTGGAGCGGATACAGTTCAGCGCGTTCTTCGGAAAGCTAAATCGGAACCGGCGGCAGGAGTTGGCGCTGCGAGTGCAGAACGAACTCGGCGGCGAGAGTGGACGCGTGCGCATCATTCCGGTCTGCGAGCAGGATATGAAGGACATGTGGGTGCTGGACCAATTCCGGCGCGATGCCGACGAGCTGAAGGCGGAGGCGGATCGCGGAAAACCGAAACTGCGAGTCCTGGCCGGGGAAGATTGAGATGGACCTCATTCCGGTGACGGACCTCAAGCAATGGGCGTACTGCCCGCGGGTCGTGTATTACCACCGCGTGATGCCCGCGCCGGCGCGGCCGACGTACAAGATGAAGGAAGGGCTGGCAGCGCAAGATCTGATCGAGGGCCTGGAAACGCGGCGAAAACTGCGAGAGTATGGTCTTAATGGAGCGCGGCGGCGTTTCGGCCTTTGGCTGGAAAACAAGGAATTAGGACTCGCGGGGAAGATCGACTTGCTTCTGGAGGCGGAGGATGAGATTGCAGTGGTGGATTTCAAGCTGACCTCTGGCGAACCGGGACGGAACCACCGCGCTCAGTTGGCAGGGTACTCGTTGCTTGCGGAGGCCGCGTCGGGGTTGCCAGCGCGGCAGGCATTTTTGTACCGAATTCCCGACAACCGCATTTTCGCGGAGCCGGTGACGGGGGAGTTGCGGCAGGCAGTGACGACGGCGGTCGTGGATATCCGGAGGACGGGCGAGTCGCAGTGGTGCCCGGAGCCGACTGAAGTCCGTGGCCGATGCCTGGAGTGCGAATTCGCAAACTACTGTGCAGACGTATGGTAAACAAAACCTCGCGGATTGGCCGGGATTCTCAGCAGAAAAGCAATCTGCGCCGATTTGGAGAATTGCAGTGCATATAACCCTATATGGGAGCATGATATATGGAGCAGCCACGGAGGTGTCCCCCTCGCGAAGGGGACTGAAACGTCAACTCAGCAAAACGAAACGGGTGTCCCGGCAATGCCACGGAGGTGTCCCCCTCGCGAAGGGGACTGAAACGAACTGGACCGGCTCCACGCACGGGAACTCCGTGTGCCACGGAGGTGTCCCCCTCGCGAAGGGGACTGAAACCCGAGCTTTTCATCGGCTCACTGAGGTTTTGCACGCGCCACGGAGGTGTCCCCCTCGCGAAGGGGACTGCGTTTGTCAACTTGATTTGGCCCCTTTTGATGCTCTGATCTGGCCCCACCTGGTGTTTGCCTAATTCTTCCCGTTTTGGCCCTGACGGAAGGAGCCCGTAGGGCGACTGGAGTTAGGGCCAAAACGGGTCGCCGGCACCGTCCTTAAGGCTGATTCCGGCAGTGCCTGACCGCCCAGCGGTCGCTAAAAGGGCGACTCCGGCTCGTTCCCCTCCGGATCAAACATATGTTCAAACGGCACGTGCTCAGTCGCCCTGCTCGATCCCAGCACGACCTGAAACTCCGTCTGATCGGCGCCCAGACAATCAAGCTTGACAACCTGGGCCAGCCTGCTTTCCACCCACCGCCGTCCTTCGTCATGGCTGCGCTCGGCCTGGTGGCCGATCTCCAGCGCCCGCTGGAATGCCGTATCCTGATCGTTACTCAGAAAGATGTGTGCCACCTCCTCCCAGTGGCGTAGCCCTTCTTTGCCCTCCACCATCACGGCCCAACGAAGGTGCGCGTAGTACCACCGCTGGCGATTCATGCTTTGCCGCCTTTCTTCGCCAGCGTTCTGCGGAACCGGTAGGATTCGTCCCCGGTCTCAATGATGTTGGCCTGGTCCGTCAGCCGGTCCAGCATCGCCTTGCATAACCGCGCATTGGGAAACTTCGTGGTCCATTCGGAGAAGGGTAAGTTCGTTGTCACAATCACCGCCGATCGCTCGGCGCGTCCCGCGATGACCTGAAACAACAACTCCGCCGCGGCATCCGGCATGACCACGTAACCCAGCTCATCGATTACGATCAGGTCGTAGCGCGTCCAGCGATTCCGCACGCGCGTTAGTTCCAGTTGGTTCTTGGCTTCGATCAGCTCGGTCACCATTTCCGCCGCCGTCGTAAACCGCACCCGCTTGTGCTGCCGGCAGGCGGCCACCGCCAACGCAGTTGCCAAGTGCGTCTTCCCCGTCCCCGTTTCACCCAGAAAAATGACCGGCTCCTTGCGCGTCAGATATCCGCCCTCGCTCAGATTCCGCATCACCGCCACGGAAATATGCGGCACCACCTGGAAATCGAACTCCTCCAGCGTCTTCACCGCCGGAAAGCGCGCTTCCTGAATCCTCCGCGCCACCGCCCGGTGATCTCGTTCCTCTACTTCCGCTTCCAGCAGCGCCTCTAGATAACTAAGGTGCGATTGCTTCTCTTTCACCGCTTCTTCGGCCAGG
>CAVXJY010000091.1:0-28283 GCA_963761855.1 Bryobacterales bacterium | reverse complement strand
GAATGCCACCGCAGTCATCGTAAATCCAACCCATTACGCGGTGGCGTTGAAGTACAACATGAACACTCCGGGCGCGCCGCGCGTGGTCGCGAAAGGAAAGAACTACCTGGCGCTGCGAATCCGCCAGAAAGCGATCGACCATCAGGTTCCGTTGATTGAAAATCCGCCGCTGGCGCAGGGACTGTACAACAACGTCGAAATCGGACAGGAGATTCCGGCCGATTTTTACCGCGCCGTGGCCGAAGTGCTCGCTTACATTTTCAAGCTGATGAATGGAAGGCGGGTTGCATGAAGCGAGAACAGACCCTTTCGCACACTTTAACGGATAGAGGAGCCCACTAGCGTGGCACAAACCAGAGCAGTTGCCACACCCACCCCTTGGAAACTGGCGCCCGCGGCGGTGCTTTCCAACTGGAAGGAATTGGGCGTGCCGATCGCCGTCCTCGGCATCATTATCGCCCTGATCACTCCTCTGCCGGGCTTCGTACTGGATGGTCTTATCGTAACGGACATCATGCTGTCGGTGGTGGTGATGATGGTCGCGATGTATATCCGCAAGCCGGTGGAATTCAGCGTCTTTCCTACCACGTTGCTATTGTTGACGCTGTTTCGGCTGGCGCTGAACATCTCCGCCACGCGCCTCATTCTGATGAACGGGAATACCGGGACCAGCGCGGCCGGCGATGTGATTCAGTCGTTCGGCAATTTCGTGGTAGGCGGCAACTACATCATCGGCGCGGTGATCTTTCTGGTACTGATTGCCATCCAATACGTGGTCATCAATCACGGCGCGGTGCGCATTTCTGAAGTCACCGCCCGATTCACCCTGGACGCCCTGCCCGGCAAACAGATGTCCATTGATTCGGATCTCAGTTCCGGCCTGATCGATGAAACCGAAGCGCGCAAGCGCCGCAAGGATCTCGCCAAGGAGGCAGAGTTCTACGGAGCCATGGACGGCGCTTCCCGGTTCACGCAGCGTGACGCCGTGGCCGCCATCCTGATCACCAGTATCAATATCATCGCCGGATTTCTGATTGGCGTTCTGCAGCATGGCATGGACCTTCGACATGCGATCGAGACTTATACAGTGTTGACCATCGGCGATGGTTTGGTGACTGTCATTCCGGCGCTGATGATCTCCATTTCCGGTGGTCTCATCGTTACGCGCGCCAGCTCCGACGAGCGCCTTGGCTCCGATTTCAGCAAGCAGCTCTTCGGCAACTCGCAGCCTCTACTCCTGGCTAGCGGCGTTCTCATCGTTCTCTCGGCCTTCCCGGGGTTACCTACCATTCCGTTCCTGCTCATGGGGTCGGGGATTGGAGCCGCAGGCTGGAACCTGCGCAGGAAGCAGATTGCCGTGCGAAAAGCCGAGACCGCCGCCAAACCGGCAGCGCCCAAGGAGAACGTCGAAAGTCTATTGAGGGTCGAGCCGTTGGCAATTGAAATGGGCCTCGGTCTGGTGAAGTTCGTCGGTGGAGGCCAGGAATCGCCACTGATTAAGCGCATCGCCGGGATCCGCCGCCAGCTTGCCACTGAGCTGGGATTTGTTCTTGGCCCGGTACGCGTGCTCGATAACGTTGCCCTTAAGGTGAACGAATACGTCCTATCGCTCAAGGGCGCCGCAATCGCCCGCTACGAGCTTCCTGCGGGCTGCGAACTCGCGATCCCGGTGGGCAAGTCCACCGCCCCGCCAGGAGGTAAGGAAACCAAGGAGCCTGCCTTCGGTATGACCGGCTGGTGGGTTCGGAGTGAACAGGCCGATGGCGCGCGTCGCGCCGGATTCACGGTAGTAGATTCCGTCAGTGTCCTGGGGACCCACCTGACGGAGATCGTCCGGCGCCATGCCCATGAATTGTTCTCGAGGGCCGATGCCAAGAAGTTTCTGGATCGTGTTGCCCAGGAGCAACCCAAAACCATTGAAGAGCTTGTCCCGAAACTCCTGCCGCTCGCGACCGTGCAACGCGTGCTCCAGAACCTTTTGCGCGAACGCGTGCCGATCCGCGACGCCGTCACGATCGTGGAAGCCATGAGCGAAGCCGCCATCACAACGCGGAATCCCGTCTTACTCACCGAATACGTCCGCCAGTCGCTGCGCAGAACCTTGGTCAAACCTTACCTGGATGCGCAGGGCAATCTGCCCGGCTATCTGATCGACCCCGGCCTCGAGCAACTGGTGGAATCGTCCGTGCAACACGGAGAACAGAACAGCCATGCCACTCTTGCTCCTCCATCCATACGGGATCTGCTGCAAAAGATCGATCAAAGAGTCGGCAACCCGGAAACGCCAGTGCTTGCCATTGTCGGCTCGGGCGCGCGTTACTTCCTGCGCCAAATGGTCGAACCAACTGTGCGCAACCTATTCTTCATTTCCCATAACGAAATCCCCATGGAAGTCAAAATCGTCTCATTAGGAGTCATTCAATAGCCATGCCGATCGCGAAGCCGTCCACTTTCGTGAAGTCCTTCTTCGCCGAGTCCGTGCAAGCCGCCATGGAACGTGCGCGCGTGGAATTAGGCACGGACGCCCTGCTTCTCGATTCGCGGGAGGCCCCTCCGGAGGCCCATCATCTCGGCGCTTACGAGGTGGTCTTTGCCGCCTGCTCGGAGGCGCCCGGTCGAGCCATGCCTGCAGGGGCGAGCGGCGTCGAGACCCTCATGCAGCAGTTGAAAGAAATCCGCGAAATGGTCGGCCGCATCAATCGCCCGGAGGCGGCCCAAGGCGGCCCGGACGAGTTGATCGCGCGAGCGCTGATCGATGCCGGCGTAGAGCCCGCCCTGGCCCGCGAAATCGAGGACGCGGCGCGCCAGCGCGTCGTACGGAAATCCGTGCCGCGAATCGGCTCCCCCGGCCCGGTGGGAGGTGTCGACGCTCAGGAACTGCTGCTGGAGGCCGTTGAAGAGCTATCCGCAAGCTTTGCGGTAGCTCCCGAGATCGGCCGCATCACCGCCCTGGTTGGTCCGCCCGGATGCGGCAAGACCACTACTCTCGTCAAACTGGCGGTCGCTCAGGGCCTCGCCAGGGGACGCGCAGTTCGCCTGATTTCCAGCGACACGCAGCGGATCGGCGGGGCCGAACAGCTTCGGACGTACGCCGCGATCCTCGGTGTGCCCTTCGAGGCGGTGGAAAGCACCAACGCCCTTGCACAGGCCATCGACTCAGCTCCGCCATCCGCGCTCGTCCTGATCGACACACCTGGTTATAGCGCCGCGATGCTGCAGGAGATGGGCGGCGACCTCGCCCGGTTCCTGAGCCGGCGTCAAGATATTGACACCCACCTGGTTTTGACAGCCTCCATGCGCCTCGAGGACCTCTACCAGACCGCTGCGCTCTACGATGTGTTCTGCCCCGCTAAATTGCTTTTCACCAGGGTGGATGAGACATCTTCCCTGGCTGCTTTGTTTTGCGTGGCTGCGCGCCGCAACCGTCCAGTCTCGTTCGTCTGTACCGGCCAGTCTGTTCCAGAAGATATGGAGCCCGCGACCAAGGAAAGAATCGTCGAGTCGTTGGTACGGCAATTGCCCTCTGTAGTGGAGGCAGCCGCCTAAACGCTCTCATGGCCACGGCCACGTACGGATACCAACCCGCTGTCGATGCAGACGCCGCCCTATGGCGCGAGGCGCTTGTATTGGAACACCTGCCCCAGGTGCAACTGATCGCCAAGCGGATTCACGATCGTCTACCGGACTATGTCAGCCTCGACGACCTCATCTCCACAGGCGTCATCGGGCTCCTCAGTGCCATCGACAACTTCGATCCCTCACTCAACGTTCAGCTCAATACCTACGCCGAACGCAAGATCCGCGGCGCCATTCTGGACGGTCTGCGAGAAACGGATTGGGCTCCGCGCGAGGTCCGCAAGAAATCCAGACTCATAGAGGCCGCGATTCATCGCGCCAAGCAGCGTGTCGGCCGTGAAGCCACCGAAGAGGAGATCGCCGCCGAATTGGGCATCGCGCCAGCCGAATATCAACAATGGCTGATCGAGGTCCGGAACGTCGAACTGGAGCGCCTGGAGTCTGCCGGGGGCGAAGGGCCCTCCAATCTGCTGAAGATTGCCTCAAGCGGCGAAGACTCTTCTCCTTCCCGCATCGTGGAGCGCCACGAGTTGGAACGCATCCTGGCGCTGGCGATCGACCGCATCCCTAAAATCGAGCGTACCGTGTTGCAGATGTACTACTACGAGGAACTGAGCCTCAGAGAAATTGGGGTGGTGCTCGGTGTGCACCTCTCCCGAGTCGCTCAACTCCGTACGCAGTCCATTCTGCGGCTGCGCAGCCATCTGCAGCGAGTCTGGCTATCCCAACCCAGGAAAAAACTATGAACTCCCAAACGCTGGACGTGCTGTTGGATGTCGAACTACCCGTTACCATCCGCTTGGGTACGGCACAAATGACCTTCGGCGACGTCATGGCGTTCAACGCGGGGTCGTTGGTGGAATTCGACAATGCGCCTGAAGAGACCGTCGAGGTGCTGGTAAACAGCCGGGTGGTGGCTCGAGGCGAGATGGTGATGGTGGAAGGCAACTACGCGGTCCGTATCACCGAAATCTCGAGCAAGCGTGAACGGCTGGATACCGGAGCCGAGGCGGACCCGGTGCTATCGGGAGCACACTGATGCGGCTTGATTGGATAATCGGCCCGGCCGGGCTGTATTCGTTTCTGGCGCTCGCGCTAGTCGGCTGCCTTGTGCTGTTCCTGTCGATGAAAAAAGAGATTGCACTGGTGCATCGCTCTTTCATTGAGAGCCGCGACTCGGCGACGGCTTCGGCGGCAACCTTGGCCGCTGATTTGGCGGCCTTACGACAGGAAACTGCGGCAACCGATTTGGCTTCCTTGACCGGGCAGCAACTGAATCTGACCCGGCGCGCTCAAGCTTTACGCATGCACCGTCGTGACGAATCGCCAGCCACCATAGCTGCCGCCCTACGATTGCCCCGTAACGAAATCGATCTGCTTCTGAAAATCCAAAAGCTGACAGGCGACAACGGGCTAGCGGCGGCGAAGTGTGCTAAGCCGACTCAGTCTGCCGCTTACCCCGCATAAGTCCATCTCACCACCCCCTTAGGTGCTCGCAAAAATCAATTAGCTAGCATTAACAAAAGATCCTAATCTCTCAATAAGTACCATTACGCTCTGGAGGCCCACAAACGATAAAACCGAGAATAATGGGCCTAATTCGGCACAATTTAAGAGTATAATGTCGATTAATAGGTTCGAATTGAGATCCCCACAAACTGGGGGTGCCCGTACATGTGCGAAGAAGGAAAAGCCCTAATTACCGGATACTTGGATGCGTTGGAAGCCTACGACCGGCGCCATCTGATGTTTCTTGCCGCCTTCCGCAGCGACGATCCTGAGGGTATCGAAGGCACTCGGGGCTTGGTGCATGAGGCAAGGCTAAAGATACAGGCCGCTCGCGGGCGATTCCAAGACCATCAGAAAGCCCATAATTGCTGCCGAATCATTCAGCTCGAGGACGAAACGAGCAGTGGTGCGATTACTGCGCGCCACACGTTGCGAGAGAGTTCGAAAAGCTCCTCAGCTTCATAATCAGGGTGGTCCGTTTCAGTCCCAGTAACTCCGCCGCCGCAGTCTTATTACCCGCCGTTTTTTGCAGGGCCTTCTCTAGAATGCTCATCTCGAAATGCCTCACGGCCGTTTCGAAATCCATGTTTTCCGACGTGGAGACGGGCATCGCCGCGATTTCAAACGGGATCACGTTGATGGGAGTAGTGGGTGGCAGGCCGAAATCGCTCGCGAACAGGACTTCCCTGCTCCCGCTCATCACCACCGCCATTTCCACCGAGTTCTCAAGTTGCCGCACGTTTCCAAGCCAGGAGCCGCGGCACAGCCCCTCCATCGCCTCTGGTGTCACTTTTTTGACAGGTAGGTTCTCCGCCTGACAGATCTTCTTGACGAAGTGCTCTGTTAGTAAGACGATGTCTCGTCCGCGCTTTCGGAGCGGCGGCATTTCCAGAGGCACGACGTTCAGGCGGTAATACAGATCTTCGCGAAATCTGCCTTGCCGAACGCGGTCCAACAGGTTTACGTTGGTGGCCGCGATGACCCGCACATCAACCTTGATCGTTTCCGAGCTTCCCACGCGCTGGATTTCCCGGTCTTGCAGCACCCTAAGCAGCTTGGCTTGCAGTTCCGGCGGCATGTCGCCAACCTCGTCCAGAAACATAGTTCCCTTGTGCGCCTGCTCGAAACGTCCCACACGGGTTTGAATCGCTCCAGTGAATGCGCCTTTGACGTGTCCGAACAGTTCCGTTTCCAGCAGGTTCTCGGGAAGAGCGCTGCAATTAATTGCGACCATGGGCTGATTGGATCGCGGGCCCGCCAAGTGAAGCGCGCGGGCTGCAAGTTCCTTGCCCGTACCTGTTTCGCCGCCAATCAGGACCGTGCAGCGGCGGCCGCCGATCAGCCTTATGGTCTCAACCACCTCCTGCATTGCACGGCTCTCCCCCACCAGCAGGCTGCGCCACGGCTCGAAATTCGATGCGCGATCCAGCGCCCGTCTCCGTCCGCTGGTTTCTTCCATCGCACTTTCCAGCCAGTCGCGGAGCGCCTCCAGGCCGTCCCTGTATCCCAGGCAATGGAATGCGCCGGCGCGAACCAGCCGAACGGTCTCCGTAGCCGACATTTCGGGGTTCCAGACGACCACAGGAAGGAGAGGGTTCACCGCTTGCACCAGTTCCAGTGCGTCTGCCGCGGTGCTACCGGGCGTTTCGCCGGAAACCAAAACACAGTCGAACTCTTGTCTCGACAGCGCACCGGACGCCTCCGCCAGAGTGCGGACAGGAGTCACGGCAAAACCCGCCAGGACCTTACACCATTCATCTTCGGCAGTAAGACAAGCAGGGTTTTCGATTCGCAGCAACCTTTGCGCCATAGTCCTAGTAGAACCATTGGCCGACTGAGATTCTATCCGGCATTTGGGAAGGGTTAAGTTAACTTCCTCTGGTTAACAATAGTTGTTCTCCGATTTCCGTATAGGAGTATGGCCCCGATTGTGCAAGTCTCGTATACAAGGACTCCAGTACGTCCGATGAGCATGCGAATTCACAATGACGCACTTGCCGCAGCAGCGGCTCCCCCGCCCGCTCCCGTCGAGAACGTGGCACAACTGGGATCGTCAACGCTTATCGCTCCCGTAGCGAACAACGGCGACGACCAAATTGATATCTCTTCCCTCTCTGGCAACGTCGCCTCGTCGGTCGGCGCCCTGGCAGATCAGCAGTCCGCTCGTGTCAGTCATCTGGCTTCCCTCTACGCCAGAGGAGAGTATCAAGTGGATTCGATGCAAATCAGCCGGGCGCTGCTCTCCGGCGCCATTGCCTCGGCTTCCGTAGAAGAAGACAGCTAATGCGGCGACGGCCTTCGGATTGCGTCCGCACCGCCCGCGCAAACGTCCGGCTGGCCGCCCAGATCTGCGCCGGGGCGGATTTGACCGCGTTGCAACGGGCCCGTAATCTTCTGGAAACCACCGTTGTCGAGATGCTTCAGGCCGAAGCGGAAGTTCGCGCCATGATGCCAGACGATTGCGCGGAGCTGCGTCGGGAAATCGCACTTCTCAAACGCGAGATTGCCGGCGTAATGCGTGTAGTCGATGGCTGTGCGGCTCTGTGTCGCGGCCTTTCGATGCGGCTCGGTTTGACGCCTCTCGCATATACGCCCGTGGGCAGCTCGGTTGCACCGTCCTCCCCGGCCGCGGTCTGCGAATTGCATGGATAACGGCGATGTCAAGTCTTTTCGCCATGATGGGCGCTGCCGGCCAGGCGTTAGGCGTTTATCAGCAAGCGCTTAGCGTAATTCAGAACAATGTCAACAATTCGTCGACCCCTGGGTACGCCGACCAGAGCCTGAATATCGAAGCGATGCCTCTCGACATCGCCACGGGCCTCACTGGGGGAGTTGCGGCGGCTGGACTCGACAATTCGCGCGACCCGTACGCCGAGGAGCAACTGCAGCAGCAGACCCAGACGCTCGGCCAGTACACTGCGCAATCGCAGGCTACCAGTACAATTCAGAGTTTCTTCGACTCCTCCGGCAACAGCGGTGTTTCAGCCGCACTCAGCGCGCTCTTTCAAAGCTTCTCGGCCTGGAGCGTCACGCCGGACGACCCCACCGCGCAGCAGTCCGTCCTGGCCGCCGCCGATAATGTCGCATCTTCCATTCAAGGCTTAGCCAGCTCTCTATCCCAGACCTCGCAACAGCTTGGCGTCAGCATTGCATCCACAGCCACTCAGATCAACACCATCGCTGCCCAGATTCAGGGCTACAACGAGCAGCGTCTGACCGAGACCACTCCCGACCCGGGTGAAGACGCGCAGTTGTACAGCGCCCTGGATAACCTCTCGCAACTCACAAACTTCAGCGCCGTCACTCAGTCCGATGGAACCGTCACGGTAATGCTCGGCGGCGGCTCGCCCCTGGTGATCGGCAGCCAGCAGTACGCGATCAGCACAACATCCTCCCCGTCGGGAGCCCAGGTTTTGGGCTCACAGGGCAACGACATCACTTCTCAGATCACTGGCGGCCAACTCGGCGGTTTGCTTGATTCGGACAACCGCGTGCTAGGTTCGATGCTGGGGAATTCGCAGCAATCGGGTACGCTCAACCAGTTCGCCACTGCGTTGGCCGAGACCGTTAACGGAATCCTCCAATCCGGCACCGTATCGACCGGCGCCGGAGCTGCCGCCGGCACAGCCCTGTTTACTTACGATGCCGCGACACCCAACGACGCCGCCGCAACTTTAGAGGTCAATCCGGCCATCACGGCTTCCCAGTTGGCGCCCGTAGATTCCTCCGGTAACGCCAACGGCAATGCGAATCAGCTTGCGGCCCTGGCGAACACACCTCTGGCGCAACTGGGCGGAATGAGCCTCACTCAGTATTTTGGGCAAATCACCAGCGAGATTGGCCAGGAAAACCAAACCGCGACCGACAATCAAACCAGTCAGCAGCAGATCGTCGCTCAGGCAACTACCCTGATCAACCAGGTTTCGGGCGTCAGCCTGAATGAGGAAGCCACAAGCGTGCTGCAGTTCCAGAGCGCTTACCAGGCGTCTGCCCAGGTACTGACGGTGCTGAACACCATCGCCGATTCCGTGATCGCGATGATTGAGCCGCTGACGTGAGCGAGGACAGACTATGATACTGAGCATCAGTGGAGCAAATCAGTCGTACCTGGCCGATCTGAACCTGACGCAGCAGCAGATCAATCAGGACACGGCCGAAGTCAGTTCGGGCCTCGCCGTCCGGGAGCCATCCGACGATCCGGCCGCGGTTGCCTCGATCCTGCAAACCCAGGCCGACATAGGACTCAACCAGCAGATCCAGTCCAACCTCAGCAGCGTTTCTGCCGAACTGCAGACAGCGGATTCGGCATTGCAGAGTGCCGTTCAAGCCGTTCAGACCGCAATCACTCTGGCTGCGCAGGGAGGCACCGCCACGTCCACCGCCGCCAACGCGGCCAACCTGGCCACGCAGGTGGCCGGGCTGCAGCAGACGCTGGTCGGCATTAGCCAGACGACCTTTAATGGCCGCTATATCTTCAGCGGAGATCAAGACACCGGCCCTATGTACCAGCTCGATTCTTCCCAGCCCGATGGCGTAGAACAGTTGTTTACCACGTCCTCCACTCGCGTCATTGTGGACTCGACAGGCACCGCTATTTCGGTGGGCGAGACCGCACAGCAAATCTTCAGCGCTCAAAATCCCGATGGGTCCGACGCCAGTGGAAATGTCTTCGCCGCCATGAATTCGCTTTACCTGGCCTTGACGAACACGTCCCTGAGTAGCAGCGATCAGCAGGCGGCCATCACTCAGGCCGGTTCCGCGCTTCAATCCGCGAGCACTTACCTAAACCAGCAGGTCGCGTATTATGGTGAGGCCGAGGATAGTATCGCCTCGGCGAACGACCTCGCGCAGAAATTCCAAACCCAAGAGCAGGCGCAGCTCAGCAATCTTCGCGACGCCGATATCCCCACCGTTGCCACGCAGTTGACCGAAGCCCAGAATCAGCAACAGGCGGCTATATCCGCCGAGGCTGAGATTCAGCAAGATAAGAACCTGTTCAACTACCTGGTTTAGGTACGGAGACCGTGACGATGATGGATACCGAAGAGAAGAGGCTCGGGCCGCGGTCGATGCCGCCCTCCGCCGAGTACGAAGCCTGCGCGCCGGGAGCCATTCCTTCCGGCCAGGTCGCCCTGGTGCACGCCATTCAGGAGAAATTCCTTGGCGCATTCGCGTTGGCGCTGGCCGCTCGCCTGGAAACGCCGGTTACCGCCGAACTCGCCGCGCCACAACCGCTTGCCCGCGGCGCCTTCCAACAATCAGGCGAAGACGGTGGATGCCAGCTCACGCTCGACGCGGAGCCCGTGCGCAGCCAAGCCCTGGTCGAATTCTCGGCGGGCCTGGTGGCGTACCTCTTACGGCTCCTTCTGGGCGCTCCCCCAAGCTCAGTTGATGCTCCCCGCGCCGTTACCGACATCGAGCGGCACATTCTGCACGAGATCTTCGAGTTGCTCGCGCGCGAAATGACTGACGCGTGGAAGGTCGCCGGTGTCGCCTTTCGCTGTCAGTCCGCCGGTGCTCGCGAGACCGGCACCGAACAGGATACGATGCTGATGTTCGAATGCCGTCTCACTTTGGGTGACGCGCAAGAGATCCTCCGCATCGCGGTGCCCGCCTTTCTGGCGCGCATCGCGGCCCTCCAACCCGTCTCCGCCCCGCTTGAAGAAACACCCGCAGCCGTGCGGGAAATGATTTTCAATGCTTTGCGTCGCGGGCACGTGACCGTCGAAGCGGTGATATCCAACTCGACACTGCGCATGGGAGACTTGCTGGCAATAGAGCCCGGACACGTCCTGATGCTGGCTCAGACCGCCGGCTCTCCAGTGGAATGCCGCATTGGCGGCAAGCCAAAGTTCCAAGGCGACTGGATTCGGCAGGCCAATCGCCGCGCTCTAATCCTGCTGTAGGCGGCAGCCGCACCTGCTAATCAGGGGAACTATCCGCCGGAGCAACTCCGCGCGGGTTCAATTCCGGACTTTGTCTGCGACGCTCAAAGAGAACAGCAAATGCGTGTACAGGTTCATCTCTGGAGTTTGAGTCCCAGCCTCAAGCAGATCGGGGCACCTGCTCATCCGGCTCGCCACCGCATGGAGTACCTGCCGGCGCTCCTGCTCACCTGTATCGCGCGCCTCGAGCGGAGCCGAAATACTGCGCTCCAATTCCCTCTGGATCTTAACCGGATCGGCGGAGAGCCAGGCTTCCAGCAAGTTCTCGGCTAAGCAGCCGGCCAGGGATGAGTAGTTCTGCACAGATGCCTGCATGCATTAGTCATTTCGGCTGTTTCACCGGCAGCTTCTAGGATATTTTCCAAACCTCGCTCCGGATATCTTTCTCGAAAGCCAAGCGGGATCGCCGATGTGTTGGTTGAGCACCGATTATGATCCACGTCACTCGTCTCAACCACACTCCGGTGGTCCTGAATTGCGATCTGATCGAGGAAATCGAGGCAACTCCCGACACGGTTATCAGTATGACGACTGGGCAGAAGATCATGGTGCTGGAGTCCACGGAAGAAATCATTGAGCGCGTCCGCATTTTCCGTCAATCCATCCTAGCCCCGCAGGTACATTGCAATGGCCAATCCGCAAACCAAGAAAACGGCTAGCTTGCGGCCCGACTTGGGCTCCATGGGCGGTGTCATTGTGGCCGTGGGCGGGATCCTGGGCGGATTGATCCTGGACGGCGGGAAGGTCACGGAACTCAAGCAGGTCACCGCGGCCATGATTGTGCTCGGCGGAACCACCGGCGCCGTCATGCTGACCACCCCTTTGGACGTTCTGATCGGTGCAATCAAGAAACTCGGGACGATCTTTTTCGAAAAGGCTCAGCCGGTGGCCGCGACTATCGAAGAAATCGTCCGCCACGCTACCCAGGCTCGCAAACAGGGAATCGTTTCCCTGGAACAGGAAGCCGCCAAGATCGAGGACCCCTTTCTGCGAAAGGCCCTCAATTTGGCGGTGGACGGCATGGAAATGAACCAGATCCGCAGCATCATGGAGCTGGAAATCGATCTTATGGAGCAGCGGGGCGAAGCCGAGGCGAAGGCGTTTGAAACGGCCGGCGGGTATTCTCCCACCATGGGCATCATCGGGGCCGTGATGGGGCTGATGCAGGTGATGAAGAACCTGGCGAACATCGATGAAGTCGGCCGGGGCATCGCGGCGGCCTTCGTGGCGACAGTCTACGGCTTAATTGCGGCCAACATCTTCTTTCTGCCCGCCGGCGGCAAGTTGAAAGCACGATTGCACAGGGAAGTGCAGCTCCGGGAGTTGATGTTGCAGGGGGTGCTGGCAATCGTCGAAGGCTTGAACCCGAAACTGATTCGAACCAGGCTCGACGCCTATCTGGTGCAGCCTGCCTCCAAAGCCAAAGCCGCGCCCAAGCCAAAGGCGGCCGCGCAGGCCGCAGTGGCGGAGGGCTGATCTTGGCTCGCTCCAAAAGACCTCCGGACCACGAAAATGCCGAACGGTGGCTGGTTTCCTACGCCGATTTCATTACCCTGCTCTTCGCGTTCTTCGTGGTGATGTACGCCAGTTCACAAACCGACAAAGCCAAGGCCCAACAGATTTCCGATTCGGTCAAGGAGGCATTGGAAAAAGGTGGCGTTGCCGCGGCAGTGCATGAGATTCTGGGCGGCACCGTCGATGAACGCGGTAAGGGCAATGCCCAGATGAAGGGACCGGGAGGCAGCGAGCCCAAGGTGGTCCACCAGGACGACGTTATCGCCGAGCTGCTTCCTTCGCTGCATTATCTCACCCAGGCGCTCGATCAGGAGATCAAGGACGGCAAAATCGAAATTCACCTCGAACCCCGCGGCCTGGTGGTAAGCCTGCGGCAGGCCGCGTTCTTTCCATCCGGCACGGATACCGTAGCCCCGGCCACTTTCGACAGCATCGAGAAGATTGCCCATACCATTCGGAAACTCCCCAACTCCGTCCGTCTCGAAGGGCACACCGACTCGATCCCCATCCACACGGCCCGCTTCCGCAGCAACTGGGAGCTGTCCGCAGCCCGCAGCATCGCCATGCTGGAGTTGCTCGCCACCCGGTACGATATCCCCCGGAGCCGCATGGCCATTGCCGGCTACGCAGACACCATACCGGCGGATTCCAACGATACCGAGCAAGGCCGCGCTCATAACCGCCGCGTGGACGTCGTCATTCTCAATCAGCAGGTGATCATGAAAGAGCCTCAGGCGCCAAAACTAGCCGCTGCCAAGCCGCCGCCAGCGAAGAAATAGCCGGCTACCGCCCAACTTCGGTGCCCAAATTGCACAACACCCACGATGCCACGCATTCAGACAAAGTGTTTTGACGAACTGGAATACTCGCCCGATGCCGTCTTCGAGTTTCCCGCCGGCATACCCGGCTTCGAGGCCGAACACTCCTTCGTATTCCTGGAGCAGCCTGGCACCCACCCCCTGATGTTCATGCAGAGCCTCTCCCGGCAGGACGTCTGCTTCATGCTGCTGCCCGTCCTGGCTGCCGACCAGCACTACGAATTGCGGCTTTCGGAGGAAGACCTGGCCGCTCTGCGCCTTCCCGCGGGCGGCCAGCCGCAAATTGGAAAGGATATCCTCTGCGCCGTAATGGTGTGCGCTGCCGATGGCCAGCGGCCCTATCCGACCGTCAATCTGTTTGCGCCCATCCTGGTCAATCTCAGGCAGAAAATCGGCATTCAGGCGATTCAGACGCAGTACTCACTTCAACATCCACTGGTCCCTCAGGGCCGTCCAGAGGAGATGGTCGCATGCTAGTAATGCGCCGCCGCGCCGGCGAGACCATTCTCATCGGCGAGGGCGTTGAGATCGAAGTCCTGGAGATCTGCGGTACCCGCGTCAAACTCGGAATAGTGGCGCCCGATTCCGTCCTCATTCAGCGCAAGGAAATCAAAATCACCAGCCAGGAAAACATCACTGCCGCGCAAAGTGTGGGGCAGCAAAGCATCTCCTCGATCCTAAGCAAAGTCGCACCGCAACCGGCCGGCGCGCCTGTCAAGAAATTGACGGCGGCCAACCTACTGACAACTAATTGCACTTAGGTCTCTTGGAAAATACATTAGAACAGCTTAGGTACTATCCCGATATGTATCAGTGAAAGCTGATACCTCGGGCATCCGAAACGGAGAACCCGAACCTGGACATGATGTCCAGGATGTATCGCAACAGGACGTTAAAACACCATGATTTCAATTCAGACCAACTATGCGTCAATGATTGGCTCGGACAACCTGAACGTCAACAATAACTTCCAGACCAAAACGATCGAAGCGTTGACCTCCGGATACCGCATCAATAGCTCCGGTGACGATCCGGCCGGCCTGGCGGTAGCCAACCAGTATGCCGCCAACGTGTCGGAACTGACCCAGGGCATCATCAACGCGAACTCCGGCGTGAGCTCGCTACAGATCATCGACGGCGGCATGTCCAACATCAGCACCATGTTGGATCGGATGAAGACGCTGGCTTCCGAATCGGCTTCCGGCACGTTCGCCGGTAACCGCGCCACGGTGAATGCCGAGTTCCAGACACTGCAGACGGAAATTAACCGGGAAGCAAATAACATCGGCTTGGGCACCAGCAATAACTCAAACGCCGGGACGTTGAGCGTGTATATCGGCGGCGGAAGCGGCACGAACGGCTTGGCCAACTCCCAAGTCCAGATCACGGGTCTTACTCAAGTTGATGCAAACTCGCTGGGAGTCGGCACTGGTGTCGACGTCCTGGGAGCGATGCAATCAACCGGACAAGGCGCAAGCGGGGCAGTTGGCGACGTCGCCATGACTGGCAGCGGCGCGCTCCTGGTGAACGATTCTCAGACTTTCGCTTTTACCGGCCTTGGCACGGCTGGAACGGGAACGTTTACTGCCACGGTGGCCGGCGGTTCAGCGGGCGTCACGGGACAGCAGGCCCTGGCGAGCTTGAACGCTCAGCTCAACCCCTACGGCATTCAGGCAACCACTGACGCCACCGGGTATCTGGAGTTCGAGAACGTTTATGCCCATGCTTTCACTGTGACCGCCGGGGCCCCCACCACAACCGGCCTCGCCGCAGCCGCCGCGACAACATCCGCCACCACCGGTGCCGCCGGCACCGCGGACGCTCTGGCCGCCGTCACGGCTATCAATACCGCCATCACGAACCTTGGAACTGCGCAGGGCAATGTTGGCGCCGGTGAAAACGACCTGAATTACGCCATCGGTCTGGCCACCTCGCAATCGACCAACTTCTCCTCGGCGGAATCTCAAATCCGCGATGCCGATGTCGCGACCGAAGCGGCCAACCTCACCAAAGCTCAGGTGTTGGAGCAGGCTTCCGTTGCGGCCATGGCGCAGGCCAACGCAGCTCCGCAAGCAATTCTCAAGCTGTTGCAGTAAGCTTTAACTCTTCGACCGCTGCATTGTGAATGGAGTGGGCCGGACCCAACCGGGTTCGGCCCACATATTGCATAAAGGTTAACCATGGGCTCTCCCACCAGCTCCATTACCATCCCGACGTTTACCGGCTCCAGCACGTTTGCGAGTTCCTTTCAGCAGGTGTTGACCACCGCGGTGGAGATGGCAGATCTTCCCATCCAGGAGATGCAGGTCAACGTCAACAATCTCACCAACCAGCAGGCGGCACTGAATCAGCTCGAATCCACCTTCCAATCGCTCGACAGCGCCGTGCAGGCCATTGGTACCGCGTTCAGCGGCAGCCTTTCCGCAACCGTCTCCGATCCCACGGCGTTGAGTGCCACAGCGACTGCGGGCGCCCTGCCCGGCACCTATACGATTCAAGTGGATTCACCGGGCGCTTATTCGACCGCAATGAGCCAGGCCGGATCCCCTGTGATTACAGATCCCACCACCCAGAGCATCAGTTCGGCAACGTCCTTTACCCTCACCGCAAACGGCACGACGACCACCGTCACGCCCACGGATGGCTCTTTGGAGGGGCTGGCTAACGCCATCAACAATTCGGCGGCGGGCGCGCAGGCCACTATCATCAACGTCGGCTCTAACAGCAGCCCCGATTACCGCCTGGTGGTCACGAGCACTTCTTTGAACGACGATGACGTCGAGCTCTCGGCCAGTACCACCGGCTCCCCCGACTTGCTGGGTTCCGTTTCGGCAGGCACCCCGGCCACCTATCAAGTGAACGATTCCAGCACGATATTGCAAAGCAATTCGCCCCAGGTGACGCTTTCCCCGGGGCTGACCGTCACCATGCTGGGTACCAGTTCGGGGGTCGATACGGTTACGGTCTCCGCTGACGACAGCACTCTCGAGAGCGCTCTGTCGAGTTTCGCCACCGCTTACAACTCGGCCTTCAGCGCCGTCCAGCAGCAGATTGGACAAAGCGGGGGAGCGCTTGCCGGCCAAGACATTGTCTACACCATGCAGAACATGCTGGAGAGCCTGGTTCAGTATTCGTCCGGCTCGGGTTCGGTGGCTTCCCTCAACGACCTCGGGCTGTCGGTGGACGATACCGGGACAATGACGTTCGACGCTTCGACCTTCAGCGCGCAAAGCGCCGCGGACATTACGCAGTTCCTCGGATCCGCCACCACGGGCGGCTTCATGCAGGCCGCGACGACCGGTCTGTCGTCTATCGACGATTCGACTTCCGGCGATATCGAGTCCGAAACCACCGCGCTCCAGAGCCAGATCACTACCCAGAACACGGAGATCTCGGACAAGCAAAGCCAACTGTCCATTTTGGAAACCAACCTGGAACAAGAGCTCACGCAGGCCGATGCCGCAATTGCCGACTTGCAGGAACAGAAAACCTATTACACCGAGCTCTTCCAAGCGGAGTACCCGAGCACATCGAGTTGATGATGACCCCACTTTTGGAGCAACTCGAGCGAAAGCTCCGCCAGGCAGCTGCCTCCAGGCGGTACGAAGAAGTAAGGCGGCTGGCCAAGGAGTTTGGCGAATCCGTGCAAGCGTTTGTACAAACCCTCCCGAAAGGCGATCCGCGCGCGTACGAAGCCGAGCGCAGGCTGTTGGAGCTCCTCTCCTGGGCGCTGGTGATGACTCTGGCCGCGCGCGCCACCTGCCTTGCCGATCTCCGAAGGGTCGCTACGGCGAACCGCTACTCACGGCGGTGCGCCCAGCCCGACAGGGTGTCCGTACAACTGGACGCTTGATCCCCTTCGGCGCGCCGTCAATTCGCTGACAGGCCGCCCCATTTTGACAATTCCCCCACCGCCACCTCGCTGATTTTGCTCGCTTCCGCCCTGGTACGCCAGTTGCCTGAACCAAAGCGCCGTGATCGATAGTCTGACCGATAGCCTTGAACAGTACATGAACGTGGTGAGCTTGCGGCAGAAGCTCGTCGTGTCCAACATCGCCAATGCCGATACACCCGGCTATAAGACCCAGGATCTGGATTTTCAGTCGAGCTTCCAGGCCGCGCTCGACGGAGGCACTCCGCAGCCCAGGGAGATTACCAGTCTTGCTACCAAGAATGACGGCAACAATGTCAATCTGGACCGCGAGGCCCGGCTGCTGGCAGAAAACGCTATGCGTTTCAGCGCTGCAGCCAGCCTCATGCGGATACAACTGAACACCATCAAAGAGGCCATCGAAGGAGGCAAGAGCTAATGAGTCTATTCTCCGCCCTCTCAGTCAGCGCATCCGGCATGGAGGCTCAACGCACCCGCGCAACCTTGCTGGTGGAAAACATTGCCAACTCGGAAACTACCCGCACTCCCGAAGGCGGCCCCTACCGCCGCAAAGACGCAATCTTCTCGAGCGATGACACCGGTTCGGCATTCGCTTCGGAGCTGGGTGCGCAACTGGGCGGAGAACAGCTCACCGGCGTCAAGGTCGCGGGAATCAGCGTCGATAACAGCCCGCCCGAGAAACGCTACCTGCCGGGACATCCCGATGCCGATGCCCAAGGCTACGTTTCCATGCCGCAGGTCAACCCCGCCGAAGACATGGTGGACCTGATCGGCGCGGACCGCAGCTATCAGGCGAACGTCGCCGCGATGTCCGCCGTCAAGGACATGATTCAGAAATCGATCGACTTGTTGCGATAGGACAGCCCCGTGATCTCATCCATCTCAGCCATCGCTCCCATCGAAATGCCTCAGATGCCCCAGGCCGCCGGCGCCACGGGACAGCCGGGCGAGTTCCAAAGCGCGCTCTCCAGTGCCATCAATTCGATCGAGACGTCGCAGAAGAATGCGGCTACCTCGGTGCAGCAGTTTCTCAGCGGAGAGAACGAAGAGCTGCACACCACCGTTCTGGCTACTCAGAAGGCGGAACTCGCGTTTGAGCTTGGGCTGCAAGTCCGCAATAAGGTAGTCGACGCCTACCAGGAAATCATGAAGATGCAGATGTAGCCAGCGAAAGTCGCCATGGACCAGATCAAGAACCTCTTAGCCGGGCTTTCCCTCAAACAGCGCATTTCGATCGTTGCGTCCGCGCTGGCGGTGATTGTTGGCATGATCTGCTTCGTCCACTGGAGACACGAAGGCGATTTTCGTCCGCTGTACACGTCCATGGCCCCGGAAGATGCGGCTGGCGTGGTGCAGAAGCTGAGAGAGACCGGAGTCGAATACCGCTTGTCGGACAACGGGGCCGCCGTACTGGTTCCCTCGGTAAAGCTTGCGGAATCGCGGCTTGCGCTGGCCGCTGCGGGCCTGCCGAAAACCGGCCGCATCGGCTTCGAGCTGTTCGATAAGAGCAATTTTGGCGCAACCGAGTTTGTCGAACATATCAATTACAAGCGCGCACTCGAGGGTGAGCTCGAACGCTCCGTCATGAGCCTGGCGGAGGTGGAGGACGCCCGCGTACACCTTACCCTTCCCACCGAATCCGTGTTTCTCGACCAGCAGCAGCCCGCCAAGGCCAGCGTCATGGTGAAATTGCGGCCGGGCGCGCAGATCTCCCCCCAAAACGTGCTCGCGGTGACCAACCTGGTGGCCAGTGCTGTCGAAGGATTGACCCCCGATGCCGTTTCGCTGGTGGACACGGAAGGCACGCTGTTGAGCCGGCCCAAGAAAGTGGCTGTGGGCGACGACTCGGAGATTAGCGGCGATCTGCTCGAGGTGCGCCAGCAAATAGAGAAGAACCTCGTGGCAAAAATCAGCGCGACGCTGGAGCCCCTCCTCGGCGCCCAGGGTTTTCGTGCCGGCGCATCGGTGGATGTCGATCTTACCAGCGGCGAACAGCAGGAAGAAACACTTGACCCTGCGCACTCTGTGATGGTGAACTCGCAGAAGAGCGAAGACGTAAGCGAGCGTGCCAGCTCTTCCGGAATTCCGGGCACGGCCTCGAATCTGCCGCAGCAGGCGTCTGCGCCGGCCAAGGGCGCTAACGGCATCTCACGGCGCACTGAGAACGTCACGTATCAAACCAGCCGCGTCGTCCGCCATACCAAGATCCCCCAGGGCGTGGTCCGGCGCATGTCCCTCGCAGTCCTGGTGGATCAGACCGTCCGGTGGGAAGGCGAGGGATCCGCCCAGCACCGGGTACTGTCGCCGCCCTCGCCCGAGACGCTGAAGACGATCAAAGACCTGGTAGGCGCTGTAACCGGACTCAACGAACAACGCGGCGACCAGCTCATTGTCGAAACCCTGCCCTTCGAATCCAGCCTCAATGCGGCGCCCCCAAAACCGCAAAAGCCGGTTTCCGCGCCGGTCAAACCTCCCGCATGGCTCGAGTTCGCCACGAAATATCGCGACCTGTGGGCGCCGGCCAGCCTCGGGCTGGCGATTCTGCTGTTTCTGGCGCGCGGGCTTTTCGGGATTAAGCGTCATTCCCCCGCAGGAGACGTCGGGATGCCGGCTGAATTGGAGGCGCCCGCAGCCCTGCCCGAACTCAGTGCGGCAGCCGCACAAATCGCCGCCACGGCGGCTCCGCACGCAATCGAAGATAACGGCGACCTCGCTGAACGCGTCCGTATGGTTGCCAAACGCGAGCCGGCTTTGACAGTAAATGTGTTGCGCATGTGGCTCCAGGAGAGCGCACCTAAATCATCGTGACCCAGACCACTCAACCCGTTTCCGGCGCGACTAAGGCCGCCATGTTCCTGATGGGAATCGGCGATCAGGCTTCCGCCGAGCTGCTGCGCCAACTCGATAGCGACGAGATCCGTCAATTGACCTCGGAAATTGCAGCCCTCAACTCCGTCGCACCGGACCGCATGGTAAGCGTTTTCCGCGAATTCGAGGGTCTCACCGGCTCCAGCCGCTTTTTCGCTAAGGGTGGCGCCGGATTCGCCCGCCGGCTGGTCGAGCATGCGCTGGGGACGGAATCCGCCAACAAACTCTTGGATTCCGCGGATCCCCTGCCCTCGCCAACCTCGCATGGAGCTAATTCGGGGATGCGGGCCTTAGAAAGCGCGGAGCCGCGCCAATTAGCCGGCTTCCTGCTCAACGAGAATCCGCAAACTATCGCGCTGGTGCTCTCGAATATGACTCCCGAAACCGGTGGCGCGCTGCTGCAATCGCTCCCCGAGGAGCTTCAGGCGCAGGTGGCATTGCGCATGGCTACGCTCGAACGCGTCTCCCCGGAAGTATTCAGCAAAATCACGGAGGCCATCGGCTCCAAGCTGAAGGCGATCCGCCAGGTGAGCCGCTCCGACGGCCTCCGATCCCTCGCCGGCCTGCTGAATCGCGTCGAGCCCGCTCTTGCCGACAGGATGCTTTCGGAAGTGGAGAAAGAGAACCAGGAGGCCGCCACCTCACTTCGCAATTTGATGTTCACCTTCGAGGACATTCTCAGTATCGATAAGGCCGGTATGAAGGCCCTCGTAGGGCGGCTTGATTCCAAGATTCTGACCATCGCCCTTAAAGGCGCGGGAGCGAAGGTCCGCGAGCATTTCACGCAGTGCATGTCGCAGAGAGCCTCCGAGATGCTGAACGAAGACATCGAGGTGCTCGGCGCAGTCCGTATCCGCGACGTGCAGGCAGCCCAGCAGCAGGTGACTACCCTGGTCCGGCAATTACAGCAGGAGGGCGGCATTGTGATCAGCCGCGAGGGTGGCGACGAGTATGTTGTCTAAGGTTTTGAAGGATACAGGGGTGAAACTGGCTCCTGTACCCTGGTGCCGCCACGTGATTTCCTCGGCGGCCGCGGGCAGCGGCGCAGAAGCCGCCGGGCTGCGGGCGAGAATCGTCGAACTCGAAGCGCTGGTAGAAACCAAGTCGCGCCAAGCCCATGCGGCTGGCGCACGCGCTGGAGAAGAATCGGCACGCCAGAGCCTCGAATCCGCCGTCCGCGAAACCGTCCAGCAACTCACTGCCACCATCGCGGAACTGGCCGATACGCGCGCGGAAACCATACGGCGCGCTGAAGGCGACACCGTACGGCTTTCCGTCGAGATCGCGCGGCGCATACTGCACCGCGAGATCTCCCTCGATAGTTCCGCGCTCGAGGCCCTTATTAAGGCGGCCATGGAAAAGCTGCAGGCTCAGGAAGTACACCGTGTACGGGTTCATCCCGACCAGGAGAAACTTGTGCAGGCTTGCCTTGATGGGATCGGGCGCGGCCAATCCATCCTGGTGGTCAGCGATCCTGTGCAACCTAAGGGCGGAGTAGTTTTTGAGCTCAACAGCGGCTTTATGGATGCTTCCGTGGATACACAGCTCGCGGAGATCGAGCGCGGCCTCACCGAACAACTCGAGGCCCACGCATGATGGCGCCACAAGTCGTCGACTTGAATCGGTACATCGCCGGCGTGCGCAGTTTCGAGCTGCTGCCGTGGAGCGGAGAAGTCGTGGAACTTGTGGGTTTGCTGATCGCGTCGAGCGGACCCGCCGTGGCCGTGGGAGATTTTTGCGAAGTGGTTACGTCGGCCGGCCGCCGCATTCGCACCCAGGTAATCGGGTTTCGCGAGGGCCACGTACTGTCGATGGCGTTGGAAGAAATCGATGGAATCCAGCTCCACGACCGAATTATCGCCCGGCGCGGAGATGCCCAAGTCGCAGTCGGGCCTGACCTCGTCGGGCGCGTCCTCGATGGTTTCGGCAGGCCACTCGACCGGGGTCTCCCGATTCGACCAGCCGCATCCTACCGTTTATATCAGGCGCCCGGAAGCCCGCTCGACCGGGAACACATCGTGGATCCTATTGCTACCGGAATCCGCGCGATCGACACCTTGATCCCAGTCGGCACCGGGCAGCGCATGGGGATTTTCGGTGGCAGCGGCGTCGGCAAGAGTACGCTGTTGGGATCTATGGCGCGCCATAACTCGGCAGACATCACTGTGATCGCCCTGATTGGGGAGCGCAACCGCGAAGTACGCGCCTTCCTCGATCTTGAGCTTGGTCCCAAGGGCCGCGGCCGCTCGGTCGTGGTCTGCTCCACCTCCGACCGGCCGGCTCCGCTACGTGTCCGGGCGTGCTTCGTGGCGCTTGCAATCGCTGAGTACTTCCGTGACCAGGGCGCCAACGTACTGTTGATCATGGATTCGGTTACGCGCCTCGCCATGGCCCAGCGCGAAATCGGGCTGGCCGCGGGCGAGCCGCCCAGTCAAAAGGGATACACTCCGTCGGTCTTCAACCTGCTGCCGAGGATCCTGGAGCGCGCCGGCAATTTTCAAAAGGGCTCCATCACAGGGTTTTTCACGGTCTTAGTCGAAGGCGACGATTTCAACGAGCCTGTGTCCGATGCGGTCCGCGCAATTCTCGACGGCCACATCATCCTGTCTCGCCGCCTTGGATCCGCAGGGCACTATCCCGCAATTGATGTGATGGAGTCGGTGAGCCGGCTGGCTCCAAAGCTCTGCTCCAAAGAGCACATGAGCGCGATCCGCAAACTGCGCGAGGCGATGGCCACCTATGCCGAATCGAAAGACTTGATCCAGCTCGGAGCGTACACGCCTGGAACCAACCCCGCGTTGGATGCGGCCGTTTCCATGCAATCCGAGATCGCTGCCTTTCTGCAGCAGGATACTCAGGTGGCCGCGCCGTTCCCTGAATCGCTCGACCGCCTGAAAGCGATTGCGGAAAGGCTATAGCCGCCCGATGCAGCGGTTCCAGTTCCGGCTTGAGCGCGTGCTCGAATGGCGCCGCAAGAAATGCAAAATGGAAGAAAACCGCCTGGCGGTTTGCCACGGTTTGGTACATGCTGCGGAGTGGCAAATCGAGCATTTGCGAGCGGAACGAACGGCAATCGACCGGGAACTGCTGCAGCGCTCTGCAATTCCAGCGGCTGATCTTCTCAACCTAAGCCACTACCATTTGCGCGCAGTCCAAGAGGCCATCAAGGCAGCCAATGAACTTCAGCAGCGCGTGCAATCCGCGTCCGAACAGCGCGCACGCGTGCAGCGAGCCCAGCAGGGTATCAAGCTGCTGGAGAAGATGCGCGAGCGGCGGCTCGAAGAGCACACTTTGCTCGCCGGACGCGAGTTGGAACAAGTGGCGGCCGAGGCTTACCTGGCCCGCTGGTTGCCAACTCGCCGCGTACATTGATGGTGGTCCTATCGGAAGCCTCACACCCTGCTCGCAGCCACCCGCGACGTCAACATGCGCCGCACGGCCGCATAAATCCGCTCGATGGCGGGCCGCCTGTAAGCCCACTTCTCTTCCGGTTCCGGTGGGTTGACCACCATGGTGGCGTTTGCCTCGAAGAGCAGAATCTCGCCGCTCGCGCTTAGTCCGAAGTCGATGCCCGCATAGTCCAGCCCGAGACGCGTTTGAATCTCGGCCAGAGCCGTCATGGCGCGCGGCCCCAGCACGGCCGCCATGTTTTCGAGGAACTCCGCGTCTTCGGCGCGGTGCTCGGGTCTATCCGCCATCTCCGTGGTGTAGTAATGAATCTTCCAATGGCTCGAGACGGCAACGTGCAGCGGGTACAACTCGCCATCCAGCATCATCACGCGGTACTTGCGCACTTTGCCATCCCGCCCGCGCGCGTCGAGATAGGTCAGAACCGTCAGCTCTTCTCCCGGAAGCTCTGCCAGCGCCGCGGGCAAATCCCCGACCGTCTCCAGCCGAAGGAAATGACGCCCGGTGTGAAAGCCGGGGGTCCGGATCAGAAGCGGAAAGTCGAAACCGTGGCGGGCGAGTGACATGCCGGCGTCCGGGCCGGCCAGCAGTGCACGGGGCAGAGTGATTGTCCGCGGCGCGACCACCCCAGGGATGCCGGAGAGTCGCTTTGCGTTGTCGGCGCGTCCGGTTGCGCCGACAGCGGCAGGCGCGTTGATCACGGGTGCGGTCGTCAGGGCTAGCAAAGATTGGGCTGCGGCAAGCGCCGAGGCCGTCAGATCGGCGTCGCCGATCGCGTTGAACACGATACGGTGCGGCGGCAGCGGAGTGTTAGCATCGTAAAACTCAACGAAGATAATGAAGGTCTGAAAGACCCGGTCGTCCAGAAAATGGCGCATGGGAATATTACCGCCGGCGGACGCGGCTAGCAGCAGCAGTGAGACCGGCGGCCCCTCACCACGATAAGGCAAAGCCACCACAGGCCGGCTCGCGTATCCCATTTGCCGGTGGCGAGCGGCGCCGGATTGATCGCCGGATTCCGCGAGGATCAGGGCGAGACCCTGGTGCGCCTCGGCATAATCCGGCGCCAGGCGCAGAGCCGTCTCATAATGTTCGCGTGCCTCCGTCAGGCTGCCGCTCTCACGCATCACATTTGCCAGATTGACGTGGCTCATCGGGTCGGAGGGGTGCCTTGCTGCGGCTTCCGCGTAGGCGGTGCGCGCCGCGGTGCGGTATCCCGTTTCATGCAGCAGGGTGCCAAGGTTGTTCAACGCTGCCCGGTGCGATGGTTCCCGCGAAAGCAAGTCGAGATACGCGTCTCTGGCATCGGCGGTGCGGCCGATTTCGCCCAACAAACAGGCGCGCTCAAACCGCAACGGGATGGCGGCGGAACCGGATGCGAATTGCGCCTCCAGTTCCCGCAGCCGGGCTTCTCTCAGCGCCCGCGGCATCCAATTCTCCGCCTCTGCCGGCGGGCCCTGTTGGCTCCCCAGAGCACTGCCTTCAATGGCGCGACCCGCCTCGACAGTCTTTTCAATCAATGTATCGATCTCGGCCCGGCTGGTGCGGTGATTCACGATGGCAGCGCGAATTGCAAGGCGCCCGTCGATCACCGTGGTCGAGGGTACGACAGCCCCGGCTTCATGAAGATCGACTACTATTCGGGCGTTGACGAAATGAGAGTCGTGGCTGGCCCGATAACGGAAACACACGATGTTGAGTTGCACAGGCGCCAGCAGTTCCAGTTCGGGCGTCTCCTTCACCCGGCTCTCCAGATAACGCGCCAGTGCACAGGTTCGCGAAATCACTGCGCCCAGCGCATCGGCTCCGTAAACTTTCATCGTGAACCACGTCTTCAGCGCCCGAAAGCTGCGCGAGAGGTCGGGTCCAAAGTCGCACGGCCAGGGAGAGCCGGCCGCCAATCCCCGCTCCTCGCGCCGCAGGTAGGCGGCGGAGGTGGCGAAGGAATTGCGGTGGAGCACGCTATCGCGCACCAGAATAAAGCCCGCATCATAGGGAACTTGGCCCCACTTATGAAAGTCGAACGCGAGCGAATCCGCCCGCTCGATCCCGCCCAGCCGCGGAGCCAGGTCGGGCGCCAGCACGGCAAGCGCCCCGCAGGCGCCGTCGACATGAAACCAGATATGCTCACGGCGCGAAAGATCGGCCAGCGCGTTGAGATCGTCAATGGCGCCGGTATCCACGGTGCCAGCGGTGCCCGCCAGCAGGAACGGCGAAAATCCGGCACGGCGGTCTGTCTCGATCGCCATCTCAAGTGCCGCCAGATCCATCCCTCCACCGGGAGGAGCAGGAATCAAGCGAAGCGCATCGCTGCCGATCCCCGAGAAATCCATCGCCCGGGCGATACATGTGTGAGCGGCCGCGGAAGTGTAGGCTGTCAGCCTGCGGGGGCTCGCAGCGACGCCCCCGCAACGCACCTCGAAGCCCAGAGCAACGTCGCGGGCAATCAGCACGCCAATGAGATTCGCCATGGAAGCTCCGGTCACAAACAAACCGGTGGCACTCTCCGGAAAACCGAAAATCGTCTGCATCCAACGGACAAGCTGGCGCTCCACTTCAATCGGGATGTGATCGCGGCCGCCGAGATTCGCGTTGAGACTGGCGGCCAGCATTTCGGCCAGCATGCCGACCGGAGTTCCGCCACCGTGCACCCATCCCATGAAACCGGGATGGGTATTGCCGGTGGCGTACGGCAGTATGTCGTTTAGGAATCTGCCGTGAACCTCGCCAAGTCCGGATGGCGCACGGGGCACAGGATCGCGAAAGTGAGCCCGAACTTCATCGGGGATCGGTTGCCAGACAGGGCGCTGGCGGATGTGTTCGATATAGTTGAGACCGTCTTCCAGCATCTTATGAGCCTGAATCCGGAATTGAGGCCAGTCGTCGGGGTCGAGAGACTCGTTTACTGGAGTGGGGGGATCGATTGCCATACCATCTTTATTCAAGCAGAATTCCATCCGCCATCGTCACGGAAGCACAACAACGTCTCCGGAGCACCTCGGTGAACACCCAAAACCGGCCATACATGATCACCTGAAAACCGGCCAACGATAAGCAGCGTTCGGGACATTGATCTCGGCGCGAGGGCGATACCCTCCGTCAATGTGAGCAATGTCTTGAGCGATGAAAAGAAACAGCAAGTCATAGCGTTGGGGCGGCTGGGATGGTCGCTGCGACGAATTCAACGGGCCATCGGTGTGCGCCGTGAGACGGCCTCTGGCTATTTGAAAGAGGCCGGTATCGCCCTGCGGCCACCAGGCGGGTGGGGGCGCGCTTCACCGGCAAAACCGGCCAACGGGGTGATCACCGACTCCGCAGGCGCGAAACCGTTCCGGGTGGGCGGCAACGACCCGGCCTCCGCAAAACCAGCCATAGAAGTGATCACCGACTTTGGCGCGGAGTTGGCCGCCAGCGCACCTACCGCAGCCGAGCCGAAACCTGGCCGCAGTCCCTCGGCCAGCGCCTGCGCGCCCTACCGCGACGCGATCGAAGTCGGGCTCTCACGGGGCCGTAATGCCATGGCCATCTGGCAGGACCTGGTGGACCTATGCGGCTTCAGTGCCGGCTATCAAAGTGTCCGGCGCTTCGTGCGGAAACTGCAGGGCAGTCCGTCGCCGGAGGCTTGCGCGGTCATCGAGACCGCGCCCGGTGAAGAGGCCCAGGTCGACTACGGCGAAGGACCGATGGTGCGCGACCCGCACAGCGGCAAGTACCGGCGCACGCGGCTGTTCGTGCTGACCCTGGGCTGCAGCCGCAAGTCGGTCCGCCTGCTGGTGTTCCGCTCCGGTTCTCAGACCTGGGCCGAGCTGCACGAGAAGGCCTTTCGCCGACTCGGTGGTTCCACTCGAGTCGTCGTGCTCGACAATCTCCGCGAGGGCGTCCTCGCCCCGGATATTTACGATCCCACGCTGAACCCGCTGTACCGCGACGTGCTGGCGCACTACGGAGCTGTCGCGCTACCTTGCCGTGTCCGGGATCCGGATCGGAAGGGGAAGGTCGAGAGCGGCGTCGGCCACGCCAAGAGGACGCCGCTTAAAGGCATGCGCTTCGAAAGTCTGGCGGAAGCGCAGACTTACCTGGACCACTGGGAAGAGCGTTGGGCCGACACGCGCATCCACGGCACCACCAAGCGGCAGGTCGCGGCCATGTTCGCCGAAGAGCGGCCCGCTTTGCTGCCACTGCCCATCGAACCCTTCCGCTATTACCAGTACGGCGAGCGCACGGTGCATCTGGATGGCTGCGTGGAGGTCGAGGCGGCTTACTATGGCGTGCTGCTGGGGTGGGATCGGCCGGCGCGTCCAGGTGCAGTGGCATGCGCGAAACGTTCCTTTGCTGGACCTATGCACGGGCCAGTTACTCCGGGAGCACCTGCGCCATGCGCGCGGCGGTCATCGCATCGAAGACGAGGATGCCGAAAGGAGCCCCGCTCAGCACGCAGCAACTGCTGAGCCGTACTGACAGAGCGGCTCCCAGATCCACGCATTTGCCGGGCATGCATCAGGCGAACGGAGAGATTGCCGTGCGTCACATCCTGGGCGTGTCGTCGCTGGTCAAGAAATACGGCGCCGCAACCGTCGACGATGCGTGCGCCGCGGCTCTGGAAGTCGGCGTCTTCCAAGATCGCTTTTTGCGCTGCGATCCGGAGCGGCGGCCGCAGACGCCACTGAGCCTGCGTCAGGTCGATCCCTGATCTGCCAACTCACCCTGTACCGCACTTCATTCAAGACAAGACCAAGGAGAGTGAACTGTGAA